>JBGUHN010000072.1:0-2841 GCA_045112155.1 Lachnospiraceae bacterium
ACACATGCCGTCTGTGTGGACCTGGACGGCTGTGGCGCCTAAAGATTCAATTCTCTCCGCATCGACAGCGGATGCGATATCAGCCTCACACACGGCAATAGGAACTTTGGCGTTCATATCCTTGATAATTCGCGAAAGGAGGGTCGTCTTTCCGGAGCCCGGAGAACTCATCAGATTGATGAGACATATTCCTTTATCTGTCAGCTCGTTGCGAAGAACTTCCGCGTCACGGTCATTTGAATCCGTGACGCTTTTATTTAATTCAATTATTCTCATTGATCTTTTCCTCTCAGATTCTCGAATACATCAGCTGTGTTAATCGTTTATACATTCATCAATCTTGTCGGTGAGCCAGGAAATCCAGGCATCGAAGCCTTCTCCGGTAAGACTGCTTACCGGAATGATCCTGCAGTCCGGATTGAGTTCGTGAACTCTGCCCATAAGTGCATCCATATCAAAATCAAAGATGGGCATCGTATCAATTTTGTTTATTAGAAGGCAATTAACGATCGTGAACATAAGCGGATATTTAAGCGGTTTGTCGTCTCCTTCAGGAACGGAAAGGATCATGACGGAGGATACGGCGCCGACATCGAACTCAGACGGACAGACCATATTACCGATATTTTCAAGAAATACGACATCAAGATCATCCATTCCGAGGCCGCGAATTCCCTGGACTGTCATGTCCGCATCCATATGGCAGGACCCTCCGTTATGGACCTGAATGACTTTTACGCCTGTCTCATGGATCGCCTGCGCGTCTACGGTCGAGTCAACATCTGCCTCGATGACGCCGATACGGTATTTGTCTTTGAGAGCGTTGATCGTGCGCACAAGGGTCGTGGTCTTTCCGGCACCCGGGGAGGCCATAAGATTCATGAAGAAGATTTTTTTCTCCTTCATGAGTTCTCGAACTTCGGCGGCGATAGCGTCGTTGTCAGCTGTTATTCGTGATTTGATAGATATGACATCAAAAGGTCGATCGTTCATAGTGAGTCACTCCTCGTTCATCAGTATATTTTTTATTTTACTCCCACACCCAAAATGAATCAAATCGAATTCTAAAAATGACAAATGCCGGGGACACTCAAAGAATTACGGGACCTCATTTTTATAGTCTGCAAATATGATTCTGACGGATTCGAGGGACACGATGAGAGAAATATTGTATACTTAGAGCTGAATACAACTAACGCGGGAGGTCAAAATCATGCAGGCATTTCTTGTATTTCAGAGTGATTTCGGAATGGCGGACGGTGCCGTGAGCGCCATGAAGGGCGTAGCCTATTCGGTGGATTCAAGCCTTGTGATCAGCGATATTACCCATGAAATAACACCTTATAATATATTCGAAGCATCCTATCGCCTTTTTCAGACGCTGCCTTATTGGCCGACGAATACCGTTTTCGTATCTGTCGTGGACCCGGGTGTGGGCACCAGCCGGCAGAGTGTCATAGCGAGGACAGCCGGCGGGCAGTATATCGTTACTCCCAATAACGGAACCCTGACCCACATAGCAGCTTTTCTGGGCATTACTGAGATTCGGCTGATCGAGGAGCAGAGAAACAGGCTGAAGAACAGTGAGGCATCCTACACCTTCTATGGACGAGACGTCTATGCCTATACCGGAGCCAGGCTGGCAGCGGGTCTAATTTCCTTCGAGGAGGTGGGACCCAGGCTGGAGATGGATGATCTGGTCTCTCTGGACCTTTATGGAGCGACTCTTAAAGGATCTTCCGTGACCGGACAGATCGATATTCTGGATGTGCGCTTTGGTTCTCTTTGGACCTCGATTCCCTTCGAGACCTTCAACGCGCTGGGGATTTCCTTCGGAGATTATACCGAGGTGCGCATTTTCCGTGAAAGCTCCCTGGTCTATATCAATCAGATTACTTACGGCCGCTCCTTCGCGGATGTCATGGTCGGCATGCCTGTGCTCTACATGAACAGCGTAGGGCATATGGCTCTTGCCATCAACCAGGGATCTTTCGCAAGAGCTTACAATATCGGAACGGGTTCGCCCTGGACTATTGTGCTCTCCAGGGTCAGAGGCAATCTGCGGTGACCGGTATTCGACAAATAATGAACCAATAACCGAATCTTTCACTGGACAATAGCGATTGTAAATCGCGATCTCTGACCTGCAAACGTATTTGCTTACAGACGTCGGTATATCATTCGGAGGAAGAACTACATGAACGATATGCTCGTTGGGATACTTGGGCTGGCGGCAATTGCGGCCACCGTTATCTCGCTCACCAGGGGCAAGATGCTGCCTGCCTCACTGGGAAAGCATCTGCACCTGTTGCTCTGCGCATTGACTGTGCCGCTGGCCTTGTTTTTTGATACAGACAGCTATTTCTACGGAATGCTGCCGATCATGCTCGGCATCGGACAGGCTTTCGGTCTGGAGGCCCTGCCCATCGCAATTACCATGCAGATTCTGCGATTAAGCGCCACGTTCATCTGCCCAATGACGGCAGCCTTGCTGCTGGCTACGGGCATGGCGGATGTACCGATCCGGAACCATATAAGGGCCAGTGCCCTGTATGTCTGGAGCTTCTCGTTCCTGTGCCTTATGTTCGCCATTTTCATCGGACTTGTCCCATTTTAATAAAAAAAAGAGGAAGTCAGCCATTTTTGCACCATTATTTTGTTAACAATTTGATTATTTATTGATAAGGGAATCAATAAATGTTAAATTCAAGATAAAGCAGATTATATACTGCAAGATGAGGATTATTTAGTAAAATAGGCTCTCGGAATCTTGAGCCTACCGACTAAGATTCACCGGTCGGATGAACCTTGAAAAGTAAATATTATCCAGAACAGATCAAA
>JBGUHN010000073.1:0-55993 GCA_045112155.1 Lachnospiraceae bacterium
TATCGCATCCGCTGTCGATGCGGAGAGAATTGAATCTTTAGGCGCCACAGCCGTCCAGGTCCACACAGACGGCATGTGTCATATGGACGCGGGCATGACAAGAAAAGGTCTTTTCAGCATGAACCTTGACGGCATCAAACTCGCATTTCTCGAGAACGTCGGCAATCTGATCTGTCCTGCGGAATTTGACACCGGTGCCCATGTCAACATGATGATCCTGTCGGTACCGGAGGGTGATGACAAGCCCCTCAAGTACCCCCTTATGTTCCGGGAGAGCCAGGTACTGGTCATCACAAAGATGGATGCATTGCCCTATTTCACGTTTGATTTAGAGAAGTGCAGGAAACGGGCGCTGACGCTCAACCCGAACATTAAGATCTTCCCTGTATCCGCCAAGACAGGCGAAGGGATGGAGGATTTGGAGAATTGGCTGGGCAGCCTCATAATATGATATCATATCACAGACGGAGTACGCACTGCATATGAGGATAAGGATCCCGTCATCCAGAATGTTCCTCATTCGCAGCGCCCCAATAAATCCGTTGAGGACGATCCAGATCAGAGCGATGAGGAGGGTCGCGTTATTATCCTGAATGATGATACTGGTCTCTCCGGATTTTATATAGTTGCGCCCGAACTGTTTCTGGCATCCCGGACTCTCAAAGCGGGAAGGAAAAAACGCAAAACCATTTCAAGCACAAAAACGGACCATGTGACAACAATGATGACCGGCTGTTTCTCCAGCCTCGAGGTGATTGCGTCACTGCCACGCAGTCTGTAGGATATGTAACCGATTAATATAAAGGCAAAACATACGGCAGCGGGAGCCGGTAAAAGGTTTTGAACCGACAATGTTGCTTAAATGTGTCAGGCCGAAAGCAGTGCCGGGAATGATGACCATAAGAGGTATCTTCTTCTCATCCCGCCACTGTCTGGCCATATAGGAAATTGGCAGTTCTCTGAAGGCAATCTCCTCGGTGACCCCTGCCATCATCGCGGAAAGTGCGCTCGCGAATGAAAGCGGTCAGATTGTGACATTCCTTTACAGAGCTAAATCGTTATAACAGTCAGTTGACCAAATAGCAAGGGGTTGTCGCACTGGTGCGGCAACCCCTTGTTCATCAAAATATGTACTTCTCGAATATGATATGACACATATATCATTCGAATTCTATGTTACCTTGCAAAGAACGGCGCATACTTCGCAGCCAAAAGAATCGCCTCCGCCATACTGACCTCGCTGACGATTCCCTTGCCGGCTATATCGAATGCCGTTCCGTGATCAACAGATGTTCTCAAAATCGGCATACCGTTGGTAATTGAAATCGTGCGTTCGAAGTCGAGCGTCTTGGTCGCGATATGTCCCTGATCATGGTACAGGGACAGAACGCTGTTGTAGCGTCCGATCGCAGCCTGATGGAACACGGAATCCGCACCGATCGGTCCGACAACCGGATAACCTTCCGCCTTCAGTTCCTCGACAGCCGGAGTAATCTCATTAACTTCCTCCCAGCCGAACAGACCATGCTCGCCGCAGTGCGGATTGAGACCGGCGATTGCCATAGTGCCTTCCGTGACGCCGAGACGCTTCAGCGCGGCAAGACTCTCCTTAACGCAGGCCTTGATATTGTCCTTCGTGATATCATCCAGCATGTCACGCAGTGATTTATGCCGTGTCAGGAAGAAGACACGCAGGCCGTTGGTCTCGAACATAGTCAACGGATCCGGCGTTCCGGTCAGTGCTCCGAATATTTCGGTGTGTCCGATGAACGGTACTTCCGCCGCGTGCAGAGATTCTTTGTTGATCGGAGTCGTAGCGACCGCATCTGCCTCGCCGGCCATGGTGATCTCGATGCTCTTCTTGATGTATTCAAATGCAGCCTTTCCGCACATCGCGGAAACAACGCCGAAGGCAAATTCCGCCTGATCAATATTAGCAAGGTCTATAAGGTTCAAAATGCCGGGACGGTAATCACCTGCGGTCGGCTTCTCCACAACATTAACGGTAAGCGGAGCGCTGACAATACCGATGGCATTTTCCATGACCTGACGGTCACCGATCACGATAACATCGGCTGCATCATTTACTTTTTCCAGAGCACAGGCCTTGGCTACAATCTCGGGACCGACGCCTGCGGGATCGCCGATCGGTACTGCTATAAGTGGTTTTCTCTGTGTCATAGTTTTTTCCTTTCATCGTTGTGCATTCAAGAATTTCATGCAGGAAGTACTGTCTATATACAGTATAACGTTTCCTTGCAAGAAATTCATCCTCGCAAACTATATATCATATGATAAGGTCGCCAAAAGTAGATTGCGGATAGTTCCGTGCTTACGCACTCCTACAATCATTGACGCCTCAACATGTTTGTCACCATCAAAAATCAGATGAATAGTTTCTCCTTCAGATATGTTACACACGTGACCAGTGCATTACTGTCTCCCTGGCTTCCGCCCTTCGTGATGAAGTCAAGCCCGTCAAATTCTCCGCCGGCAAACTGTCCGTAGGCCGCCAGCGGCAGGACCTCATCCTGAAGGTCCAGTCCCGATGCACCGAAGCTCCTGCACAGAGCCTGCGTCACATCGCCGCCGCTCGCGTAGAGACCATGGAAAAGATTATCTCTCCGCAGAATTCTCAAGGCGATCTGTGCCAGAGCATTATTAATCAGAAGCGTAACGTCCTCCAAAGAACAATTATACCGGTTCATATACGGCTCAAAATCAATCCTGTTCTCATGATAGATTCCGTCACCCACAACAGAAGAGACCTCAAAGTCTGCCGATTTTTCAAGAATTGCATCGACGACCCTGTTGATTTCCCGCTCTCTTCGCTCTTCTCCCTCGAGGAATTCACGGGTTCTCACCAGAACATTGTTCACTTCCTGAGACATCCAGAGTTTTTCCAGCTGCGCGGTCGTACTGGAGTTGACACTGCCTACCACAACAAGGATACGATTATCTCTGCGTTCAATTCTTGGTTTAATGATCTTTCTTGCAAGTGTTGCTGTGAACACGCCCGGATCGACAGCAAGGATCTTCTCGCCGCTCTCGATACAGGCTTCCGCAATCATATCAAGGTCTTCCTGCGTCACGCAGTCCAATACGATTATCCGATAGCCGTCTTTCTTGCAGTTCCTGATCTTTTCCGCCAGAGCACTGCGACCGGCCATCATCTCACTCATTTGAATGGAAGCCACTTTATACCGGCTCCCTTCACGAAAGAGGCTGACTACTTCTGAAGTACGGACAGGACATTTGGGATCGAGAGCGATATTTGTCCTGTGAAGAGGAACTCCGTTCACCAGCATATATCCTCCGATCACAATACGCCCGGATGAGGGAAAACACGGTGCCGCAACAGCGATATAGTCATCACCCAGACTGTCCAGCATCGCATCGGTCTCACTTCCCAGATTTCCCCGGAGCGTGGAATCGATACGCTTGCTATACAGAAGCACGTGATCGTCTTTTAATGTTTCCGTTGCTTCAAATGTCCTCTTGTAAGCCGTCTCCGGATCGACTCCGCGACTGTCCGTGGGATATATAAGACAGTCACAGATATCAATAATCTCCTCGTCCCGGTCATTGAGGTTCATCACGGTTGCCGCACGATATTGCATTTTGGTCAGGAGAACGCCTGTCGCATTCGCCCCGGTCAGATCATCAGCCACAACTACACAAGCCGCCATACGCATCTCCTTCTTAATTTCTATGTAAAACAATGTTGCCGCGCCTTTAGCATTATGAAAGCCCCGACGTTCTTGCCAAACTGCACAGGTTGTCAAACTCATACCTTTTGCGCGGCTGAAATACGCCTGAAACTCATAGGGGCTGTCGCATCAGGCATTGTCGCCGCAATATATTGCGGCTTCGCGCCTATGCAACAGTCCCTATGTCAGCTTTTTACATATGTCAGTGCATAAAGAAACTCAAGACGAGCACCTCAACAACGCCGACCGCCCACGCAATTGTGGAAGTTATAGACCAGATCTGAAGCTGATCCTTTGCCTCACTGACGCCCAGTGTACGGTTAACGACCCAGAAATAGGAATCGTTGAAATAGCCGAAGAACAGAGAACCTACGCAGCATGCGATAGCTCCAAGGGTCGGATTCACGCCGCCCGCAATGAGGATCGGTGCGGAGATGGAAGCAGCCGTTGTCATGGCAACTGTTCCGGAACCCTGAATGAAACGCATAGCCGTGGAAATAACCAACGGCAGAATGATGATCGGAATAGCTGTCTGAGACAGACCGTCTGCCATGTATGTGCCGAGACCGGAATCCTTGATGATCTGTCCGAGAGCTCCGCCGCCGCCTGTAACAAGCATGATGATACCTGCGGAAGCCATGCCTTTTTCCATCTCAGCCAGAGCTGTAGCGCGATCAAGACGGTTTCCGAGTGTGAAGATTGCAACAATCAGTCCGAGACCGACCGCGACAATAGGCTGTCCGAGGAAGATCAGGACCTGCATGAAGCCAGTCGTCATCTTGAGAGCAGATGCGACAGTGTTGATCAGAATGAGGATGATCGGGAGAATCAGAGGCATAAATGACTCAAGTGTACCGGGAACCCCTGTCATATCCATGCTGAATGCAGCGTCATAATCCGGGTCCTGATACTTTGCCGGATGCACTTCATCATTGTCATCCATGAGCCAGTAATACTTTTTTGCAAGAACTGTACGGGCATAAACAATACATGCAATTGCCATCGGCAGTGCAAGAACAATTGACAGAAGAATAAAGAAACCTACATCGATTCCGAAGATACCGCATACGCCGAGCGGGCCTGGAGTCGGAGGAACCAGAGAGTGGGTGATGACAAGACCTGCAGCAAGGGATACCCCCAGTGCTATAACAGATTTCTTGGTTGCTTTGGAAAGAGCTTTTGCGATAGGGGCAAGTACGACAAATCCCGAGTCACAGAAAATCGGGATAGAGACAAGGAAACCTGTGAAAGCCAATGCTTCTTCTTCACGACCCTTGCCGAAAAGCTTCAGGAAGGTATGGGCCATTCTCTTTGCGGCGCCGGTCACTTCAAAAATCTGACCCATCATAACGCCGAACCCGATGATTATACCTATGCTTCCCAATGTTCCGCCAAAACCTGACGTAATCGAGTTGATTATACCGAAGGTCTTTCCGTCTTCCAGAGTTATATTCAGAAGGGGCATACCGCCGATAACGCCTACAAGGACAGTTGTTACGATCAGAGCCAGGAAGGCCTGGATCTTTGTCTTAAGAACCATGATAATCAGGAAAATTATACCGATTGCAAGCGCAATCAACATTCTCTGTCCACTTAATCCGTTAACCATATTTTTCTCCATTCTGGAACACTTTTTTGCAAATACGGACTAAATCCGCTCATGCAGCATTTATAGCCGACTCTGCTGCCCGGCAGTGCTCCGATCCGGGCAGCTATACTTAAATCAATTACGGATAGTTCCTTGCTTACGCACTCCCACAATCCTGTAGTCATTATCTTATTTCGCTGTAAGGATCTCCACCGCCTCGCGAAGCGTTGTATTCTCACCGACATTGCCCGGGAAGATGACATACGGAGTCTGCGGGAATTTGCTCTCGTCTCCGGTCTGCCATACCGGAATACCGGGTCTGATCTGGCCCAAAACATTGGCACATCTGACAGCAAGCGCTTTCGTTCCTACATCGCTGGATGTAATTCCGCCCTTGGCAATGACAAATGCCGGCGTCACCGTAAGTCTTCCCACCAGCGACTGAACCGCATCGGAAATTCTGACAGAAAGTCTGAGTTCATCCTCCTTATCACCGGTATCCGCCGTGATCAGCGCCCTGGTGGTGTAACAGCAAACTGTCTTTCCGCTGCGGATGCACTCTTCTTCTCTGGCAAGGCAGCGTTCTACCTCTTTTTCAAATGCCTCCTCATCCCTGACCAGCGTAGCATCCAACTCGACAAATTCGATATCCGTAAGCCTCTTCAACTCCTCGAGTTGAGCCGTTGTTTTGTTAGTATGAGAGCCGACGACAATAACGCCGCCGTTATCTGTCTCGCGAACGACCATTTGTTTTCTGGTGAGAAGCGGCTGGTCTGTCACGCCGCCCATAACTTTGACGATAGCCGCAGCCGTGCGGAACATAAATACTTTTCCCTTAGCCATCGCGCGGAACAGTGCAACGCAGAATACTTTCAGATCCGCATAATCTACCGAATTCACAATAATCTTATTGAAATCTCTGACTGCCAGAAGCTGCTCCTCGATTTTATCGTATGCCATATCATGGATATCTTCGAGAGAAATGCAGGTGACATCTTCAGCTTTATATGCACCGCCGGTCTTTTCTTCCACATAAGCAGGCATGGAAGCAGCTTTGTAGCCGAATGTTTTGTCTTTTGCAAATTCCGTCTCGCAGGCATTGACGAGCTCATCACCGTATTTGACATAATGCACATTGTCAATAGTGTACCGTCCGCCCTCTTTAAAGAACGGGCACAAAATCTCACCGTCTATCTGCTTTCCGGTGTATTTTTCATAATCAGCTTTCAGGAGCTGTGTCTCGAGCGGATAGTGACCGCGCAGCGTAGAATCGCTCCGGCTGATATAAATGTATTCTTTTCCCGTTTCTTTCGAGACGGCATCCACTGTTTCCGCAATTTCATGATGAGCTTTCGTTGTCTGCTCCGCAGTGAAACCGCGGGAATTGGTCATCACATAAAAGAGGTTGTTCTCCTCTTCAAATCCGGCTTTGATGCTGTCATGATCCCATCCTGTATAAACATGAATATCATGAACAGTCTGAACACCGGTGGGATCGTCATCGAGAACGACAATCTTCTTATTGTTCGCGGCAATTTCCGCTGCGAGGAGAGCATCTGCCGCTGCTTCATCTATTTTCTTATAAGAATTTATAATATCCGTGCTGATTGCCATTTTGCATATCTCCTTCAGCCAATTCCGATATACTCTTTGTTAGCATCTTCCGTCTTACTCGGAACTAATACTCTTTCAGTCTGAATTGTTCGCCTTATTCCGGTCTCCTGACCTCGCAGTCGGCAAGCTGCTCAAAATACTGAACGATTCCGCCATGGTCATCATTCATATGGCCGTGCACTTTGAGGGACTGCAGAATCTCATACAGCTGTGCAGTATAGGGAATCGGCACGTCAATTGCATGGGCGGAATTGACACAGTTCTTAATGTCCTTATGATTGATGCGGATCGGTCCGCCGGGCTTGAAATTGCGGTCGATGATCATCGGAATCTTTGCATCCATAACTGCGCTGCCCGCCAATCCGCCGCGTATCGCCTGATAAACTTTTTCCGGATCTGCACCTGCTTTTGCCGCAAATACAAACGCCTCCGAAACTACGGCAATCGTATTATTCACGATCATCTGATTTGCGAGCTTTGCCGTTGAGCCGCTGCCGCTCGGTCCGATCAAAAGAGCGGAATTGCCAAGGATATCAAATATCGGCTGCATTGCCTCAAAATCTTTCTGATCACCGCCGCACATGATTGCGAGACTTCCCGCAACTGCGCCCGGCTCTCCTCCGGAGACCGGTGCATCTACAAAGCCGACGCCTTTTTCTTTTAATTTTTCATAGCAATACTGTGATTCGACGGGAGTTACAGAACTCATATCACAAACAAGCGTCCCCTCCTTAATAGTGGACGCTACTCCGCCTTCTCCGAAGAGAATGGATTTTACGATGTCTCCGTTCGGAACCATTGTAATAATGACCGGGCACTCTGCGCCGATTTCGGCATATGATGCTTCTTTTGCACCGTTCGCCACTACATCGGCAACTGCTTCCTTGTTAAGGTCTGCACACAGCACTTCAACGCCTGCCTTCAGTAAGTTCTTTGCCATTGGTCTTCCCATTATGCCGAGTCCTATGAATCCAACTTTCATGGCTTCCCCTTCCTTTCCTTTTAGAGGGCATTCTTTCTTGTCTCTGCCGTTCTTTCCTGCAGTGAAAGAGCGTACGTCCTATTCGGAATACCGGTATACCGCTTATTAGTATATTATCATGCATAAATATCTACGTCAAGGAAATACTGTTCTCTGCACTTCCAAAAAAGCTGTCGTTAAATTGTTAAAATTGCACAACCGTCGCCTGTCAGGATAATCCGCACACTCCTGCCACCCCGCAAAGCGTGTGGGAAAATGTATTCTGAACCGCCTTCTTGTATGTTGTATCTGTGCCGTCCTGACGCAGTGTGAGGAGAAATATCTTAACGCACAGTTGACATCTGATGTTAGCCACCATAGAATGAAAATTACAGAAAAACGAAATGATTTCAGAATAGGAGTCTTATGTCCCGATTCAAGCCGTTACAGGAAAAAGCATATGAATATTTAAAAGATAAGATCGCCCGCGGAGAGCTGGAGTACGGAAAGTTCTACTCTGAAACGAAGATGGCCTCGGAGATCGGCATTTCCCGGACACCGTTCAAAGACGCTCTTGTCCGCCTCATGCAGGACCGATACATTGATATCGTTCCGAGCAAGGGCTTCTGTCTGCATGTCCTTTCCCTGCAGGACATAACCAACACTTACCAGTCTCGCACTGCAGTGGAAGGTTTCTGTGCCTTTTTCCTGCACACACGGAGAAAAGACCCTGAGGCAAGGGCTGTAATTCGCGCCGTTGAACGTGATCTTGAACTGATGGAGCAGGCTATCCGGGATGGAGCGCCGCTTTCGGAGATTCTGGACCTCGACCTGGATTTCCATCGCCGCATTGTGGAATTCAGCGGGAATGAAGAGCTGATCAGGCTTTATGAATCTCACAAGCATCAGCTCTATGACATCGCCATGAAGACCTTCGAGCTCAAAGACCGTCCTGCAAATGCAGCAAAAGAGCATCGTGAAATTCTCCGTAATCTTGTTTCGGATGATGAAAATGCAGCGGCAGACACATACATGAGTGTGATGAAACATATGGACAATACTAAAAATACTGTCATTAAGCTCATGGCTTGACGGCTATCCCCGAGAACCATATGACAGCTTTACAACAATCCTATAACAACATAAAACCACTATGTATAAATGACCGTTCTGTCATTCCTACATAGTGGTTTTTTATTTATCTTAAACTATTTACTCCGCGTTGCCTTATTCCCGGCCTCGAAAGAATCATAGATAATTCTTTATTACTTATTACACTTTAAAGGCATTATCCAATGCAGGACTCCCTTTGCAGTATAACGTATCGGTTTTTACATCGTAAGCTGTGATTGCTGCCAAAGCGATTACATTTGCATGTAGGCTCCTATGATCCGTTATATAGGATAAGTCTGATGACCTTGCCGTTCCGTGGCTGAGGATTACCTTTTAATGTAGACATTTTGTAGACGAAGAAAATGAGAGCCCGCTATTTATGCGGGCTCCCAGCGTTTTTATATTATTCGAATTCAATTGTTCCCGTTGGCTTCGGTGTCAGATCGTACAGCACGCGATTGATGCCCGGAACCTCAGAGGTGATTCTCTTTGTGATCTTGTCAAGCACATCCCAGTCAACATGCTCGATAGTCGCTGTCATAGCGTCTTTTGTGTTGACGGCACGGATGATTGCCGGCCACTCCCATGCACGCTTGCCATCTTTGATACCTGTGGACTTGAAATCCGGAACGACCGTGAAGTACTGCCATACCTTGCCTGCAAGACCGGCCTTCTCGAACTCCTCACGAAGAATCGCGTCGGACTCGCGGAGAGCGTTGAGACGGTCACGTGTGATCGCGCCTACGCAGCGGACACCCAGACCCGGGCCCGGGAACGGCTGACGATAGACCATGCTGTCCGGCAGACCGAGCTCATGACCTACGACACGGACTTCATCCTTGAAGAGAAGCTTGACCGGCTCAACAAGCTCGAGCTTGACCTCTTCCGGAAGACCGCCAACATTGTGATGAGCTTTGATGCCATCGCTCTCGAGGATATCCGGATAGATGGTTCCCTGTCCGAGGAATCCGATATTCTCGAGCTTTGCAGCCTCCTCATCGAAAACTTCGATGAACTCGCCGCCGATGATCTTTCTCTTCTGCTCCGGATCGCTGACCCCTGCCAGTTTGTCGAGGAAGCGGTCTGTAGCATCTATATAAATGAGGTTGGCGCCGAGCTGGTTGCGGAAAACTTCGATGACCTGTTCGCTCTCACCTTTGCGCATGAGACCATGGTTGACATGAATGCATGTCAGCTGCTTGCCGACAGCCTTGATAAGAAGTGCAGCGACTACTGAAGAGTCAACGCCGCCGGAAAGGGCAAGCAGTACGTTGCCGTCACCGATCTGTTCCCTGAGCGCTTTTACCTGCTCATCGATAAATGCCTGCGCAAGCTCCGGTGTTGTGATTCTCTCCATGGATTCAGGACGCTTGTTGTTATCACTCATTAGATTTCCTCCTCTTTAATGTCAGTCTGAGCTGACCTTGATTTGTGGGGGTATATGGTGTTATCCCGCGCAAAAATCATTTGTATCAAAATCTGCGTTACATAGTACCATTAATTTTCTGATTTTGCTATTCCCACTGATACAATTTCGTGCAAATGCCACTTGTTCCCCATCTCATGTACTGCTATCATTATATATATTACACAAATAGTTGTCAGAGAATATCAGACATTGGCGTTTCCTATCATGGCATCAGGGGCAACGTGAGCGGTTAATACTCTGACATATGTGAGCCTGCAGATAAATCGGAGGTCAAAGATGGCGAAGTATATCATGGCGCTTGACGCCGGAACAACAAGCAACAGATGTATCTTATTCAATGAAAAAGGTGAGATGTGCAGCGTAGCCCAGAAAGAATTCACACAGCATTACCCCCATCCGGGCTGGGTCGAACATGATCCGAATGAAATCTGGACCACCCAGTATCTCGTCGCCCAGGAAGCAATGATCCGGGCAGGCGCGACTGCGGAAGATATCGCCGCAATCGGTATCACCAACCAGCGCGAGACGACCATTGTCTGGGACCGCACAACGGCCGAGCCGGTCTACAGCGCCATCGTGTGGCAGTGCCGCAGGACCGCCGACTATGCGGAAGAGCTCAAGGCCAAAGGGCTGACAGAGAGTTTCAGACAAAAGACAGGCCTCATCATCGACCCCTATTTCTCAGCGACCAAGCTTCGCTGGATCCTTGAAAATGTAGAAGGCGCCCGCGAAAAAGCCGAAGCCGGAGACCTGCTGTTCGGCACCGTCGACACATGGCTCATCTGGAAGCTCACCTACGGCAAGATCCATGTGACGGATTATTCCAACGCCTCCCGCACTATGATGTTCAATATCAATACGCTGGATTGGGATGATGATATTCTGGCGGAGCTGAATATTCCGAGATGCATGCTTCCGGAAGTACGTCCGTCATCAGAAATCTATGGCAACACAGATGCCATCCTCTTTGGCGATACGATTCCGATTGCCGGTGCGGCCGGTGATCAGCAGGCTGCTCTGTTCGGCCAGACTTGCTGGACTCCGGGCGAAGCCAAGAACACCTACGGAACCGGCTGTTTCATGCTGATGAATACCGGTGAGAAACCGATCTTCTCAAAGAACGGTCTTCTGACGACCATCGCATGGGGACTTGACGGAAAAGTCAATTACGCGCTTGAAGGCTCTGTCTATGTGGCAGGTGCTGCAATTCAGTGGCTCCGCGACGAAATGCGCATGATTGACTCCTCTCCGGACTCTGAGTACTTTGCGCAGCGGGTAAGCGACACGAACGGCTGCTACGTCGTCCCCGCCTTCACCGGCCTTGGCGCCCCCCACTGGGATCCCTATGCCCGCGGTGTAATCACAGGCCTTACGCGCGGTGTCAACAAGTATCATGTCATCCGGGCAACACTGGAATCACTCGCTTTCCAGGCCTATGACGTGCTGACAGCAATGGAAAAAGATTCCGGCATCCACCTCTCCTCTCTCAAGGTCGACGGTGGTGCCTCCAAGAACAATTTCCTCATGCAGTTCCAGTCAGACATCATCGCGGCCCCGATCCGCCGTCCGCAGTGTGTTGAGACGACCGCAATGGGCGCGGCTTATCTTGCCGGCCTGGCTGTTGGCTACTGGAAGAACAAGGAAGAGGTGCTCTCAAGCTGGGCGATTGACCGCGAGTTCACGCCATCGATGTCCGAGGAAGAGCGCGTGAAGCAGATCGCCGGCTGGGAGCAGGCGGTGCGCGCGACGTTCGGGTGGGCGAAATAACTGCTTAATGTTATTTCGTTCGGCAGCAGACATGACAACAAATCGATATGAAAAGTACTTGCCCCTCCGTGTCCTTGACACGGAGGGGCAAGCTCATTCTATATTCGATCTTTTGCATTGAAGCTGATTACGCCATTGGCATACATTGATCCTCACGGGGATCTCAGCTGACTCAATTTACATGCATGTGTATCCGCCATCGACCGGAAGGATAACACCATTGACATAAGTTGAGGCCGGGGAGGAAAGGAAAATAGCGGCTGTATCAAGCTCGCCCTCCTCGCCGTAGCGTGCTTCCGGAATCATTGTCTTGGCATAGTTCTGGAAGAACTCGGAATCAAGAGTCTCTCTTGTGAGCGGTGAATAGAAGTAGCCCGGGCAGATTGCATTGACTGTGATGCCCTTGTCGCCCCACTCAGCAGCAAGTGCTCGCGTCAGGTTGACCACGCCGCCTTTAGCTGCATGATACGGAGAAGCCGGAGCAATCTTGTTTCCGACAAGGCCATACATGGAAGCGATGTTGATAATACGGCCGAAACCTGCCGGGATCATGGCATACTTTGCAACCGCTCTGGCAACCTTGAAGGAGCCGAAGAGGTCGATGTTCATCTCATTCGCGAACTGAGCATCTGTGATATCTTCAGCAGGAGCAACTGCGCCTGTGCCGGCATTGTTAATAAGGATGTCAATTCTGCCGAAGTGCTCGAGAGCTGTCTTTACGACATTATCAACCATTTCTGTATCTGTAATATCGCAGCGAATCGGGAGTGCTTCAACGCCATATTTCTCTGTCAGCATAGCAGCAACTTCCTTGAGCTTGTCTTCACGCCTTGCGATCGGAACGATAGCGCATCCCTGAGACGCAAGAGCTTCTGCCATCTGAACACCGAGTCCTGAGGAGCAACCGGTTACAATAGCGACACGTCCTGTTAAATCAAAATAGTTTTTCATAAGTATCAACCTCCAGCCTTAAAAAGTTTGTTTCATTTGGTGAAATAGTGTGTCATTATTTCAAATAGAATACTATTTGATTGAATTATAAGGCATATTGTTGATAATTTCAAGAGTGATAAGTGCTGAGTCAAGACTGCGTCCCAATAAAATATTAATAAATCCTAATATTTCAGTTTTATATGAGTCTATTCTTGCTTTCTACTGTCCACCCGACAGTCGTTACTCCTAAAACCATGGAGGGAACTGACCACCCGGCAGTCGTCATTCTAAAAACAAGAAAAAACTGTTACGCAAGCCAAAAAAGGCCGCCGTCAACGCGGCAGCCTTTCTCATTCACACTCTTTTTACACCTTAGCCTTACCTGACGAAGCCTTCACCTGAAGCTCCGCCGGCATTATTATGTCCTTCGGATCTACGTTCTCCTCTATCATCTCAAAGAGATGTTCGATCGTGACCCTGGCCATCTCCTCGACCGGCTGGCGGACAGTTGTGAGCCTGGGATTATAGTAGTCCCCCTGCTCTATGCCGTCGTAACCGACAACAGACACATCCTCCGGTATCTTCCTGCCTAAATCGAAGATCGCGCGGCAGGCGCCGAAGGCCAGCACATCGGAGATGCAGAAGAT
Organism: Lachnospiraceae bacterium; assembly: GCA_045112155.1. GTDB lineage: Bacteria > Bacillota > Clostridia > Lachnospirales > Lachnospiraceae > Chordicoccus. The sequence goes on from JBGUHN010000073.1 coordinate 13,763, forward strand.
AGCCGTTATCTCGGGATGCGCGGTGAGCAGTTTAAAAGCTGCCTTATAACCGTTCTCCATGGAATATGGGTCGTCAACCGTCTTGATTTCATAAATGAGTTCCGGTCTTATGGGAATGCCGTGCTCAAGGAGAGCTTCCTTGTATCCCCGGCCTCTGAGCTGTCCTATTGACGGGCGATTCAAACCCTCAGCGATTAGCGCAATATTCTTGTGCCCCTGCTCGATCAGGTATTCAACAGCCTTGCAGGAAGCTTGGATATCATCAACAGCAATGTTGGCGACTTTTTTATCCTCAGTAGCATTCTCATTCAGGTTTCCTATGGTGCTGAACACATATTTCGCGTTCAGCTGGTCGAGTGCTGCCTGATCATGCGTAAACGTGCCTCCCAGAAAGACGATACCTTTCACTTTCTGCTCCGTCACAATAGTCTGAGCGACAGCCACCTCATCGTCGTCATTGCCGACGTGTCTCAGAAGTGTCGTATAACGCTTCTTGAGCACATAGTCCTCCATGATCCTGATCATATCCGCAAAAAACGGATTCGAAATACCTTTCACTAAAAGAGCAATCGAGTTCGTCTCCGTCCGCTTCAGGTTTCTTGCGGAATTATTCGGAGTGAATCCTTTTTCCGCAATAATATCCATGATTTTTTTTCTGGTCTCCGGGTTGATGTCAGGGTGATTGTTGATCGCGCGCGATACTGTCGACACGCCGACTCCGCAAGCTTTCGCAATATCCTTTATAGTAAGTTCCCCCATCATAAGCCTCCTTGAAACGAAAACGCTCCTGCTTATGCAGTTTCATTTCTTTCTGTCGTATCCCACAAGCCGCTCGTCGCAAACATCTCTGTCCGTCAATAGCGATTTTTCTTCCGGATTTTTCCGTGTCATACAAAATCGAACCCAAATGACAACCTTTCAGGAAATTATCTCCGCGCAGCGAAGAATCATAGGTTCCCCGGTGCAGGAGATCATCTGATGTCTTACTCTGATCTTCTTCCCGGAAATCAGCTCGTCATATATGCCGTCAGTGAGCTTCGTGCGCAGCACTCCCGGAAGCCCGGTGACCGCAAATACACCGGTCACGGTCTTGCCGCCCATCTTTCTCTCCGCGATCAAATACTTCTCAGCCTCCGACCTTACGCGGCACACACCCCTGGCATCCAGCTGCCTTCGGATAGCGGAAAGCTTCTTTATGAATTCCGTCAGATCAACTTCCCAATGATCCCAGTCAATAGGATCCTTCTCAAAGAGTTCCGGCAAATGCGACTCGCCGATCTCCTGACCCGCATACACAAGCGCAGTTCCCTTCTCAAAGAATGAAAAAGCGGTCCAGTTCCGCAGCGCACGGGCATCGGGTATCATATAGTGGGCTCTCGGCTGGTCATGGTTCTCAAGGAAGCGGAGTTTCACATAGTTGGCCGGATAAATGGCTTCCTGTGAGGAAACCGCCTTAGCATAGTGCTCAAGGGATCCGTGCCCTGTCAGATAATCCGAGAAGCCGTCGAAAACATCATAATCGTAGCAGATATCGAAAGCCTGATAGAGTTCCGCATCCGATGAAGCAGGAATTCCGTTTGCCCTGCAGTCAATGAGGAAACTGCGATGGATCGACTCGGCAAGCCACAGACATTTCGGATTCACCTCAGCTACCTTTCGCCTTGCCCGAAGCCAGAACTCCAGCGGTATCAGCGAAGCGACGTCACAGCGGAAGCCATCCACTATACCGGCCCACTTCTTCAATGTGTCGATCTGGTAGTCCCAGAGCTCCTGCTTTCTGTAATCGAGGTCGACGACATCGTACCACTCGCCTATGCGGTTTCCGAGGCTCCCGTCCGATTTGTGGTAAAACCATTCCGGATGGCTGACCGCCAGGACGGAGTCAGGCGACGTGTGATTGTACACAACATCTATGATCACCTTCATGCCGAGCCCATGCGCGTCGCCGACAAGTCTCTTAAGGTCCTCTTCCGTGCCGAAATCCGGATTGACAGCCCGAAAGTCCTTGATCGCGTAGGGTGAACCCATCCGGCCTTTTCTGCATTTTTCTCCGATCGGGTGAATCGGCATGAGCCAGATTATATCCACTCCGAGATCTTTGATACGCCGAAGGTCTCTTCGCACGCCCTCAAAATTTCCCGCCTTGCTGTAATTTCTCACAAAGACGGAGTACATGACCTGTTGCCTTAAAGCAATATCCGTTGCCGCTGCCATACTTTTATCCTTTCCTGATCAGCCCTTGACCGCGCCGCTCATGACGCCTTCAATGATATACTTCTGAGCGAAGATATAGAAGATAACGATCGGGATGATCGCAAGGACGAGGACCGCCATCATTGCGCCCCAGTCGATCTGACCGTAGCTCTGTTTCAGATTCTGGACAGCGATCTGAACTGTCTTATACTTGTTTACATTGAGGACCAGCGACGGGAGCAGGTAGTCGTTCCAGATCCACATCGCGTCCAAGATCGCGACCGTGATAGCGGTCGGCTTCATGATCGGGAATACGACCTGGAAATATGTCTGGATCGGTGTGCAGCCATCGATCATTGCGGCCTCTTCGATCTCGAGTGGAATGCTCTTGACAAATCCGGTGAACATAAAGATGGCCAGGCCGGCTCCGAATCCCAGATACACAATAACGATGCCGACCGGGTTGGACAGATGCAGCATGTTCGCGAACTTGGACAGTGTGAACATGACCATCTGGAACGGAACGATCATCGAGAAGAGGCATAGCAGGTAGATTACCTTCGTCGCCTTGTTGTGGACGCGGGTAATGTACCACGCGCACATGGAGCAGCACAGGACGATCAGTGCGACTGAAGCGACCGTGATGAATAACGAATAGCCGAAGGCTTTGAAGAAACCAGTCTTGTTGATTGCATTTGTATAATTGAGGAATCCGACAAATGTCTTCTCGACGCCTTTAATCCATCTGTCATACCCTCTTGTGATCGGCACATTGCTGATGCCAAACGGATTCTTGAAAATGAAGGCTTTTCTCTTAAAAGAGTTCAGGATGACGACGAATATCGGTGAGATCCAGAGCAGAGAAATAACTGTGAACAGCACTGTCAAAATCGTGCCGTACTTCGTCTTCGGACCGGAGGCCGCAATCTTTTCTTTCTTAGCCATTATGCCTGTACCTCCTTGCTTGTTGTAAGTTTATTCTGGAGTACCGAAATGATGGCGACCAGGATAAAGAAGATGACGGCCTTGGCCTGACCTACGCCCTGCCAGCCGGTCGTGCCGTACATTGTATCGTAAATGTTGAGAGCCAGAAGCTGTGACATCTTGCCCGGATTTCCTCCGGTCAGCGCAAGGTTCTGGTCGAACAGCTTGAATCCGTTAGTAAGTGTGAGGAAGGTGCAGATCGTGATCGTCGGCATCAGTGAGGGGATGATGACATCGCGCAGCAGCTGCCAGCTATTTGCACCGTCAATTTTGGCTGCTTCGATCATATCCCCGGGTATGTTCTGAATACCGGCGATATAGATGATCATCATGTAGCCGATCTGCTGCCAGCATACGACGATGACCAGACCCCAGAATGCGTACCACTGGGTGGATACGATCGTCTTGGAATAGTTGGCAAGCACACTGTTGAAGATCATGAGCCAGATATAGGAGAGAACGATGCCACCGATGAGGTTGGGCAGGAAGAACGATGTTCTGAAGAAGTTTGTTCCCTTGATTCCCTTGGTGAGCGCCATGGCGATTGCAAATGCGACCACGTTGATGATAAGGACCGTGACCACTGTGAAGAGCGCTGTATACCAGAGCGAATGAATGAATGTCGTGTCAAGTTTGCCGTTCACGAAGAAGATCCTGGTATAGTTTCTTATGCCGACCCATTTCCAGTCGACAACCGTCGTGAACTTGCAGAAAGAGAGGAAAATGCCGTAAAGGAACGGCGCTATAAAGCCGATGATAAATGCTGCCATCGTCGGCAGTACGAATACCGGCCAATACCTTGTTATCGCTTTTTCCATTGAGGACTCCTTTTAATAACGCCTGTAGTGCAAATGAATTACTGTGTGAATGAATAAGCGGGTGGATGAAGGACATCCACCCGCTCCTTAAACAATAGTGTTCTGCAAAAATACCGTAGGTATTATTCAGTTGCTGCTTCCTCAGCAAGTTTCCACTGCTCAGCCCAGCCGTCAACAAATGCTGTCTTGACTGCTTCCCAGTCGCCTGTGCCATCTGTGTATGCTGTCAGAGCTGCGACAACGCCTGCTCTCCAGTCGTCTACGTTCGGTGTAGCATTGAATGCCCATGCTACGGATGTCTTGCCTTCGTTCATAAGCTCTGTTGCCTCAGCGCCGAACGGGTTCTTGGAAGCGAAATCGCCTGTGAATGTGTCGAACGGGCAGGAAAGACCCATATCTTCTGTCATGCATTTACGGCCTTCGTCAGATGTGATCATCCAATCAAGGAATGCAAGAGATGCATCGATATCTTCCTGAGAAGCCTTAGCATTGACAGCCCACATGGACTCTGTGCCTACGCAGAGACCCTCATTTGCATCATCAACACCGAAGTAAATCGGAAGCATGGAGAGATCATCTGCAGTTACAAGGTAGCCGTTCTCCGGATTTGTCAGCGGAGCGAATTCCCAGTCACCGTTCTGATAGAAAACTGCCTCTTCCATACCAAGCTCGGACTCAGCGTTAAGAGCGCCACTGTTCAGGGTCTTCGGATCTGCGGAAGATGTGCTGACATAGAGATCCCAAACTTTCTTGTAGTTGTCAAGGTATGTGCCGTCGATCTCAGCTTCGCCTGCCAGGATCGGATCTACGCCGTCATCGAGGAATTCATAGTACAGCGGCATATTGGCAAGATGTCCGGAGAATCTCCAGGAAGAACCGTCATCAAGACCTGCGGAAGCAAATGCGCCTGTGAGCTCATAGCCGAACTCTTCATTGATCGCGTCGACCTTGCTGTTGATGTCCTCAGCAACTTTGATCAGTGTGTCAAGATCCTTGATATCGTCCGGAGAAGAGATGACTGCGCCGTCCATTGTGCAGTAGTCTTCTACGATCGTCTTGTTGTAGATGATGCCGTAGCACTCATAGCAGTTAGCTACAGAAGCGATCTTGCCGTCATATTCGATGCAGAGGGACTTGTCGGAAAGATGCTCATAGATCGAGGAATCCTTGAGATCATATGTGTAATCATTCCATGTCTGTGCGGAAGATGTGTTGCCTACGTTAAAGATTGTCGGAGCTTCGCTCTTAGCCATCTCGGACTGAAGCTCTGTTGCGTATGTTCCTGCAGCTGCTGTCTTGACTTCTACCGGAACACCTGTCTGCTCTGTGTAGGTCTTAGCGATTGCTGTCCATGCGTCAGCCGATTCCGGCTTCTGGTTCAGGACATATACGCGTCCGCTGCCGGCATTTGCTGTTGCCGTCGGTGCTGCCGCGCCGGAATCAGTTGCTGCCGGAGCAGCTGCTCCCTGGGATGAACCGCCGCCGCAGGCTGCGAGCATGCCGGCCACCATTGCTGTGCAGATTGCCATGCTTAATACTTTTTTCTTCATGAAATATACCTCCCTTAAATAGCTTTTCATGATAGTGCATTTTCGGTATCGGTTTCGGTAACGTTTCCGAACCTGAGTACAATATATCACCGGAAACGGTTCCGGGCAAGCACATTTTGCATATCAGCAGTCAAAATCAGCACTTTGCTAAAAAATATTTATCTATTTTTGTACTGTTTCAACAACAACCCTGCTGTATTGCGCAGGGCGAACTTCCACACCTGCCCTGGCAGCCTCGTCGTCTTCAGCATTCCATTAGCAGCCCTGATTTATTGCGCAGGGCGCTCTGGCGGCAGGCAGCGGCCCCGCATCCGCTTCATTTCTTTCCTGCAAATCCCTCTACAATATTTCCGATCAGGGAAGATACGATCTCGTCCGGCTTCTTTGATCCGTCAAGAAGCGATGTGAGTATCTCATTGGTCGTCTGGGTCTCGCCCTTTAAGAGACTCATGACGACTTTTTTCTTATCGGAATCCGCCGCACGGTACAGTTCGACCAGCTTTCTCTCGGTGCTTGTGAGTTCCATACTGGTCTTTCCTGTCGTCTTGCCCGCCTGTGACGTTTTGCCTGTTGAAGATGTCTTTCCCGACGACGATGTTTTGCCGGACGATGAAGTCTTACCAGTTGATGAGGTCTTCCCGGATGACGATGTTTTACCGGCAGACGAAGAGGCACTCGTTGATGACGTCCCGCCGGATTCTTTAGCCGCATCAAGCAGCGACTTCTGGGTCACCCCTGTAGCCTTCGCAATCTGCTTCAGTATATCCTGCGTAAGCATCTTCTCGCCGCGCTCCGCTTTGCCGACATCTGACGCGGACAAACCCTCGATTTTTGACGCCAGCTGCTCCTGCGTAAGACCGGCCTTTGTCCTTGCTTCCTTAATAAGCGGTCCGACTGTATTTTTCACTGCCATAACATACCTCCCCTATTTTTCCGGCCTGCAGCTCCTTTTTTCGCAGGCTTCCGCAAGTTCAAGTCTCGCCTCATCGGCGGATCATACTCACTGCTTTACGAGTTCATCATTTTACCGTCAATCATGAAGGTCGACGTAATTCTTCTTCCACTCTTCTATTTCCCTGAGATTCTTCTGATATTTCTCCTCTTCCTCAAGGTATCTCTTCTTTATGATCAGGAAATCCTCCAGATCCATAAGAACATGGTACAGACATGCGCGGTTCTCAAATTCACTCCGGGTCACCGGGAGCGGTTCATTGGCCATCTGTTTGAACAGTTCATCCATGTACTCAAGCTGCTTCGTCGGCACATTGAGTTCGGTAACATACTCGCTCATATACGCGATATACGTCGCAATGACCTGAGCCTGAACGGGCATCTCCTTCATTCTGCGAAGCTCACCGTGAAGGTTGCGGATGACCATGAGCTGATTTCTTCTCATCTCAAAATACCGGAGAAAGTAGCCCGCGTCGCCCTCGAACTTATTGCCCTCGTATTCGGCGGATTTCAGGATATAATGATCCAGAAGTTCCATCGTCTCCTTAAGCTCGGGCCAGATCTGCTTATTCTGTCCGTCAGATTCAATATAGTCGATCGTATCGAGGAGCAGGCCCTGCATTCTTCCCTGGATATCCCGGATGGCGGTCCTGAGCCGTACTTCCTGTTCGTCAGTATTTCGCATTGTGTTGAGGATCAGCGCGACCAGCTGGCCGAGACAGATGATATAGAATTCATTGATGACCACATCAAATGTGAAAACGTCGATGCTGAAGAAGTGTGTGCCGGCGACGACATTGGCGGCAAGCGCAGCCTGCCATCCCATCATCTCGGCAAAGAACAGCGTGATAAAAATATAGACGCCATACGCGAGCCATTCACTTTTAAAGAAATAAAACGCAATGGCTGCCGCGACGGCCGTCACAATGTAGCTGACGAGCCGGACAAATGAGATCTTGATCGTATCCTTAGCTGTCGCCAGCATGGAGAACACACATATGACGCCTGCCTGAGTGGCGAACTGGAGCCCAATTATATTTGCGATAAAAATCGCCACCGAGCTGCCCAGAGCGATTTTTAACGCGTAGATTCCCCAGTACCACCATCCCTTTTTAAACTTTTCTGCAATCTCTTTCATCTTTCATCACCCGGTCCACATATGAAGAAGCGGCGGCGGTGCGGAGGCTGTCGGCACCGCCTGGTACAGACTTACAGTAATATCATATCAGATTTTTCGATAAAATTCTCCTATACGCCGCAAGAAGTGTGAGAGTTTTTTAACCTGACGCGACAGTTCAGACAAGGGGTTCTCAAAGTCCATTTTACCGGCTCAAAACAACCGTCTTCGCAAAATGCGCGTCGCAAGGCTGACCGGGAAATCAGAAAATGCCACCGAACACGGCAGGTCTATCACCGCCGCATTCAGTGGCATTTGCGTTACATTTTTCAGCTCTCACATACGTCTATCGGGCTCTGCCGACCACCCATGTGAAAAACATTCTTTATTCGATACCGAATTTCTTCTTCGGAGAATATGTCGTATGAAGCAGCTTCTCTGCGAGCTCGCTGCCCGGCTCTCCGAAGAACTCAGTGTACATATCCTGCATCTGAGCATTGTCCATGGATACTCTCTTCGGCATCATCCTGTCTTCCTCATAGAGGGTCTCCATACGCCATACCTTGTACTCGTCGCCGATGCGGGCCTTCTTGCGGCCGGAGATGATGGACTGGCCGCCGCCGTTGATGCAGCCGCCCGGGCATCCCATGACTTCGATAAAGGTATACTTGGATGTGCCTGCGCGCACTTCATCGAGAAGCGGCTTAGCGCAGGTCATGGAAGATGTGATCGCGATCCAAATCTTCTGGCCGTTCAGGTCGATCTCGGCTTCCTTGACGCCTGCCATACCACGGCATGCCATAAAGTCAACATTCTCAAGCGGCTTGCCGTCGAGGATCTGCTTGACTGTACGCAGAGCAGCTTCCATAACACCGCCGGTCGTACCGAAGATAACGCCGGCACCGGTGTACTCGCCGCAGAAGTCCTGATCGAACTTCTCATCTTCGAAGATGTCGATATTGTCCATACCGTACATCTTGATCAGACGGGCAGCTTCTCTTGTTGTAAGGACCGCGTCGACATCCTGATATTCGCCGGTCTTGCATTCCGGACGAAGGATCTCTGTCTTCTTTGCGATACACGGCATGATGGAGACGACGAAGATCTTGGACGGATCAATATTGTTCTTCTGTGCCCAATAAGTCTTGAGCGCTGCGCCGAACATCATATGCGGGGACTTCGCGCTGGAAAGATGCGGAAGCAGATCCGGATACTCATACTCGATGTACTTGATCCAGCCCGGTGAGCAGGATGTGAACATCGGAAGGACTCCGCCGTTCTTAATTCTCTTAAGAAGTTCTGTTCCCTCTTCCATGATGGTCATGTCTGCACCGTAGTTGGTGTCGTAGACACGGTCAAATCCGCAGCGCTTCAGAGCCGCGACCATCTTTCCGGTCACCAGCGTGCCGATGCGATGTCCGAATTCCTCGCCGAGAGATGCTCTTACAGCCGGAGCGGTCTGGCAAATGACGACCTTATCCGGATCATTGATTGCCTGAACGACTTCGTGGATGCTCTCCTTCTCTGTCAGAGCACCGACCGGACATGCTGTCACGCACTGTCCGCACTGCATGCAGTTGACTGCGTTGAATCCTGCGTCATAGATCGGGCCGACCTTGGTCTTGAAACCGCGGTTCATAAGGCCGAGAACACCGATGCCCTGGACCTTCTTACAGGTCTGTACGCAGCGCTCGCAGAGCACGCACTTGGATGTATCGCGGACGATACCCGGGCTTGCGTCCTCAAATGTCGGCTCTGTATACTCGCCCTCGAACCTGTTCTCGCGGATGCCGAGCTCCTGGCAGAGCTTCTGCAGCTCGCAGTTCAGATTTCGCTTACAGGACAGGCAGTTCTTGTTGTGGTTGGACATGATCAGCTCAACCGTGGTTTTGCGTGCGCGGATCGCGCGCTCGGAGTTGGTCCATACGACCATTCCCTCGGAGACCGGCGTTGTACATGCGGAAAGCAGAGCTCTTGCGCCTTTAACTTCCACGAGACATACACGGCATGCGCCGCTCTTTACGACATCCTTAAGATAGCAGAGCGTTGGGATACGGATATTGGCTCTTCTGGCAGCATCCAGGATTGTCTCACCGGCCTCGGCTACAATCTTCTGATTATTTATAATAACATTCACTTCACCCATTTGACATCCTCCTGTTAATGCCTTTCAACAGCACCAAACTTGCAATTTGTAATACACAGACCGCATTTGATGCACTTATCGGCATCGATCTTGTAGACTTCCTTACCGGGCTTGCCTGTGATGGCCTCAGCCGGGCAGTTGCGGGCGCAGAGTGAACAGCAGCGGCACTTATCCGGATTGATCACGTATGTGAGAAGCTTCTTGCATACGTGAGCCGGGCATTTCTTCTCAAGAATGTGCGCTTCGTACTCATCTCTGAAATACCGCAGTGTGGAGAGAATCGGGTTCGGAGCTGTCTGGCCGAGACCGCAGAGAGCGCCGTCTCTGACTTCGTAGCAGAGCTGTTCCATCTCATCCAGCATCTCCATGGTGCCGTTGCCTTCTGTGATCTTGGTGAGCATCTCAAGAAGACGCTTTGTTCCGATACGGCACGGTGTGCACTTGCCGCAGGACTCGTCACAGATGAATTCCATGTAGAATTTGGCAACGTCGACCATACAGTTATCCTCATCGAGGACGATCATACCGCCGGAGCCCATCATGGAGCCGGCTGCGACCAGGTTCTCGTATGTGATCGGCGTATCCAGCTCTTTCTCTGTCAGACATCCGCCGGACGGACCGCCTGTCTGGACTGCCTTGAATTTCTTGCCTTCCGGACATCCGCCGCCGATATCGTAGATGATCTCGCGCAGAGTCGTGCCCATCGGAATTTCAACAAGACCTGTATTGTTGATCTTTCCTCCGAGAGCGAAGACCTTTGTTCCGGTAGACTTGCCCATACCCATCGCGGCATACCATTCCGGACCGTTCAGGATGATCTGTGTGATATTGGCAATTGTCTCAACATTGTTGATTGAGGTCGGCTTCTGCCATACGCCGGATACTGCCGGGAAGGGCGGCTTCGGTGACGGCATGCCGCGCTTGCCCATGATGGAGGCGATGAGCGCGGTCTCCTCGCCGCAGACGAACGCGCCCGCGCCGAGACGGATCTCAATGTCAAAATTGAAGCCTGTGCCGAAGATATTCTCTCCGAGCAGGCCGAGCTCTTTGGCTTCGCGGATCGCGATGCGCAGTCTGTTGACGGCGATCGGATACTCGGCACGGATGTAGACGTAGCCCTGATGAGCGCCTACAGCGTAAGCCATGATAGCCATGCCTTCAAGGATGGCGTGCGGATCGCCTTCAAGAATAGAACGATCCATGAATGCGCCCGGGTCGCCTTCGTCAGCGTTGCAGATGACATATTTCTCATCGCCCGGCTGATCCTTCTCGAACTGCCACTTCATACCGGTCGGGAAACCGGCGCCGCCGCGTCCGCGGAGGCCGGAAGCCTTCACGATATCGATAACATCCTGCGGAGTCTTCTCTGTAAGAACGTGATACAGAGCCTCATAGCCGTCAATACCGATATACTCATAAATGTTCTCCGGATTGATGCGTCCGCAGTTGCGAAGAGCGATTCTCTGCTGCTTCTCATAGAAACCGATCTTGTCGATGTCATAGACTTTTTCGCCGGTCTTTCTGTCAGTATCGAACATCTGGAGTTCCTTGACGATATGTCCGCCCATGACATGCTCCTCGACGATTCGATCAGCGTCTTCCGGCTTTACATGTGTGTAATAAATTCTGTCCGGGTAAACGGCAACAATCGGTCCCTTCTGGCAGAAACCGAAGCATCCCGTCTTGACTACCTTGACCTGATCCGCAAGACCTTCTGCGGCGAGCTTCTCCTCCAGCTTCTTCATAAGAATAGCGGAATCGCCTGCCGTACATCCGGTACCGGCGCAGACAAGGATATTCATATGCTGCTCGCCTTCGTCAAGCTCAAACTTGTCTTCGAGTCTCAGCTGAAGATATCTTCTCTCTGCCTCGCGGACAGCGAGAAGTGCTTTCAATGTTGTGATTTTTTCTTTCATGCCTTTGCCCCCGCTTTCTTCTCCTCACGTACGATTCTTCTGATCTCGTTCGTGAAATCATTGTTGACCAGGGCATTGCCGTAATACTTCCCGTCGATAATACAGACGGGCGCCAGTCCGCAGGCGCCGAGACATCTTGTCGCGTCGAGTGAGAAAAGGCCGTCCGGCGACGTCTTGTTGACTGCCGCACCTGTCAGTTTTTCTACTCTGTCGATCAGCTGCTGAGCACCCTTGACATAGCATGCTGTTCCGAGACATACATTGATGACATGCTTGCCCTTCGGTTCTGTTGTGAACTGCGCATAGAACATGACAACGCCGTAAACTTCTGCAGGGCTGCTTCCGGTTGCTTCAGCGATCTTCTCCATAGCCTCAAACGGGATATAGCCAAGCTCATTCTGTACCTCGTGAAGCATTTCAATGCAGGGTCCGGCCTGATCTTTGTGCCGCGCAACGATCTCATCGATCTTACGCAGCGCTTCTCCATTTAGCTTTTCCATATAAAAGCCCCTTTCTGAACACCAACGATTTTCCTGTAACGGAATGTTGCACACGTATCTATAGTAATTATACCGAAAAATCAGTATTTAAACAACGATTTATGTGTTGCGCTTGAGTCATTTTGTTGAATTTTCACAAAATCCCAAAGTGTCAAATTTATGTAGGTTAGCTTACACAAATTAGTGATTCTAGACAAATCCCACCAATAATTTTCATCTAATCTGCCCATATAGTTAGCACTGTTTAACCTTGTGCAATTCGATATTGCTATACCGATTGCACAAAAATATTTCAGCATTCTTTCATGTTTTTCATGACCTGAGGGGGGCATGATTCTCCACATAGGATTGCCGGAACTGCATTTTTCGATCTTGCACTGTTTCCCGTAAGGTAACAGTTCAGACGGGCTGTTTCTATACTTTGCTTCCGGCAGCAGGGCATCCATCTTCGTGAGAAAAACATTGCGGGTCCGACCGAGAGACCAAAAAGCGTTAGCTTTTTTGGCTCGCAGGGAAGGACCTGCGTTTTTCGATGAAGATGATGCCTGCGCCGGATTCCGAATCTCGGTTACAGCCCGTCTGAACTATTACCCCGTAAGAAGGCCGCGGCGCAAATCCTCCGCACTCGCATTGACACAATAAAAGACTGCGTGTTATAACAGAATTTACACGATAACTCGTGTTCTCAAAATCAAGTCTCGCTCGCGATACCAGGCGGAGGATTCATTCGGCGTCAGCTGACAAACCGGGTCCCTGCGCTTCCTCGCGGCGCGCAGGAGGTAATCACATGCGTATATGGGTCACCCGGCACGGTCAGACGAGGCTGAACCGTGCCAAACTAATGCAGGGACTGACAGATGAGCCCCTGAATGAGACCGGAATCAGACAGGCAACTGAGGCACGTTCTAAGATAGGAAATATCTCCTTCGACGCGGTCTACGCAAGTCCGCTCGACCGCGCTGTTAAAACCGGCGCTATCGTGGGAGGTGTCGACCCCGCCGATGTCATTATAGATCCCAGGATCATTGAGGTCGATTTTGGCAAATACGAGCAGAAGAAATACTTTCTTCTCGGACCGGCTATGACTCTCTACTGGGCCCTGCCCGAAATATTCCCGGCACCGAAAACAGTCGAGACTACCGCCAGCATGAAAGCCCGCAGTTCTGAGTTCCTGATGGAACTTGAGCAGAAAGGCTATGAAAATGTACTCATCTCCTGTCACGGCGGCATCATGCGGGCTTTATCGGGTTATCTGACAGACAAAAAGAACGGTCTCATGTGGCGTCCGAAGCCACACAACTGTGAAATCCGTGTCTTTGAGTCCAAAAACGGAAAGCACAAACTGATACGCACGATAAAGTAGGCCGCAGTAGTTTTTTGACAGAGAATCTTACGCCGCGGATCAAACCGCCGCTTAAGAATGTGCTTTTGCCTGTATGAATGCCCTGATGGCGGCTCATCCGGAAAAGCCATACTATATACAAAGAGAGGTTCACATAATGCACCAAAAGTCAAATCCGGCAGCCCTGCTGCCAATTGTAGTATTCCTGATCCTGTATCTCGGAAACGGTATCTTCTTCGAGTACATCCACCCTCTTGAAGGTCAGATGGGCTTTTATATCATCTCCGTTGTTGTTGCCTTCACTGTTGCCCTCGCTGTCGCTCTTCTGCAGAATCGAAGGATTTCTTTCGATGAAAAAATCCATCTCTGCGCCAAAGGAATCGGAGACGACAACATTACGATCATGCTGTTTATTTTCCTGCTCGCAGGCGCGTTCAGCGGCATCGCAAAAGAGGCGGGCGGCGCATCCAGCACAGCCAATCTTCTGCTCTCCATCATCCCCGCCCAGTTCGCCATCCCCGGGCTCTTCATTATCGCATGCCTGATTTCCATGGCCATGGGCACCAGCGTAGGCACAATATCGGTCCTTGTCCCAATAGCGGCTGCAGTCTCGGAGAGCGGCGGTCTGCACCTGCCCCTCTGTGTAGCGACAGTAGTCGGCGGCTCTATGTTCGGCGATAACCTTTCTTTCATCTCCGACACGACAATCGCCGCGACCAACACACAGGGCGTTCAGATGAAGGATAAGTTCCGCACCAACCTGATGATCGCGCTGCCCGCCGCAGTGCTGACACTCATCATTCTGGTTATTTACGCAGTGACTCACAAGGCAGCAGCAATCGGTGATTATCCGTACGTACTGCCGCAGGCACTTCCGTACTTTGTCGTTCTCGCCCTCGCAATCATAGGCATCAACGTCTTCATAGTCCTTGGAATAGGTATTTTCCTCTTCCTTGCCGTCGGATTCATGACCGGTTCTCTGACCTATGTCACTATGTTCGCAGCCCTTGGCGGCGGAACATCCGGCATGTATGAGACAATGATCGTCACGATCCTTGTAGCGTCCATCGGTGCTCTGATCAAAGCAAATGGCGGCTTCACCGCAATCCTCGAATTCATCCAGAAGCATTTCCACGGCGCTCGGGGAGGCATGTTCGGCATTGGACTGCTCACGATCCTCATGGATATAGCGACCGCCAATAACACCGTCGCCATCGTTATGGCCGCTCCGATCGCAAAGCATATTTCCACAGAGTATCGTATCGATCCGAAGCAGACCGCTTCACTGCTCGATACCTGCTCCTGCATAGCTCAGGGCATTATCCCCTACGGCGCCCAGCTGCTTATTGCCGCCGGTCTCTGCGGACTCTCGAGCGTAAACATCATTCCGTATCTCTTCTACCCGTATCTCCTCGGAGTCTTTGTAGTGCTCTCGATTGTTTTCCGCGGAGATAAATACACGCTGAAGTGATCCGGAACCAATAGAAAATAAAAACTTCCCACATTCGCGTAGTAATAATGCCGCCTCATAAAAATGTACTCTCAGGGACGCTCCCGCTCGGCCTCGCTGGCAGCGGTACATAAGAAAAGTTCAGGCTAACGCTTGAACTTTTCAAGTACCGGCCGCTCGGCGACGCCCTGCTAGTACATATTTTATGAATGCGGCTACGCTTATTACCGGATGTGGGAAGTTTTTTATCTCAGTGGGGAAGACCCCCGCTTCTTCAATAGCGCTGCCCCGAATCCCGCGCCAAGTCTCGCGAGCGAGACTTGAATTTCTACTACGTGACGCTGCCTCAGCGAGAGCTGCGGTACAGCCTTAATGCCAGCAGCAAAATCACAGCCGATACCGCGAGAAGTATTGCTTCATATACGACCAGCGGTATCATGCTTGTGAGGATGACCGTCGAAAAATCCACCGCAAAGTGAATAAAAAGCGCGAGGAACAGATACATGATCCTGCCCCTGACCTGCCTTACGGTCTGCCAGACGATGATTGACAACGCGATCTGCAGCATGACAGCGGATACCCTCTCCAGCATACCGAGCAGATAGGCCGAAGATGCGGTATTTTTAAGGACCTCAACAGACTGTTCCAATATCGCGGCTTCATCTCCGGTATACCCTGGCAGTGACCCATTGTTGATGGAAATCGCCAGTGCAAGATTGCTGATGCCGGTCATTCCGATAATCATGAATACTTCCAAACCGCCATGTCCCGCACCGTACATGATGGCATTTCTATTATCATCATGGAGGTGCTTCATGAACACATGAAAAGCGATGTAGCGCCCGGTCTCCTCAAAAAGCGCAGCCATCAGTCCGCCGTAAAGCGCATAGTACAGGGTGTTCCCCGCAATTGTCGCGCCGGCAGAAGATCCGAGGACCAGCCTGTGAACAGCACTCTCCAGCACCATTGCGAAGACCAGCATAGTCACACAGCCTATGATGAAGGCTTCCGTCTTCATCCCGTATCTGTGTTTCAGGACCAGAAACAGGATGATCGGACCCAGAATTCCGAATGCAGCCTGTGCCACCATCATTGAAATCTGCGCGTTACTTATCATAGATGAACCTCTTTTCCAAAATTTTATTCACTTCGAACCAACTTCACTTCAACGCAGCCATTCTCCCGCTCCTTCCGTTTGGGCGGTAGCGTCAGACCAAAGTAAAAGCAACGATCTCACGATCTGACAACATAGCAGTCATAGCGCACATTTCTGCAGTCAATCGAGAAGCCGGGCTTTTTTCCTGCCAGCGGTTCCCCTTTGATCGGTCTCTTAACGACGATTCTTCTGGGGTCAGCGGCAAACGCAGCCGCAAGGAGCTCCTCTTCATTTGCACAGGGTGTCTCGAGCTTCTGGAATATCTGCAGTTTCTTCGTGCTGATTCCCGATTTCTTCTTGGCAGGAAACATAGGGTCAAGATATATCACATCCGGCTTCCACCCGAGTGTCCCCAGAATGTCTATGCCGTTACCCTCCCTGAGTTCCATTCTGCGGGCTATCTCCCCAATATCAGGATCTCTCTGCGCCCGGACCAAAGCGTCACTGAGCAGGGCTGCTATGACCGGATTGTACTCACACATAAGTACAGAGAACCCGGCTGCCGCCAGTATAAAAGAGTCCTCGCCCAGACCGGCGGTGGCATCGACGGCAAGCATCCCTATAGCGTCCTCCTTGAACCTGACGGCTCTGAGCATTTTTTCATGCTGAAGTCTGCCGCCGAGGACCCTTTTTATCATATGCCGAAAATCGCCGCGCAGTTTCATATTTCCCTGCACAAGCGAAAGCCCGTCCTCATCCAGAAGGAGATATCTCTCATCTCTGCGTATTTCATCTGTCCGCATGCATATCTCCGCTCCGAGCCGGTCCGCAAGCTGCATGGCTCTGTCCGTGTTATCCTGCCCTGCCGTTACGATCCTCATTCTTCCCCCAAAACCATTCAAATCTCGCTCTAATTATAAATATAATCCTGTTTTTTGTATACGCTAAAGTTCGGATAAATTCAGACAATAATCTTTCCTCTTTGTTTCCTTACGTGGTACAATAAAAAAGAAGCTGCTGTCTACAGCAGCGGCGCTATGGATGACTTGCATGGAGCTCACCCAACCGGGCTGTGACTGTCCGGCACAAGTCCGGCAGCCAGGCCGGATGTGAGTTCTGGATAATATCGTAAACGGAGATGCAAACGATGAGTGGTGAAGAGCGCAGACATGAATTATTAGATCTGCTGAGTGCCAGCAGGGAACCGATTTCCGGGCGACATCTGGCCGACCATTTCAAAGTCAGCCGTCAGGTAATCGTTCAGGATATAGCTCTGCTTCGGGCTAACGGTCTCCAGATCTTTTCAACGAGCCGCGGCTACTACCTGCAGCCCGGTGAGTCTCAGACCCGGGTATTTAAAGTCAGACATACTGAGGAGCAGGTCGAAGAGGAACTGAATCTTATAGTCGATCTCGGCGGACGGGTCGAGGATGTCTTTGTGTATCACAAAGTGTACGGAGTCGTTCGGGCAGAACTTCACCTGAAGTCCCGTTGGGAAGTGCGCAAATACCTCGATGAGCTCGGTGACGGGCAGTCCAGCCTTCTCATGAATGTCACCTCAGGTTACCATTACCATACGGTCAGCGCCGATTCCAAAGAGACACTGGATCTCATCCAGGAGCAGCTTGCCGCCCACGGCTTTCTCGCGCCGCTCCGTGATTACGAGCCTGTCAATTTCTGGTAAGCATAAAAACAGATGATGTTTGCTGCCGAATATACGAACTGCGAGATGTGCCTGTCTGAGCTCCTGCCCTGGGTCAGGTCGTAATATTCATTATCATAAAAAGAAAGGGGCTGTCGCATTAAGACGAGCCACCACTATATATGGCAGACATTTGCAGATAACGTCTGCCATATATAGTGGTGACACCGTCTAATGCGACAGCCCCATCTCATATTATACTACGACCGCACCCTCCGGTGTCAGTCCCAGTTCCTCGTCCATCCAGACGCTGACCGACTGGTCCTCTACAGAGAACTCACCGTAGCCCTGGCGCGTGATGGTGACCTTCCTGTCACTGTGACCGAGCACATCATAATAAGTCTTGCCTGCAAATTCCTTGCCGACGAACATTCTTCTTCTATGTCTGCCACGACTCGAAATCAGGACGGCGATGCCGTACTTCTCACGTGTCCAGCCGATGCAGTATTTGTGCGTAAAGTAATCATTCTGACGGCCGTATGCATACATTCTTCTGACCATCAGCATAAGCTCCAGGTCCTGTCCTACCGGCGGCACATTGTTGTGCGGAATACCGTAAAGGTCACCGTAGAATACGCACGGATAACCGTCCTGGCGAAGAAGGATCATAGCGTAAGCCAGTGATCTGAACCAGGGCTTGACCGGCGATGCCAGCGACTGACCCGGCTGCGTATCATGATTGTCAACAAACGGTACCGAGTGAATCGGATTCCACTCCGTCAGTGTCCCCTTGAAAATATTTCTCAGGTCATAATTTTCCCTGTTGTAAGACGCGTCGCAGAAATGGAAATGCAGCGGCACATCAAAGAGGCTCATCTGGTAGTCGACCTGCTCAAGATATCTGGTCAGCTTCTGAACATCTCCGCTCCAGTACTCACCGACAGCGAAGAGATTTCTGCCCGTTGACTCGCGCATGTTGTGGAGCCAATCGCGGTAGAAGTAGGCGTCAATATGCTTGACCGCGTCGAGACGCACACCGTCCATCTCCGTCATACCCTCGTACCAGGTGCCCCACTTGCCGAGCTCCTCTACGACCTCAGGATTCTGGTGATCAATGTCAGCTCCCATCAGGTAGTCGAAGTTGCCGAATTCGTTGTCAACATTCGGACTCCACTCGTGATCTTTAAGTTTGTAGATCGGGCTGCCCTGCGGTTCCTCGTTGCGGAAGCCTGAAAAGCGCCTGTGATCCCACTTAAAATCTGAGTACTGATCGCCGCGGCCTTCGAAATTATAGATTGTCTCTGCCTCGACGGTCTGATAGTTCTCACCGATTTCATAATTGCGGTTGTCCGGACTTACCTCTATTGCCTCTACTTCCTCTCTCGCGTCAGCGCCGAGCTTATGGTTTAGCACGATATCCGGGTAGACATGAAGACCCGCTTCATGGCAGGCGTGAATAGCCATCTGGTACTCTTCCCTCGTCCCGTACTTTGTCCTGACTGTGCCTTTCTGATCGAATTCGCCCAGGTCGTACACGTCGTATACGCCGTAACCGACGTCCTCAACGCCGCGAAGAGATTTATAGGCCGGCGGTGTCCATATCGCGGTGAAACCCATGGCTTCGAGCGAAGCGGCATTTGCAGCAAGCTGATTCCACAGATTTCCGTCCGAGGGCAGATACCACTCGAAGTACTGCAGCATCGTGCCGTTCCGTGTGAAGGAATTGTAGTAAGCCATGAGGAAATTCGTGCCTGCATGGCCATATCCCTCGCGGTTCATCTGATCATAGAGATCCGTGACTGTGTTCAGAACTCCGAGATTCAGATTTCGGCTCTGCGCGTCTTCTTTAGCAGTCTGGAAGTCCGTCAGCATGTGGCGTACAGTGAGGGCGGAATCCGACATGGCGTCGGGGCTTTCCTCCATCTGAAGGAGGGTGGCGGTATTGCTCGTCAGTTCCTCCTCGAGGAGCTTAAGTATTAACTTCTTGTCGAGGTTGGCCCGAACACTATAGGCCATGGACTCAGAAAGACCCGACAGGATACCTGCAATCGCGATCTGAGCCGCCATCTTCATCTGCTGGCTGGCTTCATTTGAGCCGACATAACTGATACTGTTGCTCAGATGCTCAAGCACCGGGGTTACCCTCTGACATGCCTCGCTGTCGCCGCCGAGAACGATTCTCAGCGTCCCGGCTTCGGCATCCGACGTCCCGCCGATGACCGGAGCGTCAATGACCGCGATATTTCTTTCAGCGGCTTCGTCCGCGATCCGGCTCGCCAGCTCAGGACTCTTTGTCGTCATGTCGACAACGACTGAGTTTTCCGGAGCAATCGCGCAGATTCCTTCCTCGCCGAAATACAGATCCTCAACATCCTGCTGATAACTTACTTTTATAAATATATAATCCGCTTCCCTGAGGCAGTCTGCAAGGGTCTCAGCCCAGATGCCTCCGCGGTTGGTAATTTCGTCCGCACGGATAGCAGTGCGGTTATAAACTGTGACTTGATAGCCGGCTTCAAGAAGCCGCACGGCCATCGGTGTACCAAGGTCGCCCATTCCAATAAATGAAATTCGTTCCAAAGTGTCACCTCCTTTTTTATTCTTCCGAAAGGTCCGGAATAAATTCAACATATATCTGATCAAAATCGTCTCTCAAATCCTCTATCACATATTCTCTCATTTTCGTCCAGTGGCGGACGTCAATGAGCGACGTGTCAAGGTTCTCCTTCAGATACACCTCGATCCACGTCTTCCTTCCAGTCTGTATCACATCAATGAAAGTCGCCCGGTAAGGCAGGCCTTCAAGGTTTTTATTTACGACCTCGTGTACTCTTCTCATAACATCTTCGGGCGGCGAGAAGAGCAGCATCTGCTTGAAGCCCCGCACGATCTCACTGACCGGTTCGCGGAGGAGCAGCACTGACATAACTATCGCGACCGCTGAGTCCATGTAAGGAGCAAATGCAGCCAGCACCGTATCTCCCAGCACATACTGAGCGAGGAATGCTACCGCGATACCGCAGCTTCCCACGATATCCGTCTTCCACAGGTAAAGCTCCGCATGGACAGTCGGGGACTCATATTTGCGGCTTATGTGAGCCAGCATAAAATACATGAATACCGAAGCCGCTCCCAACAGCATTTCATATACAGCGATCATGCTGGGGTTGACCCTGTTGCCCCCGCTCATAATGACATGCACGTTCGTGTTGATAAGGAGCAGCATCAGCGTAAGAAGCACCGAGTACTTTATGATCAGGAAAAAGGACTCCACCTGTGAGTACCCGTAGGGGTGCCTCTCGTTGACAGGCTTATACAGCAGCGGGACCAGTACAAGGAAAGGTCCCATCATAACGAGCTCGGCCGAATCAAATATTCCGTCCATCATCACCGCGTATGACCGCAGAATGAGAGCCATTATAATTTCAGACCCGGACAGCAGGCAGCTGCCGATGAAGGAGAGCCTCAGCACCTTCTTTTCAATTTCTTCTTTTGTCAGTTTCTTTCCGGAGTTCATATTTATTCATTGATCCCGTACACAATAATATCGCGTGCCGGTGTTCTTTGCGAGCGGCGAAAACACATAGTTTTCATCCCCGCTCGCTGACATAATACTGTTTTCGCAGGCTGCATTACAGACAAATTCCTATACCTTTAAGCCATTTTTTGCATAAATATGTTTAATGATAAAGGGGCCGAAGCCCCTTTTTAAGTCTCATTTCGCACACTCATCGTACACTTTCGTCACGAGAATTCTGCGCCAGAGATTAATCATTCAGTTCATCCATCGCGAGCTTGTCTTCTTTGGATTTATCGAGCTTCGGTTTCTGATCTCCAAGCCATACGTCCTTGCCTGCGTCGAGGAAAGTCTTTATCACCGAAATGACCGTGTTTACCTGGTCCGCGTGAAGTCTCCTCGCCGCCTTGATGATCGCGCTGAGAGACTCCCTCTTATTGGAATAAAGCTCTGAGAAGGAACTGGCTCCCGTGGCTTCCAGCGTGTCAAAGACAGTATCGACAAACTCCTGCTTCTGTTCTCTTGTGAGTCTGCTCAGCCATTCATCGAGTGTCTTATCCAGGAAAATGCTCATGGACGACTGTTTCTCGGCCTGTACAAATCCCCACTTATTAATGCACCACGTATAGGGGTTGTGCTGGGCGGCCCCGTTCTTTCCTGTACTCTCCACGACCTTTTTATCCTGCTTGTTAAAGAGCAGAATACCGATCGGTGATCCTTCCGGTATTGCCAGGGATACCCGGTCCAAAATGTTTTTATAGTTCTCGTTCTCGGCAATGATCTCGTTGAAACCCGGCCCGTCGTTCGAGTAGACCCGAACGATCCTGTCCTTATTCTGATCCTCGCAGAAGGCAGCCGCATACATAGCGAGATTGCCGCCCTTGGAGTGCCCGCCGGTCCTCACCGGATCGTTCGTCTTTTCACACACGATATCCAGATATTCAGCCGCGCAGAGCTGGGCAGGCGTTGCCTCCATGAACGAGAAGTTCAGATCCTCTCGCCACCCGACAAGTGTGTTGTCTGTTCCCCTGAAGGCTGCATAAACCGTCCCGTCACCAAGTTGAAATGTCATTGCAGCAAACTGGAACTGGCGGCCCTGATTTACTATGTCGACGTAGTCCTTGACCATGATATTGCCGAACCTGTTCGTCTTCGCGCATTTTTCAAATACAGGCTTCGGATTACAGGCCAGCTCCGACTGATTCTTGCCGGCTTCCGTATATTTTGAATACAGATCTGCGATGGAAATGGGCGGGGACCCCTCATCCATACTGATAATGCCCTTAAAATCCGAGTAGGCAAGCAGTGACAGGATCAAATTGTCGACGTCATTAAATTCTCTCTCTCTGAATGTGAGGTCACCCCTCCATTCAATGTAGTCAAGCATATCGGCCATTCTCGTATCCTCGCTTATCACATATTTCAAGTGTCACTTGTCAGGAACTATACTAAGGAGCAGGACTTTCCTATTGATGTCACATTCCGAATTCTTCGCAGAGCGCGGAGTATCTGGCCTTCTCCTTGTCCTTCACGGTCTTTGACAGGTCATTCATACAATGGTGAATGACGTCCGCATCCTTAAGCACCTCATCCGTCGGACTGTCGACGACCAGCTTGTCATCGTGATGGTAGATGGCAGAACAGATTATATCCGTCTCCTCATCCGTTGTCAGACCGAGTTCATTCAGGATCTTTCTTGCCAGATCGGCTCCTTTGTGCGCATGGTCATCATAGCTGCCGCTCTCATATGCATGGAGATCATGCAGCATAGCAGCCATCGACATGATTTCCGGGTCATGACCGCGCTTTTTCGCGATCATGGTCGCCGCGAGTGAAACACCGTACAGGTGCACAATCGCGCCGTTCCTCTTGTCAGGGTCCGGCAGAGCATTAAGGCGTGCATCCACATATTTTCTGAGTTCTTTTAATCTTCCCATAATCGTTCTCCTTTTCAGAACAGTACTTTGTCTTATATTCAATTGATTCTATCGTGTATCTGTTTGTATCCGTTTCTCTGATTCCGAGTAACTGAGGAAAAACATCGGAACCGCTTGTGAGCCGCAAGTACCATCCAAACTTATCATACCACAAAAGCGGGTCACATGTAACAAAGCCGTCTTATATCCTCTTCGTCTTTCCCTTTCATACTGATGTAGGTGAGATCACAGGTCTTTCCGTCCGACATCTCAGCCCGGAGCTGCCTAGTGTCACCTGCAAATCCGTTTTTCTTTCTGTAATCAATCAGCCTTGTGACCTCTGCCGCGCGAAGGACCTTGCCAAATCCCCTGCTCATGATATAATTCTCACCTCTGACCAGGCGACCGTTCAGGAATCTGTCCCCATTCCTGAAATCATAAAGGACGTTTGTAAGAGAACCGTCCCTCTCAAGCTTCCTGACAAGTCCCGTTGCCTCATTGTACTTTCCAAGCCAGTTAATAAAAGCGATTGAGGCCGGGATGAGAAACATAATGCCCGGAATACCGACAACGATGACCGTGACAAGTCCGATAATGCCGAGCACTATGAACATAGCAAAGAGCACTATGTCAAATGTCCTGAGATACCCTATCAGTTCTTTCTTTTCCGTTTCCAAATCCGTTCTGCTCCTCTCCCATCCTTCTTAAATCCCGTCCACGTCAACGCACGCCGTTCTTCTCATCTGCAGGATGCGCCATCTGAGTATTGCCGCATATGCGACGGCACATATCTTATAAAAAGAATACACTAATTGCACAGGGCAGGGCAACCGCAAAAGCCGAATTTGATGCATCTGCAGTCTCCCGGAAATTCAGGGGACTGCCGATCTTCGGCAATCCCCTTTTTGTCAGAACAAACCTATATTAATCACTTTTTCACCCCGGAAGCCTCCATGTCCTCTTAGTATCCATGTCCATAATTCCCTCTTTATTGACAAAGATTTAACAAGGTTATCCGGTTCAGGAAGAATCGATCTTCACCGGACTATATTCCAGCTGCCTCCTTTCATTTTAATTGTGGTGTCGTTCTTTTCCTCCTGATGGTATAAGAATACTTCAGGTCATGTCCGTGCATGCGGACAATGAAAAAGAACTTTCACAAGTGTTTCATTTGAGGTATGTAAGGCATTCCAGGCCGTTTGAGGCATTTCAGGTATTTGAGTTCATTTGAGTGACAATTATTTGATTATGTTGTAGAATAAACATGCTTTCAGCATGTCCCGTGCATGCGCGGCAATACTCGGGTGGCGGCTTGTAAAAGGGGACTGCCCCACTGAGATTATCACGACTGGAGATCAATATGGACTGTTTATATATTATTGTACCGGCCTACAACGAATCAAAAAATATCGAAGAGTTCGTTGAAGAATGGTACCCGATCATCGAATCCCACAGCGGAAACGGCTCATCGCGCCTCGTCATCATTAATGATGGCAGTAAAGATAACACATACGAAAAACTGCTGGAACTGGCGAAGACCCGTCCTTATCTGGTGCCTCTCACCAAGCCGAACGGAGGGCACGGCTCCACGCTGATCTACGGCTACCGCTACGCGATCGCCCAGGGAGCTGACTATATTTTCCAGACTGACTCCGACAGGCAGACGCTGCCCTCAGAGTTCGAGGCCTTCTGGAAGCGCCGTGAAAAATACGACGCTGTGATCGGCAAGCGCCCCGTCCGCGGAGACGGCAGGGACCGCGCATTTGTCGAGCAGACTCTGTGTTTTTTGCTCCGCATGATTTTCCGCGTAGCTCTTCCGGATGCAAATGCTCCCTACCGGCTCATGAAGCGCGAGCTCCTCGAAAAGTATATCGGCAGATTCACTGATAACTACAATCTTCCCAATGTCATGCTGACGACATTCTTTGCCAGCTATCACGAGAATTTCGTCTTCCTGCCGATCACGTTCCTTCCGAGACGGGTCGGCACGAATTCCGTCAACTTTAAAAACATAATCAGGATCGGCTGGAATTCCCTTGCTGATTTCAACCGCTTCAGAATCGAAATCGAGAAAGATAAAAAGAAATAGTAAAGGAGAACATATGAAATTCATTTCCTGGAACATAGACTCACTGAACGCGGCTCTGACATCAGACAGCGCACGTGCTCTTCTTACCCGCGACGTGCTTGCGTCTATTGCCGAGAGCGGGGCGGACATCATCGCCATACAGGAGACCAAGCTGCCCACAGCAGGTATGAACGCAAAGCAGAAGGCAGCGCTTGAAAAATTTTTCCCCGACTATGACTATGCCTGGATCAGCTCCTGCGAGCCGGCAAGAAAGGGATATGCCGGCACAATGGCCCTCTACAGAAAAGGTCTTTGTGTCAGGGCAGACTATCCGAAGATCGGCGCTCCCGAGCCGATGGACAGTGAAGGCCGCATGATCACGCTCGAGCTCCCGGATTTCTTCTTCAATCTTGTCTACACACCGAACGCGGGAGACGGACTGAGACGCCTTTCCGAGCGGCAGATCTGGGATCAGAAATACGCTGAATATCTGAGGTCCCTCGACGCGGTCAAACCGGTCATCTCCTGCGGCGACTACAACGTAGCCCACGAGGAGATTGATCTGGCCAATCCGGCTTCTAACCATATGTCCGCAGGTTTCACCGACGAGGAGCGGGCGGGCTTCACCCATCTCCTTAGCTGCGGTTTCGTCGACACTTTCCGCCACGTACACGGAAATGTGCCGGGCGCTTACTCCTGGTGGGCACAGCGCATCAAAACGAGCAAGATCAACAACTCAGGCTGGAGAATTGACTATTTTCTCGTAAGTGAGAGGATCAAAGACAAGGTCACAAAATCCGAGATGATGGATTCGGGTCCGCGTCAGGACCATGCGCCGATCCTTCTTGAAATAGATTGATACCCGGTAATGTGACCCGACGCTGAAACGAACAGATTCAAGCGAGGTTATGATATATGAAGAATGTTCTCGAATACCTTGAACGGTCCGGTGCTCTCTATCCGGATAAGATCAGCTTTGCCGATACGGACAAACAGATCACCTACAGTGAACTCATAGCGCGAGCAAGATCGATCGGCACCGCCCTGACATATTCCGTGGGGCGGGGAAAACCGGTGCCTGTTTTCATGGGCAAGAGCGTTGATACCATCTGTGTCTTTTTCGGGGCCGTCTATGCCGGCTGTTTTTACACGCTGCTGGATACAAAGCAGCCAAAAATGCGTCTCCTTGATATTTTAAGGACTCTGGAGGCGGATTTCATAGTGACCAGTCACGCATATGACGATGATCTGGCTGCCTTCGGATATGGCGGCACAGTCCTCTACGCGGAAGACCTTATGGAAGCGCAGGAGAACTCTACACTGCTTGGCATGATTCGAAAGCTGTCCCTCGACATCGATCCGCTCTACTGCAATTTCACGTCCGGATCCACCGGAACTCCCAAAGGAGTTCTCGTCGGTCACAGGTCCGTCATCGATTTTATAGACGTCTTCACAGAGCTCTTTAATATCACGGACAGAGATGTCATCGGCAATCAGGCACCCTTTGATTTCGATGTCTCTGTCAAGGATATTTACTCTGCGATTGCTGTCGGGGCGACGGTCCACATCATTCCGACCGCCTACTTTTCGATTCCTACACAGCTGCTTGACTTCCTGTGCGACCGTCACGTGACCACCCTCATCTGGGCCGTCTCCGCCATGTGCATCATCTCACAGCTGCACGGGTTCGACTACCGGACCCCGACAGAGATAAAGAAGGTCATGTTCTCCGGCGAGGTCATGCCGATCCGCCACCTTACCGAGTGGCAGAATGCGCTTCCGGAGACGACATTTGTAAATCTGTACGGACCGACGGAAATCACCTGCAACTGCACCTACTATGTTATCGACAGGAAGTACGAGCGCGGCGAGAGCCTGCCGTCCGGCATCCCCTTCCCCAATGAGAAAGTTTTCCTGCTCGACGAAAACAATCAGCTTGTCACGGAGACCGGAAAGACCGGCGAGATCTGCGTGTCCGGTACAGCGCTGGCTCTCGGGTATTATAATGCTCCGGAGCAGACGGCAAAAGCATTCGTCCAGAATCCGCTGAACAATAAATATATCGAACTCATTTACAGGACAGGCGACCTGGCTTATATAAACGAGGAGGGGCTTTTCTGCTTCGCCTCCCGCAAGGATTTTCAGATCAAGCATATGGGCCACCGGATCGAGCTCGGGGAAATCGATCAGGCTCTTGACTCTATCGATGAAATCGAGCGGGCTGTGTGCACATTTGAAAACAACAAGATCATAGCTTACTATGTGGGCGGCATCGACAAGAGAGAAATTGTCAGACGGCTCGGCGAGCGGATCCCCAAGTATATGATTCCGAACCGCTTTGTGCAAATGGACTCTCTCCCACTCACCAAAAACGGCAAGATCGACCGCAAAGCCCTCGCAGCTGTAAAAAAGAGGTAACTATGGAATTCAAAGACTATCAGGATTTGTATGAGTCCGGACAGCTTCGGACCCCTGCGTACATATTTGACATCGACACTCTGCAGCGCCGCGTCTCGTACATAAAAAGCCGGCTGCCGGGTATCGGCATCTGTTACGCGATGAAGGCCAACGCCTTCCTTGTCTCTTCCGCAAAAGACTTCGTCGATTCATTTGAAATCTGCTCCCCGGGTGAAGAGCGCATCTGCCGGAAAGCGGGAATTCCCGCATGCAAGATGGTACTGTCCGGCGTCAACAAGGAAGCCTCCGATTTTGAGGATATCTTCAGATTTGTGAAAGAACATGCGGACGGCGGAGAGCCCATTTGCACCGTTGAATCCCTGCAGCAGATGAAGATGCTGGAGGAGCAGACTGCCGGTGTGTTCGGTCAGGACCACACCATAGGCGTTCTCCTGCGGGTGACCAGCGGCACGCAGTTCGGCATGGAGGAGGAAGAGATCTTATCGCTCGTTCGGGAGCGTGCCTCCTATCCCCATCTCCACATTCTGGGCATTCAGGTGTTCACCGGCACTCAAAAAAGGCTGCGAATCATCAAGAAAGAGATTTTGGAAGCCGACGCCCTGATCGCAAGGATTGAAAATGAATGCGGCTATAAAGTAGAAATGTTCGAGTTCGGTCCCGGCGCGCCTGTCAGCTATTTTAAAAAGGATAAGCCTGTGGACGACGAGGAGCTGTTAGGTGAACTCTATGAATCTCTCATGTCCATGAACTGGAAGGGCAGGATTTCCCTCGAGATGGGCCGCTACATAGCGGCTTCCTGCGGCTCCTACATAACAAAGATCATGGATATGAAGACGAACCGCGGCATTAACTATTTAATCTGTGACGGAGGAATCCACCAGGTGAATTACTTCGGGCAGATGATGGCAATGAAGCTGCCTTACATGCTCGCAAAAGGCGGGGAAGTCCCGCTGCCACTTAAGGAAAACGGTGGGGAGGTCTACGATATCTGCGGTTCCCTCTGCACCATCAATGACGTGATCGTCAAAGAGGTTCCGTTGCAACATCCCGAAGTGGATGATATACTTGTATTCATGAATGTCGGCGCATACTCGGTCACGGAGGGCATCAGCCTCTTCTTAAGCCGCGACCTGCCGCGTGTCTATCGCAAATGCGGCGACTCGCTCATATTACTTAGAGACAAAATTCAAACGGAGGATTTTAATTATGGATGAAGTTATACAGATTTTGGAAGAGATTCAGCCGGACCCTGACTATGAAACATGTGATACACTGATCGATGATGGGTTCCTGGATTCATTTGCAATCCTCTCAATCATCAGCGAGCTCGAGGATGCGTTCGATATCCGGATCTCCCCGGCGGATATTATCCCGAAGAATTTCAACTCAGCGGCTGCGATCTATGAAATGGTGCAGCGCCTTCAGGGCTAATCTATGTCATTTGTCTCCATAGAATTCATGGTCTTCACCGCGGTCTGCGCGGCAGGCTACTATATGATTCCGAAAAAGTACCAGTGGGTTTGGCTGCTGGTCTTTTCCTATGTCTATTATCTGGCGGCCGGACCATCTTATCTCTTTTTTATCCTGTTCGCGACGACCGTGACTTACCTCGGCGGTCTCTGGGCAGAGGCCGGCGCCCGGTGGGCAGTGCCCGCTGTGCTGCTTGCCGACTTCGGAATGCTCGCGTTTATCAAGTACACAAACTTCGTCCTCGGCAACATAAACGGTCTTTTCGGGACAAATATCCGCGAGCTGAAGCTCCTCCTGCCCCTCGGAATCTCCTTCTACACATTCCAGGCGACAGGATACCTGCTCGACGTCCACTGGAAGCGCTGCAAGGCTGAGCGTAATCCCTTCCGGTTCGCTTTATTCCTCGCATTTTTCCCGCAGATCATGCAGGGCCCGATCGGCAGATACAGCCGTCTTGCTGATCAGCTCTACGCTGAGCGGGAATTTGACATGGCCCGCATCGAGCGCGGTCTCTACCGCATCGTCTGGGGTTTTTTCAAGAAAATCGTCATCGCGGATAACGCAGTCCTCTACGTCGACGCTATATTTGACAACTACAATACGATGCCCGGCTACGGAATCATGGGTATTCTCCTCTACGGAGCCCAGCTCTATGCGGATTTCTCCGGCGGCATTGATATCGTCATCGGTATCGCCGAGATGCTCGGTATTACTTTAGACGAGAACTTTACCCAGCCGTTCTTCGCCACATCCATCACGGATTTCTGGCATCGCTGGCACATCACGCTCGGCACCTGGATGAAGGATTACCTCTTCTACCCCGTTTCCCTGTCCCGCTGGATGGGGAAATTCGGCAAATGGGCCCGCACAAAGTTCGGCAAGAACATCGGCCGTGCCCTTCCGATCTGCCTGGCCAATATCATTGTCTTCCTCGTCGTAGGTATCTGGCACGGACCTGCCTGGCACAACATTTTCTACGGTCTCTACAATGGTGTGATCATTGGTGTCTCAGGTCTTCTGGCTAAGAATTACCGCGACTGGAAAAAGAAATTCGGCATAGAAAAAGACAGCAGACTGTTCTACTGTTTCCAGATCATAAGGACCTTCATTCTTGTCAACATCAGCTGGTATCTTGACAGGGCCGGCAGCACCCATCAGGCCCTTATCATGATGCGGGACAGCATCACAAAATTCCGCATAGGCGTTGACATAATCGATGCCTCATCTACATGGGCAGGCTCGACTTATGCCCCGCTCATCGCAGCTCTCTTCGGCTGCCTTGTGGTGCTCATTCACAGCATCCTGCGCGAGCGAAAAATCGATACTCGTTCTCTTCTCATGAAAAAGCCCGTCGTCATTCGCTGCCTCGTGCTGTTCCTGCTTCTTATGTCGCTTGTAGTCATCGGCAATAAGCCGCTTTCTCAGGGAGGGTTCATCTATGCGAATTTTTAAGAGAATCCTCGTGCCGGTCGTTTTTATCGCTGTGCTCTTTGCTGTCAATACATACCTGAACTATCTGCTGGTCCCCTACACCTTTACGAGGTACAAGGTCCACAAGATCGAGACCGAGACTTTCGATGACCTGATTCTGGGCTCGTCCCACGCAGGCACATGCCTTTCGCCATCAAGCATCTCCTCTGTGACAGGCAGGAGCGCTTTCAACGCAGCTCAGGGCGAGGAGTACCCGGTTGACAGCTACTTCTTCCTGAAGGATGCCACCGGAAAACACAAGCCGGACAGACTGATCTACGAGTTCGATCCCAACTACTGGATCACCGCCCAGGATGTGAGCGCCAATTATGCGGGCATGTACACGGAGATGCAGCCCGGAAAAGCCAAGGTCCAGTACTTCTTCGCTAAAATGTGGAAGGCGGACTTCAGGACTTCCATCGCTCCCTGGTATTTCTACAGGGCTCAGCTCTCCGACATTGAGCGGAATCTGTTTGTAAAAAGAAGTGACGATTACAAAAACTTCGGCACGGGAACCTTCGATTCCGCCACCCAGACGGTCGAGTCTGACGGTTTCATAGCCGTAAAGCCCGGAAAGTGGGACGATGAGATCATCCCCCGCGACTGGTCCGATGATATGATTCAGGAGAAAGCCAGGGACTATTTCATCCGCATTGCGGAGTTCTGCAGACGTGAGGGCATAGAGCTCGTAGTCGTGACGACACCGGTCCCTGCGGAGACGCTGGCTGCCAATGAGACGAGCTACGCATCCGCCGGCGCGGAGATGGAGGCTCTCAGCAAGACGTACGATTTTACTTACATGAATTACACCGGCGGCGATCTGCTCGAAGCAAGGCGCGAGTTCACGGACTCTGAGCTCTTTGCGGACTGGGACGGCCATATGTACGCGGATGCCGCGAGGAGATTTTCGGTGGCGTTTGCGGAAGATTTGGAAAAGGTGTGACAGTTCAGGCAGGCTGCCCCGGCTTCAAGAACCGGCGCAAACATCATCTTCATCGAAAAACGCAGGTCCTACCTTGCGAGCTTGAAACATGCAAAGCATGTTTCGATCTCTCAGTCGGACCTGCAATGTTTTTCTCACGAAGATGGATGCTTTGCTGCCGGAAACGAACTTTGAGAGCAGCCTGCATGAACTGTTACGATGAAGGTGAATGTCACTTTGCCCGCGTATCCAGACTTGCGTCACGAGATATCTGAGTCAGAGATTAAATCTGCACTCTGCTGGGCCAGGAGAAAGACAAAATCGGTCATCAGTCTCGTGCATTAAATTGCACCTGGCTGATGACCGATCTTTTTTGTTGTTTTCACTCGAGTTTCCAGATAATCTCCTATTTTCGTCCGCCACTGATGCTGACTCATCAAACGATGATTTCGGCGCTGCCGGAATGCGTTATGCGAACCATCCCTGAGAGCACAAATGCTCCGTCTTCACTGACTCTGATCCAAAGACTGCCGCCGGGCTGGCGAAGTGACAGTTCTACCGGTCTGCCGGACTTGGCCGCAACGTAGGCTCCACAGGCCGTCGTGCCGCTCGCGCAGGAATTCTCCCAGAAAAGGGTGCCCGCCGCAGGCACGTACACAAGAGGTGTCATGGACGATGTCTCGACATTGAGGAACATAATGCCAAGAGCATCGACGCCAAGGTACCGGCACCAATCGGCTGCCAGGGCTTCCGCTGTGTCCCGTGATATCGGAAGTTCATCCGACGTGCTGCACTGCGCCGCGGAGCTTTTCACCGTGTCAGGCGCATACGAATCGTTATGACCGCAGGGATCCACGTTCGTATTACCGCCGGTACGCTCTGATTCGGATACCTCATAAATCACATGCGAGATTCCATCAAATGACACAACCGGAAGTTCGCCCGCTTCAGGCAGATCAATGAATTCCAATTTTTGTGGGCGGGGCATATTCACAGTCCCGCGCCACTTCCCTTCATGAAGCCGTTCGATCTCGGCCGCGACAGTTCCATCCGCTCCCGATACGCGAAGAGTCACCGGACACTTTTCAAAGCCTTGTTCGTTGACATAATACGTTGCTGCGCACATAGACGCATTTCCGCAGAACTCACCGCCCGCCATGCGAAGCGCAATGTCACATCCTTCTGCCTCGGACAGAAAGCCGACCTGCTCGGCCTCCGGCACAAGCTCCATGAGCTTTGAGGCGACAGACGGCTGGAGGGAGATTTCCACCGGACTTGTCACGAGAATCGTTATGTTCCCGGTAGGGTCGAGAACGGTATACTCTACTTTCATCGCTGATAGTTGCGCAGGAACTGGACCGTGCGCTCCTGCTGCGGATTGCCGAATACATCTTCCGGATTGCCCTGCTCAACAATAACGCCCTTGTCCATAAAGATAACTCTGTTGCTGACCGCACGTGCAAATGGCATCTCGTGCGTGACAACAACCATCGTCATCTTCTCTTCCGCGAGCTGACGGATAACCTTCAGGACTTCGCCGGTGAGCTCCGGATCGAGGGCGCTGGTCGGCTCGTCGAAGAAGAGGATCTCCGGCTTTAAAGCAAGGGCTCTCGCGATCGCGACTCGCTGCTGCTGACCGCCGGAAAGCTGGCACGGATACGCGTCAGCGCGGTTCTCAAGATTCATTTTCCGAAGGAGCTCCATAGCCTCCGCATGGACCTGATCTTTAGGCCGCTTCTGCACATGGATCGGAGCATCCGTTATATTCTTGAGTACCGAATAGTGCGGGAACAGATTGAACTGCTGGAACACCAGTCCGAAATATCTCTTAATCTGATTCAGTTCTGTGTGAGGAACATAGTGGGCTCTGCCCTCCGCGTTCGTCGTGACGGCGGATTTGCCCATGTAGGTAATCTGACCTGCATCGACCGTCTCGAGGAATGTCGCGCAGCGAAGAAGCGTACTTTTACCCGAACCAGAAGGACCGATCACGCTGACGACCTCGCCGGAATCGACATTGAAGCTGATATCTTTTAAAACTTCAAGATCGCCGAATGATTTCTTAATTCCGTTCATTTCTAAGATCATATCTATCGTTCTCCTTCCTTTATTTGTAATAGTCAAGTGCTTTCTCGATGCGCTCCATGACGAAGGCAACGGCATAGTTTGCTACGAAGTAGAACACGCCCGCGATAATGAAAGGCGTGAAGGAAGTCTGAGACGCGGCAATCTGCTTCGCGAGGGAGAACATCTCATTGTAGGCCAGGGTAAATGCAAGAGATGTATCCTTGACCAGGGTGATGATCTCATTTGTAACTGAAGGCAGAATAGCCTTGACGACCTGCGGAAGAATAATCTTAAAGAAGGTCTGAGTCTTGCTGTAGCCGAGGACCTCTGCAGCCTCATACTGACCCTGAGGGATCGTCTCCATGCCGCCGCGGTAGATTTCAGCGAAGTAAGCTGCGTAGTTCATCGAGAAACCGATGATAATAGCAGGAAGGCGATAGCCTCTGATCGACATGCCGAACAGATAGTACGGACCGAAATACCACATGAGCAGCTGCAGCATGAGCGGTGTGCCGCGCATGATGGCAATATAAATCTTGGTAATACCGCTGACCAGCCTGAGGCGGGAGCGGCGCAGGAACATGATCACCATGCCGAGCGGCATGGAAAACAAAATGGTCAGGAAGAAAATAGCGCACGAGCGCAGCATGCCCTCGCCCATGGCAGACAACATAGTGGATAAGGTCATAACATATCTCCTCTCACATTCGGGCAGGCGGCATTTGCACTGAAATCCCCACCCTCATAAAATAATTGAGGAAGCGGCGTGACCGCCTCCTCAATCGGCGTCGCCGCCTTCATCTCGCGTTTACCGCTCGATGTCGGGCGGTCGCCAAAGTGCCTTCATTTCGTGCTAGCACGACTCAGGCACCTTGGCTCAACGCCTACGCAAAAAGCACGGGCCGATTACACCGGCCCGATGCTGTTATTTTACTTTTTCAGGAATACCTGAATATTTCTTACTGATCCCGCAGTTATTATGCGACATCGTCAGCGATCAGGAAAGTACCTGCGGTCATATCGATCGCGATTGCGTCAATTGCGCCGGCCTTAAGATCGTTGTAAGCGATTGTATAGGTCTCATATACTCTGAGTTCTGCAAATGTATCCGCCAGCTCCTTCTGAGAATCCTCAAGCATATCGTAAGCGGATGTCGCTGTCTGGACACCTACGATCTTGCCGGAGAGATCAGCGAGGGTCTTGATGTCAGAATCGCCGGGTACAAGGATGCCCTGCGTGTTGTTGGAATATGTGATACCCCATGTGTAATCGTCTTCACGGCCTTCCTTGGTGAATCCGGACCAGATGCAGTCGCAGCTGCCGGCGTTCAGTTCCATATCCTTGGCATCCCAGTTGAACGGGACCGGCTCATAGCCCCAGCCAAGATAGTCGCACACTGCCTGGCAGAGCTCAACGTCAAAACCACCGACGGTCGCGTCGTCCTGACGATAGGAATACGGCGGATAGTCAAGGTCAAAACCATGCTTGAATACGAAGCTCGGATCTCCGGAGCCCTCTGCCGGAATTGTTGATGCATCAATGTCGTCTGCTTTGAGGCACAGATAATCCTTAATGTCCGGATACTTCTCACCAATCTTGTCATATGTTCCGTTCAGGACCAGAGCCTCCACTGCGCCGCTGACTGTCTCTGCCAGTTCTTCGTCACCGACACGGAAACCGATTGCATAGGACTCAACGCCGAGATCCTCATCGAGGAAACGATACGCTGCTGTTGGCTCTGCCGGCTCTGCTGAGTTCTGTCCGCAGCCCATAAGAGAAGCCGGGATCAACATCATTGCCATAATAAGTGCAAGTTTCTTTTTCATAAATAAAGTTCCTCCAATTAATATGTGACGTTAGTCAGCTAACATAGTACCACGTTACCGCGTTAAAGGAAAGACTTTTTTACTATTTAATAAAAACAGCCATACCGGATGCTGGTCCATCAGGTATGGCTGTCTTTTTTCCGCTTTTTCCTGCCATTGCAATATAAAACACGTTGACCTTCTCTCAATGCGGCATACTATCCGAGTTTCCAACATGCGACCGGTTCAAGGGCTGCTCGTCCACGGTTTTGGAAAGGCAGTATCTCTTGATTTCATGAGATGTTTGCTGGCTTTGGCGCATGTGTGTGAGGTGACCCCTGATTGGAATTGACTACGACAGTCGAGAATCAGGAAAGAGGAATTCTTACTGCCACTTCAGGCTGAACGAATCGACTGCGACAGTCGAGAATTCAGACATGATTCTTTCTACTGCTGTTTTTGAGTGCTTTTATGCTCAAGTTGCAGTCGCTTGAGCTGGTTTTGTTGGATGCTACTGTCATTAGGGCGTTGAAAACAATAAAAAGTTGCAGTGTTTTTAAACGCTTTTTGCGTATCCTACTGTCGGTTAGGAAAAATCAAGTCTTGGAACGACAGTAGGAAAAGAGCCTTTTGTTTATCGTACTGTCATTTCCTTTGACCTTGACAGTCGTAAATCAAAAATGCAAGTTTGGAACTGTCGGCCAAATCCAAGACCGATAGCACAAAAGTCTTGCCCGTCAGTTTCTAAGAGAAGTTTCCAAAAATCCCAAAAACTTTTTAAATTTCCTCTATTTCCCGCTAATCTTATATTATTTTGTACCTTCACCTTGCATCTTCGTATAAATAAATGTAACAGGCAAAATCAAGATGCAGGTTACAAGACAATACTAGTATAATAAGTTTATATCGATAAATACAAACCAAATCAGGAAGGATATAGGTACTGAAAATGAAGAATAGTAAAAAGAAGAAAATGCCGCTGCTGCTCAAGATATTCCTTGTTATTATCGGACTCATCGCTGCTCTGATTCTTGCCGGGTTTGTCTGGCTTCGGGTCAATCAGGAAAAGATTTTAAATAATATGCTCGATAGCGTATCTCAGTTTGAAGACCATATTGGCGAAGATGTTCCGGACTTTGAATTAGAGACACCGGACGGAGTCAAAATCACACCGGATACGCTCCTTGAAGACAAAGATCTGACTGCGATTGTTCTTTATGCCTCATGGTGTGGACCATGCGAAAAAGAATTCCCTGAGATGGATGCAGTATATCAGAAATATCAGGATAAAATGAGCATGGTCGCCATCGATGTCGACCCACTTGACACCGAGGAATCCGTTATAGAATATGGTGAAAAGCATGGCCTTTCTTTCCCGCTTGCTTATGGCGGTGACAACGAAAGTCTCGGTTTCATTGAGACATCCACATATCCGACAACACTGATTATCGACAGAAACGGAAAAATCTGCTTCTGGAGAGTCGGTTCTATCCCGAACGCTGAGACATTTGAAGAAATAGTCACGACATTTATGGGCGATGACTACACAGAAAAGCATCCGGGCTACTACACATTCCTCTCCACCGCAGGACCGGGAACGGAATTCACCGTTACTACCAAAGAAGGTACTGAAACATATGTGACCGGTGAAGACACATCATATTCGCTGTTCGTCGAGGACCGCGAAGATATGACGGTCAAGGTCACAAGCGTACCGGAGGGATTTACAATCTCTGACGGCGGCGAGATAAGCGGTGATTTGCCATCGTCTGTTATTAAACTGCCGGTCGCCAAAGCCTGATTAAACAAAATTCTTGAAAATACTACTGGGGCTGTCGCATTAATGCGGCAGCCCTTTTGACTGCCGATCCTTCTCGCGCACCACCTGTCATGCCCCCATCTTGACTTTCCATTTCGCTATAGTAAAATTAAAAATGGCGTTGCAGAAGAAGAGGAAGAACTTCTTTATGAGCGGGGCTTCGGCCTGCAGTACTGGGGAAATTAAACTCCGGGAGAATAACTATATGAGCCAAAAGGGCTCCTCTCACGGACAAAAGCCGTGGGAGAAGCCGATTGAACACGAGGATTATACCTATGAGATATGATTTCACTACAATAATGGACCGCCGCGGGCACGACGCGCTTGCCGTGGACGCGATTGGGGACGCGTCGGCATTTGCGCCTGCTGCTCCGGATCCGGGATTTGACGCGATCCCGATGTGGGTCGCGGATATGAACTTTCCGGTGCTGCCCGCCATCCAGGAAGCCATCATAAAGCGGACAGAGCATCCGGCTTTCGGCTACTTCGAAACGAGGGACGAGTACTATGACTCAATCATAAAGTGGCACAGCATTCGCAACAATGTCAGTGGGCTCACAAGAGATGCCATAGGCTATGAGAACGGTGTGCTCGGCGGCGTAGTCAGCGCTCTCGGAGTAACCTGCTCGAGAGGCGACAGCGTGCTGGTCCACTCTCCGACTTACATCGGCTTCACCGGGACGCTGAAGAATAATGGCTACAACATTGTGCTAAGCCCGCTTGAGATCGATGAGGACGGCGTGTGGCGCATGAACTTTGAGGATATGGAGCGGAAGATCCGGGATAACCGCATACATGCAGCTATCTTCTGCTCGCCGCACAATCCGTGCGGCAGAGTCTGGGAGAAGTGGGAGCTGCTCGAGGCCTACCGCCTGTTCGAGAAATATGATGTGACTGTCATCAGCGATGAGATCTGGTCGGACATCATTTTAAACGGGCACAATCATATCCCGTCCCAGAGTGTGAGCGATTACGCAAAGCTGAACACGGTCGCCCTGTACGCTCCGTCCAAAACTTTCAATCTGGCAGGCCTTATCGGCAGCTACCACATTATCTACGACCCGCGTCTCAAGGACCGCGTGCGCAAGGAATCATCGCTGTGCCACTACAACAGCATCAACGTCCTGTCCATGCACGCTCTGATCGGCGCATATTCTGATGAAGGCTATATCTGGGTGGATGAACTCCGGGAAGTGCTGAGTGAAAATGTTAATTTTGCGGTGGATTACATAAGCAATAATTTCGATGGCGTGACCGTGCAGAAACCGGACGGCACATACATGCTCTTCGTGGACTGCGGCCTGTGGCTGGCAGAGCACGGGAAGACCCTCAGGGAGCTTGAAGAAATGTGCTGGAGGGTCGGCGTCGCACTTCAGGACGGGGCAATGTTCAACGGTCCAACGAGTCTGCGCATCAATTTAGCCCTGCCGAAAGTCAGAGTCGAGGAAGCTATGGAGAGGCTACGCCGATATGTATTTTGCTAAGTCTCATTGCTGTCCCAAATTGACGTAAACCGTCGATAAAAGTATAATAATACTTCGGGAGGCAATGATAATGGGGATAAATAATGAAAAAAAGCGCATCCTCGCGCTGCGCATTCTATTAGTTCTGGGATGGCTGCTGCTTGCAGGCATTGGCATCTACTTTAATCACGGATACAAGATGTGGGGCGACAGGCTCCTGCCCAATACCATTATAAACGACGTCAATTACGGCGGCATGACCGCCGAGGAGGCAGATGAAAAGTGGCGCCGGACCAATTCCGGCCGCTTCCTGTTCATCCATGAGCTCGGAGACGCTGTCGAGAGGATTTCCTACGATGACTTCGACTTTCACTATGTGCTGAATCCGACTTTCGAAGAAATGATCCGATCACAGAACCTCTGGTCATGGCTCTGGGCAAGCTTTAATCCGACCCCGCAGTCAGTGGATTCAGCCATTGTCTACGATGAAGCAAAGCTCACACAGATAGTGCATGAGCTTTCCTGCATGAGCAGTCCTCTCATCAGAGATCCAAGGGATGCCCGCATCGATAAGCTGGCAAGCGGATATGTACTGGTGCCGGCAGATGACGGCAACCGGCTGGATGAGGAGAAGACATTTGCCTGTATAAAAGCGGCAGTAGAGGACGGCGCACATTCAATCGATCTCGACAAACAGGGCTGCTATAAGAAAGCCTCTTTATATGAGACCGATCCGGATCTCTCAGGTACGTTCTCCCTCCTCGATAAAGCCCAGAAGACAGTACTGTCCCTGGACCTCGAAGGAGGCACCTATGTGACTCTGGACAAAAACACGTTCCTTCCCTGGATGAGCTATACAAATGGCACGGTTATTTTCGAGGAAGACGATATTTTAGCTTACACGAAGCAGTTGGCATCTACATATAACACATTCCGCACTACACGCGCATTTCGCACTACCCGGGGAGATGTCGTAAATGTCGGAGGCAGCGCTTATGACAATTACGGATATTCATTGAATGTCAGTCAATCAAAAGCCATCATTGAGGACGCCCTTTATAATTCTGTCTCACAGACAATTTCTCTGTCCTGGAACCAGCTTGCGGCTGCGCGCGATTCCGAGAGAGCGGATTTCGGTTCGACCTATATAGAAATCAGTCTTGACGAGCAGCATCTGTGGTATTACAGAGACGGATCGCTTGCACTCGAGACAGATATCGTTTCCGGCACTGCCACTCCGAGCCGGGCGACTCCGACCATGGTAGTCCATGTCCAGTACAAGTCGACCGATCACACTATGCGCGGCAGTTACGGTGAATCCCATGCGGATTATGTCCTCAACATACACAGCAGCGGTATTCATATCCACGACAGTGCATGGCGTTCCGAATACGGCGGAAACATCTGGCTGTCTAACGGGAGCCATGGATGCATCAATACTCCCCCCGCCAAGATGGCTCAGCTCTTCGGGATGGTCGATGTGGACACCCCTGTCATCATTTATGACAGATATAATCACGTAACGAACTTCCAGAACGAGTCATATACATCTGGCTGACGGGAGATCGTTAAAGCACCGGCGGTGCAGCGTTTCACACACCCTGCACTACGGTATAAGCTGGATTTTTTTTGAACTGTCGATCATCTTTTGGTCGGCAGTTCATTTTTTATGTGTTGAGTTTTCAACTGTCACAACAAAATCAAGGACGCCTCAGCGTCCTTGACATGCAGAAATGATTGAAATGCCGCACTATTATTCTCTCGCGAAGAACGGCGCGTACTTGGCTGCAAGCAAAATAGCTTCCGCCATGCTGATCTCGCTGACAATGCCCTTGCCGGCGATGTCGAATGCAGTGCCGTGATCCACAGAAGTGCGCAGAATCGGCATGCTGTTCGTGATGGAAATTGTGCGGTCAAAATCTAGCGTCTTTGTCGCGATGTGTCCCTGATCATGGTAGAGGGAAAGCACGCTGTTGTAGCGCCCGATCGCAGCCTGATGGAAAACGGAATCAGCGCCGATCGGTCCGACGACCGGGTAGCCTTCCGCCTGCAGTTCCTCCACCGCCGGCGTGATCTCATTGACTTCCTCCCAGCCGAACAGACCGTGCTCTCCGCAGTGCGGATTGAGGCCAGCAATCGCCATCTTGCCCTCGGTGACTCCAAGTCGCTTCAGGGCTGCAAGGCTCTCTTTCACGCAAGCCTTAATGTTATCTTTCGTAATGTCATCCAGCATATCGCGCAGTGACTTATGGCGGGTGAGGAAGAACACCCTAAGGCCGTTGGTCTCGAACATAGTAAGCGGATCCGCTG
Source organism: Lachnospiraceae bacterium (assembly GCA_045112155.1). Classification (GTDB taxonomy): domain Bacteria; phylum Bacillota; class Clostridia; order Lachnospirales; family Lachnospiraceae; genus Chordicoccus. Next base: position 54,713 of record JBGUHN010000073.1, read on the forward strand.
TGCCCGTGAGCTCACCGAAGATTTCCGTGTGGCCGATGAATGGGACATTTGCCGCATGCAGGGCTTCCTTGTTGATCGGAGTCGTCGCGACGGCATCCGCCTCACCGCTCATGGCGAGCTCGATACTCTTTTTAATGTATGCAAATGCAGCCTCGCCGCACATCGCCTGCACCACCCCGTAAGAAAACTTCGTCTGATCGATATTGTCAAGGTCGATCAGGTTCAGGATGCCCGGGCGATAATCGCCGTCGGCAGGCCTTTCGACAATATTAATTTCAAGCGGTGCTTTGACGATGCCGATCGCATTCCTATTGATTCAACAAAGGGCGTTGATTTCCACGGACTATTGTCAACCATTTCAAATATGTCATTGACATTTTCCTGTACCCATTGTAAACTTGTATCTGGCTCAAATTTACAATTGTCAAAAAGGACTTCCCATGTTACAGCTCGCAAAAGAAATCGTCGCCGGACTAAATCTCAGAGATAAAGAGGAAATCGAAAAATGAATACCCTGACAACTACAGCAGAACACACAAAGACAATGGTAATGATTTCTCTCATGGCAGCCGTCATCTGTATCCTTGGACCGCTGTCTCTTGCTATACCGATCAGCCCGGTCCCTATCAGTCTGACTAATCTGGCTGTGTACTTTACGATTTATGTCCTTGGCACAAAGAAAGGCACTATCAGCTACCTGATTTATCTCCTGATCGGACTCATTGGCATCCCGGTCTTCTCAGGATTCACCGGCGGACCGGCAAAGCTTCTCGGGCCTACAGGCGGTTATCTGATCGGCTTCATTTTCATGGCACTCTTATCCGGCCTGTGTATCGAGCATACTGAAAACCGCAACGTGCACTTTATCGGCATGCTTCTCGGCACAGCAGTCTGCTACCTGTTCGGCACAGTCTGGCTGGCAAAGCTTGCAGGAATGAGCTTTGACGCAGCCCTCGCCGCGGGCGTTATCCCGTTCATTCCGGGTGATCTTACCAAGATCGTGCTCGCTCTTCTTATCGGTCCAACGATTCGACGACGGCTCAGGCAGGCAGGATTTGCCTTTTAATTATGTTTATCCTTTACCCTACCCAAATACAGAAAGGACTCGGCGTCTCTATGAGCCGGGTCCTTTCGCATTTTTATACACTGGCAGTGTCAGTTCAGACAGACTGTTTTAAAAGTTCGTTATCCGGCGCAAAGCATCCATCTTCGTGAGAAAAACATTGCAGGTCCGACCGAGAGATCAGCAATGCATATGCATTGCTAAGCTCGCAGAGAAGG
>JBGUHN010000074.1:0-31861 GCA_045112155.1 Lachnospiraceae bacterium
AAGCGCTGGTCACTACCCTGCGAGCCAAAAAAGCTAAAGCTTTTTGGTCTCTCGGTCGGACCAGCAATGCTTTTCTCACGAAGATGATGCTTTGCGCCGTTAACGAACTATAATAACAGCCTGTCTGAACTGTTACTGTTTTCGCCTTATTTCTACATTTTTTTACATATATACATTCGCAATCTTCAGTACGAGGACGATGCGCATGAGCGGTATTATTCATCTGTCACGATCCGACATGTCCTTCGATATTCAGTGTATACCGAACAGCCGCCTGGCATTTGCAGCAGTGATCCGAATAACTTCCTCCTCAGATATCTCCTTAATTTCGGCAATCGCACTCACCACATACGGAAGATATAAAGATGAATTCCTCTTCCCCCTGAAAGGCACCGGGGCAAGATACGGGCAGTCGGTCTCGAGAATCAGATATTCCATCGGTGTATCCGCCACGACCTCCTTCAGCTTCTTCGCATTCTTGAAGGTGACTACGCCTCCGATTCCAAGATAAAAGCCGAGTTTTCTCGTATAAATTCGTGCCTGTTTCACCGCGTAGGAATAGCAGTGCATGACACCTTTTCTCTCCATATGCTCGCCGTTCGAGCCGGGTCCGTACATCTCCTGCACAATCTCCAGGGTGTCAGCCGCAGCTTCTCTGGAATGGATCACGACCGGCTTCCCGAATTCCTGCGCAAGGCGGATCTGCTTTCGAAAAGCCTCTTTCTGAATTTCTTTGGCCTCTTTATTCCAGTAGTAGTCAAGACCGATTTCCCCGACCGCCAGGATCTTAGGGTTCTTCATATCCTCCCGCAAATCGGCCATCACCTCACCGGTCAGATCTCCGACCTCATCCGGATGCAGACCGACTGCGCCGTAAACGAAGTCATATTTTTCCGTCAGCGCCCGTACTCTCGGCAGGCTTTCCGCGCTCGAGCCGATGTCTAAGACGCAGTCGATTCCATTTGCCCGAAGTGACATAAGGAGCTCCTCCCTGTCCTCGTTGAAGGCTTCGTCATCGTAGTGCACATGTGTATCAATAATCATATTCTTATCCCTCTCCATTCCCCTGCAAATGCAGTTCTCTCACGGTCACTATTCAAGTCTCGTCATCCCGCTTCATTATCCGAATAGTCCGTTTACACCCATGCAGAGAAAAAGTCCGGACTCATCAAAATGAATCCGGACCTTAGTTATCCATGTTCACTGCCAGGCCTTTTGTCCGGCACAATTATACGTGCATCAGCCGATCTCAGACCCTGCCGGGAAGTCCTTCTTCTCCGGTATCATGAGGGCAAGATTTCCATCTGCATCCTCAGCGACGAGAATCATTCCCTGGCTCTCAAGACCTGCCATCTTTCTCGGCGCGAGATTCACGATGACCATGACCTTCTTTCCTACCATGTCCTCAGCCTGGTACTTCGGACGAAGACCGGAGATGATCTGAACGGTCTCGTTCGGTCCGATTTTTACCTTGGAGCAGAGAAGCTTCTTGGACTTCTCAACATTCTTGCACTCAAGGATCTCACCTACACGGAACTCGCACTTTGTGAAATCATCAAATGTGCAGGTCGGCTTATGCTCAACCGGAGCAGCCTCTTCCTTATCTTCCGGCTCTTCCTTAGCAACCAGAGCCGCTCTCTGGGCAGCTTCGATCTTCTCGACTTCCACCATGATATCCTCAAGCTTCATACGTGCAAAGAGGATCTCCGGCTTATCCGTCACCTTGTTTCCGGACGGGTAGTTACCTACATGGGTCAGATCATCAATGTCGACCGGTGCCGCATTGATCTGTGCAAATATCTTCTCCACCGTCTCAGGCATGAACGACTGCAGCAGTGTCGACGCCGTTGTGATACCGTCGAGCAGGTTGTAGAGAACGGTCGCAAGGCGGCCCTTGGCAGCCTCATCCTTTGCCAGTTTCCACGGCTCTGTCTCATCGATATACTTGTTGCATCTCTTATAAAGATTGAAAATGTCTGTCAAAGCGTCAGCAACACGAAGCTTATCCATGTGACCCTCTACCTTGCCGACAAGCGCTGTCATATTGGCATGCAGGTCATCATCGATGCCGTTCTCATCCTTGACTCCCGTATTCTCTACCAGACCGCCGAAATACTTGTTGCTCATGGCGATCGTGCGGTTGACAAGGTTGCCCATTGTGTTGGCCAGCTCAGAATTCATGCGCTCGACCATGAGCTCCCAGGAGATGACGCCGTCATTTTCAAACGGCATCTCATGAAGCACGAAATATCTGACAGCGTCGACGCCGAAAATGCCGGCCATATCGTCCGCGTAAATGACGTTGCCGCGGGACTTGCTCATCTTGCCGCCGCTCTGAAGAAGCCACGGATGACCGAATACCTGCTTCGGAAGCGGCTCGCCGAGTGACATAAGGAAGATTGGCCAGTAGATTGTATGGAAACGAATGATATCCTTGCCGATCAGGTGAAGATCTGCCGGCCAGTATTTCTTATAATTGTCTCCATAGTTTCCGTCCGCGTCGTAGCCGATGCCGGTGATGTAGTTTGACAGAGCGTCAAGCCACACATAGACGACGTGCTTCGGATCAAAGTCTACCGGAATGCCCCATGTAAAGGATGTCCTGGAGACGCACAGATCCTGAAGACCCGGAAGTAGGAAGTTGTTCATCATCTCATTCTTGCGGGACTCCGGCTGAATGAATTCCGGATGTGTATTGATGTGCTCGATCAGGCGGTCAGCGTATTTGCTCATGCGGAAGAAGTAGGCTTCCTCGGATGCCGGGGTGACTTCGCCGCCGCACTCCGGACATTTGCCGTCCACAAGCTGCGATTCCGTGTAGAAGGACTCGCACTCCTGGCAGTACATACCCTTGTACTCACCCTTGTAGATGTCGCCCTTCTCATACATCTTCTTGAAGATCTTCTGGATCTGCTTCTCATGATCCTCATCCGTTGTGCGGATGAACTTGTCGTAGGAAGTGTTCATCAGATCCCAGATCCGGCGGACCTCGCCGGCTGTCTTATCGACGAATTCCTTCGGTGTGAGACCCGCATCGTGAGCGCGGGACTCAATCTTCTGGCCATGCTCGTCTGTTCCTGTCTGGAAGAAAACATCATAGCCCTGCTGTCTCTTGAACCTTGCGATCGAGTCAGCAAGAATAATCTCATATGTATTTCCGATATGCGGCTTGCCTGATGTGTAGGCAATCGCAGTCGTGATGTAGTATTTGCCTCTGTCTTGCATTATGCATTCCTCCTAAAAACAAAGTACGTTTCAAATATACCGTATTTCCGCAGATTTATCAATCCGCAACCTTCAATATATACGTCGACACACCGTCCGAGTATGCCACCGTGCCTATGCTCTGGAGCAGGGTGTCGTTGATATTGGCATACATCGACCTTTCAAGAGAGCCTATATATATGTAAGAAATGTTGTACTTCTTGATCAGGTCACGCACCGTCTGCTCATCTTCCCCGGTGTAGATCGTCTCAATGTCCGATGAGCGCTCATTCAGAAGATCCGTATCGCTCCTCCACAGCCACTCGTGGACATACCAGCCCCTTACCGTCGGCAGACCTGTCGCGACCGACACGCGCTCATAACCGGTGTAGCTGTCACCCGGAGCTTCGAGGACGACCGGCCGACCGCTGACCGTGTTATTGAGCCAGGCGATGGCCTCGAAATCAGACGGGAACGACTGATCGACGAACACGGACGCGTCGGTGCTGATTCTGAGGCTCCGGTCCATGATATTACCGAACCAGTCCTTTGAACTCCTCACAATGAACCCGCCTGTCATGAGAAGTATGAAGCAGAGCACCATACTCACTACCTGAGCCCAGAGCTTTCTCACGACCGTGAGCGTGCGGATGATCACATATGGCATGACCATGCCGAACAGTATAAAGGCCTGATACGTGAGCTTGAACATTGTGTTGGCACGATAGTGCTCGCCCGAATAAATATCCTTGACGAAGATGACTTCCGGCATGTAAATCAGACCGAGTGCGCACAGTGCAAGCAGCAGCGCGGCAAGATCGGGGTAAGCGATCGGCTTTGTGGCTTTTTCCGCTTTGTTCCCCTCCGAAGCTTTGCTGGCACCTGTTCTCTTCGCGGACGGAAGTCTTCCCTGCTCGAGCAGCAGACAGATGATATAGAACAGGGTGCAAATGATCGGCAGCCCCCACAACACCATAAACTGATAGAACACTGTGTGTGTGTGAGTGAAACCGATCTCTGTCGAGATCTGATCAAATGTCAGCGTGAACGGCAGACATGCAACCGTCCCGATGAGGAATGCACAGGCCGCCTGTCCGCCCATGACAATGGCAAATCCCGTAAGATCATCCCGGTACTTTCTCAGATTCATGAAGAAAATCAGCGCACCGCAGACAACAAAGTAAATCGGGAAATCCCAGTAGTTCGTAAACTTAAAGACTCCGGTGAAAATGCCTATGAGGATGATCTCCGGTCTGAATATCTCGACAAGCAGAGCCTTCCAGTCCGCTCTGGCTGCAGGAGCTTTCACAGCGCCTTCATCTGCCGAATCCTGCGTCAATTTGTCTGCGCCGTCAGCAGCCGGTGCAGATGGAGATTTCACCTTTGCTTCAACAGCTGATGCAGAAAAAACCACCTTCTTCGCCTCGATCTCCCGCGCGATCTTCTGCACGCAGGCATAGGCGATGGCTGTAACGCAGACCACGAACATGACGTTGATGTAGTGGGCATGGAGGTCGCCAAGCACGGTCGAGTAAGCCGGGAACTCATGAATCGTCTTATCCGGCAGATCCGGGTCATAGCCTATGTATCTTGTCGAATCCGGGAACCAGTATCTGTAGTCCGAATTCGTAAGCTCCTTGATGATGCCGTAAAGGATATAGTGAACATTGCCGCAGAAAGCGACTGCCCATCCGCCGATCAGGCCGGCAGCCCATCTTGCCCATTTTCGGCCATCCTGCAGACGATCGGAAATGAGCTGATAGCACAGTGAGAACGGCATCACAAAAGAGAACGCAGCAACGGTCGCCCGCATGATATTGTAGCCCACACCGACACCAATGCCGGAGATCTTGACCAGCCATGCGGCAATATACTGCCCGCCGTAATAATAATTGATACTCTCTCCCGAGAACCACATGTCCTCAAACGGCATGTAGAGAGATCTTGTCATGGATGTCATAAAAGCGTAGTCCATGAACTTCTCTGTGCCGTAGGCTTCCGGCTTGAATCCGATGATATAGACCCAGACAGCGAGGACAACAAAGAACATGGCCTCCTCGATTGCGATGAGTTTAAGATCCACGCCCCGGAATAACTCTCTCATATTCAATTTGAAAAAGGCAAGAATATTGAGAGCAATCAGAAATCCTGTTACGATCAGGCAGTTCCTCTGTATGAACGAGATTATATGCGCTGTATTCAGCACAAAAAATACCCAGGCTGTAAGGAAGATACCCAGGCTCTTCGAGAACAGCCAACCGCGATCATCAAAATGGCGGAATACCCAGGCCGATAACGGCATGAAGCCTGTTCCCAATAATGTAATTGTCAGCCACCAGATAAATATTTCCACTTTTTCTATGCTCCTATTCTTCTGCGAGAGTGACAGAACAAACGTCTCTCACAGCGTTTGACTATCATTGAAATACAAGTATACCCTTTTTGCCGTTTACAGGCAAGAGCGCTGTAAACTCATCGCCAAATGCATCCTCCAATTCTTCAATAGTTCAGACAGGGTGTTCTCAGGTTCGGGTTTCAGCTCAGGCGTCGGATGGCCGAACTGTAAGAATCCTCTTTCTGAATTGTTACTTCCGCTTGTCCCATTTGCTCGTAAATGAGATTACATCTCATTAGCATTGTCTAACCACCTGCCATTATGGTAGATTAAAAACATAGTAAAAGAGCAGGAAATTGAAAACGCTTGAAGCTTCACAATTTCCTGTAGCAATAGACTCAGAAAGGAGATTTTGTAATGGCAAACAAATACGCAGGTACAAAGACCGAAAAGAACTTATTAGAGGCATTTGCAGGCGAATCCCAGGCTCGCAACAAGTATACATATTTCGCGTCTCAGGCCAAGAAGGCTGGCTATGAGCAGATCGCTGCCATCTTCCTTGAGACTGCTGACCAGGAAAAAGAACACGCCAAGATGTGGTTCAAAGAGCTCGGCGGAATCGGATCCGTTGAGGAAAACCTTGCAGCAGCTGCTTCCGGCGAGAACGAAGAGTGGACAGACATGTACGTCCGCATGGCAAAAGAAGCCGAGGAAGAAGGTTTTGCTGAACTGTCAGCGAAGTTCCTGCTCGTCGCCGGTGTTGAGAAGCGCCACGAGGAGAGATATCGCCAGATCCTTGCCAACCTTCTGGCTGCAAAGACCTTCGTTGCTGATGACGAGACCCAGGAGTGGAAGTGCCGCAACTGCGGTGCTGTCATCATCGGCAAGGAGGCGCCGGAAATCTGCCCGGTATGCGCTCATCCGAAGGCTTACTTTGAGAGAAGGGCTACGAACTATTAATTGTGTTTCTCCCCGGAATATGCCGGCACAGTTAATTTGAAAAGAGTGGAGGCGGAAGCGCTTCCACTCTTTTTTGCTGCACCAGCTCGCCCGGTCAAAAATCCCATTCGAGGGTGTAAGTTGTCACATAACAGCTGCCCGGCATGGCTTGATTGCTTCTATCTCTGTAGACAACTTTATTTTTAATTCTCTGATATCAATATCATTCTGTATATCAAGAAAATATCGGTCAGATACACCGAAATATCTTGCCAGCCTTAGAGAAGTATCAGGTGTAATCTTCCGCCTGTCGTGAAGAATATCCTGTATTCGCGATACCGGAACATGTATTTCCTGCGCCAAACGGTATGCGGACAGATGCATGGGCACCATAAACTCTTCGAGTAGAATCTCACTCATTTTCGGAGTAATAATATAATCAGCCATAATATCCCCTTTCTCTAAATCATTATCAGAGCTCATTTTAATGATAATCAACGATCTCTACATCCACAAAATTATTTCCCTCGACCGAAAAACAGATACGATACTGACCATTTATCCGAATGCTGAACTGACCAGTCCTCTTGCCACGCAAAGCTTCCAGATGATTCGCCGGCGGTATACGCAGATCATCAAGACTTGCGGCATTATTCATCATAATAAGCTTTCGGAGTGCTATTCGTTGAATATCCTGAGGAAGCTTTCTGGAAAAAATCTGGTTATATATTTTTTCTGTTTCTTTATCAGCGAAATTCTTTATCATACCTGCATTATACCCGAAGTTCGTATACATGTCAATCAGGTATAAAAACGAGCCGGTTTTCAGCCGGCCCGAAAAAAATCTGGTATTAAAGAGGAGTGCCCCGGTGGAAATCCACCGGGGCAATTATTATGAAAAATTGTCGTGAGGCTTGCTCACGTGGTTGTCATTTATCTTGTAGGATTATAATAACACCAAAATATGAACAAACTATGAACAAACCCAGCTTTTTTGTACTTTTTTCACAATTATCTACTTCAGCACTTTTATTTATTGTTGATATTCACAATATCTTGTCTGATATGCTGATTCTTCGGCCTTCGGACATCACTTATTTCCAAGACTTGACAGCAATTCTTTGATGAACTGAATCAATCTTGCAAGAAGTCCCTGAGCCTCTTCTTTCGTAATCCCGTAGTCCGACAGGCTGAAGCCTCTCTGCTGCAGCTCACTGTAAATACCCCTTGCCTGCTCCGCGAGATTGTCGGCGTCGAGGTCAAGTGCTGACAGCTTCTCCATAAGATCAAGAATGAGCTGGCGATCCTCCTCGGACAGTGAGATTTGCAGCTTTCCTGCAACCTCATCAATAGCCCTGTTGATATCTTCTTTTGTTGCCAGGTCATTTTCAGCAATGACCTGCTTCAAAGCTGCGATGAGTTCGGCTGCCTCCTCAGAGTCTCCCAAAGAGTCCGCAAGTTCTCCCGTTGTTACGAGCTCGTCGGTCGCACTGTCAATGAGCTCAGGTGAAATCGGCGTGCCGTGCATCTGTGCATAGGCCTTCATCGCTCCGACAAGCGCTGCTGTGCCGGAAATCGGCACCGGTCCCGCTACCACGACTGACGCGTTCTTCATGCCTGCCGTTGCCAGCGCGTTTTCATACATAGCAGGTGTCACATAAGTGATGTTGTGGATCTCCACAGTGATACCGTGGCCTTTGCCTTCTTCTAAAACTTTGCAGGACGACAGGGCTCTCGTTCCGATCACACTTGAACTAACATAAGAATCCAGGTACTCGTGCTCCTCCGCATTTGTAACTGTCACAACGGTGTCATGAGTAAGGTCGCTCTCTGTGATGCCAAGAAGTTTTAATACTGTTGCCCTCTGTTCACTGTTCAGATCTGCCCCGAGTGCTACATATGGAAGCTGGTCTGATGCAAATGCCGGCTGTGCGCCCATAACAAGGGCTGCGCTCATGCTGAGGGCTAATGCGATATTTCTCAGTTTCATGGTTTATACTCTCCTTTCCTAATACAGGAATTCCTGAAGTGTTGTCTCATTTGCGAGACTTTGCATATAATAAGGCGTCAGTTATTGTCTTCCAACACTATATACACTTCAGGTCACCATATAATATCACATTATGCAGTTTATGTTTCTTAAAGTTTCGTGAACATCGTCAGACAATATTCTGCAAAATCATTAATAATCCGTCAAAAAGCTCGCACGACGTGAAAACGGAGAACTTTGCAAAGATAAATCTCTTCAGTCTTGCTCATACCCATTTTTCCTGTTTATTACAGGCAGGCATATACGCTGATGAGGGCATCTCCGGCACTGATACAAAAAAGCGTGATGAGTTCAACCGCATGATGGACAACTGTGCGGTCGGAGAAATAGATTTAATTATCACCAAATCCATCTCTCGCTTTGCGCGCAATACCGTAGACTGCCTCCGCTGCATCCGCAGGCTTAAGTCACAGCAGATTGCGGTGTATTTTGAGAAAGAAAACATTAACACTTTGGATGCCAAAGGTGAAGTCCTCATTACCATCATGGCTTCCCTTGCCCAGCAGGAATCACAGTCTATCAGCCAGAATGTCAAAATGGAATTCATTACCAATTTCAGCAGGGCAAAGTGCGATTGAATCATTCCTGCTTTCTCGGATACACCAAAGATTCTTCCGGAAATCTCATTGTCGTTCAGAAAGAAGCAGACATCGTTCGCCGAATATTCAAAGAGTTTCTGGCAGGGAAAAGCACCCGCAAAATTGCTCTTGATCTTACGCGTGACGGTATCCCCACGGCCTCCGGACACGGCAAATGGCACGATTCGACTATACGCTCAATGCTCAGGAATGAAAAAAAGCCAGCCTCTCCTATGAAGAAGGTCAGCTGGCAAACATTCTGGATTTCATACGTTCTCACGAAATAAACGGCTGCTTTATCCCGGAAACGGACTACCGTGAAGAGGAAATCATGCTTCTTTTGGATCAGGTGCAGGTTCTCGAGCAGGGGTATGTGATTTCCTTCAAGGTCGGAAAAACAATCGAAGTTCAAGCAGAGATGTAATTTCTTTCGAAATTTGTGTTCAACGGGCCTGAAAGATATTAAAAAGGCAGTTCTTACTTCACGAAGAACTGCCTATCTATCTCTTTCATGAATAATATTGTATTGACGCATCAAAGCTGCCCTTTCCTGTCCGATCCGGATACTCTTCATCGGATCAGAGGGTTTTCTGTCCTTGTCCCACAGATACTGTATCATCCGGTTGGCCCATGCCATCGGCAGCAGGACCGGATATCGCATAGCGTACGGATACTGTCGTTGCAGATATCCTTTTTCCGGAAAAATGCTTTTCAATATTCCGAAGATACCGTAATTCAGCCTACCTTTGACTCCTGACGCTGCCGCATTAAGTGTGATTTCCACGCTATGCGCGCGATTGATATCATCTACGCCGTAAATGCCATCGGTCATTATATCAATCAGTAACGGCTCCTCATCAATTTTTCTCAGATTCCAGCCGCGAAGATAGTCACTGAAGTGGCTTTTCTTCAGAAGATATCTGTCACTGATTTTGAACAAAGCTCCTGCGAATTCTAGAGCACTGACACTCTTCAGCTCTGTTTTGACACGAGACCAGTCAATTTCATCTCCGAAACGTTCCGCAAACAGCGCTATATCACACACCTGACGAATCCCAAAACCGCTGTATAAGAAGTGTTTAAGTGCATGAAGAATGAGATATAGAAGATGATCGGTATAGCCAAGGGTATGGACAGTGGTTGCACAAATATCCATGGTAATGCCTCTCTCCATTGCACCGCGAAAACAGCTATTGAGATATGCATATGCTTTAGCGTCCGGAGCAAACGGCATCTTGTGGATCTCGATATAGAGGTTCTTATCCCTGTTCTCATAAGACACTTCACCGGCAGTTCGAATATCGTCCTCCGCACTTACCAGATCGAATCCGTACGCAAGGATTGCTTCATGAAAATTGTCGAATTCGGAAGGGTCGATTAATAAATCTTCATCCACAGACGACCTGTGTTCAGGATAAGGGTAAAGGCTCCTGCATACAATACCTTTCATAACAAGCGGATGCAGGCCCTTCGAAGAAAGATACTCGTAGAACAGCAGAAAATCCGCAGTTTTCTGGGCTTGTCGAACGATCTCGTTCTGATATAATTCCCAGAGCTTCTTTGACCGTAAAACAGAAGACACCGACTCATTCTTCTGACTCATTAATCCATCGACAACGAGCGGAAAAACATGATGATTGATAGACTCCTTTAGCAAGTCCCGACACGCATCCTGTTCTATCCTGCCTGCCGAACCCGCCGAATGTCCGCTGAGTACATCGGATACAATCCCTAATAGTTGGTAGTGAATCTGCTCATTCATAAACAATCAATATCATTCTCCTCCGAATTCCTCATCATCCGGAACGGTAATTACTATGTCACCTTCATTTTCAAGGACAATTGCCGTGCTTTCCTTTTCATTGCCTGTTTTCTCTTCTACTGATGTGTTCTCCTTATCTGCATCCTGCTGCGGCTGTGCTGTCGGTTTTTTTGTATCAGAAGAATTATTCTCCTGCACTGTAGAGGTCTCATTCTCCTGCACTGCAGTGCTCTCATTCTCCTGCACTACAGAGCTCCCATTTTCCTGCGCTAATGACGTATCTTTTTCTTTATTTCCCCCAAGACATCCAGTAAGCAGCATTGCTGCTATCAAAATCACCATCAATCTTTTCATCATATATACCCCATTCCTCTGCTTTTCATAAGCAATTATTTCAATCGTCTGTTTTATTCGAAAGTAATGTAGTTCTGTTTACTCAGCTGTCGCAGCACCTTGTCAATATCTTCCCGAACAACTGCCTCATTTTCCACTTCATATTCTTCCATGATACAGGCGATCAGCTCATCTTTCGTTGCCCCATGAACCATCTTCTCCCACAAGGTGGCAGTCGTATCATTAATATTTGTCACGTATGGTACCTGGTCATGAAGGGAAACAGCTGAGACAAGGACCTGCTGCTCACCCACCGAAGTCATCACGATCCCTTTACGTGTATAGTACTTCATATCTGCCACCTCATACGCTTATGTACCCTTAGTTTCGTTGATTTCTTTCTTTTCTCCTGCATTTTTCAAATATTCATCAAATGCATTTGCCGTCATCAGCGCCGATGCCGCATCTCCACGATTCTTCAGTTCCCAGACAGGGCAGGCTTGCAAAAGACGGTTAAGGATATTAACCATCAGAATTATCTCCTCCTCTGTTTCCGGTCGCATTGCCATCTGAGGCAAAAGAGACATCCCACTTACGTCAGGTACCATTCTCTCTATTGAATTCATCTTATGCTGTTCCAAAATAACTATACCCGCCAAAGGAGCAGAAATCTTTCCCTGTATGCGTTCCTTTCCGTTCCAGGGTGTCGGATGCACCCATATACTGCCGTCTTCTCTCCATTCCAGAAGTGGCATGTCACCGCAGATCATCTGCACTTCATCCCTGTACATGGTTTTCCAATTCTTATATTGCGTCGTCTTACCGGCACCACTTGGACCGGTAAGAAGCCAGGCGTATCCTTTCCAGCAAAAAGCCACAGCGTGAAAAATGCAGGATCTACGTGGAAGCAGGAACTTCGATGTCAGTTCAATCAATGCTTTGTATTCAACATAGGCATCTTCCGTGCACTCTGTGAAGTAAGGTCTTTGCTTCTCTATATACTCCTCAGACGCAAGGATGTCATATTCATCACCTTGGACAGCCTTTATGTAAGGCCTCATATAAAGAGCGGTGTTCGGATACCGGAACCGGTAACGTATTTTATTATTGGCAAATTGTTCTTGGAAAACCATATCTATTCTTATCCGGATTACGCTGCCCTTCGTGTCAGATTTCAGAAAGCATGCAGCAAAAAGTCGATACAAATTCATTTACGAAAAATCCGCGTGAGCCATAATTGACTCACGCGGCCCTTTTCGTTTAGTTAGCTTTTATTCTTCGCCCTTCCAAAGCTCGTTTTTGATGTAGAAATCATAATCATCTTCATTTACATCGCCATCACCATTATAATCAGCATCCGGATTTGCTCCTCCCCAGGCGATTTCCTCCCACCATTCATCATAGGTCATTCCTCCCGGGATATTTGTTCCCTGGTTGGAACCATCGCCGATCACACTTCCGGATGTCGGGATAGACGATAGAAATACAGGTGACTGATATTGTCTTTTTCTCATTTCCTTATACCCCCTTTTACTCAGGCAAGATTCGGGAACGGTGTTGTGTTATCCGCGTCTGCAATTACCATGCAATCGCTGCCGCTGCCTACCTTGACCTTATTGAAATTAATTGTTCTGGTCTTTATTCCGCATACGTAAATGTTGTCCGGTGTATACCAGAACGGTGTAAATACTGAAGTTTGATCTTCCCGCATTGAGTTCTTCGCATCCCAATAAGTAAGATAGCCGGCCTGAACACCTGTCCTGGTACCGAATACACTCTTCGGGCTCAGCGTTACCGTCGCTCCGCCATTGCTGTTAGTAACTGTAAGGGTAGTGACTATCGTTGCCGTCTTCTTGCCATTAGCATCGAAAGTTTCAACAAAGAATCCTGCTTCATTATAGCGAAGGTCATCATTGGCTGAAATATACCACATATTCTGGAGCGACTTATCACCCTTTTTGTAAGTATAATGCGTGTACGGCTGCAGATAAGCTGTCGGAACCTCTTTCAGGTAGTAAACCGTATCCTTGACCGGTGTCATTGCCTTACCGGAATGTGTATATGCTGTAGCACTATTCCAAGCCGCGCGTTTGCACGTCTTAATATAAGCGCAGTCATATGCGCTGCCGCCGGCATCTGTCGCTGTCGGAACAGGCGAACCTGTGTAGGTAAGGGTCTTAGCGTCAAATGAAGCACTCTTGCCGGCATAGTCATTATAGTAACCACCATAAAGTGTACCAGACGCTGTTTTCTCAAAGATGTTAAAACTGGTCACCTTCACACCATCAACTGCCATCGGGAAACGTTCCACGCTGCAGTCAGAAGAATGATATACATAGAAGACACCAAGGTATTCGTTTTTGTATTTAACTATATACTGAGTGTTGGCTTCGTCAATTGTACCGGAAGCAGTTGAACCATCAGTCTCTGCCGGTTCAGCATCATAATCAGAAATTACTGAAGATGTTGCTTCTGTAAATATCCAACCGGGCTCCATCGAGGATTCCTCCTCAACAATTTCATATTCTGATGCATTGGGGAGGTTGATAAAACGTACGTTCCAGCCAGCTTTAATCTTGATGGTGACTGTACCACCACTCGGAAAATACCAATAACCAGTATTGCCATCTTCAGCCGTTGCACCGGTCACAAGGCTCGTGTCTTTTACGATTGTGCCTCCTTCAGGTGCATTAAAAATTGAGAACCATACATCTTTCCCCTGGCTTTCTGTGATGGTCGCTGTGTAGGTGAAGTACGCATCTTCCGGAGCATTTTCTCCCGTCACAGTCTTGGTAAAGTTCAAATTGCTTCGTCGATCATTAGTTGCCTCAAGAACATTATTTTCTTCTTCCTGTACTACGTAGAGTCTTCCTTGGAACTTGTAATATTCCTTTCCACCGTCAACGGCACGCATATTATCAGCCAATCCAGACAGCGAGGAAGGAATATCGTCCTCCTTGACCTCGACAAGCACTGTGGGCTCGCCATTTATCATCATGGGGTGATATATATCCGCTGTCAGCCACCAGTTGTGGGAATATGCATCGGGTTCCTTTACGGAATACTCATGACCGTCGGAAATGACGTTGATCTTATTTGTAGAAGTATCAAGAGTCAACTGACCCATGGAAATATAGATTTCTTTATTAGGCTCCTGAATCCATTTATGCTCATAACCCGGAACCTGGCTAAACTGACCCAATCCTACTTCAAAATAGTCAGCGCCATCCTTGGTGACAATTATCGTCGCGTTTTCAATCGCCGTACGATCATCCAGATCATTATTCCAGTATTTTCTCACCTTGATCGTTGTGGTTGGAAGTGGCATCGCTTGCTGTGTCCAGTCGTTCGTCTCCCTGTATACATGTCCGGACGGATCAGTAAACGCAGTATTCAGATGCGTATTGGTTTTCAGTGTGTAAGGTTGGCCCTCTCCAGCTGGCTTAGCAATACCTGCCGCCTCCAGTGCCTCATCATTCATAGTGATTACGCCGTTATTCAGATCCGCGATAGTATCATACGCTTTCTGACTTGGCCATACGGTAAACTTAATAGAATAGAGCCAACCATCCTTAAGTTCACCAACTTCACCTAAATTCCAGGTTACACCGTTCGATTGATCGTAGCTGGCACCAGGAGCACCCGGATCATCTTCACCTGTAGCGCCTTTAGTCCATTCAGTTTCCGATCCATTTTTTGGGGTAATATAATATTTGAACCCCCCCGCTTCACCGGCAGTTACATTGGCGCTCACATTCGAGAGTGACGGGATACCATCATCCACGGTGACGTTGCTGGCAGCCATGCCGGCGACGATATGGCCTGCAATCTGACTGAAAGCCGCTTTCATCGCAGTTGTGCTTACGCCATTAATTGTGTTTGCTCCGTGGGCATTTCTTATCACATTGTCAAGGTTAGCAAAACCGGACGCAGGTCCGCAGAAAACGCCGTAAAGGATTGCATCCTGGGTGAGGCTGTTCGCGGCAGTCTGTGCATATGGTAATGCTCGCTCATCCAGGTCATTTCCGTAGCTGGAACTGGTATGATCGTCCCAGCAGTTCGGTGCGCCGTCTGTCACGAAAATAACGTATGTAGGATTCTTGCTCAATTCCGGATCAGTATTAGCAGCTTCGGCTAGCGTTTCGGCCCCCATGAAACCGCCCTGCCAACTCGTTCCCAAGGCATTCGGACTGTTCGAAAGATTGCTAACCGCAGACTCCATCTCACTTCTTTTCTGCGTCCAAGAACGCACGGTGGTTGTACTCGTCGTATTACCGAATGTCGCCAATGTGAAATTGACAAGATTCAACTCAGGATGCTGAGCATCATACCCGGGGTCTAAAGCATCGATCAGAGTTAACAAGGCACTTTTAGCAGCAGCTATACGTGTAGTACCACCACCCATGTCTGCTTGTTGCATACTATATGTCATATCAAGCATAACGATGACATTTGCACCTTGTTTTGTATCCTCTGTTGCATGGCCTTCAACGTCCAGACGGATTGTATAGGTGCCGTCCTGGTTCTTTGTCACCTGCTTTCTGGTTTCAGGCGCAATACTATCCAATGTTGCAGGCGGCGGTCCCGGAGGAGTATATCCGCCGCCGCCTTTTTCAGCATAGTAAAGATAAATATGGCTTCCGTCCTCTACCGGTATGGTTGTTTCTGTCACAGAATCATCGTCATTAACAATTGCAACATCGACCGTCCATCCGCCATTATTAGCTTTCTTGATGACTGACGATACCATTCTCACTCCGTCATCGGACTCTGATTCTTTATACCTTGCTCCTGCATAGTAATATTCGTCAACATTAACAGCAAGGTCAACAGAAGAAGCGTTGGTATCTATCGTTGTGATTGAATCGAATTCTTCGAAATTGTCACCTTCATATGTACCCCAGTGAATTGTCGCCGTGCAATCATTGTCATTAGCGTCTTTCCACACAACCGCGTAAACCGAGAACGAATCCGCCACGAACTCGACGCCGTTCTCAGTGAACTTTGCGCCTTCCACCTCGTTGCTCGTTCCGTCATCTGCGATATGAATCAGCTTGTAGCTCTTTGTCATGTCGAGAGGCGTGTTGATGGTGACAGCTACTCCCTTGGACGGCTGCTGCTCATCTCCATCCTCATTGTAGAAGGATATCTCATACGCAGCTACAACTTCGTCTGAAGAAGCTCCGACCAGCGTTTCTTCGCCGTCCTCGGATGCTCCGTTTGTCACGTCGCTCGCTTCCATGGCAACACCTTCAGCAAATGCGCCTTTCGGTGCAACGACCTCAATACTGACGTTCTCTTCGTTCAGGTTAAAGCGCTTATTGCCCTTTCTGTCTGTCTCCGCGGTCGCGCGAACAAGACCGTCGTCCTCAAGACCGGCGATCACATATGTATAAGCCTTCTTCTCAGTGAAAGTGAATGTCGGCTCTGTTCCCCTCTGGATTTTCTTGACCTTGTTATCAATTCTTCCGATGAAGTAGGACGAAGCGTCAAGGCCATCGACCGTCACTGTGATGTCGGACGTATTGATGTGCTTGATTTCCTTGTCCTTCTTGTCATAGAAGTGAAGCTCAAGGCCATACAGGCCGGCAATGGATTTTCCGTAGTTCTTTTTAGCGATCGCATCTTCATATGCGCTCACATCTACGATATCCGCCGTCATGACAGAGCCCCTGGCAGCTCTCTTTGCCGGTACGACAGCACTCACAGAAAGCCCGGTGAGCTGAGCGTCAAACTGCATATTGGATCCGGACAGCACACCCTCTACCTTGAGAGAAGTACCATCCGTGAAGCCTGTCAGCTCTTCGGGATCTGCCTCCGCAATCTCATCGACAGCTCCGTCTACTATGGCAGCATCTTCACTGTCCTCAATGTCCGGCACCTCAGCCGCCTCTTCAACGACCTCGTCACCGGTTGCTTCCTCCACAATCGTCTCTGCCTGATCTTCGATCATGACGTCATCCACACCGGCGGCAAGAGCCGATACGGGCAGCATTGTCACGATCATGACAGATGCGATAATGAGAGAAAGGAGTTTTTTAGCATACTTCTTTGATTTCATACTTATACCCCTCCTTGTTTAATGAGCTATTACCGGCCGATGTCCAATTACCTTTTGACAACTCCGGCACTGTCCCTTTAAAATGCATACTATAATATGTATTATATTCTCACCAGATTGTCTTGTCAATTAACATACAGAGTTTTCACCAATTCATTTGCAAGAGCTGCAAATTCAGCAAGGCTCAGCTTCTCACCCCTCACCGTCGGTGAAATCCCGCATCGTTCAATAGCGCCTGCCAGCTCCTCCTTCGTAAAATCAAATTCCTGAAAGTGGGAAAGCCCGTTCAGTAGCGTCTTTCTCCGCTCGTTGAACGATGCCCGTATAACCGCAAAAAGCATTTTTTCGTCGAGCACCCGTACCGGCGGCTCTTCATAAAGCTCCATGTGAACGACCGCGCTGTCAACGTGCGGTCGCGGCATAAATGAGGACGGCGGGACGATGAAAGATATCTCCGGTCTCGTATAATACTGGACCGCAAGGGAAAGAGCCCCGTACTCTTTTGAACCCGGACCTGTCACCATGCGTTCCGCGACCTCCTTCTGCACCATGACAGTGAGGTCACTGATCGGCGCGCCGCTCTCGAGCAGAGCCATGAGGATCGGTGTCGTTATATAATAGGGAAGATTGGCACAGATCTTGATCGGTTTCCCCCCGTTCTTTTCATCGGCGATTTTCCGGATATCCGTCTTCAGGATATCCGCCGGAAGAATCTCCACGTTATC
This sequence comes from Lachnospiraceae bacterium, assembly GCA_045112155.1. Lineage (GTDB taxonomy): Bacteria > Bacillota > Clostridia > Lachnospirales > Lachnospiraceae > Chordicoccus. The sequence goes on from JBGUHN010000074.1 coordinate 17,988, forward strand.
CCAGCCCGAGAGGGTATCCTCCAGGATCGGTATCAGCTTCTGGTCGATCTCAACGGCTATGACCTGACCGGCATAAGTCGCAAGATACTGGGTCAGAGTCCCGATCCCCGGACCTATTTCAAGAACGAAATCGTCCTTCGTGATACCTGCCGTGTCCACGATCGATTCGAGAACATTCGTATCGATCAGGAAATTCTGCCCGTATTTCTTGCGGAAAGAAAATCCATATTTTTTAAGTACAGCACTGCACCTTCCCGGGTTTCCCAAATACGGCTCCGTCATCTGTTAACTCCTTCCTGTTACTGAACATACAAGCGCACTGCCCGCGAGGCAGATGCGACAGTTCTCTTTCTGAGATAAAAGAGATGGCGCCTCTCCTGATTCAGAGCCTTACGGCTCTTTAAAATGCGAAATCTTTTTCACGGAGAATAATTCTCCCGTCAGCCCCGACCTGGTTCTTTCCGAACAGCGGGAACTTTTTACTCTTCGACCTTGCTATCGCCTTGTCAATCATATCGCGGACCATTCCGACCGTGACAGGTTCCGAATCCTTCTGATTCTCACCGATCATAGTGTAGAGGGCAAGTGTCGCCATCTCATCGAATGAATATCCGTTTTCCTGTGCATAGGTCTTGCCGAACGTGACAAGCTCGTCATTGGTGAACACCGGGATCGTAATTCTCGATGTGAACTTTGCTGCAAATTCCGGATACATGTCAAGCAGGGCTTTCATATCCTGCTTCTCATCCTCCAGAATCACGACCATGTCATCTGTGCGGAACTCCATTGCCCGGTTCAGCTTATCGACCGTGTCCGCCGCCAGTTCACCGGCTCCCTCAATGATGAGGAATCCCCCTGCCATCTTCTTGACAATGGCTGCGGCGTCTTTCTGGTTAAAGTCGCTCGCAATGATCTTGGCCGACTTAACAGCCGTAATATTGAGATCTTTACACACTGCGAGGACCAGACTGTCTGCCAGTTTTGTTTTTCCGGATCCTCTTCGCCCGACAATAAGGACATTACCTGATTTTGATGTGCGGTCACCCGAATTATTATGGATGTCCGCAATTGTCAGTGATACCTGCTCCCCGATTCCCGGAATAGAGGAAAAATATGTGAACAGTTTTCTCTCTGTCTCATCCAGAGTTCTGGGAACTATATCCATGCGGTCGATCATGTCCGGCTCGTCGAGCAGGTGATCGATGATGCTGTTTTTGTTCTCAGATACTGCTTCTTTTGTCTCGGGTACTTCCCGGACCACATCGGCCGCATTGGCAGCTTCCTTGCTCGCGACAGTCGATTCTGCCGGCTGCTCGCAGCTCTTCGTCGGTGTCTCATCCGCTTTCCTGACAACGTTTATGAAACCGCCCTCAGATATCTCCGCCACGCCTGCAAACAGTCTCTCGGAGAGCTCTGCCACATTTTCATAAGCCGATGCACTGTCATCGACCGGAACTTCCTGCGTTCTTGCTGCCTCGGATACGATCTTGACCGCAGCCTCCTCAGGGTCAGGGATATGGAACTCTTCTTTGCTTTCTGCTCTTTTCGTCCGAACAGGTTTTGAATCTTCCGCCCTGCTTCCGGCCAGATTTTCAAGTTCCCTTCCGAAGTTGAACTCTCGTGTAAGGCCGAGGGATTCATCCGTCTCCATGCCGATGAGATCCTGACTATCCGGCTTCTGTGCCTCACCAACTTCCACGGCGCCCGCTTCTTCTTTCGGTTCTTCCCCGGAAGCAACTATCTCAATAACACCGTTCTTTTCAATATAGAAGACATTCGTATTATCTTCCGCATCATCTTCCGGCGTCTCGTCTGCCTTCGATATCATGTCCGCAGCTTCCACGCCTACTTTATCCGTATCCGGCTCATCGGTAAGGTCTTTCTCTTCATCGGAACGCTCATCCGGTGCCAGTCCTGCTGTCTCCGCCTTCGGGACTTCATCCGCTGTGTCTGTCTCTCCGTCTGAAGTCGCTGCCTGAACGGTCTTGGCCATCGAATTTTCGGTCTCGGCAAAGAGGGCTGCAAGATCAATGTCTTCCTCGTCGGCTGTCACTGTTGTCTCTTCAGCGACTACATCTTCATGAGGCAACTCCTGTTTTCCGCTCTCCCAGTTCTCTTCACCTGACTGGGAACGGATTCCGGAAAATACCGCGCGGATACTGCTTGCAAGCTGATCCTGCATATCGTTTCCGCCGGCATTCCTTCCGGAAATGCTCTGTCTTGCAGTCGGCCGGACATTTGGCATGCGGCTTGGTGACCTGGCCCCCTGAAGTGAGGCATCCGCAGCTGCGTTCATTTTCTCAATCATCTCAGCGGTGGTGACACTTCCGGACTCTTCATCCGTCTCTGCCTCCGTCTCGCTGCCCGACTCTTCAACCTCAGATGCTGTATCCTCATTGTCTTCGGCAGCGTCAAGAGCGGTCTTTGTCTCCTCTCGCAGCAGCGCTTCCCGCTCGGCAGCCTCTTTGGCTGCGGCAAGCCGGCTCTCATATTTAGCCTTCTGTGATTCGGAGAGGGGGGTGAGCTGCATTTTCAGCTCCATTGCGCGGGTGACATAACGGCCTTCGGCGAACCAGAGGATCATGTCATCGCACTCTTCTATGCAGCGCTGTTTCTGACCGTTCTTTTTGTAGAGTTTAGCCAGCTCATACGCCCATCTCTCGGTATACTCCCGCTCCTTGTACTCTTTGAGGACCGCGATCTGCTCGTCGAGCGGTGCGTTTTCGGCCCGGAGCAGCTTATATTTCAGGACATAGCGCGAGGTATCATGCTGAGCAGCCTGCTCGAACTCCGCATAGTATTTCTGAGCATCAGGCAGGTTTCCGGTCCGCAATGACGTCTCAGTAAGGCGGTATAGAACAGTCTTACTCTGGGGCGATCTGCGGTACGCGTATTTCAGGATCTCCATGCCATCCTCATATCGCTTATTCGCCTCGTAGATCTCACTGATCATGCAGAGCGTCCGGGCGCTCTTTACACGCCGCCAGTCGATCGTATCCGCTGTGCGGGCAGCGCCGCGGAAATCTCCGCTCTCCGCGCACGCGCTTATCTGTTCAAGTTTGATTTTATATTCGGCCTTGTCCACTTCTTCACCTCAAATTCGGGATTCGGGGCATTGTTTTCGCCTCCCCGCGTCGGCATATTTTCCCATAATTATGAATAGTGTATCACACTCGCTATTTTCTGTCCACACAAAGAAAAAGCCGCACAGCTCACTGCAGACAGCGCACGTAACAGTTCAGACGGGCTATTTACGAAGTTCGTTTACCGGCGGCAAAGCATCCATCTTCGTGAGAAAAGCATTGCAGGTCCTTCCCTGTGAGATCAAAAAGGCTTTAGCCTTTTTAAGCTCACAGTAAGGACCTGCGTTTTTCGATGAAGATGATGCTTGCAGCCGGGTTCAGGAACTTCGCTGCAGCCCGTCTGAACTGTTACCAGTGCACTGTGCGTGGGAAGTTTTCTATTTAATTATCAGCTGTGACTGATTTCAGATGCCAGATTTCGTCGACGTACTCTTTGATCGTACGGTCAGATGAGAACTTGCCTGCGCATGCTGTGTTCATCATAGCCTTTCTTGCCCAGCCGCGGCGGTCGCGGTAAGCTTCCTCGACTCTCTTCTGGGCTTCAGCGTAGGAGCGGAAGTCTGCCAGAATGAAGTATCTGTCTGCAACACCGTAACGGTTGGTCAGCAGAGAATCGTAAATCGGGCGGAAGAGCTCGGTATCCTGGCTGTATGTGCCGTTGACCAGCTGTACGAGGACCTGACGGATGTCTGCGTCATTATTGAAGATGTCCTGCACATTGTAGCCGCCGTGATGCTCATAGCTGATGACCTCGTCAGAGCTGAGACCGAAGATGAACGCGTTTTCTTCACCGACTTCCTCGACGATTTCAACATTTGCGCCATCCATAGTGCCGATCGTAGGCGCACCGTTCAGCATGAACTTCATGTTGCCGGTTCCGGAAGCTTCCTTGGAAGCTGTGGAGATCTGCTCGGATACATCAGCCGCGGCAAAGATAATCTCGCCGTTGGAAACCTTGTAGTCCTCGATGAAGACGACCTTCAGCTTGCCGTGAAGAGCCGGATCGTTGTTGACAACGTCAGCAACAGAGTTGATCAGCTTGATGATCAGCTTAGCGACCTTGTAGCCTGCGGAAGCCTTCGCTCCGAAGATAAATGTTCTTGGATAGAAGTTCATTCCCGGGTTGGCCAGGAGCTGGTTGCGCAGGTACATGACATGCAGGATGTTCAGAAGCTGTCTCTTGTACTCGTGCAGACGCTTGACCTGTACGTCGAAAATCGAGTACGGATCAACATCGATACCGTTATGCTCGGCAATGTAGTCAGCCAGACGCTGCTTGTTCTTGAACTTGATGCTCAGGAACTCCTGCTGTGCTCTCTCGTCATCCACATAGAGTTTCAGTCTGGAAAGCGCGGACAGGTCTGTGATCCATGACTCATCCAGCTTATCAGTGATCCAATTCGCAAGAAGCGGATTGCCGTGAAGCAGGAAACGTCTCTGGGTAATGCCGTTGGTCTTGTTGGAGAACTTCTCCGGGTACATCTCATAGAAGTCGCGAAGGACGTCCTTCTTAAGGATCTCTGTATGAAGCGCTGCAACACCGTTTACATGGTGGCCGCCGACGATCGCGAGATATGCCATACGGATCTGGCCGTCGTAGATCGGAGCCATCATGCGGAGCTTGTCGTTGTTGCCCGGGTACTTTGCCTGCACCTCGGCGACGAAGCGGCGGTTGATCTCCTCTGTAATCTGGTATACACGCGGAAGCAGGCGGGAGAAGAGGTCGATCGGCCATTTCTCAAGCGCTTCTGCCATGATTGTATGGTTCGTGTATGCGCAGCACTTTGTCGTGATATCCCATGCCTCGTTCCATTCAAAGTCATGCTCGTCCATAAGAAGACGCATGAGCTCCGGAACAGCGACCGTCGGATGAGTGTCATTCATCTGGAAGGATGCCTTATCCGGCAGATTCTTCAGAGTGCCGTACTGTCTCAGGTGCTTTGCGAGAGCCTCCTGGAGAGAGGCAGAGATGAAGAAATACTGCTGCTTCAGGCGAAGTTCCTTGCCCGCATAGTGGTTGTCGTTCGGGTAGAGGACTTCGGTGATCGTATTTGCAAGATTCTGCTGCTCAACAGCCTTGTCATAGTGGCCTTTATCAAATGAAGAAAGCTCGAAGTCAACGATTGCCTCCGCGTCCCAGATACGAAGCGTATTGACGACCCCGTTCTTGTAGCCGACGATCGGAATATCGTACGGCACCGCGCGTACGGATGAGTAGTTCTCATAGATATAATCGTTCTTGCCCTTGGCCGGATTGTACTCGACACGGGTATTACCGCCGAACCGAACGACCTGCGTATGCTCATTGCGCTTGAGCTCGAACGGGTAAGAGTGATTCAGCCAGTTGTCCGGCACTTCTTCCTGGAAACCGTTCTTGATCTTCTGCTTGAACATACCGTAATGATAGCGGATACCGCAGCCGTAAGCGTGATAACCGCCGGTAGCCAGAGAATCGAGGAAGCAGGCAGCGAGGCGGCCGAGACCGCCGTTGCCGAGAGCCGGATCCGGCTCCTGATCCTCAAGCGCGTTGAGGTCAAGGCCAAGCTCTTCGAGCGCTTCCTTAACGCCCTCATACTCGCCGAGGTTCAGCAGGTTATTGCCGAGCGCGCGGCCGATCAGGAACTCCATGGAAAGATAGTAGACGATCTTTGTCTGATTTTCCTCGAATCTCTTGCAGGAGCTCATCCACTGATCGATGATGTCTCCCTCGATAACATTTGCAACTGCCTGATAAAGCTCCTGCTGGTTGGCATCCTCAATGTCTTTTCTGTAGAGCATGCGCATGCTGCTGCGAACTTCATCTTTAAAGGCTTTCTTATTAAATCTTCCACGCTTAAAGAACGTCGTATTATTCTTAAACAAATGTATTTCCCCTTTCAACTGTCAGTTTTTCTCGACACCGAGAGTCACAGGCTCGGAATTGATCTTCCAGCTCTTTGTGTATCCGCCGGTGCTGCCGAACACGAACTCGTCAGCAAGGACGTCTCCGGAAATCGCTTCCTTATTATCCTGCATGATCTTCTCGAGCTTCTCATTGCCCTCCGCATAGACCTTGATACGGTCCATGACCTCGAATCCGGCTTCCTTGCGCATTGTCTGGATCTTGGATACCAGTTCACGCACAAAACCTTCCTCAAGGAGTTCCGGGGTGAGATGCTTATCCAGAACGACGGTGATTCCGCCGTAGGACTGGGTCTCGAAGCCCTCTGACTGGGCCGTGTCGATGAGCAGGTCGTCTCTGGTCAGCACAACTTCGCTGCCGTTAATATCAAGCGTAAGCTCGCCTTTCTCATTCAGCTCAGCCATCGCAGCCTTGCCGTCGATTTCTGTGAGAGCTTTCTTGATACCGCCAAGCAGCTTGCCGTACTTCGGTCCGACTGTTCTCATCTGCGGCTTAAATGTATAGTCGACAAAACTGTCGGCCTCGGAAGTCGCTTCATAGGATTTCACATTCAGCTCGTCGAGAACGATCTGCTGATAGAAATCCGGGATGTCAAAGTCAGCCTTCACCATCATGCGAGCGATCGGCTGGCGGTTCTTGATACCGCTCTCGTTTCGGGCCGCGCGTCCGAGAACGACGATGTCAAGAACATGCTTCATGTTGGTCTCAAGCTCCGTATCGATCATAGCCTCATCGCAGACCGGATAGTCGCAGAGGTGAATGGATTCCGGTGCGTCCTTGTCAATCGTCACGACAAGATTCTGATAGATCTCCTCTGTCATGAACGGGATCATCGGAGCGGAGAGCTTGGAAACCGTAATAAGGCATGTGTACAGAGTCATATAGGCATTGATCTTATCCTGCTCCATGCCCTTTGCCCAGAAGCGGCTGCGGCATCGGCGGACATACCAGTTGGACAGGTCGTCAACAAATGCCTGAAGAGCCTTGCCGGATTCCGGAATTCTGTAATTTGTCATATTGTCATCGACAGCTTTGATCGTTGTGTTCAGTCTGGACAGGATCCACTTGTCGATAACTGAAAGCTTATCGTACTCAAGCGAGTATTTCGTAGCGTCAAACTCGTCGATATTGGCATACAGTGTGAAGAATGCGTAAGTATTCCACAGAGTGCCGAGGAACTTCCTCTGACCTTCCTGCACAGCCTTGCCGTAGAAGCGGCTCGGCAGCCACGGGGCAGAGTTGACGATGAAATACCAGCGAATCGCGTCAGCGCCGTACTTAGCCAGCGCTTCCATCGGATCGACCGCATTGCCCTTGGATTTACTCATCTTCTGGCCGTTCTCATCCTGGACAAGTCCGAGGACGATGACGTTCTCGAAGCACGGCTGATCAAAGATCAGAGTGGAAATTGCGTGCAGAGAGTAGAACCATCCGCGTGTCTGGTCGACAGCTTCAGAGATGAAGCTTGCCGGGAACTGGGCCTTGAAGAGGTCCTGGTTCTCGAACGGATAGTGGTGCTGTGCAAATGGCATCGAGCCCGAATCAAACCAACAGTCGATAACTTCGGGCACGCGGTGCATCTTGCCGCCGCAGTGCGGGCAGGTAAGCTCAACGCGGTCGATGAACGGCTTGTGAAGCTCGATATCGTCCGGGCAGTTTGTCGACATGGCCTTCAGTTCTTCCTTGGAGCCGATTGCGTGCTGCTTGCCGCAGTCGTCGCAGATCCATACCGGAAGCGGTGTTCCCCAGTAGCGGTCACGGGACAGAGCCCAGTCCTGGATATTCTCGAGCCAGTCGCCGAAACGTCCTTCGCCGATGCTCTTCGGGATCCAGTTGATCTTCTTATTATTCTCTACCAGTTTATCCTTGACCTCAGTCATGCGGATGAACCAGGATTCACGCGCATAGTAGATGAGCGGTGTGCCGCATCTCCAGCAGTGCGGATAGTCATGCTCGAACTTCGGAGCTGCCGCAAGAAGATTTCTTGCGCGGAGGTCCTTAAGGACTTCCGGATCACAGCTGACAGCGCCCTCAGCGATTTCCTTCTCGGTCGGCTTGCAGCGCATTCCGGCAAACGGAGTCTCCGCTGTCATCCTTCCCTGCTCATCCACGAACTTGATGAACGGAAGATCATAATTTCTGCCGATTCTGGAGTCGTCTTCACCGAAAGCCGGAGCGATGTGAACGATACCGGTACCGTCTGTCATTGTGACGTACTCATCGACCGTTACGAAATGAGCTTTCTTGTGCTGATTTGCGGCAGCCTGTCCGGCGCACTCGTACAGCGGCTCATACTCCATGTACTCGAGATCCTTACCGACGTATCTCTCAAGGATCTCCTTGCCCTCGCCGAGAACTTTCTCGACCAGAGCTTCTGCCATAATATAGGTAAATTCTCCGTCAACGACCTTGACATAGCTCTCATGCGGGTTCACGCAGAGCGCGCAGTTGGACGGCAGTGTCCACGGTGTGGTCGTCCATGCAAGGAAATAGAAATCTCCGTCCTTAGCCTTGAAACGAACGACAGCGGAGCGCTCTTTCAGAGCCTTGTAGCCCTGGGCCACTTCGTGGGAAGAGAGCGGAGTTCCGCAGCTCGGGCAGTAGGGGACAACCTTATAGCCCTTATACAGAAGACCTCTGTCAAAAATCTGCTTCAGTGCCCACCACTCAGACTCGATGAAGTCATCGTGATACGTAACATATGGATTATCCATATCTGCCCAGAAACCGACGATGTCGGAGAATTCTCTCCACATTCCCTCATATTTCCAGACGGATTCCTTGCATTTTTCAATGAACGGCTCCACGCCATACTCTTCAATCGCTTCCTTGCCCTCGATACCGATGATCTTCTCGACTTCGATCTCGACCGGAAGTCCGTGTGTGTCCCAACCTGCTTTTCTCGGGACAAGCTCCCCTTTCATGGTATGGTAGCGCGGGATCATATCCTTGATAACGCGCGTTAATACGTGGCCGATGTGCGGCTTGCCGTTGGCTGTCGGAGGTCCGTCAAAAAACATATAGGTCGGACATCCTTCTCTCTGCTTGATACTCTTCCGGAAGATGTCGTTATCTTTCCAGAATTTGGCGGTCTCTTTCTCCCGCTCGACAAAATTCATGTCTGTGTCTACTTTTTTATACATGCTCTTGGCTCCTTTTCTCGTCAGGTTTGCCCTATACAAAACGCTATTATACGTTGAAGCGCTGTTGCTTGTCAAGGGTGGAGAAAAAGTGTGTCGGGTACTGAAACAGTCCAGGCAGGCTGTCACGGAGCTCTGAAGCCGGCAGTACGCATCATCTTCATCGAAAAACGCAGGTCCTTCCCTGCGAGCTAGCGTAAGGGCGGCAAGCCGCCTCTACGCGATCTCTCGGTCGGACCTGCTTTTGTTTCTCACGAAGATGGATGCTTTGCTGCCGGAAACGAAGCTCATGAGCAGCCTGCCTGAACTGTCGCCGAGCTTAGAAATTGTAAAACAGCAGTAGAAATGATCTTATTTTGATTCTCTACTGTCGCAGCTATTTCAACAATCAGCAGATGATATTTTCCCTTCCGTATCCTCAATACAGGGACATAAATCATGTCACAAACAGTGAAGACCCGACCGTCACTGCCTGATCGTCACCATTAAAAGAGGGCTGCCACAACATTGTTGTGACAGCCCGTTATTGCTTCTTTCGTATCAGCAAAACCGCTTAGAAGTACCAGTTCGCCCCTATCTGGATGTAATCACCCGTCCGGTTCGAACTTCTGAAGTTAAGGTAAGTATTGTTTCTGATTCCCTTGGTCAGGCAGTCCTCAACGGCCTTCTTTACATCGTCCGGAACATTGCCTCCCAGTCTTCTCTGCCACAGCGAAGGATCGGAAACCTTCGGTGAGTAGCAGTACTGTCCGTCTGCTGTGAGCTGTGCGAGAGCCGTCGTTCCGTATCCGCCGTAGTTGGCGTCCGCGCGGTTCATTGCCGAGCTGATTACTGCAAGGGCACCCTCATAGCTCTGGTCATCTTCCTGTGCGACGATAGCCCATATGAGTTCGAGCTCTTCCTGTGTGTAGGAGGAATCATCCTTGGACGATGTTCCGGTGATTGCTATTGAATCGTATCTGGTCAGAGAATACTTCTCAATGATATCCTTGATCGCCTTCCGGTAACCCGGATCATCCGTATAGTCCTTCAACGCTGTATCAATAACAGTATCGACATTCTTCTCGCCCTTGAGGGCCAGATTGTTGCCGACCAGATAAGCGGCTTCATCTGCCAGACATGCTTCCATATCTTCATAGGTCCTGACCGATACGTCCTCATAGACCGTCTGGAAGCCATCGCTCACCGGCATGCTCCGAAGAGCGGCAATTCCCGTCCACGGGCTCAGCCACGTGTCATCTCCAATGTCCTCTGAGATATTCAGAATGTTGTTGTCTGACGGCTGAATTCCACCGTTGGTCTGACTGCTGAAAGAAAGCCATCCACTCTCCTGAATTACCTGAGCAATCATTACCGACCTGAGGAGACCGTACTGTTCATAAGCTCTCGTCGCCGCTGTTGCCAGCGATTCAATGATCTGCATCTGGGCACCGGTGTCTCCCTCGACGGCCTTCTTGCCTATTGCGACAAGCGTGCTCGCCTGGGTCGAAGACGTGCTGTCGTCGGTGATAAAGCGGCATGCCCAGCATACTTTGTCATAATTGAGATTAGACTCTATGATGCCGGTCGTTGATGACGATGCGTGAATGACCTGTCCGTTGCCTATGTACATCATAACATGATAGACAACACCGTCTCTCGCGTAGAAGACCAGGTCGCCCGGAAGAGCATCTTCAACAGCGATCTTTGTCCCCGCCTCCGCCTGCTCATAGGAACATCTGGGAAGAGAGATTCCGAATGCCGCGTAGATCTGCTGGGTAAATCCGGAGCAGTCCGTTCCTTCCGTCAGCGACTCACCGCCCCATACATAGGGATTGCCGAGGAACTGTCTTGCGTAACTGATCATAGCCTGACGATCCGCACTCGCTGTCGCTGAGATGTAATTGTAGGTCGTCGGTATATCGCGCACCGTTGTCATGGTATAGCGGAAAGCCTTGTTGTTGGCCGGTGCGATCAGCTGTTTTGCCAGCTTCATTGCGCTCTCGCCGCCATGGGAGCTCACATACTCCTCTGCTTCCTCGCCTGTGACCAGGTACTCTCTCTGAACAAAGCCTCTGACCGTACCCGATTCGATGTAGACCCATTCCGGATCCGAATCATCAATGACGAAGCACAGGTTCTTGCTGTAAAGCACTCCAACGATCTCATTATTCTTCCCTTTTCCCTCACGGATGTTCAGGAAATAGTTGACATCGGCATACGCATACGTCTTGGCTATCTTTGTGAATCCCGCAAGCTCAGGGTTGACGATCTTGGCAAATGCCTGCGACGGCGTCCTCACCGTATAGGACTGGGTCGGAGCAGGTACGACCTGCGCGATCGGCGTATAAGTGACCGTGATATTCGTATCAGCGGTGATAGTTCCCGAAACGGAACTCTTGTCCGGCGTATATCCTGCCACCGATGGTGACGCGACATTATAAGCCGCTCCCTTTTTCAGTGTCCCTACATAGGTATCCGCGATACGTCCGCCTCCCTGACGCACATACGATATGGTCAGTGTGAATTCATTGTCCGCAGCCTTTGTTGCCGCTATGGCGGTATAGGTGACCGTTACAGTCTTGTCTGAGGCTCCCATCTTGCCTGTTACTGCTGCAGCAGACGCCTTATACCCTTTAATGGTCGGAGACTTTATGCTGTAGCTCTCACCGGCTTTATAATTGCCTCTGTATGTACTTGATGCAGACTTACCGTTCTCATACTTATAAATAATAGAAAGAGAATAGGAAGTCTTCGTACCGTCTGAATCTGTCGCGCCAGGATCATCCGGCACTGACACATCTGATTCTCCCGGACCGGCCAGACCTGATTCATCCGGTATACCGGAACTGTCTGTATCCGTCGCCGCGCTGCTGTCTGTATCAGTTGTGACGCTGCTGTCCGAGTCAGTTGCGGTACTGCTGTCTGCGTCAACCGCACTGTCCGCCGGACCGTCCGAACTGCTCGTGCCGGGGTCGTCTGCGGCAGATCCTTCTTCTGATTTAGTGTCCTCTTCTGATGCGCCGGATCCGGCACCGCCTGAATTACCTTCATCAGACGGAGCTGAAATCGAATCGCCGCCACCGGAATTCTGACCTGAACTCCCATCCCCTACGGAAGCCCCCGTCTCATCTGCTTCAATCGTAACAGCGCTCGAGGCGGACGGCGTGGTCGTATGGTAAGAGACCGCTGCCTGTTCCGAATTCTCCACATCCGCCACCGAAGATTCGGCTCCGGATGCGTACGCTGTCGCCGGATTGACAAGAGACGTCATCATAACACCGGCAAGAAGAAGACTCAATATCTGTTTTCTTCTGCTCAATTTCTATAGTTACCTCCCCGTAATATACTCGCAAATATTAATTTCACGCCAGTTTGGGGCAAGGGCACACTTTCCCCTTAGAGTCATACACTGTAAATTATAGCATTCATTTTTTCAAATGTCATTATTCATACATCGATTATTTGTGATACTTCTGTGAAATTTAGCCTCATTCTTCGAGCTGCGCAGCTCGCGAGCGATCATAGATCGCGATTTACTTGCCCTTTTTATGGCGCCTCTCGCGGATTGCGTCCTGCTTGTTCCGTATCTTCTCGGCATCACCCTCACTGATCATTTTTGTCGTCTTGATGACAAATATCCTACCTGAAGTGGCCTTTCGAAGTCTCACCTTGCTCTTAATATAACCGTGATCCGGACAGAATCCCACAGCAAAGTGGTTCCGCCCGTTATCGGAAAACCATTTTACTTTTCTTTTTGCGTTCTTATGACAGACAAAGCAGCGAATCGCGGTGATTTCCCGATCCTCCATCGCCGCTTCCTTCGTCGTGAACTCTCTGGAAATGAATTTTTCATATGTCCTGTATCGTATCAGGATCTGCTCTGCCCTGGTTTTCGGCGTGCGGTAAGTATCAATGGAAAAGTCCTCACGGATCACTTCATCGGGTATCATGCTGAGGATCCTTGCCGTGTACACAGCGTCGTCGAGAGCCTGGTGAAATTCACCGTTGTCCTCAATATGCAGAAAATCCGCAGCGTACTCCAGTGATCTTCTGTCCTTTCGGGTTTCATAAGCAATCGCGAACAGCTTCTGTACATCCTCATAGATGACCGGACCTTCAATGAGGCCGCCCATATAATAGAAATCCAGATTGCGCTGCAGTTCGGTCAGATCCAGCGTTCCCCAGGTGCAGAATCTGTAATCGCTGCCGCACCATTTGAAAAAAGCATCCGCGGCTTCCGGGAACAGGATTCCCTCTTTCTCAAGCTCGTCCAGGGAGACGGCAATGACCTCCCGGGTCCTGAAATGGATCCTGCGGTAGACGACTGGCTTTACGAGCTGGTGGAAGGTATCAACGATCTCCTTCTTCTCGTTCATTTTGACTGCGCCGAATTCGATGATCTCAAACGGCAGTTTTTCATTTTCACGGTCTTTTCCGTAGGGACACTGGTTCCACTCGAGGTCGAGAACAATATAATTCATGGGAATCTCCGATTTATGTGATGCCTTTTCTTCAGCTGCCACAAAGCATGTGATGCTTTTTCTTCCGCTGCCACAAAGTTAATATGAATAGGATAATCAAAATCAGCATGGATGTCCAGTGGAGAGACCGAACTTTTTACTTAGGGCTGCTTAAGAAAGCAGCAGTTCAGACAGGTTGCTCTTGAACTTCGTTTCCGGCGCAAAGCATCCATCTTCGTGAGAAAAACATTGCAGGTCCGACCGAGAGATCAGCAATGCATATGCATTGCTTAGCTCGCAGAGAAGG
>JBGUHN010000075.1:0-4845 GCA_045112155.1 Lachnospiraceae bacterium
TCCATGACCATATCCCCCTTTTATTGGTGGGAAGATTTTAACAGATCAGAGAATCAGAAGATACAACACTTTATGTTAGACGCTTACATCGAAAGCTTAAGAGATAGAGAAGAGACGGTCTGGCTGAATCCCGGACTTGATAAGTGTGAACCGAGGAGTGAGATCCTCGGCTATAAATTCGTACATGTGAAGGCTGCTCAGAACCGCTTTATGCGGTTCCTGCCATATATTGCCTCCGCATTTCCGGAGACAGCAGACAAAAAGGGAGTCATTGAATCCGGGCTCATCCCGATTCCTGCCATGAAAGAGAAGATGAACGAAGAAGGAGCGGGAATCAGAGGCAGGGTATTTCTGAAGGATGACGCCAGACTTCCGATCGCGGGTTCGGTGAAAGCCAGAGGCGGTATTCATGAAGTTCTGAAGATAGCGGAGACACTCGCTCAGAAGGCCGGCATGCTGTGGCCGACAGACAACTACCAAAAGATTGATTCGGACGAATTCCGGTCTTTCTACAGTCAGTACACGATTCAGGTCGGCTCTACGGGAAATCTCGGGATCAGTATCGGCCGGATGGCTGCAAAACTCGGCTTCAGGGCAATCGTGCACATGTCGCGCGATGCCAGACAGTGGAAGAAGGATCTTCTTCGCAGCGAGGGTGTTATCGTTAAAGAGTACGAGGGGGACTACGGTCAGGCTGTTGCGAGCGGACGCAGAGAATCTCTGACAGACGAAAAGAGCTTTTTTATCGATGATGAGAACTCTGAGGATCTTTTCTTCGGTTATTCCACAGCCGCGCTCAGAGTACAGGTGCAGCTTCGGAAAGCCGGGATCACTATCGATGAGAACCATCCCCTGTTCCTCTACCTGCCCTGCGGAGTGGGAGGAGCCCCGGGCGGGATCACCTTCGGCTTCAAAGAACTTTTCGGAGACTATGTCCACTGTTTCTTTGCGGAGCCTGTGGAAGCTCCCTGCTTTCTGCTCGGAATGGCGACCGGAGAACACGACAGAATCTGTGTCCGGGACATCGGCCTCAGCGGTCTCACGATTGCGGACGGTCTTGCTGTTGGGAAGCCGTCCGGCTTTGTGTGCAGAATGATGGAGCACCTTGTCTCCGGCGCATTTACTGTTTCGGACGAAAAGCTGCTTGTCTATCAGGAGATGCTCATGGATCTCGAGAATATTCGGGTCGAGCCGTCTGCCTGTGCGGGCTTTAAGGGACTTGCCGAAATCTGCCGCGGAGGCAACGAGTGGGATCGGTATATTAAAGAGCATGGTCTTTTCGAGTGCATGGATCAGGCGGTGCACATTGTCTGGGCAACAGGCGGAGGCCTGATGCCTGAGGATCAATAATTATCTTGGAATAAAAATGGTCACACGGGTACCCTTTCCGATCTCTGATTCAATGGTAAGGGTACCTTTTGCCATGCTTTCAAGGCGGGTTCTGACATTTGCAATACCCACATGCAGCCGTCCGTCCTTACCGATGTCTTCGACGATGAACCCTGAGCCGTTATCCTCGACTCTGATCACATATCCGCCCCCGGTCTCGTCAGTGCTGATTTTCACATATCCGCCGTTTTCGTTTTGACTGATGCCGTGCTTGACAGCGTTTTCCACTATCGGTTCGACGGAAAGAGCCGGCACATCAAAATTGAGGGCCTTAACATCATAGATGACTTCCAGCTCATCCTGAAAGCGCATTTCCTCCAGCCTTAGATAGCTCTTTACATGCTTCATCTCCTGCGAGAGCGGGATCAGCGCTGTGTGCTCCAAGGCTTCCATGTTGCCGCGAAGATAATCTGAAAAGCTGTCAATGGCAGCCTGTGCCTGCATAGGAGATTTTTCTATGAGATAGTAGATCGCGTTCAGGGCATTGAAGAGAAAATGTGGCTTGACCTGCGACAGAACAAGCCGGATCTTCATGTCATTCACACGCTCCCTTTCCTCGATCAGCTTTCTCTCGCTGGCAATGAGTTCTTCAGCCTGCTCTTTGATCCGTCTCCGCTGATGCATGAGCATGACAGTGAGGTTTAGGAAAAGTGCCGCTGAGATGGCGGAATTGAGCAGGGGGATGCCGTAATAAAAGGACTGAATGATCATGGCCAGGAAAGGCAGGAGGATGTAAGCGAACAGGGCAAGTGTTCTGAGTCTGCCAAGCTTCTTTCTGTAAGTGAATATATTTATGCCGAGAAACAGTGTTCCTGCAATGCCAAGACCCTGCGACAGAACGAACCAGGGTGTTCTGTGATATTCATTTGTGGCGTCTATGTAATACATGAAGTGAGTGAACTGATTGATGAAGGTCAGCAGAATACCGGTATAAACCAGCAAGTATACTGCATTCGTCGACGGTCCGGGTCCGGTGAGGCAGACTACATATTTTGTGAAGAGCCTTAGAATCTCATATCCCATGACATAGACGAGGAAGTTGGCAATAATGAGAATGTCATATGCGCTTCTGCCTTCCGCACGGTCCATTATCCAGGTAACCGCGTCGCTGGACAGAAGGACTGAGGTGGCAAGAAGAAGTCTCAGCATCCAGCGTTCTTCTTCAATGCGACGATTACCGACGAGATAGATGCACAGTGCTAAAAGAAGAACGAAGAGCGTTCCCCAAATTTCGAGCGCGACAAATATTTCAAGAGATGTTGACATAATACTCTCCCGGAATGTTATTCATAGCCGCCTGACAGATCAGGTGACGGATCAGTAGACGGCATCTGTATATATTATACCATTTCCGCCCTATTTGTGTATAAACGGAAGAGAACATTACACATAAAAAACATCTGGCCTGTTCTTTTGAGCAAAGCCGCGTCCGGCTTCACAATCGACGGCCAAAGAACAATTTGTTTGCCAAAAATACTCCGCGGTTGTATAGTATGTACTATGGATAAGATGAATAACAATACATTAAGAATAACGACCGGAGCGATGATCCTCGCGATCTTCGCCATGCTTCTCCTTCTGAACCGCCAGACCGGCGGTGTGTTCGAAGGCTTTTTTATTTACATACTCCCCGTTCCCATGGTCATTTACTCGGCCAAATTCAACTGGAAGAGCGGGCTTATGGTATTTGCCGGCATGTGCGCGTTCTCGCTCTTTTTCGGAACACTGACGTCCATTTTTTACGCGGTGTCATCTGCCCTCCTCGGTCTGATTTTCGGTGCGTGTCTCTTCAAAAAGGTAGATATGACGATCACCATGTTCATCGTCATGGGCATAGCGGGAGTACTCAGCGTGATCAGCAACGTCGCGCTGGCTTCAGTCTTCGGCTATAACCTGACTGAGGATATAGCGCTTATGCAGAATTCGATGATGGAAGCGCTTGCCAAGGCCAATGTGGACGCGGCCAGCGGACCGTATGCGATTATTTTCAGCGACAGCTCTATGCTGCAGCTTTTTATAATCAGCATGGTCCTCGCAGGTCTTCTTGACGGCTTTATTGTATATCAGCTGAGCATCATGATACTGAAGAGGCTGCGTTATCAGGTCGAGAAGCCAAGGCCGGTCTCCGAGATCTATCCGCCAAAGTGGACAGGTGTGGCTGCGGTCATCGCCTATGTTTACGGATCGACGGTCTTCCTGAACCCGAATTCGACACAGGCTGCCCAGAGCGTAGGTCAGACGCTTTGGGTCGTGGGATACCTGTATCTCGCAGCTTTCGGCATCATAGCCGCAGCGCTTTTCATGAAAAGAAGGCTTCGATTTAACAGGTTGACTGCAACACTGCTCTGCATATTATGCATGTTCATATTCCCTCAGGTGCTGATTATCCTGGGCCTTATGTATATCTCGTTCAGCTTGCATGACCGCATACTTGAACCTGTCAGCATACGTTAGCCTGTTTTTGAAAAAACATTCTCTAAAGTGTGCAAATCAGTGTAAATTAATGGTATACTTACTACAGAGTTCCGGCTCGCGGAATAATTAACCATCAGGAGATGAGGCAAGGATATGTCTGAGAAAAAAATACCTGTGATCACAATCAACCGCCAGTATGCAGCATACGGAAGAACAATCGCCGCAAAAGTATCGGAGAGACTCGGTATACCGTATTATGATAAAGACTTTGTGAAGAAGACTGTCGCGGAGAGCGGATACGATCTTGACGCAATCACCAGGGACGGAGAGGATATCACGTCAAAGAACAGATTCGTAAATGCAATTATGAATATCGCGGTCGGCAGCTATCCGGATTACGTCAAGAAGATTTATGAAGCCGAGAAAGAGGTCATCCTGGATCTTGCAAAGTCACCGTGCATCATAGTCGGCCGTTGTGCCAACCATGTGCTTCAGGAAGCCGGCATCCCTTCATTCGACGTATTCTGCTACGGCGATCTCGAAAAGAGAAAAGCGCATGCAGCTGAGCTTGATGAGGCGCAGGGAAAGGATATCTCCAAGTACATTGAGCAGCGTGATACATACAGGAACAATTTCTACAAGACATTTGCGGGAACGGATATTGATGACTGTACACGCTATACGATCTGCCTCGACACGTGCACGATATCTCCGGATGTGTGTGCGGATATTATCGTCAGGCTGGTCACTGAGTAAAGAACCCGACAGGTAGTTTCTGCCGGGAGATAATATTGAAATAGAGGTGGGGGGCATCTCATATTTAAAATTGGCTGTCGCGCAGATTTGGCGGCAGCCTTTTTTTGTAGCACAAACTCACAGTTCAGACAGGCTGCGGTGAAGACCATGAATCCGGCGCAAACATCATCTTCATCGAAAAACGCCGGTCCTGCCTTGCGAGCTGTTATGAAGTGACCTTTGTCAAGGTAGAAATCCGCCATCCGACAAACTTTTTTCCTGATGATCACATTTGTCTACGCTTTC
>JBGUHN010000076.1:0-40527 GCA_045112155.1 Lachnospiraceae bacterium
GCACTAAATGGACCATTAAGCATCTCATATGGCTAAGTAAGCTGGAACTTCATCCAATGTACCGGGAAACACTGAACGAGTACATGACCTCCTATGAAGAACAGGAAGCGAAGATTGAGCGTTACGATAAACGGATCGAAGAGATTGCTGCCGAAGCCCGGTATAAAGATAAAGCTGAAAAGCTGGGCTGTTTCCTTGGAATCCGCACACATATAGCCCTTTCCCTGATTGTAGAGACCGGCGACTTCAAGCGCTTTGCCAAAGGAAATACCTATGCGGCATTTCTGGGCCTGGCTCCCGGAGAGCATTCCAGCTCAACAAGCATAAACAGACTTGGCATATCCAAAGCAGGGAATGCACACCTGCGTTGCCTGTTGATTGAAGCAGCAAAGAGCATTTGCAAAGGAGCGATCGGGCATAAGTCCAAAGAACTTCGTTCCAGACAAAACGGGCAGTCAGCTGAGGTCATTGCCTATGCCGATAAGGCGAATACCAGACTGCGAAGCAAGTACTACAGGATGATCCGGCATGGAAAGAAGAAAAATGTGTCAGTCGCTGTGGTAGCGCGGGAACTTGCATGCTTCATCTGGGGTATGATGACCGGAAATATCAGCATTATCTCTGGAACGCGTACATCAGCCCTGGCTGTCAGTCAAGGGTAAAAATGAACCGCTGACGCGGCCCTTGACAGCCATCCAGTCCTGATGTTTCTCGTAATCAAGCAGCAATCAGCAGTAAACTGCAGCTTGCTGCTTAAACAATAACAACTTAATATCTGTCAGTATCTGTAAGGAGCTGTGATCACTGTAAGGTTCGAGCTATCTGCGGCCCGCTTGTGTTGGCACTTCGATGATCCACGCCTTTAGATTGCAGAGCTCTCGGCGGAACCATTAGCCTGTCGGTAACCAATCCACGAATAACAGAGTGGCCACATGCCGGGAACTGTTAAATCAGAGCTCCTTCCAGAGGCTGAAAGCGTAGACAAATGTGATCATCAGGAAAAAAGTTTGTCGGATGGCGGATTTCTACCTTGACAAAGGTCACTTCATAACAGCTCACAGAAAGGACCTGCGTTTTTCGATGAAGATGATGTTTGCGCCGGATTCTGAAACGGTGGTGCAGCCTGTCTGAACTGTCACAAAATCCACGTAAAACCGTCTCTAGTTTTTTACATCATTTTGCGGATCTGATTCCCGGCCAGCCACTCGGTGACATTTTCAAATGCCATCTCCGCCCGCCGATCGATCGACTCGCGTGTGTCGAAGCCCACGTGCGGAGTACAGACGAGGTTCGGAGCCCCGAGAAGCGGATGTCCTTCCGGCAGCGGCGGATCCTTCTCGTAGACGTCGATGCCTGCTTTGATCCGGCCTGCCCGGAGGGCTCCAGCCAGAGCCTGCGTGTCGACCACAGGCCCCCTTGCGGTGTTGATCAGGATAGCCCCCTGCTTCATGAGGCCGATCTCTTTCTCACCGATGAGGCCTTTTGTCGCCGGTGTCAGAGGTGTGTGGATTGTAATGATGTCGGCCTGCTTCATGACCTCATCTAAGGGCATGAGCTCGATTCCCATTTCTCTGGCCTTCGGCTTGTCGCTCCTGTTGAACCCGATCAGACGGCAGCGGAAGGCCTTGAAGATCTCGGCGGTCCTCATGCCGATCGCCCCGGTCCCGATGATGCCGACAGTCCGTCCCGCAAGCTCATTGCCGGCCAGTGTTCCTTTTCCGCCGCCATTCTGGACAGCGGCATTGCACTCGGTAATATTGCGCAGACAGTCGAGAGCCAGTCCGACCGCGAGCTCAGCCACGGCGTCATCGCAGTAGCCGCCGGTGTTGGAGATGGCAACGCCCTGCTCCTTGCAGGCATCCGTGTCGATATGGTCGATGCCGACGAAAGCGACGGAGATGAACTTAAGGTTTTTATCGGCCCGAATCACTTCGCCGGGCAGCGGGTGATTGGCAATCATGAGAATGTCCGCGTCACCGGCCCGGCGGATCAGCTCGTCGGTGTCCGTAGTGAATGTGTCGTAGGATGCAAATGTATGCCCGGCCGACACGAGCCCGTCAGCCAGCTTTTCTATTATTTCGGATGATACGCCAAGCGGCTCCATGAGTACTATTTTCATACTTCGTTCCTTTCTGTCTGATGGTGCGCAGACAATTGCGCGCGAAAAATCCATTACGCACTACATGCGTCTGATAAAATCATAGTGCGACAACAACATAAATTCAAGAAGTATTATCTGACTTAACAGCGGATTTTTTGTATCTCATTTAGACCACTCTTCAAGAAACTAATGTATTGCGGATGAAAATATAAAGTGCCATACTATAGGCGAAAAGATGATTAGATGACGTACATTGCTGAAGGAGGTTCACTATGCCAGTACATGTATTAAAGGAAGCCAATCGTTGCCTGCAGTGCAAAAAGCCGCGCTGCCGTGAGCTCGGATGCCCGATCCAGACAAATATCCCGGAGGTCATTCGCCTGTTCAAGGAGAACAAGATGATGGAAGCCGCCGAGATTCTTTTTGAGAACAACCCGCTGTCCGTTGTATGTTCACTTGTATGTAACCATGAAGGTCAGTGCGAAGGTCACTGCATTAAGGGCATGAAGGGCGAGCCGGTTCACTTTTCCTCAATTGAGAACTATATTTCCGACTCATGCTTTGAGAGGCTTGACCTTTCCTGCGCACCGCCCAACGGGATGAAGGTCGGTGTCGTCGGCGCAGGTCCTGCCGGCATCACCATTGCAATCATCCTTGCCCGCCGCGGTTATAAGGTCACAGTTTTTGAGGGCCGTGAGAAGATCGGCGGCATTCTTCGCTACGGCATTCCGGAGTTCCGTCTGCCGAAGTCGATCCTCGATCGCTACTATAAGAGAATGCGCGAGATGGGCATTTTGTTCCGCCCGAACTTCAATCTCGGCGGTTCGACCAGTATACAGGATCTCCTGGATGACGGTTACGCCAGCGTATTCCTCGGAACCGGCGCATGGAGACCGCGCAGGCTCAATATTCCGGGTGAGACCTTCGGACATGTCTTCTACGCGATCAATTATCTGCATAGCCCTGATGTATATGATCTCGGTGAGCGTGTTGCCATTATCGGAGCCGGCAATGCGGCCATGGACGTAGCGAGAACAGCTATCCGCCACGGTTCAAAGGATGTAACTGTCTACGTCCGCGGTGATAAGGTCGCGGCTTCCGAGAACGAGTTCAATTACGCTCAGCTTGACGGAGTTCATTTTGAATACAGGAAGAGCATCGTCCGCATCGTGGACGAGGGCGCGATCTTCTGTGATATGGTAGAAGATCCCGA
Source organism: Lachnospiraceae bacterium (assembly GCA_045112155.1). GTDB lineage: Bacteria > Bacillota > Clostridia > Lachnospirales > Lachnospiraceae > Chordicoccus. The sequence continues at coordinate 3,315 of JBGUHN010000076.1, forward strand.
GACGGGTAAGCTTGTCGAGGATCATTCCACGGATGCGCTGGTTGAGGCGGACAGCATCATGGTTTCCATCTCCCAGGTCCCGCAGAGCCGCCTTGTCAACCGCGACCATGATCTTCATCTGAACGAGAAAGGAACTCTGCAGACAGATGATCACGGAGAGACGACCATGGAGGGTGTATTTGCATCCGGCGACGTGGTAACGGGCGCTAAGACTGTTGTTGCGGCTGTCGCTGTCTCCAAGCAGATCGCCGACAACATGGATGCGTATATGCAGGAGAAATTTGGCAAGAAATAAGAAGCGAAAGTATTATTTTCGATTTCGACTGACTGCGTTTCAGCAAGAGGAAAGTTTTTATAATAGAAAAGAGGGACTGTCGCATTAGACGGTGTCACAACTATATATGGCAGACATTTGCATATAACGTCTGCCATATATAGTTGTGGCGCGCCTTAATGCGACAGTCCCTCTTTCTTTGTGTCGGAAGCCAGGGCCTCACGCACATTCTTATCCGTCGGCTCGCAGCTGTAAGGCCACTCGATGAGCCTGACGCCATTGGCCTCGCATAGCTGCTTTTTCTGGCGGTCGAGCTCCTGGCGCGCGGCAAGAGCATCCTCGCCGCCGAAGAAGTCGATAGGCATATAGTGCTGAATTCCCTGATACTCGATTGCAGTTTTCAGCGAGGGGATGTAGAGATCGAGACTCTGCCGGCCGAGCCATTCGGGCCGGTATTGGTAAAGTGTGTCCGGGTGGCGCTTCCGTATTGCCTGAAAGAGGGAGAGCTCGTGCTTCCACTTTGGCCTTATCGTCCCGTCCGCGGTGAGCTCTGTCCGGATGCAGGTTCTTTTGAGACGCCAGTTCGTCCGCAGACCGTCCTTCTCCTCATAGAGAGCAAGGTCAGTGTACCACCACTGAAAGAGCGGCATGATGACCCGGGTGAGATCCAGGAAAAATTCGAGCTCGGAGGTAATGTAGCCACACTCTTTCATGTGCTCGATGTTCCGCCTGACATAGACTGTCTTGGCCGGGTTGTGGTAGAAGGGCAGACTGCCCTGGAACTTGGCAAGCTTGTCGGGCAGATAGGGAGAGCGGAGGACCGTGCCACAGGTCCATAGGTGATTCTGGTACCACGGGAGCGAGTAGTCGTAGAGGGAGTAGCCGCCGTAAAGGTCCTGGGAAGAATTCGTGTAGAGCAGGTGATACATGAGCAGGACCGCGTCGATATTTGCCTTATCGAAGATTGCCAGATAGTGGATTTTTTCCTCGTCCGGGAAGAGATTTCGGACCGGATAGAAGGATTCCGCCTCCTTGCAGACCTCCATGATGACGAAAAACTGAGAGATGTAGCTCTCCGGAAAGAGGAAGCAGGCCTTTCTGTCGGTGTCGATGTGGGCGAATTGGTCTATGAAAGCCTCCACGTAGGGATTCGTGCGTATGCTGCCCGCCTTCTCTATAAATTCCTTAGTCGCGCGGCGGTAGGGAAGGTCCGACCAGGACAGCTGCACGAGGAATCTGTCGTAGCCTTCCGATTCATATTCCTCACGGAGTTCGTCGAAATCTTTCCGGTAAGATTCATGATCTTCGAGGAGCTCTTCGAGCGTGGCAAATGTAGACATCTCGTGGAACTGCGGATAGCGGTCCCAGAGCATGTTCAGTCTATCGAAGGAATATGTGATCTGCGGCTTTTCGTGGATTGGCGGGTACAAAGATAAACTCCTTTCACGGATTGAATGTGGATGAAATCAGATCCGGACGAAGGTCTGCGAAGAGCAGATGCAGAGTGCCGTGTCCATAGTACGCGGACTTGCATCGCATAGGGTGGTGGCTCATGCTTCGAAAGACTGCCGAATCTGGCGCAAAAACCTCTCGGCAATAGGTGAAAATGTCTGATACCGCTTCCAGACCAGATAGAGTCTGTTCGTAAGGGCGGGCGCAAGAGGGCGGAACGCAAGTCCGCTCCCAGGGGTCGTATTGAGGAGTCTGTCAAATGTCAGCAGATATCCCAGGCGCTCCCTGGCAAACATCGATGCGTTGTAAGCAAGTCGGAAAGACCCCTCGAGGCGCAGCTGATCCATTTTCTCCTCTGCCCACCTCGGAATGTCATTTGCCCATGACTGTCTGGAACAGAACAGCGGGAGCCCGATCAGGTCATCCACCCGGATGGCCTCTTTTTTTGTCAGCGGGTCATCTTCCGGCATCACGACGCCCCATACGTCTGACTCAGGGAACATAATCGACTCATACTTTGCCGGATCGGGCTTCTCGCAGAGAACGACGAAATCCAGGAGCCCCTTGTCCAGCTTCTCTGCGACCTGTTCCGTATCGCCGCTGGTGATATGATACTGCAGCCCGGGATATTTCTCCTTAAAAGCGCTGATCTCCCTGGCAAGAAATCTGATCTGATAGGACTCGGCGAGTCCGAAATACAGGTCACCGCCCGTGATATCGTCGAGAGAGACGAATTCCCTTTCAATCTTATCTGCCATACTCACAAGGTCTTCGGCGCGATTTCGGAGAAGCACACCCTCATCTGTCAGCTTGATCGAGAATGCGTGACGGGTGAAAAGCTTTTTGCCAAGCTCCTCCTCCAAAGCCTTCAACTGTTTTGAGAGCGTCGGCTGCGTGACGTGGAGCGTCTCCGATGCCCTCGTCATATTCTCTTCCCGCGCTACGGCGAGGAAATATCTCAGGGTCTTTATTTCCATTTGCAAATGACTCCTCTCGGAATTCCAGATAAAACTATTCCTAAATGGAATATCACGATATTCATTATAGCAATTAGCGACAGCCTTCACAAGGTGATAGAATCTGTATTGTCAAAAGAAATTACTGGAGAGGAACATCATGAACCTGGAGCAAATGAAACAGAACCTGTCTGATGCGGGATGCCGCGGTGACCGCATAACAGAAATCATGACTCTGTGCGAGAGAGGCCACGTCCCGGAAGCCATTCAGAAAATGAAATCAGACCGCTGCCGGCTCATTGATGAACTTCATGAATGCGGGAGAAAAATCGATCATCTCGATTTTCTGATCAGGCAGACAGAAAAAGAAAACAGAAATAAAAGCGGAAAGCCGTTTTGCTGACACAAAGGAGGAAATGCACCATGTTTAAAAAAGAAGAACTGAACCTGGTAACAGAATGGGACAAGACATTCCCGAAGAGCGATAAGGTGGAGCACAGCAAGGTCACATTTGTAAACCGTTACGGAATCACCCTTGCAGCTGATATGTACATGCCGAAGGAAAGAGAGGGAAAGCTCTCCGCAATTGCGGTAAGCGGTCCTTTCGGAGCGGTCAAGGAACAGTGCTCGGGACTGTACGCCCAGACGCTGGCGGAGAGAGGCTTCCTGACAGTCGCGTTTGACCCGTCCTTCACAGGTGAGAGCGGCGGAAACGTAAGATACATGGCATCCCCGGATATCAATACGGAAGATTTCATGGCAGCAGTGGATTTCCTGTCGCTGAATGAAAATGTTGATCCGGATCGCGTCGGCATCCTCGGTATCTGCGGATGGGGCGGCATGGCCCTGAACGCAGCTGCTCTCGATACAAGAGTCAAGGCGACGGTCGCGGCGACTATGTACGATATGACAAGAGTAAATGAGAAAGGCTATTTTGACAGCGAGGACAGCGAGGAAGCCAGATATCAGCACAGAGCGGCTATGTGCGCGCAGAGACTTGAAGACCTGAAAGCCGGAGAGTACAAGCTGGGCGGCGGTGTCGTCGATCCGCTCCCGGAAGACGCGCCGTTCTTTGTGAAAGATTATTATGACTATTACAAGACAGAGCGCGGCTATCATGAGCGTTCGCTGAATTCCAATGGCGGCTGGAATGTAATCGGCTGCGAGTCCTTTATGAATCAGCCGATTTTGAAGTACACCAATGAGATCCGAAATGCGGTGCTTATTATCCACGGCGAGAAGGCTCATTCCTGCTACTTCTCCAGGGATGCATACGCAGCCATGACAGAAGGAAGCAAGTATGCAGACAACAAGGAACTGATGATTATTCCGGGTATGGTGCATACGGATCTGTATGACGGCGGCGGAAAGAACGCTATCCCGTTTGACAAGATCGAGAGTTTCTACAGAGAGAACCTGAAATAACATCAGACGGAGGTATCGGTCAGAGCTTGTGTGACGAGTCGGGGACGGTTCTTTTCATGTGGGATTTCCCACTTGAAAAGACCTGTCCCCATTACGTGAGCAGAAAATCCGGATGCGGAATATGGGCAGCCGCATATTCGATGAAGCTGCGGACCGAGAACGGAGCGTAAGCCCGCTTCGGGACCAGAAAGTAGAACATGCGGTCCGCGCAGTCATAGTCCAGCTTAAAAAAGCGCAGGTTGGATCGCTTCGAGCGCACCAGCCTGTCGCTTATGAAAGCGGCGCCGAGACCGTTGTCTGCGAGACGATAGGAAGTGACCATCTGAGCGATGGTCATTTTTATTTTGGGAGAGAATCCGGCCTCCTCGAACATCTGCTGACTGCGTGCATAGAGGTTGTTGCCCTCCTCGAGCAGGATGAATTCCACATCCTTAAAATGCTCCAGACTGATCCCGGGACAATCATCCTCAGTATGCCGCCGACTGAGAATATCGTCTGCGGTAAGGCTCACCCGGTCAAGCTCCGGCGGTAGCGGGATATCCCTGTGTACAGCGAGAAGGATATGGTCTATGAAGGCAGGTCTGTGTTCGAACTGTGTAACAATCTCCGGATTGCAGCTGAAAATGAGATCCAGATTCCATTTTTGAAGTTTCTCCTGAAGATTGACAGCGCTGTCCTCGCTAAGCTCAATCCGGATTCCGGGATATTCTTTGGCAAATTCAGCCAATATCGGAGCCAGTATATAGCAATTCAGAAAGTGAGTCCCGCCAAGCCGGAGAGTTCCGGTCTTAAGTCCTCGCAGATCCTCGATCTGGCGCGCGAGATCCTCCTCAAGGCGCAGTATGCCCTGCAGAGTGTCGATGTAATTCTGACCGGCTTCTGTCAGAGCGAGAGGCCTGCGGCTCCTGTCGAAGAGCTCGGCGCCGACGGATTCTTCCACCCTTTTCACAGCAATGCTGAGGGCAGGCTGGCTCATGTAGAGATGTTCCGCAGCGGCGGAAAAACTGCCGTCCTGATATACCTGATAAATATATTTCATGTCCTGTTCCATAGTTACCTCCGGTGAAACTCTCGCGACTGAAAACACGTGCTTCCGGATTTATCCTTACGCACAGAGCCTGTTTTAGGCAGGCAGATCTCCTATTCGGAAGCCGGGCAGCAGCATTACACAGTCCCACTGTCATTGCATTTACTGTATTTATAGATATATAAAATCTATAAAATTGATTATATAATAACTCCGTGCTATTGTAAATACAGAAGAAAAAGGTCATCTGCCGAAATTCACGGCAGACGCAACAGTTCAGACAGGCTTATCTTTCAGTTCGTTTCCGGCAGCAAAGCATCATCTTCGTGAGAAAAACATTGTCGGTCCGACTGAGAGATCAAAGAATGCGAATGCATTCTTTTAGCTCGGAGGTGAGGACCGGCGTTTTTCGATGAAGATGATGTTTGCGCCGGTTCAGGAAACTTCCCGACAGCCTGTCTGAAGTGTTACAGGCAGACCGCATCGAAAAACAGGTACACGTCAATAGCGAAAGGAGATCTGCAACATGTCACATTTGACTATCTGTCTTATCATCTGCGTACTGACAATGATCAGCTACGTCGTCGGAAAGTTCCCCATTGGTCTTACCGCTATGCTCAGCATGGTGGCCTTCGTCATCACAGGATGCCTTGATCCGAACACAGCCCTCAGCTACTTCGGCAACGCCAACGGCGTAATGATGCTCTCCATGTTCGTGGTGGCAGCCGGTTTCAACAGGACACAGTTTGTCAAGAAATGCGCATCCAGCGTAAACAAGATCGCAAAAGGGTCCCTGACCCGAGTCATGTTCGGCTATGTCATCATCACTGCTCTGCTTGCTCAGTTCATTCAGAGCTCCGTCATCGTTTTCGGTATCATGGCTCCCATGCTCATCGCAAGTTGCGAAGAGCTGAATATCAAGCCGTCCAAAGCTCTCTTCCCGCTTGCTATGATGTGTATCGCTCCGATTTCCACACTGCCGCTCGGCAGCGGAGCTACCCAGTTCGCTGAGCTCAACGGCTATCTGGAAGCCAACGATTATACAACATATCTGGTAGGTCTGACCGATCCGATGAAAGCCCGTCTCCCGATGCTCATTGTTCTGGCTCTTTACTGTATCTTCCTCGCACCGAGATTTGCACCCGATGAACCGGTCGTAGGTATGTCCGGCGTCGAGAGCCGCGCCGACAAGCGCGCAGCCCTTTCCCCGTTCAAGGAGAAGGCCGGCTACATCATTTTCATCCTGACAACACTTGCCCTGATCTTCCAGCCGCAGCTGAAAGTTCCGATCTGGGTCATCTGCATCACAGGCGCTCTTGCAATGATTACATTCGGCGTCCTCACAGAGAAAGAGGCAATTGGATCTATCAACTGGCCGATGGCTTTCCTGTTCGTCGGTGCCCTGGCAATGGGCGGCGCTCTGACAGAGACCGGTGCCGGTGAAGTCGTAGGCGGTATCCTTGCTGATTTCGCAAACAAGCTGTCCAACCCGTATCTCATCGGTTTCGTATTCTTCATCGTACCGTTCCTGCTCACACAGGTCATGATGAACCGCACCGTTATGATCATCTTCATCCCGATCGCTATTCTGGCCTGCAAGGCTATGGGTGCAAATCCGGTCGGCGTCATCATTCTTGTCCAGGTCGCATGCCTGAGCTCCTTCATGACTCCGATGGCTACACCGGCAGTCCCGATGTGCATGGCGAGCGGCGGTTACGATATAAAATCGCTGATCAAACAGTCCCTGGTGCCCGCCATCGTTCTGTGCTTAGTCTCTGTATTCTGGATCATGACAGTATTCCCGATTTATCCCTGATTGGAGGTAAGATATGCTGGAAGTAAAACATTTTCCCAAAGATATGAGCGTTTATGAAGTGAATAAGGCCAATGTGAAGGAGTGTCTCCTTACCGGCCTTTTTGAGGAAACCGTCAAGGTGGGAGAAGCCGTACGGACTTTCTACACATACCTTGCACCGGGCCTCGTCTACAATCAGCCCTGCCTTGTGATTGCTCCGCCGACCGATGTTCCGGCAGCGGATTGGCTTGAGAAGAGCTTTTGGATGACATTTGCGGAAGACCACAAAATCTTCCTGCATGTCCTCATTCCGGAGAACGGTGCCTGGGATCTGACCGGCGCGGACGCTGACTACATGAATAAAGTATATATGCAGATTCAGGCACGCCAGGCTTACGTCACAATGCAGGATAATATCTATGCCATGGGCTTCGGCGCCGGCGCGGTCATCGCCCAGCAGGCGGTAATGAAAATGAGCAGCGAGTGGGCTGGTCTTGCAAGCTTCGGCGACCTTGGCGAGGAGGCACTGCTGAACGCAAATGTCCTGGCAGGAAGCGAAAACACCGGAAAGACAGAGCTTTCCATCAACGCGGCAAAGGTCCAGGTTCCGGTGTGGATGGGCTGGACTGAGAATAAAGGTTCGAATGCAGCCGTTTGCGACTATTGGAAGAAGCAGAATGATGCGGACGGGGAGGCATTTGCAAATGCCAACGCCGATGAAATCTATTTCCCACGGGCCGTCTGCAAACTGTCCCAGGTCAACGAAGAGAAGATTTCTCAGGTGCGGATCACGAACGGATGGGCGGGCGACATGAGCCGTGAATTCGCCGAGGCAGTCTGGGCATTCTTGTCCAGGGCCTGCAGGCACCGCGGCTTCGGCCACAAGATGCTGAGGAACCGCATTGATCCGGAAGCCTACGGATTCACATTCCACACGATGGAAGTGCAGGGTTACACAAGAATCTGGTATGAGTATGTGCCGGAGAGTGTCGCGGCGAGCGGCAAACCGGTGCCCCTCGTCCTGTGCATGCACGGCAGAGGCGGCAGCGCCGAATCTTTCCTCAGCCTTTCGGGCGCAAGCCGCGTGGCAGAGGAGAGGAATTTTATCATCGCTTTCCCGGAAGCCTGCGTCTACCAGCAGAGACCGGGCGGCGTACGCAACACAGTTCTCTGGAACGGCGAATATAAGGGCGAGAAGATCGATGATACAGATTTCCTGCTCAAGGTCGTTCGCGATGTCGAAGCGCGCTACGCGATAGATAAGACCCGGGTCTATGCCTGCGGACAGTCGAGCGGCGGCATGATGACATCAACTCTTGCTATTAATGCGCCGGATGTGTTTGCGGCAGTGTCACCCTGGTCCGCGCTGGTGGATCCGGATCATGACCTCGTTCTTCCGGAGAAGATCGATCCCGCAGTTCCGTTCCTTTTCCTTTTCGGAGACCGTGACTGGCTGGTCGCGGATGCGGAGAACGGTGAGATGGAGTTCAAAGTGACGGCTCCGATCGCCGCCTTCCTCAGGAATCTGATCAAACTTTATGAGCTTGATGAGACACCGCTTACCTATGTGTGCGGCGAGATCAGCTACTTTGTATATCTTAACAGGAACCGCGTTCCCATGCTCACCGTCGGCCGTGTGGCAGGTATGACCCACGCCAATTATCCGAGGGAGAGCTGGATCGCTTATGATGAGTTCTTCTGCAGGTTCTCGAAGACAGAGAATGGGGAGCTCCTTTATATGGGAAGACGCGCCTGATCAAGTTTCTTATTGAGGCTGCCGGGGATTCATGAAATAAAGATAGAAGTCAATTGACCAGTGTATCTTGTACTGGAGTGCGAGGCAGCCGATTCGTGGATTTTTGCGCGGATTGGCTGCCTGTTTTTGAAGGCTGATGATGGGGTCAAGGGCGGAAGCAGCAAAATCTGGGATTTTAATCGGATTAGTTGCCTCTGCCTGAAAGCCAAAAATGAGAGGCAACTTCGGATAAAATAAGAACAAATATAGCAGGATAAGACAAGAAGCGCGGCAACTATTGTGATAAATTGAATCCATAAATTAAGATTTCTCGCAATCACAAAGACAAAGCCAGCCAAAATAGCAAATATAACTCAAAGGCGAGCGAAACACAAAGTAAACAAAACAAATGCACCCGTACACAAACCCGACCACAAAAAGGAGTATGACCATGGAAAGAAAGTATCCGCATCTCTGTTCCCCGATCACACTGGGACGCACGACCTTCCGCAACCGCATGTTCTCAGCCCCCATGGGCGGCACGGATATTGCAAATGACGGCTGCATCGGCCCCAAATCCACCGCCTTCTATGAACTCCGCGCAAAGGGCGGAGCCGGCGCCGTCACCGTCAGCGAGCTGATGGTACACCCAAAGACGGATGGCTCCCACGCATACCATCTTGACGAGAGCATCCTGAACTCTCTGGCCTCCGCGACATACACGGCTGACGCGATCCGCCGCCACGGCGCAATCCCGTCAATCGAGCTCTCTCATTCGGGCATGTTCGCCGGAACATATATGACAGACAAGAGCAAGCAGAAATCTCTGAGCCAGTGGGGTCCGTCGGACACAGTCCGCGCAGACGGCGTTCAGGTCAAAGCCCTCACAAAGGACATGATCGATGAAATCGTCGGTGCCTATGCTCACGTGGCCGGGCTTGTGAAGAGAGCGGGATTTGAAATGCTGATGGTACACGGCGGTCACGGCTGGCTCATCAACCAGTTCCTGTCCCCGATGTTCAACAAGAGAGAAGATGAGTATGGGGGACCGATTGAGAACAGGGCTAGATTTGCAATCGAAGTTCTGAAAGCGATCCGCGAAGCTGTCGGACCGTTCTTCCCGATCGAGTTCCGTATGAGCGGCGCTGAATTCGTCGATGAGGGCTACGGAATCGAGGAAGGAATAGAGATCGCCAAGCTGGTCGAGCCGTACGTTGACCTCATTCATGTATCTGCGGGAACTTATCAGAAGACATTCGGGATCACACACCCGTCCATGTTCACGGACCACGGCCGCAACGTGTTCCTTGCGGCTGAGATAAAGAAGCATGTTTCTAAGCCGGTTGCAACAATCGGCGGTCTCTCCGACCCGGAGCAGATGGAGGAGATCATCGCGTCCGGCAAGGCAGACGTCGTCTACATGGCACGCCAGCTACTGGCAGACCCGTTCCTTCCGAGAAAAGTCACAGAGAACCGCGACGGTGATATTGTCAAATGCCTGCGCTGCTTCACCTGCATGGCCGAGCGCGCCGCCACATCCACTCGCCGCTGCACAGTAAATCCGATCATCGGCCGCGAGATGGAGGGCGATGAGGTCTATCCGGCACCGGTAAAGAAGAAAGTTCTTGTCGCCGGCGGAGGCCCGGGCGGACTCTACGCCGCATGGACAGCTGCCCGCCGCGGACACCAGGTCATTCTGTGCGAGAAAGAAGACACTCTCGGCGGTATTCTGAAGAGCGAGCAGGCTCTGCCGTTCAAGCATGAGATGTACGAGCTCTCCCTCACCTACGCGAAGTTCTGCCGCGACGCGGGCGTCGAGATCCGCCTGAACACGGAGGTCACGAAGGAATACGCGGAGCGTGAAAATGCCGATGCCCTGATTATCGCCGTCGGCTCCAGCCCGCTGGTCCCGCCGATTCCGGGTCTTGACGGTGAAAATGTTGTCATTGTCAACAATTATTATAAAGAGAAAGAGAAGGTCGGCGATGAGGTCGTCGTCATGGGCGGCGGTCTCGCCGGCTGCGAGTGCGCGATCCACCTCGGCATGGAGGGCAGGAAGGTCAGGCTCGTTGAGATGCGCGACGTTCTGGCACCGGATGCAAATGTCCGCCACCGCCCGCTCCTGCTTAAAGAGATCGATAAGTATGTCACAGTGCACACTGGCCACAGGGCTCTGCGCGTGACATCTGAGGGTGTCGTCTGCGCTGACAAGGACAATAATGAGGTTCTTGTTCCGGGCGCGAGCGTTATCTGCGCGCTTGGCCAGAGGTCCCGCACTGATGTTGTGAACGAGTTGCTTGATGCAGCGCCATTTGTACGCGTGATCGGTGATGCATCCCGTGTTTCAACAATTACCAACGCGGTCTACTGGGGCTATCACGCTGCGCTCGATATCTGAAAATAGCTTTTTTACAAGGGCTGCCATGAAAGTGGCGGCTCTTTTTTCGTAGGGATTGACCGGATAATTCCGGGCAGGAGAAAATTTGTTCTGTTTTTTGTTTGGGTGACCGTCTGCGCGGACATCTGCTATGGCATAAATATAGTATAGAAACGGTACAGGAAAAAAGAAGCTGTTATTTACATATATTTATGTTATGGGAGGTGCAATATGAAGGGTTATGTGACAGAGAGCGGATACATGGGGTATGTCGGTGACGGGTATGTCCTGTTCGCGAGCGAGGCGGATTATATCGAGTATACAAGAGATTAATAAAATGTGGATAAAAACCTGAAAAAGACTTTAGCGATTCTTTCACGAGAGTGTTCTTTCGTGAAAGAGTCGCCTTTTTTACGTGTGAATTCAGAATGTTCACAACGATAGCTACAGTGAGTGTAGAGAAAATAGAACTTTCGCCCTGATTGTGATAAAATTACGTCATAAGCTGCTTTTATAAAAAATAAATAGAAAAAGGAGGGCTTATGATTATCAAAAGGTGGAATTCTATGAGTCTCATTCTTCGCATCTGCATAGGACTGGTCATCGGTGCCATTCTCGGCCTGCTCGTGCCGGGAGCATCCTGGATCGCCATTCTGGGAACCATGTTCGTCGGCGCCCTGAAAGCGATCGCCCCAATCCTGGTCTTTGTTCTGGTGGCCTCATCTCTTGCAAATGCCAAAGGCGGCGGCATGGCCAAATTCCGGACCGTCATTTTCCTATACTTATTCAGTACTCTCTGCGCGGCGGTAGTCGCGGTCATTGTGAACTTCATTCATCCTGTAACGATTACCCTCGCCGGGATCGACGCGACACAGGGCTACACTGCGCCGGGCAGCATGTCAGAGATTATTATGAACCTGCTCACCAGCGTCATAGCCAACCCCGTGGACGCGCTGGCCAAGGCCAATTATATCGGTATCCTGTTCTGGGCAGTAGTATTCGGCATCGCGCTGAAGCAGGCGGGCGACGTCACGAAGAAGGCCATGTCGGACATCGCGGACGCGGCTTCCATGGTAGTCCGCTGGGTCATCAGTTTCGCCCCGTTCGGTATACTCGGCCTGGTATTCGACGCAGTTTCCTCGAGCGGACTTGAGATATTTACGACATACGGCGAACTTGTTCTCGTTCTGGTGATTTCCATGCTTCTGGTCGCGCTGGTTGTGAACCCGCTGATCGTCGGCATTACTCTGAGGCACAATCCGTATCCTCTCATTTTCAAATGTATCCGCCAGAGCGGCGTGACCGCCTTCTTCACACGAAGCTCTGCTGCCAATATCCCGGTCAATATGGAGCTCTGCAAGGAGCTCGGCCTCGATGAGGACATGTACTCTGTGTCCATTCCGCTTGGCTCGACCATCAATATGGACGGAGCAGCGGCGGTCATAACTACATTTGCACTCACTGCCGCGTACACGGCAGGTGCCCAGATCACGCTGCCCATGGCGATTCTGCTCAGTATTGTAGCGACATTTTCAGCCTGCGGAACGTCGGGCGTTGCAGGAGGCTCACTGCTTCTGGTCCCGCTCGGATGTTCACTTTTCGGCATTTCAAATGACGTAGCGATGCAGATCGTTGGCGTCGGCTTCATTGTCAGCGTAATTCAGGACTCACTCGAAACGGCACTGAATTCTTCCGGCGACGTCATTTTCACGGCGACGGCGGAATTTTTGGAATGGAAAAAGCAGGGAAAGGAGCTGCCACTCTGATGAAAAGTATAACAAGCGTTTACAAAATCGGTAATGGTCCCTCAAGTTCACACACAGTCGGTCCCTATCATGCAGCGCGGACTTTTGGCGCCCGCTACCCGGATGCCGATGAGTACGAGGTCACATTGTTCGGATCTCTGGCCTTCACCGGCGAGGGTCACGGTACAGGCAAAGCAATCAAGGAAGGTCTGCCGGGAGCGAAGGTAGTCTTTGACCGCGAGACAAAGGAGACAGATCTGCCTCACCCGAATACCATGCTGTTCAAGGCGTTTAAGGACGGAAAAGAAATTGCTGCCGTCCGCATGTTCAGTATCGGAGGCGGATCGATCCGCATTGAAAATGAGTCCTCCGAGGAGGACAAGGAAGTCTACCCGCAGAAGAATTTTTCGGAGATCGTCGCCCTGTGCAACCAGGAAAAGATCAAGATCATTCAGTTCATATATATTCTGGAAGGATACACGCTGCGCGAAAAACTTCGCACGGTCTGGCAGGCTATGCAGGCCTCAATCGAGCGAGGTCTTAAAGCCAAAGGTATACTCCCCGGCGGTCTGGGCCTGACAAGAAAAGCGAAGTTCCTGTACGAGAAACGGTGCTACAACGAGAGCGCGGATGTGGCTATGAACAGAGTCATCGCGGCCTACGCCTATGCGGCCAGTGAGGAAAACGCAGCTGAAAATGTCGTGGTCACTGCGCCGACCTGCGGAAGCTGCGGAGTTCTGCCCTCGATCCTCTATTATATGTACAAGGACAGAGGTTTTCCGGAGGAGGAGATCCTGGATGCGCTCGCGGTCGCAGGCCTTGTTGGCAATGTGATTCGTACAAATGCCAGCATCTCCGGCGCAGAGTGCGGCTGCCAGGCGGAGATCGGAAGCGCCTGTTCCATGGCGGCAGCGGCCGTCGCCCAGCTCTACGGTCTGAGCATTGACCAGATCGAGTACGCTGCTGAGATTGCGATGGAGCATAACCTTGGTCTGACCTGCGACCCGGTCGGCGGGCTTGTGCAGATTCCCTGCATTGAGAGAAATGCCGTCGCTGCGATGCGTGCGCTGAGTGCAGTCAATCTGTCGAGGTTCCTGTATGAGACTCGGAAGATATCATTTGATGAAGTTGTGGCGACCATGTACCGCACGGGAATAGACCTGAATGAAAAATACCGTGAGACGTCGCACGGCGGGCTTGCGCAGATTTATATGGAGAATATGAAAGCTTAATTCCTCTGCCTTGACCTAACTCAGGAAGGAGAACCCAAGATGACCGAGCGCATCTATGAAACCCAGTCCGGAAACATTCATTACTGGACAAATGAAATTAAGCCCGACCGAATCACCCTGGTCATGCTCCCGGGCCTGACCGCCGACCACCACCTGTTCGACAAGCAGGTGAAAGCCTTCAGAGGAAAATATAATGTCTTCGTGTGGGATGCACCGGGGCATGGAAAGTCGAGGCCGTTTGCACTCGACTTCACCCTCATGGATAAAAGCCGGTGGCTCCATGAAATCCTTGAGCGAGAACAGATCAAAAAGCCGGTGCTTATCGGACAATCCATGGGCGGTTACGTCAGCCAGTGCTTCATGGAGCAGTTCCCCGGTGAAGCAGTCGGATTTGTCTCCATCGATTCCGCCCCGCTGAAGCGTTGCTATGTGACCGGCTTTGAGATTTGGCTTCTCAAGCGGACTGAGCCTATGTACCGCGCGTTCCCGTGGAACATGCTGAGGGAGCTCGGCACAAAGGGTGTCTCAAAGACCAGATACGGGCAGGCCCTCATGCGCCATTTCGTGGATTCCTACACCAAAGATGAGTATTGCCGCCTGTCCGGTCACGGCACTTATATGCTCGCTGATGCCATGGAGGCGGATCTGCCCTATGCGATCGACTGTCCCGCGATCCTCATCTGCGGAACCCGGGATGAATCCGGTTCGGCAAAAAGTTATAACAAGAGGTGGGCGAAGCATGAGGGGCTCCCGCTTTACTGGATCCGCGGTGCGGGTCATAATGCCAATGTAGACCGGCCCGGTGAGGTCAACCGCATCATCCGTGATTTTGTGGAGTCGCTGGGGTGTGGGTGAAGGCAGCATGCGGGAATATATTTCTGGGCCAGTAGAAGTGTCTTGAGAATAAGGACAGCATGCGGAAAGATACTTTTGAGCCGGCATAAGTGGCTTGAGAAAAAGGCAGCATCGGAACGATACTACTGAGCCAACAGAAGTGGCTTGAGAATAAAGACAGCATGCATAGATTGATACAGTAGGAGACCATCGGAGGTTAGACATGAGCAAAGAATTATTTGTCAGGGCAATCACCCGTTTTGTGGCGGGGGTGATACTTCTCGGAGTGCTGCTATTTGCGCCTGCCGGAACATTTCGATATCCGCAGGCCTGGATCTTCATGGGGATTCTGTTCATCCCCATGTTCGGCGCCGGCCTTGTCATGATGGCGAAAAATCCGGAGCTTTTGGAAAAGCGCCTTAATGTAAAAGAAAAAGAATCCGAGCAGCGGTCTGTCATTCTTTTCAGCGGGATCATGTTCCTGGCCGCGTTCCTTGTTGCCGGGGTCTGCTTCAGGTTCAACTTTTTGATGCTGCCCTTCCCGGTCAGCTGCGCCGCCGCGGTCATATTCCTTCTCGGCTACGCACTTTATGCGGAAGTGCTCAGGGAGAATACCTACCTTTCCAGAACCGTTGAAGTCCAGGAGAATCAGAAGGTGGTCGACACAGGTCTCTACGGGATTGTCCGCCACCCAATGTACATGACCACGCTCATTATTTTCCTGATGATGCCGCTTATTCTCGGCTCCGTCATATCATTTGTAATCATGTTGGCTTACTTCCCGATTATTACAAAGAGAATCAAGAATGAGGAGCAGGTGCTGGAGGAAGGGCTTGATGGGTACAGGGAGTATAAGAAGAAGGTAAAGTACCGGCTGATTCCGTTTGTGTGGTGAGGTTGCTGCAGCAGGTCACAAGCTGTGGTTCCTTCTGGTGTTGACCTGATGAAACTCACGAAGGTCAAAGGCAACCAGCTAGGCTGAATTCTGGGTTTTCAGTTGCCTTTGAGCAAGCTGGCATCTTCCGGTCCAATGGCAGAGGCAACCAGCTGGGCTGTATCCTGCGCCTGCAGCTGCTATTGTTATGATTGAGACGGTCTCTAGTTTGAAATATGAGGAAATTATGATAAGAGAAGAAATACGTCGAAGATTATTTGAACTTCAGGATGTGCCGTATAGAGATTTTCAGGAAAAACTTATACCGACGGTCGAAACGGAGTCGATGATTGGCGTCCGCACCCCGGCTCTCAGGAAGCTCGCGCGGGAATACGGCAGGAGAGAGGAGATAGGCGTGTTCCTTCAAGATCTCCCGCACAAGTATTTTGATGAGAATCAGCTGCATGCGTTCATTATTTCCGGCATTAAGGACTTTGAGACCTGCATCATGAATGTGGAAAAGTTCCTCCCATATGTGGATAACTGGGCGACATGCGACCAGATGTCGCCGATAGTCTTTAAGAAAAAGCGGAAGGAGCTGCTGCCATACATCCGTGAGTGGATGAAATCCGACAGGACATATACGGTACGCTTTGGTATAGGAATGCTGATGCAGCACTACCTGGATGAGGATTTTGACCCGTCCTATCCGGAGATGGTGGCGGGCATAAAATCTGAGGAGTACTACATCAGCATGATGATCGCCTGGTATTTTGCCACGGCGCTGGCCAAACAGTATGATACGGTTCTTCCTTACATCGAGGAAAAGCGATTGGACAGTCAGACTCACAACAGAGCCATTCAGAAAGCGGTCGAGAGCTATCGGATCACACAGGAGCAGAAAGCGTATCTGAAGACGCTCAAGATCCGAAAATAATTAAATAAGCAACGGAAATGACTTAATAGGCGGATGAAAAAGATGGAATAAGCCGCTGAAGAATTATGATACAAAGAAAAACACCCTCCCGGCGAAAAGCCGTGAGGGTGTTGGTGTTTACAGCCGGTTATCAGGGAGATGGCAGTCTTTGGATGAAGGGATTGAGTGTGAACAGTTACTGTGCTGCTCAGAAATCATAGCGAAGGATTTCGCAGTTCTTCACCCCAAAAGCCGCATACTCCTCATTGGTCATATCAGTGAAATACGACTGAACAACGCGGGCTATGCCGTTGTGGGCGACAAGTATGTAGGTCTTCTCATCTGACTCCGCCTTGATATCGTCCAGCAGATTATAAATTCTCTGAGCGAGGCGCAGCGTCGATTCACCGCCCTCGTGGCTGCATGCGAAGAACTCCTTGGCCTTCTTGAAATCGAGACCATCGCGCGGGGTGGATTCCCATTTGCCAAAATTCTGCTCGATGAGTCTTGGCTCCATGCGGCAGGGGATCCCGGTCAGCTCCGAGATGTGCTTTGCGGTGTCCACGGCCCGAATGAGCGGGGAGTAGAGGATCTCGTCAGCCTGTATCCCCTCTTCGAGGATCTTTTTGCCGGTGATGATGGCCTGCTCGTGGCCGTACTCCGTCAGCGCGATGTCTGTCGCGCCGCAGATTTTATTTTCAACATTCCACACGGTCTGTCCGTGTCTCACAAAATAAAAGTGTCCCATTATTTCCCCATCTTTTTCTGCAGATCAGCTTTACAAAACCGGCGTGAACTGTCCTCTTATTTCTTCATTTTTTCCTGCCACTCAGCCTCTTTGAAGCCGGTGAGAACATAGTTTTCCGTGACAATGATCGGTCGCTTGACCAGCATGCCGTCTGTTGCGAGCAGAGCGTAGACTTCCTCATCAGTCATTTTCGGAAGCTTGTCCTTCAGGTTCAGCTCGCGGTACAGCATGCCGCTGGTGTTCACGAACTTCTTTACCGGATAGCCGCTCATCTTGTGCCACGCGGCAAGTTCTTCGACAGTGGGATTCTCATCTTTGATGTGGCGGTCGGTGTACTCAATACCGTTCTCATCCAGCCACTTCTTTGCCTTCTTGCAGGTGCTGCACTTGGGATATTCGATGAATAACATAGTAGTGTCTCCTTTTAACAATTTGCGCCGGTTGCGGCAGAACAAAGAACGCAGGGATCTGGCCGGAACATTGACCGGAAATCCCTACGTATAAGAATGTAACATAATAAGATTGTGAAGTCACGCGTTAGAGACGGTTCTTTTCACGTGCGTTTTTACGCGCCAAAAGAACCGTCCCCGACGACCAGTATGTCGTCGATCTTCACGCCGAACACGGACGCAAGGATGACCATGTTGTCGATGGTCGGCATGGAGGCCCCATGCTGCCACTTGTAAATAGCCTGCGGGGTCCCGAACCCGAAGACATCCTGCAGATCTCTCACGGAGAAGCCGGCTGCCTTGCGCATTGCCTCAATGTTCCTTCCGGTCGCTGCCATATCAATAGTCGGCATTACACACATTTTTTCCTTCCTTTCCGGCCATCCGGCCGGCCGGGAAGGTCAGTCGGATGCCTTAAAATTGTAAATCGGTCTCATTATTTCAATAATGTCTACAGAATCACGGATCACATCGATGATGTCATCGAGTGACTTGTATGCCATCGGAGCCTCGTCAAGAGTAGCCGCATTTACAGATGTGGTGTAGACGCCCTCCATCTCCTTCATGTACTCTTCAAGGCTCAGGCTGTTCTTTGCGTTGGTCCTGGACATGATCCTGCCGGCCCCGTGGGGTGCGGAGTAGTTCCACTCCGGGTTTCCCTTGCCGACAGCCAGCACGCTTCCGTCCCTCATATTGATCGGAATCAGGACCTTCTCCCCGGCGTGAGCGGCTATTGCGCCCTTGCGCAGGATCATCTCGTCCGTGTCAATGTAGTTGTGGATCGTGTGGAAAGCGTCGCAGCCCGTCATGCCGGTCCGCTCGAGCAGGATCTCGGCCATCTTCTCCCGGTTCTTGCGTGCAAATCTCTGGCAAATCTCCACATCATGTAAATAGTCATCCAGATACCTGCCGGTTAAGTAGCACAGATCGTCCGGTATACCGGATCCGCTCTCCACCATCTCAAAATGGAGTGCCTTAAGGGCCTTCTGGATTTCCTTTTTCCTGCCCTGCTCCTTGTACGTGCGGATCAGTTCATCTCTCTTCGTCAGGTAGTCGTCATATCCCTTATCCAGCTTTACAGCCAGTTTCTGGTAGAATTCCGCCACCTGCTTTCCGAGGTTGCGGCTGCCGGAGTGGATCACCAGATACTTCGTCTCATCCCCGGTCTCATCGATCTCGATGAAATGGTTGCCGCCGCCCAGAGTTCCCAGGCTTCGCTCGAGCCTCTTTGTGTCCTTCAGTTCTCTGTAGCAGCGCAGCTCCTCAAGATCAAACCGCTCGCTGCGGCCCTCCCATACATTTTTGCCGGACGGGATATAGTGTGCGGCCTCGTCCACCTTCTCAAAATCGATCTCATTTCTCCCGAGATTGACCGTGTACATTCCGCAGCCGATATCCACTCCGACCACATTCGGGACTGCCTTATCGATAATTGTCATCGTCGTCCCAATTGTGCACCCCGCTCCGGCGTGTACGTCCGGCATGATCCTGATGCGGGAACCCTCCGTCATCGGGTAGTCGCACATCCTGCGGATTTGCTCTATTGCCTCCTCCTCTACGACCTTCGCGTAGCAGATGGCTGTGTTAATTTTTCCCTTTATCTCAAACATTTCTTTATCCTCGTTCTTTAGACTGGTATCGAAATTTCTGTTTCTGCAAATATTGGCACGCCTCGCTCTGCCGGGTTGGTGCTACAAAAAAACCGCCTGCCCGGTTCATCCGAGGCAGGCGGTGCGATTATATCTGCTTATTAGGTCCGGAATCTCCTTTCCCTGAAGTCAGGATCCGAGTCCAATAACGCGATATTTTCGTCCATAAGTACCTTCAAATGAACACGAAAAAGTATAGCCCTGGCCGTCATATTTAGGCAGTGCGAGCGCTGATTCACTATTAAGATTGAAAAGATTATATATCGCTGTCATTGAACTTTTTTTCCTTTCCCGATTCCGTGCGAACCGTTATTTTTAATGTGAGATTTCTCCGCCTTTTAAGCCGCCGTGACGAAATCGTGCGGCTCCGGGTGGGACCTCTAATTAACTATATATATTATCGGAACCGCTGCGCGAACCCGATAATCATAATTCGGGCGATTTCATCGCCCTTTTATCGGGAGTTCCTTACGGAACTTCCGATAAGATATACTATACCATCTGAAGAAATGTTTGTAAATTATACCTGCGGTATAATTGGCTTTAAAACTTCCCTCTCACCGATACCAGATAGATAAAAGCCTCCGACGAATCGCAGCCGCACAATAATGAAGGTGCTTTGAACTTTGAACGGCGCGGCAAGAACGCCGAGGCGTTCTTGGTTTGACCCTGAGAGAAAGTTTATTCCGTGATTTCATAACCGGAAATATCGAACAGAGCCTCATCCACCTCATTGTCGATCGCCTTGATCGTATACGTAGATTTGCCTATGCTCTGAAGACCTTCGATGACAGGCGCACCCTTCTCGACATAGACCAGCTGACCGTTCTCATCGAAATAGAAAGCGCACTCGGCTGTATATTCGCCGGCAGGGAAGTACTCGACATCATAGGTGACTCCGTCTTTCTCCCTCGTCTCCGATGTACAGTCTGTCTCATGCGCGTAAGTCCAGATATCGCTGTACAGGCTGTCCATCCTCTCAATATTATCTGAGAAGTAGGAGCTTGAAACGGTGGTGGCAATGACACCGGTCTTTTTCTCAGGATCAAGATTGTAGGCTGTATTATCCCTGAAGACAACTGCGCTGGGGCTTTCATAACCGGAAACCTTGGTGAGTTTGTAGGAGTAGAACATGCCGCCCTTGCTGTAGGAGTCGATACTCTGGGTGGCATCCATATACTCCGTATGCATATCATAGCTCAGGTGAACGGCGTCGGCAGAGTCGAGCTGTGACCAGAATGTTCCGAGTTTGGATTCCAGAATGCGGCCTTCCATTGCCGCGCGGACTTCATCCGCTGTCATCGGTGAGAACATGGAGATATCCGCATCTTCCTGCGCGTAGTAGAGGACCATGCTTTCGTCTCCGTAGAGGTCCAGAATCAGAACGCCGTCCTCTACTGTGGCATCGGCAGAGCTTTCATCCTCCATCGTAATGGTGCATTTGCTTCCGTCAAGTGTCCATGAGGCGATATCCATGCTGTCCTCGCTCATGGTCATACTTCCTTTGGAGTCTGCTCCCAGCGTGAGTACTGACTCGATCTCCATCTCCGCGGCGTGAATCAGATACCCTTCATACTGAACGGCGAATATTTTGTACTCGCCTTCCACCGGCAGTTCGACCTTCTGAGGCTCCACTTCGGTGCTGACTTCACTGACGGACTCTGTCTGAGCAGCGGCGGATTCTGCCGGTTCTGCCGCTTCGGTTTTTCCTGTGTCGGTTGCCACGGTGCTTTCAGCTTTTGCAGCCGGCGCGGTGGGCGCCGATTCGCCGCCGCAGGCACACAGAGTGAAGGCCAGTGTCAGGGCGAAAAGCGCGGATAATAGTTTTCGTGTTTTGTACATGATACTCTCCTCCTTCCTTGTGGGGTTCTTTTCGGCACATATTGCAAATTTACCGAAAAAAATAATTTAATAACCTTATTATGTTGACAATATATATTCTGTGCTTTTTATTGTAGCACATATATGGGGAGATGTCATCATGGCAGAGAGTTTTAGCGGGACCCGTTGTCCGTTTTTTGATGTGGTTCAGACAAGCTGTTTCTTACAATTTGTCTCTCGATGAAGATGATGTTTGCATCGGATCCTTAAACGGTGCGCAGCCCGACCAGACACCTCACGTTTCTTATAAATTGCACAGAAAAAGAATTCTCTGCAGGTAATTTATCAGAATAAAATATGATATAATTTAATGCATATATAGGCTGCGGAGCCGATCAGCCGGTGCCCGCGGTATGCGTAAAAATCCGGCTAAGTGAAGATTAACCACAGACAAGGAACCCGAAAATCAACGAGCAAGTCACAAAAAACACAAGAAGGAGTTGCATCACATGGAGTGTCTGACACTGAAAAAATCGAATTGCAAGAACTGCTACAAATGTATCCGCCACTGTCCTGTAAAATCAATCCGCTTCACCGGCAATCAGGCATATATTATCGGCGACGAATGCATTATGTGCGGCCAGTGCTTTGTCGTATGTCCGCAGAATGCAAAACAGATTACCGATGAAACAGAGAAGGTAAAAGTATTTCTTCAGAGCGGCGTCCCGGTCGTGGTCAGCCTTGCGCCGTCGTTTATCGCCAATTTTGACGGCGTCGGCATAGAATCGATGCGTGATGCCTTAAAGCAGCTCGGCTTCTACGATGTCGAGGAGACGGCGATCGGCGCGACTATTGTCAAGCGGGAGTATGACCGTATCTGCAATGAAGAGGGAAGAGATATCATTCTCACGACGTGCTGCCACTCTGCGAACCTTCTGGTGCAGAAGCATTTCCCGAAGCTGATCCCTTATCTCGCAGATGTGTTGTCCCCCATGCAGGCCCACTGCAAGGATATTAAAAAGAGGATTCCGAATGCCAAAACAGTTTTCATCGGCCCGTGCGTCGCGAAAAAAGACGAGGCGCAGCGCTACGAGGGACTCGTCGACGCTGTACTGACATTTGATGAAATCAGTGCGTGGCTGAAGTCAAAGAATATCGTGCCGGAGAAGAAGCTCGATCACGACGATAACAGCAGAGCGCGTTTCTTCCCCACCACCGGCGGTATCCTGAAGACGATGGCGATGGAGAATCCGGAATACACCTATATGGCGATCGACGGGACGAGAAACTGCATCATGACCCTGAAAGAAATCGAAGCCGGAAACGTCCACCACGCCTTTATAGAGATGTCCGCCTGCGTCGGCAGCTGTATCGGCGGACCTGTCATGGAGAAGTTCCATGCGGCGCCGGTCAAAGATTACGCCGCTGTCGCGAGGTATGCCGGCAGGAATGATTTCCTCGTTGAGCAGCCTGACAGAACAGAGACCATAAAAGATTTCAATATTATTGAGCATCAGAGCAGAATGCCGAGCGAATATGATATTAAGGAAACGCTGAAGCAGATGGGCAAGCTGAAGCCTGAAGATGAGCTCAACTGCGGTACATGCGGTTATGACACATGCCGGGAGAAGGCGATCGCTATCCTGCAGGGCAAGGCGGATATCTCTATGTGCCTGCCGTTCCTGAAAGAAAGAGCCGAGAATTTCTCAGACACTATTACAAGGAATTCACCCAACGGTATTCTTGTTCTGAATGACAGCCTGGAAGTCCAGCAGGTGAACCGGGCAGCGCTCAGGATCCTGAACCTCCGGTCTGCAAATGATATCCTCGGAGATCTGGTCGTCCGCGTCCTTGATCCGGGTGATTTCCTTAAGATCTTAGGCACCGGCGGAAGCATCCATGACAAGCGGGAGTATCTGGCGGAGTACAGAAAATATGTGGAAAAGACGATCGTCTATGACAGAGAATACAACAGCATTTTCTGCATGCTGCGAGACGTCACCGAGGAGGAGAGCGAGAAGGAAAAGAGACAGGATATCAGCCGCCAGACGATGGAGATCGCAGACAGGGTAGTAGATAAACAGATGCGGATCGTTCAGGAGATCGCTTCACTTCTTGGAGAGACCGCCGCCGAGACTAAAATTGCGCTGACAAAATTGAAGGAGTCGATCAAAGATGAATGATTTGTGTATGGATATAGGTTGGAAAAGTATCAACCATGAAGGAGAACAGCTCTGCGGGGACCACGTCGACGTGGCATTGCAGGATGAGAACTCTACAGTCATTGTTCTTGCGGACGGCATGGGGAGCGGAGTCAAAGCGAGTATCCTTTCGACGCTCACATCAAAAATCATTTCCACGATGATGGCTGAGGGACTTAAAGTCGAAGATTGTGTTTCGACGATCGCGGCGACGCTTCCGATCTGCTCGGTCCGGAAAGTTGCCTATTCGACGTTCACCATTCTCCATATTATTGATAACGAGAGGGTGGAGGTCATCGAGTATGGCAATCCCGATCTGATTTTCCTCCGCGATGATGAAATCTATGATTATCCGAAACAGGTAATCTATGTTGAGGGGAAGGAAATCTACAGATCCGTCATTCGTCTTCAGGAAAATGACATTATGGTCGCTATGAGCGACGGATGTCCGCATGCGGGAGCCGGTCTGGAGTACAACTCCAACTGGGAATGGAAAGACATAGCCAATTACGTCAGGAACATCTCGGCGGCAGGATATTCAGCCAAGAACCTTGCGACCATGCTGGTGGATGAGTGCGACAGGGAGTACGCTTACCGTCCGACCGACGACGCGACAGCCTGTGTCGTCAAGGTGCGCAGGCGCGAGCCTGTGAATGTCCTTTTCGGCCCGCCGAGGAACAGGGACGACAGCAATCGCATGATGGCGCTGTATTTTTCGAAAGAGGGCAAGCATATCATCTGCGGTGGCACAACGGCTTCCATCGCCGCAAAATTCCTGCGCAAGGAACTCAGGGTCAGTATGGATTACGATACGGACAGCGATATTCCGCCGATTTCTGAGATCGACGGCGTTGATCTGGTGACCGAGGGCGTCATCACAATGAACAGGGTCGTGGAATACGCGAAGGACTCGCTGGATAAAAATGAGCTGTACGAAAAGTGGGGCTTTATGCATGACGGCGCATCGCTGATCTGCCGCATGCTGTTCGAGGAAGCGACGGACGTCAATTTCTATGTCGGAAGAGCAGTCAATCCTGCCCATCAGAATCCGGACCTGCCAATCAACTTCAATATTAAGATGAACCTCGTGAAGGATCTGGCAGAGTGCCTGGAGGAAATGGGAAAGCGTGTCAGGGTGAGTTATTTCTGAGATTTTACGCATTTGCAACCCGCAATTGACAAATTGCAAAGCCCGCTTTATAGACTGAAGCCCTCCGCGCAGGTATGATTTCACTATCAGCACAGAGCACATACCTGTGCGGAACGGAGGAGACATTATGATACTCGCAGAGAAAATCGTATTACTTAGAAAAATGAAGGGGATGTCCCAGGAAGATCTGGCGGAGGAGCTGGGAGTCAGCAGACAGTCGATCTCCAAGTGGGAGGGAGCCCAGACAGTTCCGGATCTCAAGAGGATCCTCAGCATGGCGGAGCTTTTCGGCGTCAGTACAGATACACTTTTAAGGGACGATATGGATCTGGAAGAACAACTTCCGGCCATACCGGTGACAGAGGAGACAGCAGCTCAGGCGACCGGCTATGCCGCGCAGGAGGAGCCGATCCTTCGGCAGATTTCTATAGAGGAGGCAAATGAGTACCTGAGAATGAAGAACAAATCCGCCGGGTGGATCGCGATCGGCGTCATGCTCTGCATCCTCTCGCCGATAGCCCTTATGCAGCTCTCGGCAGCCCAGGAAGCCGGATTCATTGCACTCACAGAGAACCAGGCGGCCGGTATCGGTCTCGTCATTCTCATGATGATGATCGGATGCGCTGTGGGCGTGTTCGTATATTACGGGATGAAGATGAAGCCCTACGAATATGTTCAGACAGAGCCCATCGAGACAGCTTACGGCGTGAGCGGAATGGTCACGGAGCGCATTGAAAAATTCAACACTGCGCATACTCGCGACATGATCATCGGTATTCTGCTCTGTGTAATGTCCTGCATTCCGATTTTTGTCGCACTCATTATAACTGAGGACGATTACGCTCTGGTGACGGCGGTCTGTGTGCTGCTCGTTCTGGTCGCAATCGGCGTCATGCTGATCGTCCGGACCAACATTATTATGGACGCCATGAAAGCGCTGCTCGAGGAGGGAGAGTTCTCCCGCGCCAAGAAGGAGGAGAGCCGCCGCAACGAGGCCATCATGGGGGTTTACTGGTCGGCCTGGACGGTCATTTACCTGGCAGTCAGCTTTCTCACAAAGCGCTGGGATATGACCTGGATCATCTGGCCGGTAGCCGGCGTGGGCTGCGGCCTTCTGGCAGCTATTTTGAGAGTGGCAAGATCAAAAGAATGACACGAAGCTTATCTTAGCATTCTTCCGTAAAACGGCTTGACGGATGAAGAAAAACTGCATATAATGCAAAATAAGAAGATATTCTTCACTATCATGGTAAGAATATCTTCTTTTGTGTTTGGTCTGAGATGAAATAAAGGAGGCACTTATGGACCGCGTGATTCTCCATGCCGATGCCAACTGCTTCTATGCCGCCGTCGAGATGCTGCACCGGCCGGAATACGACGGTCAGCCCCTCGCGGTGGGCGGAGATGCCGAGAAACGGCACGGCATTATACTGACAGCCAACTATATAGCAAAGCGGCGGGGGGTGAAGACAGGGTCAGCCCTCTGGGAAGCCCGGCAGGCCTGCCCCGGCCTTGTGATCGTCCCGCCGAATTATGACCAGTATCTGCGATTCTCCCGCTATATGCGGGAGATTTATTCTCACTACTCGGACAAGGTCGAGTCCTTCGGCCTGGACGAGTGCTGGCTCGACGTGACGGACAGCGTCGGGATCCGGGGAGACGGAGTTTCGATTGCGCAGGAGATCAACCGCAAGGTAAAGAGTGAGCTCGGGATCACGATTAGTGTGGGAGTGAGCTGGAATAAGATATTTGCAAAATTCGGATCGGATTACAAGAAGCCGGATGCGGTGACGGACGTGAACCGTGACAACTACCGGCAGATTGTCTGGCCGAAGCCGGCGGAGGACCTTCTGTATGTGGGACGCGCTACGAAGAGGAAGCTTGCCGGTGTCGGCATCCACACGATCGGACAAATAGCGGAGGCGGATCCGTCATACCTGCACTGCATGCTTGGAAAGCAGGGGCTTATGCTGTCTGTATTTGCCCGCGGAGAGGACAAGACGCCGGTCGCGAAGGAGAACACGGACGCGCCGATCAAGAGCATAGGCAACGGCATGACCATGCCGCGGGACCTGGTGAATGACATGGAGGTGAAGATGGCGATCTACATGCTCTCCGAGTCCGTGGCGACGAGGCTGCGCGAGAATCATTTTGCCGGGGACGTCATCGAGATATTTGTCCGGGATAATGATCTCATGGGCTTTACCCGTCAGCACAAGATTCCTTTCCCCACGAACATCTCCGACGAGATCGCAAGGCAGGCCATGCAGATCTTTCTTGAAAATTACCGCTGGCAGAAACCGATCCGCGGCGTCGGCGTGCGCGTAGCCAGCCTGCACGGGGAGCGGTATCCCTATCAGCTCGACCTTTTTCAGAGTGAGGAGAGGCGGGAAAAGCAGCTCGCGGTGGACCGGGCGGTGGACGAGATCCGGAAACGGTTTGGGACGGAATCGATCCAGCGCGGCCTTATGTTCTTCGGACCGGAGATCACTCCGAGAAAAAGGCAGGAGCAGACGATCCACCCGCACTCGTATCTGGAGAGGGGCAATCAGGCTTTCGGGTAAGAGCGTGTCGGAGGAGTTTATGACGAAATCGCAATCCGTGCGGATGATTGGCGCAGCCAGGCATTTGTATAAGGAATCGGAAAGGGATGATTCATCGGAATTTTTTTTCATTGATTCCGTAATCATCAAAATACGGAATGAATTGCAGTCTAATTGTTGACTTTGCTGAAATATTGCATATAAAAGTGTTGCAAAATGGATGCTTTTTGAACATTTTTGCCGAAAAACTTGAGATTTGTGTGAGAACAGAGTATTATATAGTAAATCAAGTCCTTGGGCAAAAGGACTGAATCAGCGGAATGTGGACTGGCTGTGCAGACATATAGAGTGGTAGTAGAAGGAGGAATGACCATGATGAGTTTTGTACCTGTATTTGTGCCGCTGTGCGCGGTGCTTGCCCT
This sequence comes from Lachnospiraceae bacterium, assembly GCA_045112155.1. Taxonomy (GTDB): domain Bacteria; phylum Bacillota; class Clostridia; order Lachnospirales; family Lachnospiraceae; genus Chordicoccus. Next base: position 30,940 of record JBGUHN010000076.1, read on the forward strand.
GCTCTTTGCGTTATACCTTGCAGGCTCTGTGCGCAAGGAGGAGGAGGGGACCGACCGGATGAAAGAAATATCCGGCGCGATCCGTGAGGGAGCCAACGCGTTCCTCTTCTCGGAATATAAGGTTCTTGTCATATTTGCGGCAGTGTTGTTTGTCGTCATCGGAGTGGGCATCGGAAACTGGATCACTGCGGTTTGTTTCCTGATCGGCGCGATATTCTCTACCATGGCAGGATTTTTCGGCATGAGAATCGCGACGGAGGCTAACGTCAGAACTGCAAATGCAGCCCGGACCTCCGGCATGGCCAGAGCCCTGACTGTCGCCTACCACGGCGGCGCGGTCATGGGATTTTCGGTCGTAGGACTCGGACTTCTCGGTGTAAGTGTCATTTATCTGGTTACCGGCAATGCGGATGTCCTCTTCGGCTACAGCCTTGGAGCATCTTCCGTCGCGCTTTTCGCACGTGTCGGCGGCGGCATTTATACCAAGGCTGCGGACGTCGGCGCTGACCTTGTCGGCAAGGTTGAGAACAATATCCCGGAGGATGACCCGAGAAACCCGGCAGTTATTGCTGATAATGTCGGTGACAACGTTGGTGACGTTGCCGGCATGGGCGCGGACCTTTTCGAATCTTACGTCGGCGCTGTCGTATCGGCGATCACGCTGGGAATTCTTGCCTATGACAGGGCGGGAGCAATCTATCCGCTCCTCCTTGCCGGAACAGGCATCATAGCGTCTATGATCGGAACGTTCTTCGTAAAAGGCGATGAGAACGGAAATCCGCAGGCAGCCCTCAACCGCGGCAGCTATGTCGCGTATATTATTACGATTGTATTTGCCCTCATCGGCAGCAATATGATACTCGGCTCGATGAAGCCGGCATTTGCCGTCATCTTCGGTCTCGCGGTTGGTTTCATTATCGGCCAGGCAACAGAAATGTTTACGTCCGACAGATACGGTTCTGTCAAGAAGATTGCGGAACAGTCCCAGACCGGTTCCGGAACCAATATTATCTCAGGTCTCGCAGTCGGCATGAAGTCAACGGTCATCCCGATTGTATGCATTTGCATCGGTATCATGGGCGCTTACCTCATCGCAGGTCTGTACGGCATCGCGCTGGCAGCGGTCGGCATGCTGGCCACAACGGGCAGCACGATCGCGGTCGACGCTTACGGCCCGATCGCTGACAACGCCGGCGGTATCGCCGAGATGTCGGGACTTGACGAGAGCGTAAGAAACATCACAGACAAGCTGGATTCTGTAGGTAATACAACGGCAGCCATCGGCAAGGGATTTGCCATCGGCTCCGCTGCGCTGACAGCGCTGGCTCTTTTTGTATCCTATGCGCAGGCAGTTTCTTTGGATGCCATCAACATCATGGCTCCGAAGGTCATCGTCGGCATTTTCATCGGCGGCATGCTGACATTCCTCTTTTCCGCCATCACGATGGAATCCGTCTCCAAAGCGGCCTACAGTATGATCGAGGAGGTCCGCCGCCAGTTCCGCGAAGATTCCGGCATTCTGAAGGGCACCAGCCGTCCGGACTATAAGACCTGCGTCGGCATTTCCACGATTGCAGCCCTTCGCGAGATGATCGTTCCCGGTATCATTGCGGCTGCGGCTCCGATAGTCATCGGCCTCCTTCTGGGCACCGAAGCCCTCGGCGGCCTGCTGGCCGGCGCGCTGGTCACAGGTGTTCTTCTTGCGATTTTCATGTCCAACTCCGGCGGAGCGTGGGACAACGCAAAGAAGTACATCGAGGGCGGCAATTACGGCGGCAAGGGCTCGGAGGCTCATCACGCGGCGGTCGTCGGCGACACGGTCGGTGATCCGTTCAAGGATACATCGGGTCCGTCCATAAACATCCTGATCAAGCTGATGACAGTAGTATCGCTGGTATTTGCGCCGCTGTTCCTGTCGATCGGAAGTTTGTTCTGATGTGAATAGTCTCTTAAACAGATAACAGAAAGGGCTGTGAAGAAACTTTGATGTGTTTCTTCGCAGCCCTTTTTGAGTGTTGGATTTTTTGCTGCCGGGGCGGCAGTCATGCGTGTCTTATTTACGCAGCCTTGCCTGCCAAGGCGAGTGTCCGGCAGGCAGTCATGCGTGTCTAATTCCCTGATTTCGACTGCCTGGGGTTCCGGAGGGCAGTGGATTTTCATGAAATCATCTTTATTCTACTGAGAGCAGAAAAGAGAGCGGTCAGTCATCTTTGTTCAGTTCGGCATTCATTGACTGCCCGGGTGATTTAGAGGGCAGTGGATTTTCATGAAATCATCTTTATTCTACTGAGAGCAGGAAAGAGGACGGTCAGTCATCTTTGTTCAGTTCGGCATTCATTGACTGCCCGGGTGGTATAAAGGGCAGTAGATTTTCATGAAATCATCCCTATTATACTGAGAGCAGAAAAGAGGGCAGTCAGTCATCTTTGTTCAGTTTGGCATTCATCGACTGCCCGGATGGTATAGACGGCAGTAGATTTTTGTAAAAGCACCTTTTGGTAACTGCTGATCAAAATCTCATATAAGAACATCTTACCATCACCTATCATCAAATTCAGAAAACGTGACTGCTTGTATGCCATATAATTTCAGTAGTCTTTCGACTGATTTAGCTAAAAACGAGCTGAAGTGACTGCCTATGCGATATGAGTTGACCCTTGTATGGCACTGCGCAAGCTCGCTATTTTGCAAGATCGACTGCCGGGTCACAGCTTAAAGAAATTGTCTCTTATGAAATGCCCTCTCCATGTCATTGACATGAGGAGAGGACCTAAATTCAGTTGAAGAACCCCTCCGTGTCCACGACACGGAGGGGGCAAATAAATATAATCGCAATAACCTTTGTGTTTACGGCAGGATTGATGAGTCAGTAAGCATTGCAATAAGTGAGTCGGTTTGTTCATCGTCGATCATCATCATGGTAATCTTGCCATCTTTCACGGTTACACGGCATATGTATTCGAGATCATCGGGATTTGTCTCCCAGCTGCGGGCGTATCTTGCAATGATGCGGGCCTCGCCGTCGCCAACGACTTTGAAAGTGTAGTGCTCGGTCTCGGCTGTTCCGACCAGCTCCTCGGACTCCGTGGAGTCGGCCTTCTTTGTAGTGTGCTCTGTCTCCTCGAGGACACCTTCACTTTCGAGCTCGACGGTCCACTCGTAACCGGTGGAGGGGATGCCTGTGTAGTCCGCGGTGATGGTCTTGCCGGAACCGAGAAGCTCTGCGTTCGGCCAGGCAACTTTGAATTTTGAATCGCCGCAGGCTGTGAGTCCGATGGCTGTAAGTACAATGAGTGATGTTAAAATAAGTGTGCAGATTTTTCTCATAAGAATCTCCTTTTACAATTCAGTGTGAGCTGACTCTCTTCTATAGGCAGTGGGCAACAAACAAGTCTCATTGGTGGAAGCCTCCGCTTCTATAAATGGAGGTCAAAATTATTGTCTCTTAGAGAGAGGTATGTGCTCTCCTCACCACGGCGGCTCGTGTGTGATTGCCGTCATTTAGCGAGGCGGGGTTGTTTCTCTCTAGGTATTATACGAAAATGCAGGGAAGAAGGATATAGCAACTTCACTTTCGAATTATTATGTGCTAGAATTAGTCATTGGCAAAGGTGCCTTAAAGGATACGTTTCTTTAAGGCACCTTTTTTACATTTAACGGGGAAATTGCAAGAAATCCACATCCTTACAGGTGGAGGGATGGCGTGCGAGAGGATGAAAATTCTGACTTGCACGGAGCGGGGGCAAAAGAATCTGCAAGCCTTCGCATAAAAACAGACAGAACGGAGGAGACTCACATGTTCCAAATCAACGAAAACTATCTGAAACTACAGGGCAGCTATCTTTTTTCTACAATAGCGAAAAAGATCCGGGCTTACAGCGAACTCCACCCGGACAAAGAAATCATCCGGCTGGGAATCGGCGATGTCACTCTGCCGCTGGCTCCGGCTGTGATCAGCGCGCTGCATGACGCGGTCGACGAAATGGCAGTCCAGGAAACCTTTCACGGGTACGCGCCGGATTTGGGGTATGAGTTCCTCCGGAGTGCTATTTGCACAAATGACTTCCGGAGCAGAGGCGCGGACATCGCTGTAGATGAGATATTCATCAGCGACGGCGCAAAGAGCGACTCCGGAAACATAGGTGATATCTTCTCTGTGAACAACCGGGTGGCTATCTGTGACCCGGTCTATCCGGTCTACCTCGACTCCAATGTTATGGACGGGCGGGCCGGCGATTACGTCCCTGAGACGGAGCGCTACTCGAAAGTCATCTACATGCCCTGCACGGAATACAACGGCTTTGTGCCTGAGCTCCCGAAGGAACAGCCGGACATGATTTATCTGTGCTTCCCGAACAACCCGACAGGAATGACGATCTCGAAGGCTGACCTTCAGAAGTGGGTCGATTATGCGCGCAAAGTCGGTGCGGTCATCATTTACGATGCCGCATATGAGGCATATATCACGGAGGAGGGCGTTGCCCACACGATTTATGAGTGCGACGGCGCAAAGGAGTGCGCGATCGAGCTGCGCAGCTTCTCCAAAAACGCCGGTTTCACAGGCACCCGTCTCGGCTATACGGTCGTTCCGAAGCAGCTTAAGTGCGGCGACGTCTCGCTCAATGCTCTGTGGGCGCGGCGGCACGGAACCAAATTCAACGGGACGGCCTACATTGTTCAGCGGGCCGGCGAGGCGGTCTACAGCGAGGCCGGAAAGAAGGAGACTGCCACGCAGGTCGCATATTATATGCGCAACGCGTCCTACATCCGCACATCTCTTCTTGACGCCGGCTACACGGTCTACGGCGGTGTGAACGCGCCGTATATCTGGCTGAAGACGCCGCACGGGATGACGTCGTGGGAGTTTTTCGACTATTTGCTGGAAGGTGCAAATGTCGTCGGCACCCCCGGCTCCGGCTTCGGCCCCAGCGGTGAAGGCTTCTTCAGACTGACCGCATTCGGTTCGTATGAGAACACGAAGGAGGCGGTGGAGAGGATCTGCAGGATGTAATATGGCCATTGTGTCAAGACAGAGCGGCGTTTCGGCTTTGATCACGATGCACTGTGTCCTGGCCGGAGGGCAAGTTTCGGATTAGACCACGGGATAGCTGTTCTGTAGGAGCACATGACTCACTGTGGAAACTTAATCTCCTCAGGATAGCCCCAGGCTCGCAGCTCCTCAGGTCCGAAGACCGGCGGCTCCGTGCCTTTAGTGACCGTGAGAACGTGGTAGTAGATCTCGGCAAATTCTTCTATATAGTTGGCTTTTAAATAAGCGCTCTCGATATCTTTTTCATCGACAGCCAGAGCTCCGTGACGGGCAAGCAGGAGCGCATCGGAGATCTTGACCGGTTCAATCACGGATTCGGCAAGTTCCATGCTGCCGGGTCTGCCGTACGGCGCAACGGGAATCACTCCGGTCTTAAGACCGAGGACCATGGCTTCATAGACCACTGCCGGAATCTCTTTGCCGAGGACCGCAAAGACAGATGCGTACATGGAATGTGTGTGGGCGACTGCCATAACCGCGGGACGAGTCTTGTAGATCATGAGGTGCATCAGAACTTCGCTGGAGGGGCGGATGCCTTTTCTGTACTCGATTACATTTGCATCAAGATCTATGACGACCATGTCTTCGGGTGTAAGGAGCTCGCGGTCCACACCGGACGGAGTGATCACTACGAAATTGGTCTCCGGGTCCCGCATGGAAAAGTTGCCGGATTTGTGCTTGCACAGACCGTCTCGCTGTGCGCTCTGGGCTATTGCTATGACTCGTTTCTTCAGCTCTTCTAACATATGTTTTCCTTCCTGTGAGCCCGGGGCGGGCAGCACATTGTGATGGATTTCGGTGTCTGAGAAAAGTTTAGCATATACTGTCAGGCGCAGTCCACCGCAGCAATTTATAAAGAACGTAAAAAACCGCCGGACTTATTTGATCCGGCGGTTTTGAATATTCGTTTTAGTTGCAGCCTTTACTCTGGGCTATTGCCTTTATTATGCTGCATGGCTTACATTGTCCGTGACCTTGATTGCGTTCCAGCCATTGTCTGTCATCTGGCCTTTAATTACAACCGTGATCTCGTCATTCACTTCAATTGTGTCTGCGATGTGCTTCTCAGCATTTCCAATCAGAACTGTGATGCTGCAGCCTTCAGCGCGGATCTGAAGTGTGTTGCCGTTTACTGCTGTGACTGTGCCGTTCAGTGTCTGCTCGGCATTTGCCTCAGCCTGTCTGCGAGCTTCTTCCTCTTCAGCCTGTCTGCGGGCTTCTTCTTCCTCAGCCCGTCTGCGAGCCTCTTCTTCCTCAGCCTGTCTCTGTCTCTCGAGCTCAGCCCGTCTGCGAGCCTCTTCTTCCTCAGCCTGTCTCTGTCTCTCGAGCTCAGCCTGTCTGCGAGCCTCTTCCTCCTCAGCCTGTCTCTGTCTCTCGAGCTCAGCCTGTCTGCGAGCCTCTTCCTCTTCAGCCTGTCTCTGTCTCTCAAGCTCGGCCTGTCTCTCAAGCTCGGCCTGTCTTTCAAGCTCAGCCTGTCTTTCAATCTCAGCCTGTCTTTCAATCTCAGCCTGTCTCTCAAGCTCGGCCTGTTTTTCAAGCTCGAACTGTTTCTCAATCTCAGCCTGTCTTTCAAGCTCGGCCTGTCTTTCAATCTCAGCCTGTCTGTCAAGTTCAGCCTGTTTCTGGGCTTCCTCAGCAGCTTTTCTCTCAGCGGCTTCTCTTGCAGCCTTCTCCTCAGCGGCTTTCTTCTCAGCAGCAGCTTTTGCAGCCTTCTCTTCGGCGGCTTTCTTTTCAGCAGCCTCTTTAGCAGCTTTCTTCTCAGCGGCTTCTCTTGCAGCCTTCTCCTCGGCAGCTTTCTTCTCAGCAGCTTCTCTTGCGGCCTTCTCATTAGCAGCTTTCTTCTCAGCAGCTTCTCTTGCGGCCTTCTCACTTGCAGCTTTCTTCTCGGCAGCCTTCTTCTCAGCGTTCAGCTTGGCAGCCTTTTCATCAGCGAGCTTCTTTTCAGCAGCTTCTCTTGCAGCCTTCTCTTCGGCGAGCTTCTTGTCAGCGGCTTCTCTTGCAGCCTTCTCGTCAGCGAGCTTCTTGTCAGCGGCTTCTCTTGCAGCTTTCTCGTCAGCGAGCTTTTTCTCAGCAGCGATCCGCTCAGCGGATTCCTGCTCAGCTTTTTCTTCAGCGGCTTTTTTCTCAGCGGCGATTTCCTTAGCAGCTTCTTCATTTGCCTTCTTTACAGCGGCTTCTTTTGCAGCCTTTTCAGCATCAGCGTCCTCGGTATTTGTCTCTTCAACGGAGATCTCTGTGACCTGGGCAGCTGCTACGTTGCTGGCCGGTAATACTGTTACAAGGTGAGAACCAATTGCTACGCCAGCAGCGCCGACGCTTGCGGAAAGAGCGATTGTGAGGATGGTTACGACTAATTTATTTTTCATGGTTTTTCTCCTGATTATCATTTTTATCTATATTTAATGGGCTCCTATGAGCCCTTTCACATATATATACGAGGAATAATGGGGGAGGGCTAAATGTTTTTGTCTAATCTCATTTGCTGTTTATTTGCGTTTATTTGCTCTTCATTTGGTCCTCATTTGTCTCCTCATTTACCTAATCGGAGAAGCTTAGAATCGGAGGATCGAAGGATCATCCTGACCTGATTTTTGCTTATCTTTGTCAGAGGCAGCCAACAGGCCTTCGGAGCTGGATTTTTGCTGCCTCAGCCATCGAACCAATGAAACACTCCAAGACCAAAGGCAGCAAACTAGCCCATGGAAGGCCCGATTTGTTGCCTTTGCTCCAGAGCCGCAAGAAACCACAATGACCAGAGGCAGCAGATGTGTTTTTAAGCAATATTTTTGCTGCTCCCCGGCAATTTCCTGAGCAAATCAAAAAGCCGGCGCACTGCGCCGGCCATTACTCGTCCACGGTATTAAGTTTTCTCATCTGAGGAATTCAGTGTAACCTGCCTCATGTTAAGAATTCTTCTTTCTATAATATTGATCGACAAGTTTGACAAGGATAGATAATGCCGGGTAGCAAAATACAGGGCTGTTCCTCTTGACTTCAGTGTCAGTAGAGTCAAGTTCTGTGCCGCTGCCGACTGTAGCATCTTCCAAGCCGCCGGTCACATCCTGAAGCTCGTCAACTTTGATCTTGTCCATATCTGCCATGACTTTATCCTCCTTTTTCTTGGTATAGATATTTTTTAAGAGGTTTTTATCCTCATATCTTATTATACGAGGAACTTATAAAAAGGGCTATAGTGAATTGAGGAGAAATTGAGGGGTTAATTAGACGTTTAATTAGACCATTATTTAGAAGCTGGAAATGAACCTAGGCTCTCTTCAAGCACCGGTATAATTAAAATGCAAAATGGTAGAATTTTATGGAATTTTTCTAGAAAATGGTAGGATATTATGGAATTTGTAAAAATCCATGGACAGATTTCTGAAAAGATGATAATTTTCATGAACTGGTTTTGATGCCTATTCTGCTCTTTTAACCTTCGCAGAAATAAACTATAATTAAAGGAAGTGATCAGAAAATGTCACAAAAAGACATTACGGAGAAGATGCTATTCACATATAATGATGTGTTTGCTGATGTTGTAAACGCCCTGCTCTTTAAGGGAGAACAGGTGATAGCTGAGGAGGAACTTGTTGACCAGGCACCCAGGGTGGCCTATAAAGCGGATGGCGTAATCAGAGATATTGAGAGAGATGTCGCAAAGCGTTGGTTAAAGAACAATATTCGAATTGCCTGTATTGGAATAGAGAATCAGACAGAACCTGATCAGGATATGGCGATACGTGTTTTCAGCTATGACAGTGCGGAGTATCGGGCTCAATTACTAAAGGAAAACAGGAGAAATCCGCGATACCCGGTCGTTACCATTGTGCTTTATTTTGGTTATAAGAAACACTGGGATGAACCGCAGTCTTTGCTTGAAGCTGTAACTGTTCCGGATATTTTACGGCCGTATGTATCAGATATAAAAATCAACCTTTATGAGATTGCGTTTTTGGAGGATGAGCAGCTGGAGTATTTCCGCAGTGATTTCAGGGTTGTTGCCGATTACTTTTCTCAGATGCGCAAGAATAATAAATATGTTCCAAGTACTGAGACATTGAAGCATGTGGAAGCTGTCCTGCAGCTCTTGAGTGTCATGACACAAGATACTCGATTTGAGGACGTATTAAAGCAGGAGAAGGGATCTGAAGGGGGTGTTCATAATATGTGCGAGGTGCTTGATCGAGTCGAGGCAATCGGCATGGAAAAAGGTGAGAAAAAAGGTGAAATCAAAGGTGCAATACGGATATACAGGGAAGAAATGAATCTTTCCCCGGCTGAAATTGTCAGGAAGCTGGTTACAAAATTTACGCTTGACGAAAAAGAGGCGTGGGAATATGTCAACACTGCAATGGATGTGCAGCAATAGTAGTATTTCGGCTAGAAGGTGTCGACTTTAAATGATGTGTACTCGAATAAAAACGGCGCGGCTCCGAGATGGAACCGCGCCGAAATTATCATCTTTTATAAGTTTTTCGGTATGATCCGAAGGATCAGAAACCAATCAGGCTTCCTGCAATCCAGCCAGTGTCATAAGC
>JBGUHN010000077.1:0-17945 GCA_045112155.1 Lachnospiraceae bacterium
CCAGTAAGTTTGATCTGGCATTCACCCACGCCCATGCGGTGCGGCAGCTCCTATGGACGTGGTACTCTGCTGCTACGCTTCATAGAATTTTCAGCATTCTTGGGTGGTAATGAACTCGAAGTGCTGATAAAATTATCATAGCAGCCAAATATTGACACATTTATAAATACGAGGAGATGTAATAATGAAGCTGACAATGTTAGGAACCGGTAATGCTCTTGTGACGGAGTGCTATAACACCTGTTTTTTGATAGAAGATAACGGGCAGGTATTCATGGTGGACGGCGGAGGCGGCAATACTATTCTCCACCAGATTAAACATGCCGGTTACAACTGGATGGATATGCGCCACATTTTTGTCACGCATAAGCATGTGGATCATCTGATGGGAATCATCTGGATGGTCAGAATGATCTGCCAGTTCATGAGGCATGGGGAGTATAAAGGCGAGGCCTATATCTATTCTCACAGAGAAGTGTTGGATCTGATTCGTGACATGGCGGTCAAACTCCTTCCGAAAAAAGTGACGGTGTTTATCGATGACAGGCTTCATCTTGTAGAAATTTCAGACGGAGATTCAATGGACATCATCGGTCACAAGGTGACGTTTTTCGATATCCTGTCCACAAAAGCAAAGCAGTATGGATTCCGCATGGAGCTCGATGACGGAAAGATGCTTACCTGCTGCGGGGATGAACCGCTGAATGCCGAAATAGAGAAATATGCCAAAGGAAGCGAGTGGATGCTGCATGAAGCTTTTTGCCTGTATTCAGAGGCGGATATCTTTGACCCATACGAGAAACATCATTCCACGGTAAAAGATGCCTGCGAGCTGGCGGAGAGAATGGGGGTCAAGAATCTGCTCCTGTATCACACTGAAGATAAAAATCTTGCGAACAGAAAGGCCATGTACAGCGAGGAAGGGAAGCCGTATTATCACGGGAACCTGTGGATACCGGATGATTTGGAAGCAATAGAGATCTGATTCTTGTAATCTGTCGTTGGCATGAAGGGATTGTGTCTCTGCGGCAACAAGGTCATAATTAAGAAAATTAGCCGTACGGCGAAGATTTGATGCAATGAGAAAGCATTGAGCCGTACGGCTAAATTTTATCTCAGCGGGGGGAAGCCCGCCGCTTCTACAAGCGGTGGGTAAATCAATATCATAGATGGGGGCTCGGTATGAATAAGGTATGGAAATGTTTTGTTCTGCTTCTTTGTGTTTGTCTCGCACTGTCTCCCACGAATGCATATGCCTGCACGGGTATCTACGCGGGCAGCGGCACAACGGCAAACGGCTCTGTATATGTGGGAAGATCCGAAGATTACGGTCCCGATTATGTAAAACAGTATAGGATCGTTCCCGCTGCGGATCATGCCGCGGGAGAGATGTTTGAGGATGACTACGGTTTCAGAGTTCCGTATCCGGCGCATACACTGCGCTACAGTGTCCTGATGGATGATCCGTCCAGGTACAGCAAGACTGCGATCCCCTACGGGGAGGCCGGTATCAATGAAAAGGGCGTCTCTGTCTCCGCAACTGTGACGACAAATTTTAATAAAAAGGTATGGGAAAAAGACCCGCTGACGATCGGGGGTCTGACCGAGATATCGATGGCTTCCTATATTCTTCAATCGGTCGAGACAGCCCGGGACGGTGCTGACATTCTGGCAGACTGTATCGATAAGTATGGGCATGGAACCGAAGATGCAGATAATCCTGAGAGCAGCGACGTTAGTACGGTCCTGATTGCGGATCGCGAGGAGACCTGGCTTTTCGAGATTGTTTCCGGGCACCAGTATGTTGCGACGAGGCTGTCTGATAATACGGTCTCAGTACAGCCGAACACGATCATGGCGCAGCAGATAAGCACAGATGACAAAGATATTATTGCCTCTCCCGGACTTATATCCACAGCTAAAGACGGAGGTTTCTATGTAACAGATACTCCTGGGGACAACGAAATCAATGTCGCAAAGTCCTACTCGGCAGGATACTTCAGCGCAACAAGCTACCGATATTATTACGCGGCACATATCCTGAACAGAGAAGTGGCAGATAATATCGATGTGGTTCCGAGACCTGCCGCCGAGATTGCTGATCTGTATCCGTATGCTTCTTTTGAGGAAGTGGCGGTCGGTCCTTTTCTCGCGGAATACGAACCTTCTGATGCCGTAAAAGGCAAAATCGATCTTATGACGCTGAAAAATGTGCTGGCATCCCACGGAGAAGGCACCGCCTATGAAACCACATCGAAAAATGTGAACGCTGACGGAGCCCCGATGCGTTCGATCGGAACATACCGACAGGCGGAGGAGCATATTTTTGAAATAAGAAAAGATGATTCTATACCTGCATCGGTCTGCACTATTGAGTGGCTGGCTATGGCCCCCTCAGAGTTTTCGGTGTATGTTCCTTTCTATTCCGCGGCGATGACAAAGACGCCGGATTCTTATACGACCGAGAGCGTCGATTGTTTTGACCCGGAATCGGTTTTCTGGTTGTTCAACGAATTGGGGAACATAGGTAACGGAAGATACTTTAGGGTGGATGAGAACGGCGTATATCACGACAGGTACGGAAAGGAGATAGATACTGCCATAGCCGAAGCGGTCCTTAAGCAGTTGTCTGACAGCGGCATTGCTCAGGATCTGCGTGATTTCATGAACGAAATGCAGGAGGAAATGAATGCCAAAGCCGGCTCCCGGGACGAGGAGATCATTGCCCTGGCGAAATCCGGTTCCGCTGAAGAAGTTTCCGCGATGGCAGACAGGCTTGCAGATGAGAATGCTGATTTCGCTAAAAGGATCGCCAGGGAGAAGCTTGCGGAGATAGATAAGCATGTTGCCGGATATATGATCCGCACGGCGGTAAAATGGTTCATATCATTGTTCTAGAAGGCTTTTCACTACGCAAGAGAAGCAATGCACAGAGTTCTTTATACGGTAGCGAACTCCAAGGCTATGAACGGTGCTATGCCGGGAAGCATTTTCAAGGACGGTATGCGCGCTACGGAGAAGGTCGCGCTGGCAGTCAATGTTCTGGGACCGGTGCTGATTGCTCTGATGGCATTCTTCACGGTGAAGAGATTCAGACAACAGAAGTAAAAAAGAAGTAAACAAAGAAGTAACGCTGCGGCGGAGAGCTGGGAGACCGGCTCTCCGCCGCAGTGGCATAGGGGAATGGAAATAATACGACAAATGGAATTATATATAATTAAAAAAGGAAATATTAGGGTTGACAATAGAACGTATGTGCTATAAGCTTATCATGTAGAAACGCCAAACAGTAATGTAGAAAGAGGTCATATAAAGGTCTGAGGTGGCTATGACAATCAAGGAAATGCAGGATCGAAAGCGGGAACTGGGCTATACCAATGAATTGATAGCGGAAAAGTCCGGGGTGCCGCTCGGTACGGTGCAGAAACTATTTGCAGGTTTTACGAAAGCGCCTCGGCGAAAGACTGTGGAGGCTCTTGAGAAGGTGCTTTCTGCAGAGGGTCATAGAGAAGGCGAAGAAAATACTTTCGGCACATATCTGAGACAGTCAGCCCAGAGCGTCAGGGAGCCGCAAGTCGCTTATGGAACAGGTACGGAACAGGGGAAGAGTACTCTGGAGGATTATTATGCCCTGCCGGATGACCGGAGAGCAGAACTGATTGACGGGTATTTCTATGATATGGCGTCCCCGACGAAAGAGCATCAGACCATTCTTATGCAGATCGCGCTTCAGCTCAGTGTAGCTGTGGATACGCATCCTGCATGCAGGTTGTATGTTGCGCCTCTTGATGTCTGTCTGGACAACGATGATGATACAATGGTACAGCCGGATATTCTCATCGTGTGCAATGAGAATGACCGTGACGAAAGGCGAGTCAACGGAGCGCCTGATTTTATTGTCGAAATATTGTCGCCTTCCAGCCGTTACCACGACATGTTTCGGAAGCTGAATAAGTACCGGCTGGCGGGCGTGCGGGAATACTGGATCGTTGATCCGAAAAGCCGGAGAGTTACTGTGTATGATTTCGAACATGACGAACTTCCTGCCAGCTACACATTTAGCGATAGTGTGCCGCTTGTGATATCGAACGGGGATTTCAGTGTGGACTTTGTAAAGATTTGCAGAGTTCTGGACAGATATGCGGAGTAAATTTATGAGGCACACGGGAGAATAGGCAATGAACGACATGGCTCTCACTGTGCTTTATACCGCAGAGATAGAATTAAGACCGGTTATCGGCGGTACAATCAGCAGAAAGTCTGATCTGGAGACAGAGACAGGGTTCTGGTATTTTTCCGATTGATAACTGTACGATTTATTTTGCTTTCGGCACTGAGGAAAAAAAGAAGAGAATTGTGAAGACTGGAAGTGATTTCGGCTGCCACATTGCGGCAGAGAAGGAGCAGACCATGAAAACAGAACAGTATATTCATAGTATTAAAGAATATCCTGTACTGAGCAGACAAACACATTTTGTAATCAGAGATGGTAAGATTACTTCAGAAGTCATAGGCATCAATGAAAACATTATGCATTATGTGCAGGATACCGCATTGCTGATTTCCAGAATAGACGGGTCAGTCAATGGAGAAACCACTACGTCGGATGCCTTTGATCATGTCGTGTATCTGGACAAATCAGCCAGACCTGTGTCCTGGCTTGTAAATCTGTTCTGGTCATCTTTTGCGGCTTTGGATGAAAATGGCGTTCAGGCAAAACGCCCTCGTCATACATTCGTTAATATCGACCGTTCACCGTGGTTCAGGCATGTCGGAATCGCTGTCTCAGATGACGGAAGACAAAAGAGTAACGGGGAACTGGCTACGTACAGTGATTTCATCAGGAACAAAGACAAGCTTACCAACAGGCATCTTGCAGCCATCAGGAGCCTTTTTATTGAAGGGGGAATTGAGGAGGAAGACCCGGATAAAATCATGAAGACCCCTACGATCCTTGACGGGAAAAGGCTTCTGATTGTTGATGAGGTATCCAGAACCGGGTCAACGCTCAGTATCGCAGAGTTCCTTTTCAAGAAGGCGATCCCTGAAGTTGGATATGTTAAAGGAACGTATTTCTGGAACCCCGGTGAACCGCCGATCAAAGTCGGGAATGAGAATATGCTGACAAGTCTTCCGGTCTGGTATGATCCTAATACCGTGAATGGAAGGGGGATTGGCGATCTTAATGAAAAATATTACCGGGATCGGTATGAGCACTACCTGGAATTATCTAAAAAGGATAATATCTATGATATAAAAAAGTTGAGAACACATGCATTTGCTTCACTGGTATTCAGCGCCCCTTACTTAAATCCGGATGGGTCGGTAATGAGTCTTGAGAATGAGCGGGTGTCCAGACAACTCGCAAAGGATCTCATCAAACTTGCAGACGATTATAAAAAAGGGACGATTTTCTTTACGCCTCCGAATATATGGGATGAGGAACGTGTCGAAAAGGCTATCCTCGCGCAAGGTGCGCTGCTTATTCCGGAAACGGCATCTGACCGTGAAATGGCAAGGATTAGAAAGTCAGACAAATTTTACCTGAATGTAGTAAATAGTATTAAAGCGAGGTAGAGGTGAAAAAATGAAAACATTAATCGTATATTACACATTGGAAGGCAACACTCATTATGCGGCAAAGAAAATTGCGGCCAAACTCGGTGCCGACATTCTGCGGATCAAGCCCGTCAAGACATATCCCAGGAAGGGTTTTAAGAAGTTTTTCTGGGGTGGGAAGAGCGCTGTCATGGCTGAAACGCCGGAACTTGAGCCGTACGCATTTGATGCTTCCGCATATGATCGGATCGTGTTCGGTTTTCCTGTGTGGGCAGGAAATGTGACCCCGCCGATCCGCACGTTCATCAAGGACAATGAGCTTTCCGGAAAGCGCATTGCGGCATTTGCATGTCAGAGCGGTTCGGGAGCGGAGAAGGCTTTTGAGAAGCTGAAGGCCGCCCTCGGCATTGAGAAACTGGAGGCAGAATTGGTCCTCATCGATCCGAGAGCGAAGCCGGATCCGATGAATGACAAGAAGATTAGTAATTTTTGCGAGAAACTGGACTTAAAGGAGGCGAAAACTATGAGCAAAGCATTGGTAGCCTATTTTTCAGCAAGCGGTGTCACAGGCAAAGTGGCAGAGAATCTTGCCTCAGCAATCGGAGCAGACATTTATGAAATCAAGCCTGTTCAGAAATACAGCAAGGCAGATCTGAATTGGATGGATAAGAAGAGCCGCAGCTCAATTGAGATGAATGACAGATCGTCAAGACCGGCAATCGCGGATACAGTCGATCAGATGTCCGATTATGATGTTGTTTTCGTCGGCTTCCCGATCTGGTGGTACAGAGAGCCCTCCATCATTGATACGTTCATGGAGGCTTATGATTTCTCCGGTAAGACTGTCGTTCCGTTCGCAACATCCGGCGGTAGCGGGCTGGGTGATTCAGCGGCGAATATGCAGGCGCTGGCGAAAGGTTCTAAGGTAGTTGAAGGAAAACGGTTCGGCAGGAGCGCCTCGGCATCGGAGCTGAGAAGCTGGGCTGAGAAATATTTATAAAGACAAAAGAGAGACGGCTTCGTAAGAGAAGCTGTCGAAATGGAGCTGTCGCATTAAGATGCGTCACCACGATATATGACAGACGGTATTTGCAAATGTATGCCATATATCGTGGTGATACCGTCTAATGCGACAGCTCCAAACGGAGTATAATTCTAATCCAGCAAGGCTTTATCAACAATCTGGAAATTGGCCCTGTGGATATAGAGAGCCTTTCCATCAATCATCAGCTTTGTAAATCTTGGGAGATTATTCTCAATTTCCCAGTAGACCTTGTTTCCGGAAAAGGCATAAATCGGGGCTCCCATCTGAGATTTGATGACGACCACCATCGGCTTTCCGAATTTGTTCTTAATGCTGTTTACCATTCCGCTGATCAGAGTCGAATCCAGGATCCCGGAGGAATTGCTGTCGATTTTGTCCAGGTAGAATTCATGCTCCGGAGTGAGCCGCGTATCGTAGAAAATGCAGGTATCTCCACAGGAAATAAGCTGCTTGCCATCGATTGTGATAGTGATCACGGAACTCAGGGTCTTTGTCGTATACCACTCGTCTGAAGAGGAGGAATAGGTCTTTTCCTCGACAATGTTGTTATCGATGTCGATTTTTTTGCCGTGTGTTCTCAGAGTGCGGATTCCCGTGTTGTCGAATGTGTCAATGTAGTATTCATTTCCGATGATACTGCCATGCAGATCATGGACTCCGCTCTGTATACTGGCACAGCCGGCAAGCGCAGTCATGAGTATCAGAAGTACGATAGCGGCCAAAGTCTTATTCCATTTCTTCATCTTGAATTCCTCCCACTCCGGCGTCACCGCCTTCATCTCGTGCCCTAAAGGTCTAGCTTCGCATCGCAAGCACGAATCAGGTGCTAAGCCCCTCGCCTACGCAAAAAAGTGAGTCAGAGGATGCATCCCCTGACCCACACGGATCTGTGATTTTACTTGTCCTGCTTGTTGCTTCCGTGAATCAGAATGATTGAACCGTCCTTCTTTTCCACTTCGACAGTGCATTTAAGACCGATAGTCGTGATGGTGGCAAGGATGACAGCCCATGGTGCAGCCGCGAGGCCGAGGACTGTCCCGATGATACCGACTGTCATCGGCAGGTTCAGAACAACGGTATCGTTTTTGCGGATACGGATAAAGGTAACATTGCCATCTTTTACCACGGCTTTAATTTTTGCCACGATGTCGTTTGCCGCGGTCTTAATTTCTTCGGATGTTTCTTCGGCGGCTTTTTCAAACTCTCCGGCTGCAGACTTCAATTCTTCAACGGTGGTCTCGGCAGCTTTCTGGAGCTCATCCAATGCATCTTCGACTGTCTCTTTTTCGGCCTCTTCCGGGGCAGCTTCTTCCGGGGCAGCCTCTACCGGGGCAGCTTCTTCCGGGGCAGCCTCTACCGGAGCTGCTTCTTCCGGAGCAGCCTCTACCGGAGCTGCTTCTTCCAGAGCAGCTTCAGCGATGACATCTTCAACTTCAGCGACGATCTCTTCTTCGTTAATGATTTTGTTCTCTTCCATGATAATTTCCTCCTTACAGGAATGCTTCATTGTTTATATTATAAACGACAGATGCACTAAATCAAACAGCAAAAAGCATTCCGTGTTTTTTCTGCCTGTACGACGGCAGAGTCTGCCGATATCCGTCGCGTTAAAGAAGAGCAAAAGTCTCAATGAATTAATGATAACATACAAATTGAGTGGTAACATGGTATATGTTATTGTAAAATATAATTGTTATTGAGCATTTTGTTGCGCCGCAGGCAGCCACTTAGCTGCGGCTGACAATAAAGCAGGGATTTATCAGGAGGATACAGAGTATATGAATAATTTTGTACAGTATACACCGACAAAAGTTGTTTTCGGCAAAGGCACGGAGATGCAGGCAGGCGAGCTGATCAAGGCAGACGGCGGCAGCCGCGTATTTGTAGTCTATGGCGGCGGCAGCGCAGTTAAGAGCGGACTGCTGGGCCGTGTGACAAAATCTATTGAGGATGCCGGCCTTGCAGCTATGACTTATGGCGGCGTCAAGCCCAATCCAACGCTGGCACATGCGGAGGAAGGTGTCCGCCAGGCCGTGGAATTCGGTGCGGATTACATTCTCGGTGTGGGCGGCGGCAGCGTTATTGATACAGCCAAGGCCATTGCGCATGGAACATCTCATCCAGACGCAGCGCTCTGGGATATCTGGTATAAGAAGGTCAAGATCACAAAATCTCTGCCGATCGCCTGTGTGCTGACCATCGCGGCAGCCGGCTCGGAAATGTCTGCGGACTCGGTTCTGACAAATGAAGAGAACGGCAAAAAGAAGGGTTTCGGCACAGATCTGAATCGCTGCAGGTTCGCTATTATGAACCCTGAGCTTTTGCCTTCTGTTCCGGACTATTACTTCTTTGCAGGCGTCGCTGACATCATGATGCATACTATGGAACGCTATTTCATCCCGGGAATCAAGTGTGAACTGACAGATGAGATCGCGGAAGGCCTCCTGCGTACGGTCATTAAGAACGCCAGAATCGTTAAAGAGAACCGCAATGATTATGATGCCAACGCTGAGATTATGTGGGCAGGAGCTCTGTCCCATAACGACCTGACGGAATGCGGCAGAGGCAAGGATTTCTCGGTACATAAGCTTGGCCAGCAGATGGGCGGTATGTATGACCTTGTTCACGGCGCGACCGTGACCGCAGTCTGGAGCGCGTGGGCAGCATATCTGTACAAAGACTGCCCGTCCAGGTTCTCTCAGTATGCCCGCAAGGTATGGGGCGTGACAGAAGAGGATGATATCAAGGCTTCAGAGGAAGGAATCCGCAAAACTGTTGCGTTCTTCCGCGAGATTGGCATGCCGGTATCCATTAAGGAGATGGGCATTACCCCCACTGAGGAAGAGCTTGACCAGCTGTCGCTGGAGGCTTCCTACTTTAAGACTATTACAATTACCAAGATCAAGCCGGTAGATTATGAAGGCATCAAGGAAATGTATCATATGGCTATGGATGGTGTAGAGGTCTGAAACAGACATTGACTTTGGATTAGAGCTTCTGCACGATTGCATATACTATCATCTTTGACCGAAAAATGCGGAAGGACCTTTTCTTTAAGGATTCTTCCGCATTTTTTCGCATCGCGTAGGATGGGCGGTTCAAGCCAGCCCATACAATTATGATAAAGTTGACTGATAACATTGCCCGGAATGTCACTTGGAATATGAGATTGCAAATCAAAGTGCCACATCTTTTTTGATACTATTACTGTAGAGGTGAAGAATATGAAACAATTTCTGACAAGTAAAGACATTTCAAAATGGATACTATGCGTTCTGTTAATCGCTTTTATTTTCGGGCTCAGTGCCTGCACATCGAAGCCAATGCAGCCGGCAGAAGTGCCTGCCGCAGATGAAAGCGATGGTAAAGGCAGTGAAAGACCGGAAGTACATGACGCGGCGGACGGAAGCGATGATACAGGCAATGGAGCACAAGAAGTACATGTCGCGACTGGCGGAAGCGATGACTCAGGCAGCGGAACGCCGGAAGAACCGTATGCAACGGTCTCCTATGCCGCCCGGACGATGCCCGGGTCGGTGATTGTCGTACACGGCGGGACTTACGAGCCGATCAGGCTCGATGCGGACGCGTCCGGCACGGAGGATTCTCCCACATATATTCGTCCTGCGGAGGGAGAGACGGTGGTCGTGCGTGCTGAAGGGGAGGTTTGTATCTCCATTTGCAACACAAGCCATATCGTGATTGAGGGAATTGAAACAGAGGGCGGGACCCACGGTATTGATTATGAAAGTACTCGTGAGGCAGAGGATGCGGCGCTCTGTGACATCACCTTTAGAAAATGTACAGTCCATGGTGTGCGGGGAGTCCATGGCATCTGTGTTTATGCGCGCAATGATCTGACAGCCGTTTCAGACCTTACCGTTGAGGACTGCGAGGTGTACGACTGTCAGTGCGGCTCAAGTGAGTCGATGGTACTGAACGGCAATATAGACGGCTTTTTGATCGCGGGTAATCGGGTGCATGACAACAATAATATAGGAATCGACATGATCGGTTTCGAGGGGACAGCCATGCATCCGGATCAGGACAGCGAAAAGAATCAGTACGAAGCAGATCGGGTGAGGAATGGCATTTGCCGCGATAACGTCATATACAACATCAGCGCAGAAGGTAATGAGGCCTATTTTGAGGATGGGGAATATGACCTCTGTGCGGATGGAATCTATGTCGATGGGGGATGTGACATAGAAATCTGCAATAATTTTATTTTCAATTGCGATATAGGTATGGAAGTCGCGACGGAACACAGTCCGGAGGATAACGAATTATTCAAGGTAACCGGAGTCAATGTGCATGACAACGTGATTGCGGATTGCCACGGATGGGCAGGGATTGGTTTCGGAGGCTGTGAACCGGATCTCGGATTTACCGAAGAATGTGAATTCGCTTATAATACATTGGTGGACAACAGCACGCAGATCGGTGTTCAGCGGAGCATGAACAACCGGGTATACGCGAACCTGATTCTCGGAGGAGAAACAGCTATCGAGTTTAACGATGATTTAAGTGAAGAGGATATGGTAAATGATATCAGCGGCAATGCGGCTGCTGATTTTGAGGATGAGGACAGCTGGACCGATGAATACGGAAAGCTGTACGCAGATCGTGAGGAAGCAGCGGAAGATTTCCGGTCTCTGATTGCCGACGTGGGCTCACGTTTTGTTCCGGGCGAAGATTTGATGGAACTCTACCTTGAGAATCTAAGAATGGAAGAATAGTTGGAACGGATCAGGCAATGAGGAGAAATGATCATTCAAGTATATAATCAGAAACAGGCAGTAGAATATGCAGAGTCTGCCGGAAGCGAGACGTCCATCATTTCCATTACTTCTAAGGAAGATATGGACGTAGTCTTCCCGGCAAATTCGAATGTTGTATCCGTTCTGCATATGAAATTTAACGACCTGACAGATGAGTATGACGAAGAGGGGATACCTTATGGGCGGCCTTTGCCGCAGCCTGAGGATTTCGCCGGCCTGAAGGCTTTTGTTGCCGGACTTGCATGTGACACTCTGATTGTTCACTGCTGGGAAGGAAAATCCAGATCGGCAGCGGTAGCGACTGCAATCTATGAGTTTCGTGGGAGAATAGATAATCTTTATATCAAGCAGGATGCCTTACCTAATCCGCGTGTGTATGCGCTGGCGCGCAGGGAACTCGGAATCTGAGAGGTTAACAAATTAATACGACATTCGTTCAGTATCGTTTGTGAAATTCATGCACTCGCGATGCGAAACATAAATTCCGGCGAAAAAGTGTAACAGCAATACATTTTTTCGTCGGAATTTGTGTTATGCTAACGCTAATCAAAGAATATGCTCGTATTATTTCGCGGGTAGAAATCTACCCATTTAGGAGAAATGTAATGCAGGATTTTTATTATAAACAGAATGCAGACAACACTTTCAGTGTTATGGGATATCACGGAGATGAAGCTGAGGTTATCGTTCCGGGCAGTTATGGGGGAGCCCCCATTACGGTCATTAATGACAGGCTTTTTGCCGGGCACAGGGAAATAACCTCTGTCCATATCCCCGATTCAGTCACTAATATGGGGTCGTTCGTGTTCAGAGGATGTGAAAACCTTCACAGTATTGTGCTGCCTGCCGGATTGACGGATTTGTGGGGATATACTTTCAGTGAAAGTGCTTTTGAAGAAATTGTGCTGCCGGACAGACTGACGAATCTTCCGCCGTTTACATTTGCCAACTGCAGGAACCTGAAAAGGGTGGTATGCGGCTTGGGAATGAAAAAGATATATGCCTATGTTTTTGGCGGATGCGATGAGCTACGAGAAGTGATCTGCGGACCGGATGTGGAAATCAGCCCGGATGCGTATAAAATTAAGCCCCCTTATTCAGAGAGGCAGTGGGGAGGATTTACCGGGAGATGAAAAACACTTTATTGGAAAAAGTTAGCAGAGTTTTGGACATAGCAGTTTTCGTTTTTACCACGATGGCGATTGCCGGAGTATTTTATGAGGGGATGACTCTAAAGTGGTATGACATAGTGGGTGTTCTTGTTGTATGTATGGACTACACGTTCATGCCGGCTACAATTCTGCATCTCATTGTGGATAGAAATGATAAGTGGATTGCGTTACACATATTTTCAATGATCCTGATAATCGTGGCTGTTGTTATGAAGGTTGGAGGAATACCGTATCCGGCGATTACCCTCGTATTCTGGTATTTTTACCTGTGGTTTCTGTATGGAAGTATCCTTATCCGCAGGTATATAAGTGCAAGAGAGTAAGGGCAAATGTAACGAAGTCGAAAGGGAAATTCAGCAATGAACGCAAAGCGCGGATATGTGCCGGAAGATGACCGGAACTTCTCACCGGAGGCAGTTTCTACATTAAAAACCGCATCCAGGCACGTTGTTTATCTTATAAATGAAGGCTATGATCTGAAGCAGGCAACGGTCTTCGCAGGTAATCATTTTATGCTTTCCGAGAGGCAGCGGCTGTCTATTGTGAGGAGCGTTGCAACCCGGCAGCAGCTGGAAGGCCGAAAAGAGAAGCAGGTTTCACTTGCTGATCTGTCCGGCAAGGATGTCTGGATCGATGGTTTCAATACAATTATCACACTGGAGGTGCTCCTTTGTGAATCTCTGCTTTTTTGCTGCATGGATGGAACGATCCGTGATCTTGCCGCGCTGAGGGGAACATACCGGTTGATTCCGGAGACGACAGGGGCTGTGCGGCTGATGTTTGACGTACTCAGAGATGCGGCGGTCGGAAAGGTAAATATTCTGCTCGATGAGCCGGTGTCCAATTCCGGCAGATTAAAGGCTCTTATTGCGGATATTGCGGAAGCCGGAGGATATTCATTTGATCTGGATATTCAGATCCGGAGGGATGTTGATCGGGCACTTTATGGAAAAGAACGGGTGATTACTACTGACTCGATTATTTTGGACCACTGCGCAAGCTGGGTGAATCTGTCAGCAGAGTGCGTGAACCGCAATGAGAAGCAGGGGATTCGGGTATGGATCGATGAAGGAAGGCGGTGTTTATGAAGAAAGTCGGTATTGTCGCATGCTCGGACGCGCAAAAGGAAGAATACCGCGGACGAAATGAGGAACTGGTAAGATTCCTTGAGTCAATTGACTATGAGCCGATTCTTAGTTCCTGCATTTATGCGGCGAAGGGTGTTTTCTCCGGAACGCCGAAAGCGAGAGCCGAGCAGCTAATGAGAATGTTCGCGGATCCGGATGTAGAGGAAATATATGATATTTCCGGAGGAGACGTTGCAAATCAGATCCTGGATGATCTGGATTATGAACTGATATCAAGGAGCAGGGCTGCCTTCTGGGGTTACAGCGATCTCACCACAGTTATCAATGCAATATATACGATGACGGGGAAAGCAAGCGTCTTATATCAGATCAAGCATATGGCTTACGGCAACTCTGCGGAGCTGCAGAAGGAGCGGTTCCTAAATAGGAATGAGCTGTTCAGCCCGGCATTCAGGTTTGTCCAAAAGAATGCCATGAAAGGCATCGTAGTGGGCGGAAATATCCGCTGCTTTCTGAAGCTTGCGGGCACCGGGTATTTCCCGGATCTTGAAAATAAGATCCTGCTTCTGGAGGCATACGGCGGGAGGGTGCCGCAGATGGCGACCTACCTTGCGCAATTAAAGCAGATCGGTGCGTTTGAGAAAGTGAGCGGAATAATACTCGGGACATTTACCGCAATGGAACAGAATCACTGTGTTCCGGATATCGTGTCGATGGTAAAAGAGTACGCGCGTCCGGAGACCCCAATAGCTGTCACGAGAGACATTGGTCACGGAGATGATGCGAAGGCGATCATGATAGGTAAAAAGATAGAAATTTGAGGAGCTTACAAAATGACAGAGAGCCAGAGAGTATTACAACAAATCAAAGGAAAACTCGTCGTATCGTGTCAGGCACTGCCGCATGAGCCGCTGCACTCAAGTTACATCATGTCCAGGATGGCAGTGGCAGCGATGCAGGGCGGGGCAGCAGGCATACGCGCGCAGTCCGTTTCGGACATAAACGCGATTGCGGAGGTGTGTCATCTGCCGATCATCGGAATCGTGAAGCGTAATTACGATGACAGCGAAATCTACATCACGCCCACAATGAAGGAAATCGAGGAACTCCTGACTACCAGAGCAGAGATCATAGCGATGGATGCGACATGCAGAAAGCGGCCGGGCGGTATTCTCACGAAAGAGCTTATTGACCGTGTCCATGAAGCAGGCAGGCTTGCCATGGCAGACTGCTCGACCTTTGAAGAATGCCTGGCTGCACAGGAGATAGGATTTGACATTGTCTCCACTACGATGAGCGGTTATACGGAGTATTCTGCGCATCTGGATGGACCGGATTTCGAATTGATCCGCAAATGCACTGCGCAGCTTGCGGTTCCGGTAATTGCAGAGGGAAAAATCCATTATCCGGAGGAACTGAAGAAAGTCTTCGAGTGCGGTGCGTTCAGCGCGGTCGTCGGCGGGGCTATCACGAGACCACAGGAGATTACAGCGAGGTTTGTGAGTTATACTGCAAAGGATTCTGATGAGGACTTCCCGCTGATGCCCGAAAAGCAGACAGGTCACGTAAACCTGACGCACGAAAAGCAGACAGGTCATGTAAGCGTGAAAGCGAAAGCGAATGAGACGATAGCACGCAGTCTGGAGCGCTTTGACAATAATGACCCTCGCATCCCGCATTATGAGCTGCTATTGGAACAGAGTCTGAATGGAATTGAGGAAATTGAGCTTCCGCCGGCATACCATTATGAGAATTATGCCCCGGGAGACCGGGAAGTCTGGATTGCTATAGAGAAGAGCGCAAAAGAATTTGCAAGTTATGAAGCGGGAGAAGCTGCATGGTCAAAGTATTTTGCCGGTCATGAGGAAGACCTTAAAAACAGGATGTTTTTTGTGACAGATTCGTCTGGAAAGAAACTTGCCACAGCGACGGCATATTATAATATTTATACCGGAGACGATGGGAAGACGGGATGGCTTCACTGGGTCGCCGTTCACAGGGATGCACAGGGGCAGAGGCTATCCAAGCCGTTGATCACGCATGTGCTTGCCCACATGAAGAAACTTGGATATAGCAGAGCTGTCATCCCGACGCAGACAAATACCTGGCTTGCATGCAAGTTGTATCTGGATCTGGGATTTGTCCCCATAAAGGAAAATGCAGAGCGGAACAGAGCGGGGTGGTGTATAGTCAAGACCCTGACGAATCATCCGGCGCTGGACGGGTTTGAAACGGTCTCTGATCTCGATTTGTAGATTCTCGAATAGTATTCAAGAAAAATGGAAGAATTTGCAGATAGTTGCTATAATAGCTTTAGGCAGATAAGCCTGAACGTGCATTTGCAAGAAGAAGGAGGGCAAGATGGGGTATAGAAAAATAATGAGGGATTTTTTCGTCTTTATGTTGATGGCAAGCCTGCTGGCAGGATGCGGCGCATCTTCTGCGAATCCCGGAGGGGGCGCTGACAGTAAAGAGACAACTTCGACGGTAGAGGCCTCTTTTATTTAGGCGGAATCAGGAGAATCCTTAGATAGCGAAGAAACTGTCGTGAACAAACAGAGCCTTTTGAGAGAAGAGGATGTTGATATCAGTGTTGCAGATGCTCAGGTAAGCGACGGGCAGGTGAGGTTTTCACTGTATTTCAGTAATACTGGAACGGAAGAGCGTTTTGTGAGTGGGAATGAACTTCTGGTGAATGGAACACCGGTCACTGATCTGGTCGTTGAGGAGCACATTTCAGAGGATATAACCAGTACACGTTCCGCTGTTTCTTCATATCTGGAAAGCGGCAAGGAGACGTGGGCTGTTATTACCATAGAGAAGGATGATGTCAAATCCGGTGATATTGTTCGAATTGATTATGAGATGCAGATTAGTGATGAAGAAGGAGTGCCATTAGCGACAAAATATCTGGAATTTGGAATCGCAGCTGACGGTGAAATCCTGCTCGGGGAAGACCTGGAAGCCCTTGACCTTGGACAGTCCAGAAATATAGAAGCAGAGACATTCCCTGAAACAGTTTTCTATGATAATAATTCTGTCCGGATCCTGGGCGAAGGATTCACGCTTGACGGTGAAAATGAGCGGGTCATGCAGCTCACTGTGGAAAACAATGCATCTTTTGATGTGAGTGTCAGGGGAAATGTTGCTGTTGTTGATGGGTACGAGGTTCCGGTCCATGGACGGGATATGCTAGTTCCGGCCGGTGAGACAGCCTCCGGAGAATTTAAATTATACCAGAAAGCACTGAAGATGGCAGGAATTCATTCAATTCATGATATGACCATGAGCTGGCATATTAGCGGTGAAGGAATAGATCGCTTGGAAAATCCGACCGGCATGGTCTCTGTTACTACGGATAAAGAGAGTGCCATAGATGAACGAGATACAAGTTCGTTCATGGAGCTGCATAATGCGGACGGCATTGTAGTTAAGATTGACCCGCAGAGATATACTGATGAATGGGGATCCGATCATATGTATATTTTGTGGGAAAATAATACAGAGAATATTCTGGATATCGAAGATATCGTCGAGCGCTCCGGAGGTAGCGTAACAAGTGGCGGTGCCGATCTCTATCCACATTCGAAGCTGTGGGATGAAATTGATGTCGCGGCAGGGGATGTATATTTTGTGAGAGCCACACGTAAAGAAGGCTGGGAAAGAATTTTCGAATCAGAACATATTACAGTTGAGTAAGGGAAAGATTCATCAAGTCAGGATATAAAGACAAAGAGGCTGTCGCATTGGGCGTTATGCGCTGCATATAGCTGATGGTAAGTATTACAAATGCTGTTATGAGCTGTATGCGGCAATACACCGTCCGATGCGGCAGTCTCATATTTAGGAGGGGTATGCCCTTATCCACGATTCAGTTACTCAAAACTCGCCGCCACAGAATGCCGGGAGAACAGGTTTCAGTCTAATTCCTCACCGTTGCTGGAAATGACTTTCTTGTACCAGCCAAAGGATTTCTTCTTATAGCGGTTGCCGCTTCCGGTTCCGTCATCATTCAGGTCCACATAGATGAAGCCGTAGTGTTTGCGAAGTTCACCGGTGGTGAAGGATACCTGCCTTCATGTGAACTTCCGCTGATTTTACACCTTAAAAAGCTCATCTTGTGCAACTTACACAAAATGAGCTTTTTCCTTATTCTTCTTCAGTTGTCTGACCGGCGGTGATGAAAGTCAGGATTTCATCGTAAGTTTTTTCACTTTTGATGATTGCATTCCACAATTCTTCTTTACGCTGAGCATCTCTCTTGTCTAAAAGCTTCTGCAAAGCACCAACTGCCGTGTCA
>JBGUHN010000078.1:0-107179 GCA_045112155.1 Lachnospiraceae bacterium
TCTTTCTGAGGGGTGATGATCTTACGACGGTACTTCACGCACCATACCACATGGTAGTTAATATTACACACACAGGTCCTGTATCTAACAATATTTGTTTTCATACATCTATCATATCACACCAAACGTATGTTTGCAAACATTTGTTCGCATTAATAGATAAAAAAGGGGAAATTCCTCTCGGCAATTGAATAACCGAGAATCCTTGCCTATTCTTCTTGAATATTGACCTTAGGGGGCCGCTGCTTTGGCAGCGGCCTCTTTTTTGGTCAAAGGCAGCCGGAATGCTACCGGCGGGGAGATTAGTTGCCTTTCAATCAAGTGAGCAAGATGGGTATCATGGCAGAGGCAGTCAGAATGGCTCCCGGCTGGAAAAAAATGTTGCCCTGGTCGACTATCGAAAAAAATAAGGTCCACAGGGAGATGTAGTTGACATGTGGAACAAATGTTCGTAAAATAGGGATACATCTAATCCTCAGGATTTAAGTCAGGATTTATGACCCGGATGAAACTCGTGATTGGATAACCCAGATGAAACGTGTGATAGGATGACCCGGATGAAATGCATGATAGGATGACCCGGATGAAATGCGTGATAGGATGACCCGGATGAAATGCATGATTGGATAACCCGGATGAAATGCATGATTGGATGACGCGGATGAAACGCATGATTGGATAATCAGGATGAAACTCATGGGGAAAGCCCGGGATAAAAGTACAGGATATAAGAACGCAGATAAAGCAGCACACTTCCAAAAAGGAGATTCTATGGAATTCAAACTTCATTCAGAATATAAACCGACCGGTGACCAGCCCGAGGCCATCCGCAAGCTTGTCGAAGGCTTCCGCGAAGGAAACCAGGCCCAGACGCTCCTCGGTGTCACGGGTTCCGGCAAGACTTTTACAATGGCGAATGTAATCACCGAGCTCCAGAAGCCCACGCTGGTCATAGCGCACAATAAGACTCTGGCGGCCCAGCTCTACAGTGAATTCAAGGAATTCTTTCCGGAAAATGCCGTCGAGTACTTCGTCTCCTACTATGATTATTACCAGCCGGAGGCGTACGTGCCCTCGTCTGACACATACATTGCCAAGGACTCATCCGTCAACGACGAGATCGACAAGCTGCGCCTGTCCGCGCTGTCGTCACTGAGTGAGCGCCGCGACGTCATCATTGTTGCATCCGTCTCGTGCATCTACGGTATCGGTGCCCCGGAGGATTTTGCAAATATGATGACCTCCGTTCGCCCCGGTATGACCAAAGACCGCGATGAGCTCATCCGTGAACTCATCGATATGCAGTATGAGCGAAATGAGATGGATTTCCACCGTGGTACGTTCCGTGTGAAGGGGGACACACTTGAAGTCATCCCTGCCGACAATAACGAGTACGCGGTACGTATTGAATTCTTCGGAGACGAGATCGACCGCGTGACTTCTGTCGACACGCTGACCGGAGAAGTGAAAGCAGAACTCAGTTATCAGGCCATCTATCCGGCATCTTTCTATGT
Organism: Lachnospiraceae bacterium; assembly: GCA_045112155.1. GTDB lineage: Bacteria > Bacillota > Clostridia > Lachnospirales > Lachnospiraceae > Chordicoccus. Next base: position 1,515 of record JBGUHN010000078.1, read on the forward strand.
CGTTCCGCCTGAACGTATGAGGCAGGCATGCGACTCCATAGAAGCCGAGATGAAAGAGCAGGTCCTGTATTTCAAGAGCCGCGATAAGCTCCTTGAGGCCCAGCGCATCGGAGAGCGGACTGAGTTCGACATTGAGATGATGAAGGAGACCGGATTCTGTTCAGGCATTGAGAACTATTCACGGCATCTCACCGGCAGAGAACCTGGGCAGCCGCCGTATACTCTGATTGATTACTTTAAGAATGACTTCTTAATTATAGTGGACGAGTCTCATATGACGGTCCCGCAGATCGGTGCAATGTTCAACGGTGACCGGAGCCGCAAGTCCACCCTTGTCGATTATGGCTTCCGTCTGCCGAGTGCTCTGGACAACCGTCCCCTCAATTTCGAGGAGTTCGAAGAGCGCATTGATCAAATCATGTTCGTCTCTGCCACCCCCGGTAAGTATGAGGAAACCCATGAACTTCTTCGGGCAGAACAGATCATACGCCCGACCGGTCTTCTCGATCCTGATGTCGATGTGCGTCCGGTCGAAGGGCAGATTGATGACCTTGTGAGTGAAGTCAACAAGACAATCGAGAAGCATGGAAAGGTTCTTATTACGACCCTGACCAAGCGAATGGCTGAGGACCTCACTGATTATATGAAAGACCTGGATATACGGGTCCGATACCTGCATTCTGATATAGATACATTGGAGAGAACAGAGATCATCCGGGAGATGCGCCTCGATGTATTCGACGTTCTGGTCGGTATCAATCTTCTGCGCGAAGGTCTTGATATCCCTGAAATAACTTTGGTGGCGATTCTCGACGCGGACAAGGAGGGCTTCCTTCGCTCGGAGACTTCACTCATTCAGACAATCGGTCGTGCCTCCAGAAATTCGGAAGGTCACGTCATCATGTACGCGGATGTCATGACTGATTCCATGAAGAGAGCAATCGGCGAGACAAAACGCCGCCGGGAGCTTCAGATGAAATATAATGAAGAACACGGCATTACACCTCAGACGATCCAGAAGGCGGTGCGCGACCTCATTTCTATTTCTAAGGAAGTCGCAAAGACTGAGGCGGAGATAGAGAAGAATCCTGAAGACATGAGCCGGGCAGAGCTTGAGAAGCTCATTGAAAAGGTCGAGAAGCAGATGCGGGCTGCGGCCGCCGAGCTCAACTTTGAGATGGCTGCAGAACTTCGAGACAAGATGGTAGAACTCAGGCAGAATCTTGACGATGTGGAAGATACGGAGCGTAGGGTACGAAGCTCCAATCGGGCTAAGGCAAAGACCGAAGGGGCGATTGCAGCCAATGCGCAGCCTAAGCGGACCTATAAGAAGTATAACAAGGCTCGGGGAAAGAACAGAGGAGGGAAAGCCTGAAAGAGAGGCTTCACGCATTAGAATTCGTGTGACATACAGAATCAGGAGGTGATTACTTGGCAGGAAACATGTGTGACACATGCATAAATTACGTCTGGGATGAAGACGATGAAGATTACTATTGCTGCTGTGATATGGACGAGGATGATTATGTGAGATTTCTGACCGCCCCACAGGCGGTATGTCCATACTACAGGCTTGATGATGAGTACGCGATTGTGCGTCATCAGATATGAGGATCCGGGGCCGGCGTTAGCTGGCCCCGGTTTTTTTAAAATTGTTTACGATTTGTGAAAAATTTATTTTTATGTTGACATCCACCGCACCCGAGAGTATATTATGTCTTAGATGTTAGCACTCCAACACACCGAGTGCTAACAAAGAAAATGAGGAGCCCAAAATGGAACTTACCGAGAGAAAACGGAAAATTTTATATGCGATTATCCGGAACTATCTTGAGACAGGTGAGCCTGTCGGTTCCAGGACAATCTCAAAATACACAGACCTGAATCTCAGCTCCGCCACGATCCGGAATGAGATGTCCGATCTCGAGGAGATGGGATATATCCTTCAGCCGCACACTTCTGCCGGCCGTATCCCGTCCGACAAGGGATATCGCTTTTATGTAAATTCACTTGTCCAGGAAGAGACCAGGCAGGTCTCTGCTATGAACAGCCTGATGATCGCGAAGACGAATCGGATGGAAGAAATCCTGAAGCAGGTCATACGGCTGCTGGCCAGCCGCACGAACTACACGACGATGATCTCCGCGCCTTCCTATAAAGGGAACAAGGTCAAGTTCATTCAGCTAAGCAAGCTGAACCCAAGGCAGCTCCTCAACGTCGTTGTCATTGAAGGCAACGTGGTCAAGAACCACATCATCGATCTGAGCGATGACATCGATGAGGAACAGGTCCTGAAGCTCAACCTTCTGCTGAACACCCGCCTGAACGGTCTGACGATGGCTGACATAAATCTCGGACTTATCTCCAATATCAAGGAGGAGGCAGGTATTCATGCAAATGTAGTCAACGAAGTCCTCGACACCATCGCCGAAGTCATAAGGGCTGAGACTGATGAGAACATGGAGATCTACACGAGCGGTGTAAACAACATTTTCAAATATCCTGAACTTGCCGACACGCAAAATGCGAGCCGACTGATTACAACGCTGGAAGAGAAAAGTGTTCTCGCGGATTTCGTCAGAGAGACGGATTCGAGTCTGAGTGAAGAGACCGGCATCAAGGTCTATATAGGCGAGGAGAGCCCGGTCGAGTCCATGAAAGACTGCAGCGTTGTCACCGCAACCTATGATCTGGGCGACGGTCTGCAGGGAACAATCGGAATCATCGGACCGAAGCGCATGGATTATGAGAAGGTAATGAGTAACCTGCAGATATTCAAGGAGGGCCTTAGCGATCTGTTCAGAAAGAACAGAAACGCGGGCGAGAGTATAGCAGGAATCGATGATAAAGAAGAGCCGAATCAGGACCTCGGCAACATGTCATCAGAATAGCATGCGATATGAACATCGCGTAAGCAGAGCAGCGTGCCATCGAAATAGCATGCGATCTGAACATCGCGAGAACTACGCAGCATGCGATCAGAATAAACTCAGAGGTGACGAAATATGATAGAGATAATTGAAGAAAGGAAGGAACCTGATTTGAACACAGAAGATAAGAAGGTTTCCGAAGAACTTAAACAGGAAGCGGATGCTCAGGAAGCAGCTGCCGGGGTTCAGGCGAAAGCAGCCGAAGGATGCGAGGAGAAATCTTCGTGCCAGGAGGGAACCGCCGATGTAAATGAAGAGAAATCTTCAGATTCAGAAGCGGCGGCAACTGAAGAGAAAGCTGAGACCGCTAAGGAAGCCCTTGAGCCGGAGAAATCCGAAGCCGGTGAGAGCACCGGAAATCCGGAAGCCGGGAAAGAGTCCGGCACAGCAGATGGGAAAACCGATGCTGAGGAAGCATCAGACAAACCTGAAGCTGCAGATGATAAAGATACCGCACAAGAAACCGAGAATGGCGATAAGGAGCCTGACATGCTTTTCGGAAGCCGCAAGCTGAAGAAAGAAATCGAGAAGAAAGACGAACTCATTAAAGAGCAGAATGAGAAATACATCCGGCTCATGGCGGAGTTCGACAACTACAGGAAGAGAACGGAAAAAGAAAAAGCCGGCATGTACGCGATGGGAGCGAAAGATGTCGTTGAGAAGATCCTTCCGGTAGTTGACAACTTTGAGAGAGGATTCTCGCTGGTAGCCGAAGAGGATGCTGAGGACCCGTTCACAGAGGGTATGCAGAAGATCTACAAGCAGCTCATGACGACTCTGACAGACCTCGGCGTCACGCCGATCGAGGCGGTCGGCAAGGAGTTCGATCCCAATCTTCACAATGCAGTGATGCATGTAGATGATGAGAGCGTCGGCGAGAACATCGTCGTGCAGGAATTCCAGAAAGGCTACATGTACAAAGACTCGGTAGTGCGCCATTCAATGGTACAGGTAGCGAACTGAGTTTATAACCGCGAAAGCGTTTATATAAATTAAGAAATCAAATCAATATTAGAAATATACTGGAGGAAAATTATTATGAGTAAGATTATTGGTATTGACCTTGGAACAACTAACAGCTGCGTAGCAGTTATGGAAGGCGGCCAGCCGGTCGTTATTGCAAATGCAGAAGGCGCCCGCACAACACCGTCCGTAGTCGCAGTCACAAAATCAGGTGAGAGACTTGTCGGTGAGCCGGCAAAACGTCAGGCAGTTACAAATGCTGACAACACGATCGCTTCCATCAAGAGAAAGATCGGAACAAATGAGAAGGTTACCATGGGCGGCAAGTCCTACACACCGCAGGAAATCTCTGCTATGGTTCTTCAGAAGCTGAAAGCTGACGCTGAGAACTACCTTGGCGAGAAGGTCACAGAGGCAGTCATCACAGTTCCGGCATACTTCAACGACGCACAGCGCCAGGCAACAAAGGACGCCGGCAAGATCGCTGGTCTTGAAGTAAAGCGTATCATCAACGAGCCGACAGCAGCAGCTCTGGCTTACGGCCTTGACAACGAAGTAGATCAGAAGATCATGGTCTATGACCTTGGCGGCGGCACATTCGATGTTTCTATCATCGATATCGGCGACGGCGTCATCGAAGTTCTCGCAGTTAACGGCGACAGCCACCTCGGCGGCGATGACTTTGACAACGCGATCACAAACTACATGCTGCAGGATTTCAAGCGCAAGGAAGGCGTTGACCTGTCCAACGACAGAATGGCTCTTCAGAGACTGAAAGAGGCAGCTGAGAAGGCTAAGAAGGAACTTTCTTCTTCCACAACGACCAACATCAACCTTCCGTTCATCACAGCTACAGCTGAGGGCCCGAAGCACTTCGATATGGACCTCACAAGAGCTAAATTTGATGAACTGACAAGAAGCCTTGTTGAGAGAACCGTTATTCCGGTACAGAAAGCTCTTCAGGATGCAGGCCTTATGGCTTCTGACCTTACAAAGGTCCTCCTGGTCGGCGGTTCCACACGTATCCCGGCAGTTCAGGACAAGGTAAAGGCCCTTACAGGCAAGGAGCCGAGCAAGAACCTCAACCCGGACGAGTGCGTAGCAGTCGGTGCTTCTATCCAGGGCGGCAAGCTCTCCGGTGAAGCAGGCGCAACAGATATCCTTCTTCTGGACGTCACACCGCTTTCACTTTCCATCGAGACAGAGGGCGGCATCGCTACTCGCCTGATCGAGAGAAATACAACAATCCCGACAAAGAAGAGCCAGGTATTCTCCACCGCAGCTGACAACCAGCCGGCAGTTGATATCCATGTTCTTCAGGGTGAGAGACAGTTCGCGGCTGACAACAAGACACTCGGCCAGTTCAGACTGGACGGCATCGCTCCGGCACGCCGCGGCGTTCCGCAGATCGAAGTTACATTCGATATCGATGCCAACGGTATCGTAAACGTCTCCGCTAAGGACCTCGGAACAGGCAAGGAGCAGCATATCACGATCACTTCTTCTTCCAACATGTCCGATGCTGATATCGACAGAGCAGTTAAGGAAGCTGCAGCTTTCGAGGCTCAGGACAGAAAGCGCAAGGAAGGTGTTGATGCCAAGAACGAAGCTGAGTCCATGGTATTCCAGGTCGAGAACGCTCTGAACGAAGTCGGTGACAAGATCAGCAGCGATGAGAAGGCATCTGTTCAGGCAGACGTCGATGCTCTTAAGGCAGTTGTCGAGAGAGTCAAGAACGTACCGAACCTTTCCGACTCTGAGGTTTCCGAGCTGAAATCCGGCAAGGAGAAGCTTATGAATTCCGCACAGAAGGTATTTGCCAAGATGTACGAGCAGGCAGCTCCGCAGGGCCAGGCAGGTCCGGGACCGCAGGGCTTCGGCGGCGGCAGCTACGGCGGAAATAACGGCGGCGACGATGATGTTGTCGATGCTGACTATACAGAAGTATAATGGTATTACTTTGCAGGGTCTCGCATTTACTGCGTGACGGCTGCAAATTGCACCGAATAATTAAATCTGACTTTTTGGGGCTCCCGCTCTCCGCGGAGTGGGAGCCTCATTTTTGGCGTTTAGTGGGATCACAAACCGCTGCAGGGAACAAGCCTTGGAACGGTGTTTATATCGGACCACGAACCGCTGCTTGGAATATGTAGAATATAGACTACCAGCCGATAGAGGCGGCAGGGGTCTTTCATACAGAAATTAATTGGGGAAGAATATGGCAGAGAAGCGTGATTATTACGAGGTGCTCGGCGTTGCGAAGGACGCATCCGATGCTGACCTCAAGAAAGCATACCGTCAGCTGGCTAAAAAATACCATCCGGACGTAAACCCGAGCGAGGAGGCCGCCGAGAAATTCAAGGAGGCATCCGAAGCATACTCGATTCTGTCTGATCCGGACAAGAGGAGACAGTATGATCAGTTCGGGCATGCTGCATTTGCAAATGGCGGAGCAGGCGGATTCGGAGGATTTGATTTCACCGGATCCGGAATGGGTGATATTTTCGGCGACCTGTTCGGCGATCTTTTCGGCGGCGGCACGAGATACTCTCAGAGAGCAAACAACGGTCCGATGCGCGGCGCAAATGTCCGCACCTCCGTCAATGTCAGCTTCGAGGAAGCTGTTTTTGGCTGCGAGAAGGAGATCGAGCTCAATTTCCGTGAAATGTGCGAGACATGCCACGGCACGGGAGCTAAGGAGGGAACACAGCCCGAGACCTGCAGCCGCTGCAACGGCACAGGACGTGTGATCCAGACGCAGCAGTCGATTTTCGGTATGATGCAGACAGAGACTGTCTGTCCGGAATGCCGCGGCCAGGGGCGTATTATCCGTGAGAAGTGTCCGGAATGCAACGGCAGCGGATACAAGACAAAGCGGATCAAGATCAAGGTCCAGATCCCTGCAGGTATCGACAACGGCATGTCTGTCAGAGTCCGTGACAAGGGTGAGCCGGGTACGAACGGTGGCGCAAGAGGCGACCTGCTGGTCGAAGTCCGCGTGTCCCGTCATCCGCTTTTCCAGAGGAACGATACGGATCTGTATTCGACGGCTGCAGTTTCATTTGCCAAAGCCGCTCTTGGCGGAAAGATCCGGATCAAGACCATCGACGGCGATGTCGAGTACGAGGTCAAAGCCGGCACAGAGACAGATACAAGGATACGTCTGCGCGGCAAGGGAGTTCCGGCTGTGAATAATCCGAAGCGTCGCGGCGATCACTATGTCACACTGGTCGTACAGGTTCCAAAGAAGATGAACCGCGCGCAGAAGGAAGCGCTCAAAAAGTACGCTGAGGCCATGGGTGAAACGCTGTAAACATGCGCGAAACGTATTCGGTTCTTTCCGCTCCGGCGCAAAAGCGCCGGGCGGCAGTTATCTGAGCTTTCAGACATAATCCTGTAGAGGTATAGATATGGAATGGATGAAATATACCATTAATACGACAGAGGAAGCCGAAGATCTTGTCTGCTCCATGCTGAATGACTTCGGCATCATGAACGTCGAGATTGAAGATAAAGCCCCCGTTTCTCCTGATGAGAACGGAGGCTATTTTGGCGATGTGGTTCCGGATCTCGGTTTCGATGACCACACAGCCAAGGTGTCGTTTTATCAGGAAATTCCCGAGGATGATCCCGAGTTCGATGAGGATGAGATCCTGAGGAAGGTCGGAAGGGGACTTCTTGACCTTCAGAACATGGGTGTGAGGATCGGCAGTGCCCAGATCGACATTTCCACCACCGCCCAGGAGGACTGGGCCAACAACTGGAAGCAGTATTTCCACCAGTTCATGGTCGATGACATCCTGATCATCCCTTCGTGGGAGGATGTGGAGCCGGAACAGGAAGCATCCATGGTGCTGCGCATTGATCCGGGTATTGCGTTCGGGACAGGTAAACATGAATCTACCCAGCTTGCTATTCGCGGGCTTCGCAAATACCTGAAGGACGGAATGCGCGTTCTGGATATCGGAACGGGCAGCGGAATCCTGGGTATCATTGCGTTAAAGAGCGGGGCTTCGTACGTGCTTGGGACGGATCTGGACGTGAACACTCTGGAAGCCATCGCTGAGAATATAGAGAAGAATGAGGTGGATCCGGAGTCATTTGCATACGTGATCGGGAATATACAGGACGATCCGGCCATCCAGGAGTACGCGGGCGGCGATTATGATATTGTAGTTGCCAATATCATCGCCGAAATCCTAGCCGGTATCACCCCGGTCGTGCCAAACCACCTGAAGAAGGGCGGCATTTATATCACATCGGGCATTCTGATCACGCACGCGCAGGTCGTCCGCGATGCCATGGCGGCGGCAGGCCTTACGATCATTGAGGAAAATGAGATGGGCGAGTGGGAGAGCATCGTTGCCCGTCTGGATTAAAGAGAGACGTTTATGTTCAGATTTTTTGTTGATGAGTCGCAGGTGAACGGCAGGGAGCTGGTCATCAGCGGCGGTGACGTCAATCATATTAAAAACGTGCTGAGAATGAAGCCCCTTGACGAGGTCGAGGCGGTCCTGCCGGATGGTCGGATCGCGACCTGCAGTCTCAGAGAGCTCACGGATGATGAGATTATCGCGGATGTTCTGTTCGTGGAGGAGTCCGGGGTCGAACTTGGGAATAAGATTACCCTCTACATGGGGCTGCCCAAGTTTGACAAGATGGAGCTCGTGATCCAGAAGGCGGTAGAACTCGGGGCTTATCGCATTGTGCCTGTCAGCATGAAGCGCACGGTCGTGAAGTTCGACCCAAAGAAAGCGAAGGCCAAAGTGGCAAGGTGGCAGGCGATTGCGGAGGCTGCATCCAAACAGAGCAAGAGGGCAATTATACCGGAAGTCGGTCAGGTGGTCTCTTTCAAGGATGCGCTCAGGGAGGCCCAGAGCCTCGATCATATATTGGTGCCCTATGAGTGCGCAGAGGATATAACTAAGACAAGAGAGATTATATCCGGAATCCGAGACGGAGAGTCGGTGGCTGTTTTCATCGGACCTGAAGGAGGAATCGATGAGAAGGAAATCGAGGCAGCAGCGGACGCCGGTGCCAAAATGATTACTCTGGGCAGACGGATTCTCCGCACGGAGACGGCGGCGATCAGCACGCTAGCTATTTTGATGTTCATGTTCGAAACTCCGTGAGATTATCTCACATAAAGAGCTGCATTTGTGCTATGATATAGGTGATTTCTGAGAAAGGAAATAAGAACCATGAAGCTTACAATCCAGAAAATTCTTATCTGCGCACTTTCACTGATACTCAGCATTGCCGCCTGTGTGTGCGGTATGTATATGACGATTCTCGCGAATATGCTGATGAGGTACAGGATACTTTTCTGCCTGTTCTTTATTCTCAATCCGGTCCTTGTGATCTTTATGATCAGGTTCATGTTTAAAAAGCCTGTTCCTAAGGAGGAGACAGAGGGCTCAGCTGAGCCGGAAAAGAAGAAAAAGTGGGGATTCTCCAGAAAGGAAGAGTCAGTACCTGCCGAGCCGGAGTATACACAGGATGAAGAACCGGATACGTCTGCCGTATCTTATTCAAGCGGTACGTATGCAGAAGGTACATATTCAGACAGTGCCCATTCAGACAGCAATTACGGCGCTGCCGGCTATACTGCCCCTTCCGCCGCAGAGAGCGTGGATGAAACTGTTTCCGTGCAGGAAAGTCCTGAGGTGCATTTCGGTACTTCTTCATTTGCAGGTGAGCTTGATGATGACATAGATTTATCCGGCTCAGTCACTGAGAAGACGACCGGTTCTGTGACAGAGGATTCTGTCGCAAAATTTAAGAAAATCAGTCTCAAGAGAAAGAAGCGCACGGATGAATGATACGCACACGGCCTTTTGGCCTGTAGAGGCGGAGGTATCTCTGACTTAGATATATAGCTGCTGCATAAAAGAGCCGCATGAAGCGGGGGGCTTTACCAGGTGGAGCACTCATTGCTGCGGCTGCTTTGTGCGGCAGCTTTTTGATGTTTAGCGATTATGCGGAAGAGGGGATATCGGGCATGGGAAACTCTGTGTGGAGAAGTATGGAGGTCTAGGATGAAGAATTATCGGATGCTCGTGCAGTATGACGGGACCCGCTACAACGGGTGGCAGAAGCAGGGAGATACGGACAACACGATACAGGAGAAGCTGGAGACTATTCTGTGCAGGATGACAGGCATGGATGCAGTCGATGTACATGGGGCAGGCCGTACGGATGCAGGCGTGCATGCCAAGGGACAGGTAGCTCAGTTCCGCATTGACACCGAGCTGTCGACCGGTGAAATCCGCGACTATCTGAACACATATCTCCCGGATGATATCGGTGTTCTCTCTGTCGATATCGCTGCACCGCGCTTTCACAGCCGCTTCAACGCGACCCAGAAGACCTATCTGTATCGGATCGGCAAGGATAAGTCCTATCACGTATTTGACCGCAAGTATATATATGAGTATCGCGGTGAGCCGCTGGATGTCGCAGCCATGAAGATGGCGACGATACAGCTTCGCGGTGAGCATGATTTCAAGAGCTTCTGCGGGAATCCCCGCATGAGAAAGTCTACTGTCCGCAAACTCTTCGCTATTCACATCCGTGAGAATGAGCATGAAATTGATATTGAATTTATTGGCGAGGGCTTCCTGCAGTATATGGTCAGGATCCTTGTCGGGACTCTGATCGAGGTCGGCGAAGGGAGGAGAGATCCTCGCTCCATGGACGCCCTGCTCGAGGCTCGTGACCGCAAGCTTGCGGGACCCACCGCTCCTGCCTGCGGGCTGACGCTGATGGAGGTCCGCTATAACTGAACTTGAGAAGTTTTTTGAAAAAACACTAAACACCACCCAGCCTGTGTGGTATAATGTCTCGCAGTTTGCCAATGACTTATGAAACGGAAAGGAACAATCCGTGAGAGATATCTATTTTGATAATTCATCTACAACCGTTGTCTCAAAGAAGGCGGCGGAAATCGTCATGCACGTGATGACCTGCGACTACGGCAACCCGTCGTCCCTCCACCAGAAGGGCGTCGACGCCGAGAAGTATATAAAGAACGCAAGGACACAGATCGCGAAGACTCTGAAAGTCTCGGACAACGAGATCTACTTCACATCCGGCGGGACGGAGTCGAATAACTGGGCGCTGATCGGCGGCGCGCAGGCCAACCGCCGTGCCGGAAATAAGATCCTCACAACCCCGATGGAGCACCCGGCCGTGTCAGAACCGCTGAAAATGCTCGCTTCCGAAGGCTTTGAGATCGTGACTATTCCTGTTGACAGCCAGGGGAGGCTCGATATGCAGGTGCTTGAAAATGAGATGACGGAGGATGTCATCCTGATCTCCATGATGTACGTCAATAATGAGATCGGAGCGGTGACACCGGTCGCGGAAATCGGCAGATTGAAGAAGATCAAATGCCCTAAAGCCCTCTACCATGTCGATGCTATCCAGGCTTACGGAAAGTATGTAATCTATCCGCGGGAACTCGGAATCGACCTGCTCTCAGTCAGCGGGCACAAGCTGCACGGACCCAAGGGAACCGGCTTCCTGTATAAAGCGGATTCCGCTAAGCTGCTGCCGCTCATCTACGGCGGCGGACAGCAGAGTGCTCTGCGAAGCGGGACGGAGAATGTTCCGGGAATCGCCGGTCTCGGCGTCGCGGCAGAGGAAGCATATACAGATTTCGATGCCAAGATTGCTCACATGAGAGCGCTCCGAGACAGAATGATCGCGGGACTCAGTGAGATCGACAATGTAATTGTTCACGGCATGCCGGGCGATGAGGGTGCACCGCACATTGTCAATGCGGCTTTTATCGGTGTAGGTGCGGAAGTCCTTCAGCATACGCTGGAAAATCAGGGAATCTACGTCTCTGCCGGTTCCGCCTGCTCATCACACAAGAGAGCAGGCTCACCGACCCTCACAGCCATCGATGCTCCGAGGGAGGAGATGGAGTCTTCGGTGAGGTTTTCATTTGCAGAAAACAACACGGAAGATGAAGTCGATGAGGCGCTGGCATATCTTAAGCAGATGCTGCCGATGTTGAGAAGGTACAGAAGAAAGTAACTATCCGAGTGGGAGTCAAACCTCTCACAGAGATAAACGCCTGGTCTCGCGAGCGAGACTTGAATGAAAAAGGCAGCGGAGGCCTGCCGGCTTAGAGGAGTTATTATGTACAATTCATTTATGATCAAATACGGCGAGATCGGCATCAAAGGCGACAACCGCCACCTGTTTGAAGATGCGCTCGCGAAGAGGATCCGCACACTGCTGAAGAGGATCGACGGCGAGTTCGAAGTGACGAAGATCCGCGGAAGAATTTATGTCAACTGCGGCGGTGACTGGAATTATGATGAGACAATTGACGTGCTGCGGCATGTGTTCGGCGTCGTCGGTATCTGCCCCGTCGTGATCTATGAGAAGGACGGCGTGGAGAAGATGAAGGCTGACATGATCCAGTATGTCCGCGAGGAGCATCCGAACTGCACACAGACGTTCAAGGTCAAAGCGCGCCGCGTAGACAAGGAGTTCCCTCTCACTTCCATGGAGGTGGCAGCGGAGCTCGGCGAGGCTATCCTCGAGAATTTCCCGGACATGAAGGTCGACGTTCACAATCCCGAGATTCTTTTCGACGTGGAGATTCGCGACGAGGTGTATATTTATTCGAAGGTAATCCCGGGACCGGGCGGTATGCCGATCGGAACAGCCGGACGCGCAATGCTCCTTCTCTCCGGCGGAATCGACTCACCGGTCGCGGGCTGGATGGTTGCAAAGCGCGGCGTTACGATTGACGCGACATATTTCCACGCGCCGCCCTACACATCCGAGAGAGCAAAGCAGAAAGTCGTAGATCTTGCGAAGATCGTGGCTAAGTACACAGGACCGATCAGGCTGCATATCGTTAATTTCACGGATATTCAGCTGTACATTTATGACCAGTGCCCGCATGAAGAGCTCACAATTATCATGCGCCGCTATATGATGCGGATCGCGGAGCACTTCGCAAAGGAGGAGGGAGACCTCGGTCTTATCACCGGCGAGAGCATCGGTCAGGTCGCAAGTCAGACTATGCAGTCGCTGCGCTGTACGGACGCTGTCTGTGAGCTTCCGGTCTACAGACCGCTGATTGGATTCGACAAGAACGATATCACCGCGATTGCGCGCGAGATCGGCACTTACGACACATCTATCCTTCCGTACGAGGACTGCTGCACGATTTTCGTGGCCAAGCATCCGGTCACGAAGCCGATCATCGAGATCATCGAGCGCAATGAGCGAAAGCTCAATGAGAAGATCGATGAGCTGGTCAAAGAGGCAATTGATACGGCTGAGGTTGTGATCGCAAAATAATATGAAAATCAGGAGGACCCTTTCCGGCATGATTACCGGGGCGGGTCCTTATTTTGTGAAGGGGTGGTTTTGGGCTGTTGCATTCGACAGTCCCTTTTCTGCCTTTTTTTGATTGTAGATGAAAAAAGGACGTATCTAGTGTATTATCTTAGTGAGAGATGCCCTCTGCCATCCGGGTGGTTGGCGCTCAGTTTCGTCTCAGAGATTGAAACCTGCGGGTCTTTGAATCGCGGGATCTCGATACAGGAAAGGGACTTGATTAGGTATGAAGCAAAAAGGTGTGTGGACTCCCGGCAAAGCAGCCGCCCTGATTATACTGGCGGCCTGCCTGTGCATTGCGGGTTTCTTCGGATACAGACACTTAAGAAACACGGCAGTCACCGATGACGGCGAGGAGGTCTATGTCACTTCGGTCGCCTATCTCACTGGTGCAAATGTCAGCGGCACCGTTAACAGATTTGCAGGCGTAGTGGAATCACAGGAGACATGGTCTGTTGACCCGAATTCTGAATTTAAAGTCGCCGCGGTGCTTGTCACCGTCGGGCAGGAAGTCAGTGAAGGACAGGCGCTGTTTACTTATGATGTCAATGCATTCCAGGACCAGCTTGCCAAAGCTCAGATCGAGCTCGAGAGATTAAATGCCGAGCGGAACGCGCTTGACGACACGATTGCCGCGCTGGCTAAACAGCAGAAAAAGGCTGATAAAGACCAGCAGGCCAATTTCACGATCCAGATTAAACAGCAGGAACTTGAGCGAAAGCAGAAAGAGTATGACATTACAGTTAAACGTTCTGAAATAGAGAAGATACAGGATAACATTAACAACGCAACGGTATACAGCAAAATCGCAGGCGTCGTGCAGTCGATCAACGAGAGCGGCTCGTCTGACACGCAGACCGGAACTGACAACAGTTTTATCAAGATCATGAAGACGGGCGATCTTCGGGTGAAGGGGACTGTCAATGAGCAGAATATTGGCCAGATCTATGAAGGTCTTCCCGTGATCGTCCACAGCCGCGTGGATGAGAGTCTCACGTGGAGCGGTACGGTCACAAAAATCGACAGGGAGAATGCCCAGGGTAATCCCTACACAAGCATGTTCGGCGGTGAAGGAAGCTCCGGCTCGAACTATCCCTTCTATGTAGAACTTAGCGGCAGCGATGGTCTCATGATGGGGCAGCACGTATATCTTGAACCGGACCTGGGGCAGAACGATGCGGAAGCCCATCAGGGAATCTGGCTCGACTCCTACTATATTGATGAGACGACAGACCCATTTGTCTGGGCCGATGACGGCGGAAAACTCGTAAAGAAGCCGGTCACGCTCGGCGAGAGGGATGATGAGCTCGGCAAAGTGCAGATACTTGACGGCCTTACGGAATCGGATCTTATCGCATTTCCGGAGGACACGCTGCGCGAGGGTATGAAAACATTGGATTCAACATACATGGTCGGGGAAGAGACAGCCGAGGATGTGGAAGAGTTGACATAACATTGCGCAGGATTAAGGACATATTTATGGCAAATGTAATTGAGTGCAGAGGTGTATATAAAAACTATATGTCCGGTAAGATGGAGGTCCCGGTCCTTAGGGATGTGAATTTTCTGATGGCCGAGGGTGAGTATACAGCCATCATGGGACCGTCCGGTTCGGGCAAGTCGACGCTGATGAACATCATCGGCTGCCTTGACGTGCCCACTGAAGGCAAAGTCCTGATCGCGGGGCAGGATATAGCCGGCCTCAGTGACAATGAGATGAGCGATCTTCGCCTCTACAAGATCGGGTTCGTGTTCCAGACCTTCCAGCTTCTCTCTCGCCAGTCTGCCCTGTCCAATGTCGAACTGCCGCTCTCATATGCCCATGTTCCGAGGAAAAAGAGGCGTGAGATGGCGATGGAAGCCCTTAAGAAAGTCGGACTTGAAGACCGTGTGAATTTCATGCCGTCTCAACTGTCCGGCGGTCAGAAACAGAGAGTGGCCATTGCGAGGGCGATTGTGAACAACCCCAAGATCCTGCTCGCGGACGAGCCGACAGGCGCGCTGGATTCAGCTTCGGGCAAGCAGGTCATGGAGATTTTCCGCCAGCTGAACAGAGAGGGCGTGTCAATACTCATGATTACCCATGACCGCGAGATAGCCTCCCATGCGGACCGTATAGTGGAGATCCGCGACGGAGTGTTGAGGGAGGACTATGGAGCAGAGCTCCGAGACGGAATGTTGAGGGAGGACCACGGTGCAGAGCTCCGAGACGGAGTTCTGAGAGGAGACCGCGGTGCGAATGATGAGGACTTTTATGAACAGGGCGGAGGTGACGCTGTATGAAGGGAAAGCGTTTACTGATGCCCATAATAGCGGCATGCGCGGTATTGCTTGCGGTCGTCGGGATCGTCTTCGCAATAAAGAAGTCCCAGGAGAAGACCGTGATGGTCGTATCGGCGGCTTCGCTTAATTTCGGAGGGGGAGGTTTCGATTTTTCTGTCTCTATGGACGGGACGATCACGGCCGATGTCTCCCAGGACATCTATATTTCCAGCACACAGACGGTCGACGAAGTCTTCGTGACGGAAGGCCAGAGAGTGTACGTCGGGGACAAACTGCTGTCATATGACACGGTGAAGACCAGCATGAACCTCGAGAAGGAAAAGATCAACAGGGAACAGATTGAGCTGCAGATTGATGTCGCAAGGCGCAATCTTGTGACTTTGAATAAACTGAAACCGGTAAGCAGCGAGATCGCTCCGACGGAGGAACCCTCCGAGCCAGATGACCTCGAGGAGGGGGAGGGAGAAGAGCCTTACGGGGATGAGGAATTTCCGGATGAGGGTGAAGTCACTCCGACTGAAAAGCCCAGAGCGACTCCCACCCCTTCATACGGAAAGGCAGTCATGTATGAAGTGCTGGATGAATCAGCCAAAGCTTTCAACTCATCAGAAGCAGGAGCAGGCTCCAGGGAGAACCCCTACAGATTCCTGTGCACGGACGGGACAGAGATACGCGCGGCGTTTATTGAGATGATGCGCAAGATGGCGGAAGAAAAGGGTCGCGACGTGTATTTCTCTCTTGAGATTTATGAGGGGGACAACGCGGACGGTAAGCTCCTTGCGGCCTGGATCCTGAATGCCGCCTATCTCGACAGGGTAGAGGAGGACTGGAGCCGCTATCTGTATCTGTATCCGCTCGTGACGGATCCGGACAGGGAGCCGACAAAAGCTCCGGAGAGCGACCTGCCCTATGTGACGGCGGCCCCGACTCCGATTCCGACCGCGACGCCGATACCGGGCGAGGAAGAGAAGGATGCTCCGGCTGATGCAGGGAAGGATCCTGTGACACCGACGCCAACCATTCAGCCGGAGCCGACCGTGACGGATGCGCCTTCAGGTGTGGATGATGCGGGCAGTGATGACCGGCAGTCGGACGCTCCGCGGGTGACATCGGCGCCCGAAGATGGTGAAAACGGTGCGGGGCCGACAACTCATGACGAGGGCAGAGGAACCGGTGCAGGGAAAGCCTCTTTCGAGGGCAGAGGAACCGGTGCAGAGACGACCTCTTTCGATGACAGAGGAGCCAATAGCGGCTATATGTCCGCACTTGCCGGTGGAGCTGTGATCGTCGCGGTCTCAGACCGCGGGTACATATATCTTGCAAATGAAGCAAAGCCCGAATCCGAAAGCGCCATCGCCGGCGCGCTCGGGCTCATCCCGAGCAACTCAAAAATGACGAAGGAGGAAATCGCTGAGCGCAAGAAGGAAGAGGAGTTAAATCTGGCATCGCTCAGACTGGACCTCCGCGAGTGCCTCCTTGCGATCAAATCGGCGGAGGCGGCTGTGAATGATGGAACAGTCCTGTCAAGGATGAACGGAGTCGTCAGGAAGGTCGGAGATAAGGATCATATCAGCAATGACGGATCCCCGTTCCTCTCTGTCACATCGGAGGAAGGGCTCTACGTAAAGACATATATCAGCGAGAAGATGTACGGCAAAGTGAAAGTGGGCGACCCGGTCGACATCATGGCCTGGGAGTCCGGCACGAGCTATAAAGGTCGTGTGCGGGATATTTCCGCATATCCGTCTGTCTCACAGAATGGTGACCTGCTTGCGTCTCAATATCCGATGACGGTATCATTTGCAGCCGGAAGCGGCGAGATAAAGAATGGCGAGTGGGTCATGGTCACCTTCAATTCATCCGGGGACGGAGGAGATGCTTCTATGGCGGACAGTATGGGCATGCTGTATCTGTACAACGCGTTCATCCGAGAGGAGAACGGGAAGATGTACGTCATGAAGCGGGGTGAGGACGGACTGCTCATGAAGCAGTATATTGAGGTCGGAAAGACTTCCGGAGAGGGGTATGAGATCCTGTCCGGTGTTACGACGGATGATTACCTGGCCTTCCCCTACGGCAAGGAAGTGAAAGAGGGGGCGAAGACCCGTGAGGGCACGATTGACGAGCTCTATGCGAGCTGATACGGAGGACGGACATGTTAGAAAATCTTATATATGCTGTGCAAGGTATCTGGTCGCACAAAATGAGGTCATTTCTCACCATGCTGGGTGTGATCATCGGTATTGCGGCGATTATCGCGATTGTGTCGACAATCAAGGGAACGAATGACCAGATTATGCAGAACCTGATCGGCGCGGGCAATAACGCAGTGACCATATCGCTCATGCAGGGCGAATCCGAATACTATATGGACGGCGGCGCCCCGGCCGGCGTTTCCACTGTCTCGGATGAGCAGAAGGAGGAAATCCGAAGTCTGCCGGATGCCGCTGACGCTTCTTTCTATGTGAAGAGAAGCTATTTGGACGGTGTGGAGAGCGGAGAGAATACACTGGATATGGGAAGTATCTGCGGCGTAGATCTGCATTATCTTTCGACATGCGGATATGTCGTCAGCGCAGGGCGGCCGTTTGTGGAGAAGGACTATACGGATTTTCGAAAAGTCATTCTCATTGACGAGAAAATCGCGCAGAGCCTTTTCGACAGCGCAAATCCTCTCGGTCTCACTATAGCGATTCACGGGGAGCCGTTCATAGTGATCGGTGTAATCAGGAAGGCCGACAATTTTCAGCCGGTCATCAATTCTTTCTCGGACTATATGACCTACCACCAGGAAGAGTACGGAACAATGCTGATACCTTCCGCTGCCTGGCCGATTATATTTGCATATGATGAACCTGAGAACTGTGTAGTCCGTGCCAGAACCACTGAGGGGATGAGCACGGTGGGAAAAGATGCGGAGAAAATCATGAACCGGTCGATCACGTCCGCCTCAGATATAAAATACAAGGCGGAGGATCTCCTTGAAAAAGCCAGAAATAAGCAGGAACTGTCGGCAAGTACCAACAACCTGCTGATCTGGGTCGCCAGCATAGCTCTCCTGGTCGGAGGCATCGGAGTAATGAATATTATGCTGGTATCGGTCACGGAGAGAACGGCTGAGATTGGATTAAAGAAAGCTCTCGGAGCCAGAAAGAGCGTGATCCTTCTGCAGTTCCTGACTGAGTCAGCGATGCTGACGAGTATAGGCGGAATTCTGGGTGTTGCTGCCGGAATTATTCTGGCCTACGTGGTCTCGCGGATGACCGGGACTCCCACAGCCATATCGGTGCCCGCAATTATCCTGGGCGTCGGGTTTTCGATGCTGATCGGCATTATATTCGGGCTGCTGCCGTCGATAAAAGCAGCCAATTTAAACCCGATCGATGCCCTGAGAAGAGAGTAGGGGCGGTGAGTGCGGGCTGCTTGACATTTGCATATTTCACAAGTACTATAAAGGGGCTGTCGCGATGCGGCAGCCCCTTCCGGATCTTTTATGAATATGTACTTATTTATTCGACTTCGTATACCGAGAGAGTTTTGAGAACTTCCTCAAGATCTGCTCCTTCTGCATGGATGTTCAGGTCGATCGGCTGGGAAAGGTCAAGGCTGAAGATTCCCATAATGGACTTTGCGTCGATTACATAGCGTCCGGAGACCAGATCAAAATCATAGGAGTAACGATTAATATCGTTCACAAACTGTTTTACTTTGTCGATAGAATTAAGTGAAACTTTGATAGTTTTCATTTATGAAATACCTCCTTATGGATAGCCAGTTACTATTTTGATGGGCGGCTTTACCGTCCGTATATCAATCTTAGCTTGAATCAGGTTCAAGGTCAAGACAAAAGAAAGGAACTTTGAGATGAAAGTTGCATTTCACAGCCTCGGCTGCAAGGTAAATTCATATGAGACGGATGCGATGAGGCAGAGCCTCCTGCATGCCGGGTATGAGGATGCCGATTTTGCGCCCGGTGCAGACGTTTATGTGATCAACACATGCACCGTCACCAATGTCGCTGACAGGAAGTCGAGGCAAATGCTGCACAAGGCCAAAGAAATGAACCCCGACGCGGTCGTTGTCGCCGCTGGATGCTACGTGCAGGACGCCGGAGAGAAACTGACCGCGGATCCGGCAGTTGACATAATTGTAGGAAATCACGAGAAGAGCCGTCTGCCGGAGATATTGGATGAGTATTTTCGGAACAGGGAGGCGGGAAAGAAGACCGCTGTCACGAATATCAACCGTGTGAGGGAGTATGATGAGCTTCGCTTTGTGCCGGACGGAGAGCATACGCGGGCGTTTATCAAGGTCCAGGACGGCTGCAATCAGTTCTGCTCCTACTGTATGATTCCATATGTCAGAGGCCGCGTGCGGAGCCGAAGACCGGGAGAGGTGATGAAAGAGATCCTCGCTCTGATCGGCCGCGGCTATCAGGAGTTTGTCCTGACAGGCATCCACATCAGTTCTTATGGGCTTGACTTTGATTTTCCGGGTCAGAACAGGCAGACTCCCTATGCGTCCGAGGCAAGAACGAACAGACACCTTCTCGGACTCATGCAGGATGTGGCTGCCATTCCGGGTGTCATGAGACTTCGTCTCGGTTCGCTGGAGCCGGGCATTGTCACAGAGGAGTTTGCGGCAGAGATCGCAAAAATCCCGGAGTTCTGTCCGTCTTTTCACCTGTCGATGCAGAGCGGCTGTGATGCGACTCTTGCGCGCATGAAGAGAAAATACAGCACAGCTGATTTTATGGAAAAATGCGAACTCCTTCGGGCTCATTTTGACAGGCCATCTATCACGACGGATATCATCACCGGTTTTCCCGGGGAAACTGAAGAGGAATTTGCGCAGACGGTGGAGTTTGTGCGAAGGGTGGGATTTGCAAGGACCCACATCTTCAAGTTCTCAGTCAGAAGAGGCACGGCCGCAGAGCGAATGCCCGGTCAGAACACAGAAAAGACCAAGGCGGCAAGATCCGCAGTTCTGCAGAGTATCGATAAAGAGCGGAGAATGGCCTATGCGGAGAGCTTCGTCGGCGAGACTGTCAGTGTGCTCTTTGAGGATCGGACCGTGACTAACGGAAAGAGCATGCTCACCGGCTACACGAGAGAGTATGTCCCCGTGCTCATGGAGACGGAGGAAGATTTAATGAACCGGATACTGGATGTTCGCGCGGAATCTGTGACTCCGCGGGGGGAGATTATTGCGTCACTGATAGAATAAGTCCGGGTGAATGGAGCCGTCACGGCACTGCATGGGCGTGGAGGCTGCAGTCGCGTCGCATAGATGTGGAGTTTATATGTGAAGGAGCATAAAAGCGTGAGGGAAGCGGTCGGAGTATACATTCATTTTCCGTTCTGTGTGAAGAAGTGCAGTTACTGCGACTTCTTATCGGGTCCGGCAGACAGCGGGACAAGGAAGGCCTATGCGGACGCCCTCTGCCGCGAGATTGTAAGTTTCGGCAGAGAAGCAGGCGTGAAATATGCGCTTTCTGAAGACGAAAAGATCCCGGTCGACACCATATTTCTCGGCGGAGGAACCCCGTCCGTGATGAATCCGGCGGATCTTTCCCGGGTCATGGAGACGGTCCGCGAGACATTTGACGTCCTTCCCGGAGCCGAGATCTCGATGGAGATGAATCCGGGGACGTTCAGGGAGGATCTGCTTGCATTTGTAAAAAAATACATTAACAGAGTCAGTCTCGGGCTGCAGTCGGCGGACGACAGTGAGCTTCGTGCACTCGGTCGAATTCACACCTTTAGTGAGTTTAAGAAATGTTTCGACGCTCTCCGTGATGCGGGAATTGCCAATATAAATGTCGATCTCATGTCTGCCATCCCCGGTCAGACGCTGGCCTCCTGGGAGAAATCACTCTCCCGCATACTCAGTATGGAGCCTTGGCATATAAGCTGCTACAGTCTGATCATCGAGGAGGGGACTCCATTTTTTGAGCTCTTTGAGAAGGGCAGGCTGGGTCTGCCTGATGAGGACGAAGAGCGGGAGATGTACTATTTGACAGAACGGCTCATGAATGCGAACGGTTATCATCGATATGAGATCAGCAATTATGCACTGCCGGGTCGCGAGTGCCGGCACAATGTGCGCTACTGGAGGCGGTCACCTTACATCGGGTTCGGCATCGGGGCTGCATCCCTCTTAGACGAGATGAGGTGGAGCAATACGCGCGACCTTCAGAGATATCTGTCCGGCAGCGGGAGCCTATCTGATATTAAGGAGGAAATTCAGATACTCAGTGTCAGAGAACAGATGGAGGAGTTCATGTTCCTGGGGCTTAGGATGATGGAGGGGGTCTCGTGTGCCGACTTTGCCGAAAAGTTCGGGTGTGAGCTTGACAGTGTCTTTGGCGCGGCATGCGTGCGTCTGATTTCTGAGGAGCTTTTGGTCCTGGAGGGTGATCGTTATAAGCTGACTTCTCGTGGAATCGATGTCAGTAACGCGGTGCTGGCGGAGTTTTTGCTGTGTTGATTGCAAACTTTGCCCAAAGGCAGCAGAATGCCCCGGAATGGGCTCATCTGGTTGCCTTTGGTCGCGGCGAGTTTCATGGGGTCAAAGTCAGAGGCAACTGAATTCTTGTTATTGAGGTCTAGTGGTTGCTTTTGGTTTTGGTGAGTTTCATGAGGTAAGTAACAGTTCGGACAGGCTGTATTTGCAGTACGTTACCGGAGCAAATCATTCATCTTCGTGAGAAAAACATTGCGGGTCCGACTGAGAGATCGAGTAGGTGGCTTGCCGCCTACTCAAGCTCGATGGAAGGACCTGCGTTTTTCGATGAAGATGATGTTTGCGCCGGTAATAGAAACTTCGTTACAGCCTGTCTGAACCGTTACGCAGCGGCCATTAGGCGGCCATTAGGCGGCCATTAGGCGGCCATTAGGCAGCCATTAGGCAGCCATTAAGAGGACAATATCTTAATAATGCTAAATTAAGTTGATTAAAACAAAAAAAGAGTGTAGAATACAGACAAGTATGTAAATGTGGAAAGCTGTCTCCTGACGACCCTGAATGGAGCAGAAAAAACATATAGCGAGGAGTTAATATGGCAGATTTGGGAAACACACAATATTTCAAGGTGAAATCCGGCCCTGAGCTCAACGTCAAAGATGTGCTCAGCACTGTCTACACAGCTATGGCAGAAAAAGGCTACAACCCTGTGAATCAGATTGTCGGATATATTATGTCCGGTGACCCGACCTATATTACCAGCTATAAGGGTGCACGCAGCATGATTATGAAAGTGGAGCGCGATGAGATCGTAGAAGAGCTTCTTCGCGCATACATTCGCAATAAGTCCTGGGAGGATGAGGCGTAAGTGAGGACCCTTGGACTGGATTACGGTTCGAAGACTGTCGGAGTGGCAGTGACCGATCCGTTAGGATTAACAGCGCAGGGCGTAGAAATTATCCGGAGGCAGAAAGAGAACCATTTGCGCAAAACGTATCAGCGCATCAAGGAACTCTGTGAACAGTACGATGTAGAAAAAATCGTGCTGGGCCTGCCGCTGAATATGGATGATACGATGGGGGACAGGGCAGAAAAGACACTCGAATTCAAAAATGAACTGGAGCGTCGTCTTTCTGTACCTGTTTTTCTTGTCGATGAACGTCTTACAACGGTAGAGGCCATCGAGATCATGGACGATGCCGGAATAAAGGTCAGCGAACGGGAAAAATACGTGGATATGATCGCCGCGACGATCATTCTGCAGGATTATATGAATTCACATGAAGGCAAATGAAATCTGCGGAGGCATCACATGGATACTAACAAGATCATACTGATCGATGATGAGGGGAATGAAGAAGAATTTTATATTGAGGAGCAGACGCGCGTGTACGGAAAAAACTATATCCTTGTCTCTACGGCACAGGAAGGTGACGCGGAAGCTCTCATTTTAAAAGATATTTCAGAGGATTCCAATGAGGAGGCGGCCTACGTTCCTGTAGACGACGAGAGTGAACTGGCTGCTGTCATGAAAATCTTCGAGGAGATGCTGGACGACATAGATATCCAGTGATAAGAACGTGAATTCTGGATATGACAAGAAAGGAACGGAGGTAGAATTTTTTTTGAAAAGCAAAGACAACAGAGAGGAGAAGGTGAAAATCATTCCGCTCGGCGGACTGGAGCAGATCGGAATGAACATCACAGCATTTGAGTACAGGGACACCATTGTTGTCGTAGATTGCGGTATGGCGTTCCCGGAAGACGATATGCTCGGAATTGATATCGTACTGCCGGATGTCACTTATCTTGAAGAGAATTACAGCAAGATCAAAGGATTTGTAATAACGCACGGGCATGAGGACCACATTGGGGCGATTCCATATGTGTTCCGTAAAATTAATGTACCCATTTATACGACAAAACTTACGATGGCCTTGATCGAGAACAAGCTCGAGGAACATGCGATGCTGGACATTGTCAGACGCGAGATCGTCAGCTACGGACAGATCGTGGAGCTTGGGGACATAAGTGTTGAATTTATTAAAACAAATCACAGCATTCAGGATGCGGCCGCGCTTGCCCTTCACACACCTGCCGGAGTGATTGTACATACCGGCGACTTTAAGGTCGATTACACCCCGGTCTTCGGTGACGCGATCGACCTGCAGAGATTTGCCGAGCTCGGCAGGAACGGAGTTCTCGCGCTCATGTGCGACAGCACCAACGCCGAAAGGCCCGGCTATACAATGTCCGAGAGGACGGTCGGAGAAAAATTCCAGAAAATTTTTGCGGAGTATGCGAATTCGAGGCTGATCATAGCTACATTTGCATCCAATGTCGATCGTGTGCAGCAGATCATCAACTGTGCTGCCCGGTTTGGCCGCAAGGTATGTCTGGAAGGCCGGTCCATGATCAACGTCATCGGCACAGCCATCCGCCTTGGATATATCGAGGATTCTGCCCACACTATTGTCGATCTCGACACGATTCGGAACTATCCGCCGGAGAAGACCGTGTTAGTTACGACAGGAAGTCAGGGAGAGTCCATGGCAGCCCTGTCCCGCATGGCAGCCAACATTCATAAGAAGATAAAGATCATGCCCGGTGATGTCATTGTCTTCTCATCCCAGCCGATCCCCGGCAATGAGAAGGCAGTCTCCAACGTCATGAATGAGCTTGCGGAGATCGGAGCGACGGTCGTTTTCGGCGATACTCACGTATCCGGCCATGCATGTCAGGAGGACATCAAGCTGATCTACTCGCTCGTACAGCCAAAGTATTCAATCCCGGTCCACGGTGAGATGCGCCATCTGCGCGCGCAGGCAGCTATTGCCAAGAGCCTTGGCATTCCGAGCGAGAATACCTTTATCCTTCACTCGGGCGATGTGCTTGAAATCAGTGAGAATAATGCCAAAATCATCGGAAAAGTGCAGACAGGGACAATTCTTGTCGACGGACTCGGTGTCGGAGATGTCGGAAATATTGTAATCAGAGACCGCCAGAGGCTGGCTGAGGACGGCATAATCGTCGTCGTCATGACACTGGATAGTCGGACAAATGAGCTTCTCGCCGGTCCGGATATCGTTTCGCGCGGCTTCGTTTATGTCAGAGAGTCGGAAGGCCTTCTGGAGGAGGCTGACCACACGACTTACGAAGCGGTGATGAAGTGCCTTGACTACGGCATTACAGACTGGTCGAAGATCAAACTCGAAATTAAGGATGCGCTGAGTGATTTTGTGTGGAAGCGCACGCAGAGAAGACCGATGATCCTGCCGATCATCATGGAGACGACGCTCTGATTTGCGTCTTGCGCGCATAAGTCTGTTCTGGTATCATAATGTCATATTTCTAGTGTACAGAAGGAAGGTTCAAGATGGAAAGCAGTGTTGACGCCTGTACGGAAAAGCTGGTAAAAAGTATACTTGAAAGTCGGGCTTACCGTCGTTTTATAAGGGCGCAGGAAAATCTTGATAAGCGTCCGGACCTGAAAGAACAGATCAATCAATATCGCACAGATATTTTTAAGCTGTATGAGGAAGGTGCCGATGAGGACCTCATCGATACTTCCGATATACTTGAGAAGAAGTTCCAGAGCATGCAGAAGATCCCGGAGGTCAATGCTTACATGGACGCAGAGACAGAAATAATACGCATGGTGAGGGAGATATATCAGCGTCTGATCACCGAGACCGGAGTGGAAGAACCGGAAGCCTGAACAGGAAAGGATGATTTGATGGCAAAGAAAAACAGAGATGTGGGATATGCAGTCGCGCTGTTCGGCGCAAAGGGGGTCATCAGGATTCTGCTGTATGTCCTTGTAGCCATATTCTTTATTTCTATCGCGAGAATGTCTTTCGTTTTCGGTTATTCGATATTTAACGAGCAGGCTATAGCGTCAGAGCCGGGTCAGGATGTCCTCGTTGAGATCCCCGAGGGAGCTTCGACACGGGAGATCGCCGATATTCTGGTAAAGAATGACCTGATCGAGAGCGGATGGATATTCATTGCTCAGGAAAGGCTGTCCTCTTACCACGGTAAACTCCAGAGCGGAACGTATCTTCTCAATACGTCTGAGAAACCTACGGAAATGATGCGGATTCTGGCCGGGGTAGATACCGAGGGCCAGCCGGGGACCGGTTCATCCGGAGAAGAATAAATAGGATGACGATTTTATTCAACTAAAACTTGCGCTGTCGCAGTGATGATAGCGCAGGGATCGGATTTGACATCGATTTTAATGGGACGGTTCTGCGGACACGTGCATTATACGGCACAGGGTCAGCAGAACCGTCCCTGCAATGTAACGGGGAAAGAAGAGCACCGGAGCAATACCAGGAGCTCTTTATGCAGTGGGGAAAGAAGAGCGCCGGGCGCTCTCGGGGCTGCTATGGATAGAATAGAGAGAATGCATATTTTTCTGGCCTCCATGGATACAGGAAATTCGGATTTTCTGAACCGGCTTGAGGAGGAGGCTGCGGCTTCTTATGTGCCGATCATACGCAGGGAAACGCAGAGCGTCCTTCGGGTCCTGCTCGCGGCAGTGAAGCCGGAGGAAATACTTGAGGTGGGCTGCGCTGTCGGATTTTCCGCCATTCTTATGTGTGAGAATTCCGATGCGCATATCACGACAATTGAGAATTATGAAAAGAGAATTGAGCCGGCAAGAGAGAACTTTAAGGCAGCGGGAGTGAGCGACCGCGTAGATCTCATCTTCGGTGACGCGCAGGATGTGCTCCCCAAACTTGCCGGACCCTATGAGTTGATTTTTATGGACGCCGCCAAGGGTCAGTACATACATTTTCTTCCCGAGGTCATGCGTCTTCTTGCTCCCGGCGGCATGCTGATCAGTGACAACGTGCTTCAGGATGGAGATATTCTTGAGTCCCACTACGCTGTAGAGCGCAGGAATCGGACGATTTACAAGCGAATGCGGGAGTATCTGCACGAAATCACCCACAGGGATGATCTTGTGACGACAATACTTCCGATCGGCGACGGGCTCGCTGTATCTGTGAAGAAATGAATGAAAAAACTTCCCGCAAATTAAGTGCGGAGCATGTCGCGGCGAGAATTGAATTTTCGATGGGACTGTGCTATGACCTGGTCGTGGGAAGTTTTGCAAATGATATACTATGGAGGATCTATGAAAAGACCGGAACTGCTGCTCCCGGCAGGGAGTCTGGACGTTTTGAAAGTGGCGGTGCTCTACGGAGCTGACGCCGTCTATCTCGGAGGGGAAGCCTTCAGTCTCAGGGCAAAGGCAACAAACTTCACGAGAGAGGAGATGAAGGAGGGGATTGCATTTGCACATGCTCACGGAGCCAAAGTGTATGTGACCGCCAACATTTATGCCCACAACAGTGATCTTGCGGAGGCTGAAAAGTACTTCAAAGAGCTGGCAGAGGACATTAAGCCGGATGCGGTGCTCGTAGCGGACGCCGGCATGTTCGCGCTTGCCCGACGGGTAGCTCCGGAGCTTGAGATTCACATCAGTACGCAGGCTAACAGCACGAACTACGAGACCTGTCTCTTCTGGCACAGCCTCGGGGCTTCCCGCATCGTAACAGCCAGAGAGCTCTCGCTCCGGGAGATCAAAGCAATCCGCGAGAGAATCCCGGACGATCTTGAGATAGAGGTCTTTGTCCACGGAGCTATGTGCATCTCCTACTCGGGAAGATGTCTTCTGTCCAATTATCTGGTCGGCCGCGACGCGAACCGAGGTCTGTGTACGCACCCGTGCCGCTGGAAATATGCCGTGGTCGAGGAGACAAGACCCGGCGAGTATATGCCGATCGAGGAGAACGAGCGCGGGACCTATATATTCAATTCCAAGGATCTGTGCATGATTGAGCACCTGCCGGATCTGTACGACGCCGGTATAGACAGCTTCAAGATCGAAGGCCGGATGAAGACCGCGCTGTACGTGGCGACTGCGGCCAGGACTTACAGGCTGGCCATGGATGCATATGAGAAGGATCCTGCCCTCTACGAGAAGAATCTCCCGTGGTACCGGGAGCAGATCGCGGACTGCACCTATCGCAAGTTCACGACAGGCTTCTTCTACGGCAAGCCCTCGGAAGAGGACCAGATCTACGACAATAACACCTACGTGAATGCCTATACATTCCTGGGGATCGTGCGTCGGATTGATGAGAGCGGCTGCGCGGTGACGGAACAGAAGAATAAGTTCTGCGTGGGTGACGTGATTGAAGTCATGAAGCCTGACGGCAGGAATATAGAGGTGCCGGTGCTGGCAATCTATGACGCGGATGGCAATGAGATGGAATCGGCTCCGCATCCGAAGCAGGAGCTTCATATAAAGATCGACGCGGAAGTGATGCCGTGGGATATACTGCGCAAGAAGAATTGATGAGGGCTGCTGCAAAGCTTTAAGCTGCCTCAAAAATGTGACAGTTCAGACAGGCTGTGGCGGAGTTCCGGAATCCGGCGCAAACATCATCTTCATCGAAAAACGCAGGTCCTTTCTGTGAGCTTAAAAAGCTAAAGCTTTTTGATCTCACAGGGAGGGACCTGCAATGTTTTTCTCACGAAGATGGATGCTTTGCTGCCGGAAACGAAATATCGAAACAGCCTGTCTGAACTGTTGCCAAAGTAATAAGTGAGGGGGCTGTCGTATTAGACGGCGTCACCACTATATATGGCAGACATTTGCAAATAACGTCTGCCATATATAGTGGTGACGCGCCTTAATGCGACAGCCCCCTAATATCCTTTTATATCAGTCCTGTCTGTGTCTTGCCTTCAGCGTGACGCCGCGGTTCATGTCGCCCTCAGGGCTTACGCCGAACTCGTAGTCATTGCCCGGCAGGATTGCGTTCAGCAGAACGCCTGCGATGGAGGCAATAGCCAGAGATGTGAGAGTGATGGATGTCCCGGCGATCTCGAAGGTGAGACCGCTTGAGAAACCGAGGCCGCAGACCAGGATGACGGCTGCGATGATCAGATTTCTGCTGTTCGTGAGGTCCACACGGTTCTCGACAACGTTACGGATACCGATTGCGGAAATCATTCCGTAAAGGATGAAGCTTACGCCGCCGATGATGGAAGCCGGCATGGAGCCGATGATGCTTGCGAACTTCGGTACGAAGCTGAGCACTACAGCGTAGACAGCCGCGATGCGGATGACTGCCGGATCAAATACACGGGAGAGCTCCAGAACGCCTGTGTTCTCACCGTATGTCGTGTTGGCAGGGCCGCCGAAGCATGCGGAAAGTGCAGTGGCGAGTCCGTCACCGATCAGTGTGCGGTGGAGACCCGGATCCTCGAGGAAGTTCTCGCCTACTGTCGCGGAGATTGCGGACATATCGCCGATGTGCTCCATCATTGTCGCGATGGCGATCGGAGCCATGACCAGGATTGCTGTCAGGTTGAACTTGCAGAGGATGAAATCCGGAAGGCCGACCCAGGCGGAAGAAGCTGTGGAAGTGAAATCAATAATCGTGCTTCCGTCAGGGTTCGTCATACCTGCGAACTGCATAGCCAGCGCAACCGCGTAGGAGATCAGGACGCCCATGAGGATCGGGATGATCTTGAACATGCCCTTGCCCCAGATATTGAATGCGATGATGACGATGAGCGCTACAAGCGCCAGGAACCAGTTGGTCTGCGCATTGTTGATCGCGCTGCCTGCCAGGGAGAGACCGATGCAGATGATGATCGGGCCTGTGACTACCGGCGGAAGGAAACGCATGACGCGCTTTACGCCGACAAGACGGATGACCAGCGCGAGCACCAGATACAGAAGACCGGCTACTACGATGCCGCCGCAGGCGTAGGGCAGTTTTTCGCCGTAGGTCATATTTGCAAATATACCGGAGTTAAGCTCGGCAACAGTTGCAAATCCGCCGAGGAATGCAAATGATGAACCGAGGAAAGCCGGGACCTTCAATTTGGCACAGATATGGAAGAACAGCGTGCCAACGCCCGCAAAGAACAGTGTGACCTGGATGGAAAGCCCTTCACCGTGGAAATAGGAATTGACCAGGATCGGGACCAGGATCGTAGCACCGAACATAGCGAACATATGCTGCAGGCCGAGAACGAGCATTTTCGGCATTCCGAGCTGTTTCGCGTCGTAGATGGCTCCATCTTTCTCAGTTGGTGTGTTACTCAAAATAAACCTCCTCCTCTTTTACGTGGACCGCCCCATGACCGGAACAGCTAAGCTTCGGTCTTTTCTGTCCGGATGTGCGGATCCTGATGTCAAAAAGTCTAGAACAAAATGCACCACATGAAAGAATATCACCAGTTTCTTTTCTTGTACAGCAAATCTTTCTTGAAATTCCTGCAAAATATATGCTCGGCGTAACAGTTCGGAGAGGCTGCAACCAGGTTTCAGGAACCGACCGCAAACATCATCTTCATCGAAAAACGTATATCCTGCCCTGCGAGCTTAGAAAATGCCATGGCATTTTCTGATCTCTCGGTCGGATATACAATGTTTTTCTCACGAAGATGGATGATTTGCTGCCGGATAAATGAACTTAGAGAAGCGCCTGTCCTCACTGTTACTCGGACTTATCATAACAGTTCGGACAAGCTGCAGCCAGGTTTCAGGAACCGACAGCAAATATCATCTTCATCGAAAAACGTAAATCCTCAGCCCCGCACAAATAGATTTTTGCCCACCTCATGGATGCAGCCCTCCATGAGAAGCTCCACAGCGGCAGACATGACCTGCGCTACCGAAAGATTGGTCTTCTGGCTGAGCTCGTCCGCCCCCTGGGGATCGCTGTCCAGGCAGGAATAGAGCTTTTTTGCAGCCGGTGAGAGCATCACGTTATCCAGCACGGCTTTTTCCGCCTCGTCGCTGTCGAATGTCAGAGTCATCTGGTGGAACCTTACAGACGGTTCGGATTCTGCAGCCTTCCGTTGGAACCTCACAGACGGTTCGGATTCTGCAGCCATCTGCCGGAACCTGATCGGAGGCTGAGATTCTGAGGATGACATTGTCCTCACTCGTGGCTTCCTCAAGGCAGCCATGCCATCGAGCTCCTCCATCACGGCCTCGAAGGACCAGAGAATCCCTGCTCCCTGCGCGATCAGGTAGTTGCAGCCGTCGGAAAGCCTGTCACCTAAACGACCGGGTACCGCATAGACGGTCCGCCCCTGCTCGAGCGCGCAGTCGACCGTGATGAGTGAGCCGGATTTCTCCCTGGCCTCCACGACGATCACGATGTCGGAGAGGGCGCTGATGATCCGGTTGCGGCGCGGAAAGTTGTAAGCCAGAGGTTTCGTGCCGGGCTCGACCTCCGCAATGATCCCGCCCCGGACCGCAAGGGCATCGTAGACGGCATAGCTGGTTCTGGGGTAGCAGATGTCCACCCCGCATCCGAGCACTGCAAATGTCTTCCCGCCCGCAGCGAGAGCCCCCTCCTGTGCGGACGAGTCTATACCCATCGCCATCCCGCTTATAACCTGCACACCGTGCTCAGCGAGAAACTTCCCGAGGGCAAATGCTGTCTTTCGCCCGTAGCTGCTGCAGCTTCTCGCACCTACTACTGCAACGGACGGGACATTGTCATCGGGCAGGCTCCCGATGCAATAAAGGCCCTGCGGCACATCGGAGAGACCTTCAAATCTAAGCGGAAAATAGTCGCTGTTTCTTCTAATATAATGTATAGTCTCGGCCATTTCTGTCACCTTTCTTTCTTCGGAGTCGGTGTTCATATGCACCGATGTTTCTGCTAAGGCACTCACACTGCTCTGTATTTCTTATCCACCGTTCGGTAGCTCACAGCCTCACTGACATGCTCTTTCAGGATGAGATCTGATCCGGCCAGGTCGGCGATTGTCCTTGCGACCCGGATGATCCTGAAATAGCTTCGAGCCGTGAGACCAAGTTTGTCATATGCCTTCCTTAGAAATATGTCGGCGGATTCTTCCATCGGGCAGAATTCTCCTATGCGGCTCGACGGTATTTCCGAGTTGAAATGGAAACCGGCATTCTGATATCTTTCCTTCTGTATGGTTACTGCCTTCATGACCTCATCACGGATCTCGCGGGAGGACCTGCCGGACGGAGTAATCGGCGTCAGCTCATCAATGGAGACAGCAGGGCATTCAACACAGAGGTCTATGCGGTCGAGCAGGGGCTGAGATATTCGGTTCAGATAGCTGCTGATTTCGAGGGGAGTGCATTTGCACCTTGATCTGTCAGGGAAGTAGCCGCAGGGGCAGGGGTTCATGGCCGCGAGCAGCAGAAAATCGGCGGGAAAGCGGAACGTGCCGGCTTGCCGTGCGATGATGATCTCACGATCCTCGAGCGGCTGACGCAGTATTTCCAGTGAACCGCGGGAGAATTCCGGCATCTCGTCGAGAAAGAGAATGCCGCGATGGGCGAGTGTGATTTCGCCGGGCTTGGGGATACGACCGCCTCCCGCGAGAGCCTGAGGGCTCATGGTGTGATGTGGGGAGCGGAAAGGCCGGGTGCCCATGATCGGGGAAGCCGGCGACAGGAGACCGGCTATGGAGTAGATTTTCGTTATATCCAGACTCTCGTCCCGGGTCAGGGGCGGCATGATCGTCGGAATTCGCTTTGCTATCATCGTCTTGCCGGAACCCGGAGGACCGATCATGAGAAGATTGTGAAAGCCTGCCGCCGAGATGGCAGCCGCGCGCTTTACTCCGTCCTGTCCGCGTATCTCCGAAAAATCCACATCATATGAATTGATCTCCTGCTCTTTTGAGGATAGGTTGTCTTCCGGCAAAACGCCGTCTCTCAGAAAATCAATGACCTCGGGGAGAGAAGCACATCCGATGACAGTAAGGCCGTCAACGAGCCGTGCCTCCCCGAGATTGGCCTTGGGAACGAGCATGGTGCTGACGCCGATCTCCCTGGCCTTCATGGCTGATGGTAGAATACCGGCAACGGGATTGATCTCACCGCTCAGGCTGAGCTCACCGACAGCCAGAATGCCTGTGAGACTTTCGGGAGAAAAGATTTCCATTGCTGCGAGCATGCCGAGGGCGACAGGGAGATCAAAACCCGAGCCGCTTTTAGGCACATCCGCAGGAGATAAGTTGATCGTGATCCGCTTCGGCGGGAGAGCAGATCCGATGTTTTTTAGCGCAGTGCGCACACGGTCGCCGGCTTCTTTCACCTGACTTGATACGAAACCGACCATGGTAAAATGAGGCAGTCCATCGCTGACATCGGCCTCGACCTGCACGGGAATGACATCCATCCCGACGATGGCAGCGGACATGATCCTGGTGAACATAGTAAGTCCTTTCTGCGTTATGCGATTAAAAATAGGGAAAAGTAAGTGGGCAGAACGCCCCGGATGAGATTATTATAGCTTTTTGGCAAAGCTTCGGCAAGTTGTTTTAGCATGTATCATGGAACTACTTCTGCAGAACAGCCGGACCTTTAGCGCTCACGCTGAAATTGAAAAAATCAAGGGCGCAAAATAGGGCTTGCAAGGAAATTTAATTTATTGTATAGTTTGAAACTGTCAGAATACGGGGACTATGTTCTCCGCATCAGGAGGTTTTGTTTTGGCTAAGAATCTGGTCATCGTCGAGTCACCCGCCAAGGTGAAGACGATTAAAAAATTCCTCGGTTCGAATTATGAGGTCGCTGCGTCCATGGGACATGTACGTGACCTGCCCAAGAGCCAGATGGGCATCGATATCGAAAATGATTTTGAACCGAAGTACATCACGATCCGCGGCAAGGGAGAGCTTTTGGCAAAGCTGCGCAAGTCCGCAAAAGGCGCGTCGCATATCTATTTGGCGACTGACCCGGACCGTGAAGGTGAGGCAATCTCATGGCATCTTATCACAGCCCTGAAGCTAGATGAGAAGAAGGTTCGCCGCATCACATTTAATGAAATTACCAAGAACGCCGTAAAGGCATCGCTGAAAGCGCCGCGGGACATCGATATGAACCTTGTCGACGCGCAGCAGTGCCGCCGGGTGCTCGACCGTATGGTCGGCTATGAAATCTCACCGCTCCTCTGGGCGAAGGTGAAGAGAGGTCTGTCGGCAGGACGTGTTCAGTCAGTTGCCCTCCGGATCATCGCGGATCGTGAAAACGAGATCGGAGCGTTTATTCCGTCCGAGTACTGGACTCTTGACGCTGAACTGGCAATTGCGGGTGAGAAAAAGCCGCTGGTCGCCCATTTCTACGGCGGTGACAAGCGAATCAACATTGAGTCGAAAGAGCAGCTCGACGGCATTTTGGCAGCCCTTGAGGGAGTGAAGTATGAGGTAGCTGATATAAAGACGAGCGAGAGGTCCAAGAAGCCGCCGCTCCCCTTTACGACCAGTACACTTCAGCAGGAAGCCGCAAAGACACTGAATTTCTCTACGTCGAAGACAATGCGTATTGCGCAGCAGCTCTATGAAGGCGTTGACATTGCCGGCGAAGGTACGGTCGGTGTGATCACTTACCTGCGTACAGATTCGACACGAATCGCAGACGAAGCGGATGCCGCTGCAAGAAGATATATTGCGGCGGAGTACGGGGAGGACGCGGTAGGTCATGCTCACAGTGAAAATCAGAGCCGCAACGCGCAGGATGCTCACGAGGCCATCCGACCGACGGATATAGCCCGGACGCCGGTGAAAATCAAGGCCTCGCTGTCCAGAGACCAGTTCAGGCTGTATCAGCTGATCTGGAGAAGATTTGCTGCCAGCCGTATGGCCAATGCGGTCTATGATACCGTTGCGGTAAAGATCCGGGCAGGAGAGTATTATTTCAACGTCTCTGCTTCAAAAATCAAAAAAGCAGGCTTTATGGATGTGTATACTACGGACGAGGATGAGAAGTCCGGTAGTCTTACACTTGCGCGGAGCATTACCAGGGACACAGAGCTGAGCCTTGGCAGACTTGTTTCCGAGCAGCACTTTACGCAGCCGCCTGCCCACTACACGGAGGCATCGCTGGTCAGAGCCCTGGAAGAACTGGGCATCGGACGTCCCAGCACCTATGCGCCGACGATATCAACGATTCTGGCAAGGCGCTACATTACGAAAGAGCAGAAGAATTTATATATCACTGAGCTGGGCGATGTTGTCAACAGCATTATGTGCAGGGAATTCCCACAGATTGTCGACGTGAATTTCACGGCCAATCTCGAGATGCTCCTGGACGGCGTGGCTGATGGCCTGGTCGAGTGGAAGACAATTGTCCGCAACTTCTATCCGGATCTTGACGAAGCAGTCAAGAAGGCGGAAGGAGAACTCGAGAAAGTCAAGATCGAGGATGAGGTCAGTGACGTCATCTGTGAGAACTGCGGACGAAACATGGTCATCAAATACGGTCCTCACGGAAAATTCCTGGCATGCCCGGGCTTCCCGGAATGCCGCAACACAAAGCCGTTCTTCGAAAAAGTAGGCGTAAAGTGCCCGGAGTGCGGCGGCGAACTCATTCTGAAGAGGACCCGAAAGGGCAGAAGGTATTTCGGCTGCGAGAACAGTCCGGAGTGTACATTCATGTCCTGGTCAAAACCGGTCGAAAAGCGCTGCCCTGAGTGCGGCAGCTATATGACGGAGCGGGGCAATAAGCTGGTGTGCGCGAACGAAGCCTGCGGTCATCGTGAGGACGCGCCGAAGTAAGATATCGTGCTCTTATAGTCCTTTTTGTGAATTCTTTTGTGCAACTTTTACGAAAATCCTGCCTGAGTATGTTAAAAAATTGTAAGTAGTTAGAATTATCAGAAAACAAATGAACAAATGTTGATTTGTAGATAATTTTGTGTTAATATCATTAAAGGAATGATATTAGGGCGGAATTGTGCCCGAATGAATGCATTTGCCTAAAGTGTAAGTATTTTTCAGCCTGCAAAGGCTTTCAGGAAGGGAGATGTTGCTTATGAGCGTTCAGCTGCTGGATAAGACCAGAAAAATCAACAAGCTGCTGCATAATACGAGTAGTTCCAAAGTGGTTTTCAATGACATTTGCAAAGTCATGGTCGGAACACTTAAGTCCAATATTTTGGTGATCAGCAAGAAGGGAAAGGTCCTCGGCGTAGGCCGCAGCGACGGTGTCCCTGAAATCGATGAGCTTCTTTCCGGAACAGTCGGCGAGTTTATTGATCCGCTTCTCAACGAGAGGTTCCTCGGCGTCCTTTCCACGAAGGAGAACGTCAATCTGATGACGCTCGGCTTTGAGAGCCCGGATATCAGCAAATATGTAGCCATCATCAATCCGATCGATATAGCCGGTGAGAGACTGGGAACAGTGTTCTGCTACCGCGCAGGGGAGCCGTTCGACATCGAGGACATTATTGTCAGCGAGTACGGCACGACGGTCGTCGGACTTGAGATGATGCGTTCAGTCGATGAGGAGAACGCGGAGGAGGCCCGCAAGAAACAGGTTGTAAAGAGTGCGTTCTCAACACTTTCCTTCTCCGAGCTCGAAGCTATCATTCACATCTTCGATGAGCTGAGCGGCCGTGAGGGGATCCTTGTGGCAAGCAAGATTGCAGACAGAGTCGGAATTACACGCTCGGTCATCGTGAATGCGCTTCGCAAGTTCGAGAGCGCGGGGATCATCGAGTCCCGTTCCTCCGGCATGAAGGGCACCTACATCAAGGTCCTCAACGATTATATATTTGAGGAGCTCGAGGATATAAAGCTGAGGCGTGAGCAGCAGTAAATCTGTTAGACTAGTGTATAGTTTAATATGGAATATGACTTCCCGTTTTGTCGATAAGGATTTATCGCCAAAGCGGGAAATTTTTATCTCTGTGGGGAAAGACCGCCGCTTCTATAGGCGGTGGATAAATCTATATCCTGCTCGTCTCAGCGGCGGGTCACAATCCCCCATGGTGTTACACGCTCTGTGAGCGCGATACTTCTGGAGTTTATAAAATATGTTCGCGTCCAATGAAGGACTCGGGTGCGAATCAGGGTCTATACTCAGCTTTCCAGCGCATTACGGATTAGCGACAGTTCGTACAGGCTGCTTCAATAATCCGTTTCCGGCGCGAAGCATTCATCTTCGTGAGAAAAACATTGCGGGTCCGACTGAGAGATCGCGTAGGCGGCTAGCCGCCTGCGCTAGCTCGCAGGGAAGGACCTGCGTTTTTCGATGAAGATGATGCTTGCGCCGGTTTCAGGAGTTACGTTGCAGCCTGTCCGAACTGTCGCGGGGCTTGAATATGGGCGTTGGAAAGGTACATATCGACCTTGACCGGCACACAAATTGAAAAAAAATGTTGACATTATACGAAGCGGAGAGTATATTACCATATAGATGTTAGCACTCCATATAAATGAGTGCTAATAAGTAAACTGACTACACCTGAACTTACATATAAGGAGATCTGCCGGACCGGTTCAAAGTACCGCGTCCACGGCACAGGTCAGTAAATCAGAATTCATTTACGAGGAGGCAATGTTATGAAATTAGTACCACTTAGCGACAGAGTCGTTCTTAAGCAGATCGAAGCTGAGGAGACAACAGCATCCGGTATCATCCTGACAAGCCAGGCTAAAGAGAAGCCGCAGCAGGCAGAAGTTATCGCTGTCGGCCCGGGCGGAATCGTTGACGGCGAGAAGGTCGAGATGAATGTCGCAGTCGGTCAGAAAGTCATTTATTCCAAGTACGCCGGCACAGAAGTCAAGCTCGGCGAGGAAGAATATATTGTAGTACGTCAGAACGATATTCTGGCAGTTGTAGAGGAGGACTAAATCATGGCAAAAGATATTAAGTACGGCGTAGAAGCCAGAGAAGCACTGCAGGCCGGTGTAGATAAGCTTGCAAATGTTGTCCGCGTCACTCTCGGCCCGAAGGGCAGAAATGTTGTCCTTGACAAGAGCTACGGCGGCCCGACAATCACAAACGACGGTGTTACAATCGCGAAAGAGATCGATCTTGAAGACGGCTTCGAGAACATGGGCGCACAGCTCATCAAGGAAGTTGCTTCCAAGACAAACGATGTTGCCGGCGACGGCACAACAACAGCTACTGTCCTTGCACAGGCTATGGTAGGCGAAGGAATGCGCAACCTGGCAGCAGGTGCTAACCCGATCGTTATGCGCAGAGGTATGAAGAAAGCTACTGATGCTGCAGTTGAGACACTTGCACGCATGAGCAAGCCGGTATCCGGCAAGGCTCAGATCGCCCGCGTTGCCGCAGTTTCTTCCGGCGATGACGAAGTAGGCGATATGATTGCTGACGCAATGGAGAAGGTCTCCAAGGACGGCGTTATCACTATCGAAGAATCCAAGACAATGCTCACAGAGCTCGACCTTGTTGAAGGTATGCAGTTCGACCGCGGTTACATTTCCGCATATATGTGCTCCGATATGGAGAAGATGGAAGCCAACCTTGAGGATCCGTTCGTTCTCATCGTAGACAAGAAGATCAGCAACATTCAGGATCTCCTTCCGGTACTCGAGCAGATCGTAAAGAGCGGCGCTCAGCTTCTCATCATCGCTGAGGATATCGAAGGCGAAGCTCTGACGACTCTGATCGTCAACAAGCTGCGCGGCACATTCAATGTTGTCGCTGTCAAGTCTCCGGGCTATGGCGACAGAAGAAAAGACATGCTTCGCGACATCGCCATCCTGACAGGCGGCGAGGTAGTCTCCGATGAACTCGGCATCGAGCTCAAGGATGTCACAATGGCTCAGCTCGGCCGTGCTAAATCTGTCAAGGTAACCAAGGACAACACAATCATCGTCGACGGCATGGGCGATCCGGCAGCTATCGCAGAGCGTGTTGGCCAGATCAAGGCTCAGATCGCTGAGACAAAGTCTGACTTCGACCGCGAGAAGCTTCAGGAGAGACTGGCTAAGCTCGCAGGCGGCGTTGCGGTTATCCGCGTCGGCGCTCCGACAGAGACTGAGATGAAGGACAAGAAGTATCGTATGGAAGATGCTCTGAACGCTACTCGCGCAGCAGTTGAGGAAGGCATCATCGCAGGCGGCGGCACAGCTTATATCTATGCTGCTGACGAGCTGTCCGAGCTGATCGCAGGTCTTGAAGGCGACGAGAAGACAGGCGCTCAGATCATCCAGAGAGCACTTTCCGCACCGCTGTACCGCATCGCTGAAAATGCAGGCGAAGAGGGCGCAGTCATCGTCAATAAGGTCCGCGAAGCAGGCGAGGGAATCGGCTACAACGCGCTGACAGGCGAGTATGTCAACATGGTAGACGCAGGTATCCTTGATCCGGTCAAGGTCACAAGATCCGCTCTGCAGAATGCTAACTCCGTAGCTGCAACACTGCTGACAACAGAGTCCGCTGTCGCTCAGATCAAGGAGCCGCAGCCGCCGATGCCGGCAAACCCGGGAATGGGCATGATGTAAATACTCTATTTGAAGATATGGGGCTGTCACATTAGACGGTGTCACCATTATATACGGCAGACATTTGCAAATAACGTCTGCCGTATATAATGGTGGCTCGCCTTAATGCGACAGCCTCTTTAAATTTGCTGAAAATTGTAGTAAAATTGTTTCACTATATGTTGCAAGGAGGAATACTTATGGGAGATATATTTGCAGAGCAGCTCGTGAAGCGCAAGAAAAAGCCGAGTGAACAGTTCCTCAAATACGCTCTGACCGCGCTTGTCGTTGTGTTCGCCCTCGGCGGACTGTTTGTGGCCGGATTCCTGGTCTATTTAGCGCTTGCTCTGGCAGTCGCCTGTTACTTCATTTTTCCGCGTTTTAATGTCGAATATGAATACTCCTATGTGAACGGTGAATTCGATGTTGACGTCATATATTCAATGCAGAAGAGAAAGAAGAAAGAGGCTTTCAATCTGCAGGATGTCGACTGTGTCGCTCTGTACGGTAATCCGGCTCTTGCCGCGTATCAGACAGGCTATACCGTCACCGACTACTCCGCTTTCGA
Source organism: Lachnospiraceae bacterium (assembly GCA_045112155.1). Classification (GTDB taxonomy): domain Bacteria; phylum Bacillota; class Clostridia; order Lachnospirales; family Lachnospiraceae; genus Chordicoccus. The sequence goes on from JBGUHN010000078.1 coordinate 41,358, forward strand.
TGCGTCAAAGCCGCCGTATGTCATTGTAAAGGGTTCAGAAAAACGACTCATCTACATGCAGATCGAGGATCCGACTATTCTCTCCGATATGAAGCGGAGACTGCAGAGAAGGTTCTACGAAAACTAAACATACTTTGACGAATCGTTGAAAATGGTATATGATGTTCTGCGCAGCGGATCCGGTCCGAAATCTGGCAGGCTTTCATTTGCCCGGATCCTGTGCCGGAATCCATGTGAGGGATCTTACTAACGATAAAGGGGAAGAATATGAAACAGTTTACTATTAAGCTCAACGATATCAAAGATGTGAAAAACTTTGTCACAGCGGTCAACGCGTATACTTTTGATGTTGATCTGGTCACAGGCCGGTATATCACTGATGCGAAATCCATCATGGGAGTGCTGAGCCTTGACCTTGAGGACAAGCTTATTTGCGTTGTCCACACGGACGACAGTGATGAGATCGCTCAGGATCTCGAACCGTTTATTGTTACCGAATAATGTGAGCGGCTCTGCCCTGCAAGGCGATGGGCTGCCAATCCCAGCTGCAGTGGGTGACTTGTCACAACTGCAGCTCTTTCATATCAGGGATTTCCGTGCCCGGAGGGAAGCACCCTGCCGGCAGCGCGGATAGACGGCGGACTTGTGCCCTCCGCCTGTGATTATGAGTGAGAAAAAAAGAAATAACGCGTCGATTAACAGAAGAAAGAAAAGAAGGAAAAGAAGCAGATTTCCACAGCTGCTTTTGACTGCCTGTATTCTTGTCCTGGCATTGCTGTGTCTTGTTCTTCTCGGCAGGACATTCTTTGGAGCTGTCGGAAAGAGCCCTGCCGGGAGTGAAGGTGCTGAAACAGTATCCCAGAGTGCTGAGGTCCGGACGGACCCTGAAGAGCAGGTGGGAGAGGTGGAACCTGATGCCACGCCTACCCCGGAAATGATCTCTCTGTCGGAGAGTATGATCCACACAGGTGACCTTATTCTCGTGAACAGCAGCTATGCCTATGATTTTGAGGATAACGAAAGCACAATCGACCTTGTGAATATCCGCAATTCTCAGAGCTTTTATTATCAGGTCGAAAAGACGGAGTATGAAGTTGCCGGGCGTATGCTGCCCTCGCTTGATCAGATGATATCTGCCTGCGACGCGGCCATGGGCACGAGTGAGACAGGCATTACATCAGCCTACCGCTCCTACGATTATCAGCAGAATGTCTGGAATACGAGCGCGGAACAGAACGGTGAGGACTATGCTAGAGCTTATGTCGCGACTCCCGGCTACAGCGAGCATCACACAGGCCTTGCGGTCGACATCGGAATATTTTACTCTGACGGTTCACAGGGAAGCTTCTCTGAGAGCCAGAATGCTGTATGGATGGACGAGCACAGCAGTGAGTACGGATTTATTCGCCGCTATGCCGAGGATAAGGTGAGCATCACAGGTATCAGCAATGAGAAGTGGCACTTTCGCTATGTCGGTCTCCCACATGCCGTCTATATGAAACAGAATAATCTGTGCCTTGAGGAGTATCTGGAATATCTGCGCAATCAGACAAATTCGGAAAATCCGCTGACAATCAGCACTTCCTCCGGGACGTATTCCGTGTGGTACACGGCAGAGACTTCCGTCCCTAAGCCGGACGGTGATTACATGATCTCAGGTGATAATATTGCCGGCTATATTATTACAGTGCGGGAATAATACTGGCTCACCGGAACAACATGTTCGGATCTTTCGCAGCTTCTTTACAGAAGAAGTATTGTGCCGGGAGCGCATGACACTGAGATCGATGAAAAACGGAGCAAATAATGACAAAAGATGAAGTATACGCAATACTTAAAAATGCGCAGGGCTATGTGTCCGGTGAGAAAATCAGCAGCCAGCTGGGAGTGACCCGCGCGGCAGTCAATGTCGCTGTGAAAGCCCTCAGAAAAGAGGGATGTGAGATCGCATCGACGACGAATCGGGGCTACTTGCTCGTCAGCAGCCCGGACAGACTGACGTCCGCAGATATTATGAGCTATCTCGGTCCGGAGCGCATGCAGACAGTGCAGGTCCTTCAGACGACGGACTCTACGAACCGGCGTGCAGCGGAACTCGCTATGAACGGAGCGCCGGATGGTCTGACAGTTATTGCAAATGAGCAGTCCGCCGGGCGCGGACGTCTCGGCCGCTCTTTTCATTCCCCTAAGGACACGGGAATCTATTTCTCTGTCCTCCTTCGGCCTACCTGCAAGCCTGCCGAGATTGTTCAGATTACTACATGGACAGCGGTGGCAATAGCGAAGGCAGTGGAGCGCGCGACCGGGGTGAGACCGGATATAAAATGGGTCAACGATCTTCTGATGGGCGGCCGCAAGATCTGCGGTATTCTGACAGAGATGTCTGTTGAGAGTGAGACCGGTACGATTCAGTATGTCGTGGCGGGGATAGGAGTGAATGTCAATCAGGAGATATCGGACTTCCCTGAGGAACTTCGCGGGATTGCGGGGTCGATCGCGATGGCAGTAGGTCATCCTGTTCAGAGAGCCAGACTTGCAGCCTGCATGGTCGAGGAGATGGACAATCTGCGCAAGGCCTGGCCTTCGGGCAGGGAGGATTATCTTAAGGCCTACCGGGAAATGTGCATAAGCACCGGGCGGGAAGTCCTGGTGACGGACGCGCGCCATACCGGGGAATTTGCAAAACACGGATTCTGTGAAGCGGTGAACGATGACTTTAGCCTGCGGATCCGCTATGAGGACGGCTCATATGAGAATGTGAGCAGCGGCGAAGTGAGTGTAAAGCCGCAGAAATGACAGATCGGGTATCTGTGTGCATTTCGGTAAATCCATAAAAGATAATTGTGCTATAAAAGGGCTGTCCAATGCGACAGCCCTTTTTTTGACCGGTTTAAAACAGCACGTAAAGTCTTCCTCGTGAGGTTCTAAAAGGGTCTCTTTCGGTACAATTTTTATTCTTTATCCTGATTTAGAGCTCTTATATATTCGAGCATCCTCATGAGAGTTTCTTCATCCTGCTCGTTTCCGGCTTTGCATATTTCCATGAACAGATTGTGGATTTCCGGCGATTCCTGATCCGCCGCCAGCAGTGAGCGCTGCCACTGTGTGAGGAACCGCTGACTCTTATCCCTTCTCTCAGGATCCTCGATGAGTTCGTAGATAGGGCAGCCGAAATAGTCGGCAAGCTTTATTAGATTTTTCCATCTGGGGTAGGCTTTTTTACAGACCCAGTTATTAATAGTCGTGAGATTAAGCCCTGCCCCGCGTGCTGCTTCTGCCTCAGTGCAATTGTTGGCACTAAGAAATCCATTGATATTCTTAGCCAGATAGAGCAGCATCTCGTCGCCCGTGTTGCTCATTGAAAAACTCCGATGATATGATGAAAAATTCAATAATTCGATAATGTACGAATAATAAAATAATTATACGGAATTGATGAAGACTGTATATACACATAGGTACAGAGTTTCTGCATCATTTGATTATTTAAATTTTACAGAAGCACTGTCTGAGCTGAAATTATTTAGGATAATAAACATTGGTCGGCGGCATTAAAAATCCATTTTTATTGGATTCTTCCAAAGATTGTCGGATTATGAAGCTCAAGCTTGCCGAATCGGAATTTTTACGCTATATTGTATTCGACCAATAGAGGACATTTATCTCCGGTGGAAGTTGATCCGCCGGAGGCTCAACTCTGTGAGGAGTACCCGCATATGAGTTGAAAGAATCTCCGAAGTGTTATGCTGATCCATCGGGCAGGCTGCCTGCCTTAAAGGATCTACACAGGGTTTTAGAGGAGGAATTAAAACCATGAAAATTCAGAATCTTGGAGAGCTTCTGGCGTCAAAGACATATCCCGGCCGCGGCATCGTGCTCGGCAGGAGCGCTGACGGTAAAAGCGCAGTAGCTGCCTACTTTATCATGGGCAGGAGCGCCAACTCCCGCAACCGTATCTTCGTGGCAGACGGAGAGGGAATCCGCACGCAGGCATTTGACGAATCTAAGATGGAAGACCCGAGTCTCATCATCTACGCGCCGGTCAGAGTTCTTGGATCGAAGACAATCGTTTCTAACGGCGATCAGACCGACACGATTTTTGAGGGCATGGACAAGCAGTTCACATTTGAACAGAGTCTTCGGACACGCAGATATGAGCCGGACGGTCCGAACTGGACACCGAGAATCTCCGGTGTTATCCATTTAAAGGACGACTCTTTCAATTATGCCCTCTCGATCTTAAAGAGCGCCGATGGAAATCCGGACAGCGATCACCGCTTCACATACACTTACTCACCGGCTCTGGCAGGGCAGGGACACTTCATCAGCACTTACATCGATGACGGCAGCCCGATCCCGAGCTTCGAGGGCGAGCCGATCCCGGTAGAGCTTCCGAACGACATTGATGAGCTGACAGACATCATCTGGACCAACCTCAACGAGGATAATAAGGTCTCTCTGTTCGTCCGCTACATCGACATCGCAACCGGCAAGTACGAGACAAAGATCGTCAACAAGAACCAGTAATAAGGAGAACAATTGGCAATGAAAGAATTAGAACTGAAATATGGATGTAACCCGAACCAGAAACCGTCTAAGATTTTTGTAAATAATGGCTCCGATCTTCCAATCGAAGTTCTGAGCGGCCGCCCGGGCTACATCAATTTCATGGATGCCCTCAACGGCTGGCAGCTGGTCCGCGACCTCAAGGCGGCGACCGGTCTTCCGGCAGCAACATCCTTCAAGCACGTTTCCCCGGCAGGCGCAGCAGTAGGCCTTCCGCTCAGCGATGTCCTGAAGAAGATTTACTTTGTAGATGATATGGAAGAGCTTTCCCCGCTCGCATGTGCGTATGCAAGAGCACGCGGCGCTGACAGAATGAGCTCCTTCGGCGATTTCATCTCTCTGTCCGATGTATGTGATGCTTCCACAGCCAAGATCATCAAGCGCGAGGTCTCCGACGGCGTCATCGCTCCCGGCTATACAGAGGAAGCGCTTGAGATCCTCCGCTCCAAGAGGAACGGAAACTACAATGTAATCAAGATCGATCCGGAATATGTGCCGGAACCGCTTGAGCACAAGGATGTTTTCGGTATCACATTTGAACAGGGACGCAACGAGCTGGTCATCAACAATGACATTCTTGCAAATGTTGTCACAGCCAACAAGGATCTCCCGGAATCCGCAAAGCGTGACCTTGTGATCTCCCTGATCACTCTGAAGTATACACAGTCCAACTCTGTATGCTACGCATATGACGGTCAGGCAATCGGTGTCGGTGCAGGACAGCAGTCCCGCGTCCACTGCGTACGTCTCGCAGGCAACAAGGCTGACAACTGGCTGCTCCGCCAGTGCCCGAAGGTACTCGAGCTTCCGTTCGTCGACGATATCCGCCGCGCTGACCGCGACAATGCGATCGACGTTTACATCGGTGAGGAGTATATGGATGTCCTGGCTGACGGCGCATGGCAGAAGATTTTCAAGGTGAAGCCGGAAGTCTTCACACCGGAAGAGAAGCGCGCATGGCTCGATCAGGCTCATGATATCGCTCTCGGATCCGACGCTTTCTTCCCGTTCTCCGATAACATCGAGCGCGCGAAGAAGAGCGGTGTCAAGTACATCGCCGAGCCGGGCGGATCGATCAGAGACGACGCTGTCATCGAGTGCTGCGATAAGTACGGCATGGCTATGGCCTTCACAGGTATCCGTCTGTTCCATCACTAATCAGACCTCATATTGAAATATCAGCTGTTGTATTATTGCCTGGCATCACTGCATATAGCGGATCTTAGCTGCATAAGTCCGACATATGCAGTGGCTGCGCAGCATAATGCGGCAGCTCTTTTTTTGCCTCTGTATAATTGTCTGAATTCATGCTATAATTACCTTATAAATATTGACAGGTGCAGAATGAAGACAAAAGGAGGTGCTTTTATGCTGGTAAACCTGAAGGAGATACTTGAACCTGCCAGAGAGCAGCACTATGCAGTCGGGCACTTCAACACGCTGAATGTGGAGATGGCCCGCGCGGTCATAAGAGCTGCAGAGGAGGTCGGTGCGCCGGTCATCCTGGGAATAGAAGAGAGACAGCTTGATATATGCCCGATCGACGAATTTGCTGCATTTTCGGTCGCAATGGCAAAAAAAGCCAGGGTGGATGTGGCTGTTCATTTTGACCGCGGAAGAACATTTGAAAAATGCATTGAAGCGATGAAGCTGGGGTTTACATCCGTGAATTATGACTGCTCCGAACTCTCCATGGAGGAGAATGCGGAGAAGGTGGCTGAACTGGTGCGGGTAGCGCATGCCTACGGTGCGAGTGTGGAGGCTGAGCTCGGACATGTGCCCGAGGCAATTAATCTCTCCGAGGAGGAGAAGAAGGATTACCACACGACGCCGGACCAGGCAAAGCGCTATGTAGAGATGACGGGAGTTGACGCGCTTGCGATTGCCGTCGGCACTGCCCAAGGTCAGTATACGTTCACACCGAAAGTCGATTTCGACAGGATCCGGGCAATTTCCGAGGCGACACAGCTGCCGCTCACCCTGCACGGAGGATCCGGACTCTCGGAAAATCATTTCAGGAAAGCGATTGATAACGGAATAAGCAAGATCAACATTTTTACGGATCTGAATATTGCGGGCGGCCAGGGTGCTATATTTGCAATCAACAGCGGCTTCAATCAGATGCCGGAAATCATTCAGTATGAGGTGTACTCGATGAAGGTGCAGGCGCTGGAGAAGATCCGCCTGTTTAGGAACGGCAAGTAAGCGAAGGAGATATGTATGGCAGTAAATCCAATGGACATGTTTAAAATCAAGGGCATCTGGGATCGGTTCTGCGCGGCTCATCCGAAGCTTGTCCCGTTCTTTCGAACGGTACGCGCACAGGCGATCGGAGAGGGAACAATCATCGATATCAAGGTGACGGACCCAAATGGGAAGACGTACCATTATAATCTGAAGCTGACGCAGGAGGATATCAATGACCTTGCCGAGGTCAGAGGACTTATAACATCTATGAATCCGATGCAGTGATAGTTTTCGTAAAAAAGGGATTGCCGATTCGGCAATCCCTTAAAAATACATTTTTATTATTTGATTCTGCAGATCCAGCCTTCCGGTGCCTCGATGCGGCCCATCTGGATGCCTGTAAGTGTATCGTACAGCTTCTGGATCGTCGGGCCCATCTTCTCCATGCCGGACGGGAATGCGATGACTTTGTCGCCGTCTACGATCTTGCCGACCGGGGAGATGACTGCAGCTGTGCCGCAGAGACCGCACTCATCGAACTCGCCGAGCTCTGTGAGCGGAACATCGCGCTCCTCGACTTCGAGGCCGAGATAATGCTCTGCAACATACTCAAGAGAGCGTCTTGTGATGGACGGAAGGATCGTCGGGGAACCTACTGTGACGAACTTGTTGCCCTTGATGAAGATGATGTTGGCGCCGCCGGTCTCCTCGACCTTTGTGCGTGTCTTTGAATCCGGATACAAGTTCTCGGCAAATCCCTGATTGTGTGCCTGAACGATTGCATGAAGGCTCATAGCGTAGTTAAGACCAGCCTTGATGTGGCCTGTTCCGCGTGGTGCCGCACGGTCGAAGTCAGCGATCTTGATCGTGATCGGCTTTGCGCCGCCCTTGAAGTACGGGCCAACCGGTGTGCAGAAGATGCGGAACTGATATTCATTTGAAGGCTTGACGCCGATGACAGCGTCAGAACCGAACATATACGGGCGAAGATACAGTGTAGCGCCGGAGCCGTAGGGCGGGACCCAGGATTCATTTGCAGCTACAACTTCTTTGACTGCTTCCACGAAGCGGTCTTCCGGGAACGGCGGCATCTCAAGGCGTCTTGCGGAGTCAGCCATGCGGGATGCGTTGAGGTCCGGGCGGAAGCATACGATGTGGCCGTCCTCTGTCTCATATGCCTTCAGTCCTTCGAATACGGACTGGGAATACTGGAGAACGCCTGCGCACTCGGTGATCTGTACCATCGGATCGTCGATGAGACCGCCTTCATCCCATGCACCATTCTTGAAGTTTGAAACATAACGCTTGTCTGTAGCAATGTAACCGAAGCCGAGACTGCCCCAGTCAATGTTCTGCTTTGCCATTGTCTACCTCCCATCAATTTTTCATAAAATAGTTTTGCTTTAATATCCGCAGTGAATTGTGAGAGCGGATTAATTAAACAATAAATATAAACATTTACCATTATAGTCCTCAGAATTCTGATGTCAAATAAAAATCTGTACTTTACCTCGTTAATTCGATAAAGAAATGGGAGAAATAGCCAAAATGCAAATGTTAGGTTGAAATTCACCAAAACATGCGGTAAACTTATTCGCATGAATCTATATGAAGCAATTTTCCAGAGAAAATCGACACGGAAATATCTGATGGAGCCGGTGGAAGCTTCCAAGCTTGCCGCGATCGGCGCGTTTTATGAGGAGGCGCCCTCGTTGTTTCCGGGTATTCGGACAGAAATCGGCATTACCGACAACACAGATGGAAAGCATGCGCCAAAAGGATTTTTCGGAGTGCGTGCGCCGTATTATTTGACTATATATTCCGAGAAGAAAGACCGCTTTATGATGAATGCGGGCTGTATTATGGAGCAGCTCAGCCTCTATATGCTTACGCTGGGGCTCGGGAGTTGTTTCCTCGGAGGTGTAAGCTACAGACAGAAACGCGATGACCTTGAACCTGTCATTGTCATGGCATTCGGAAAGAGTGCCGGCGCGCTGACGCGCCGCGCGACCGAAGCGAAGAGAATACCTATGCACGAGCTGTGCATTTTCAAGGAGGAGCCCCGCCACTGGACGCAGGACGTCATGGAGGCCGCGCGCCTTGCTCCGTCTGCGATGAATTCACAGCCGTGGCGGTTCGTGATCATGAAGAGCAGGATTCATTTCTTCTCCAAGAAGCGGGATATTGACCGGTTCGGCAAGTGGGATGAGTTCAGTTTCGGGTGTCTGTTCGCCCATGTCCTCGTGACGGCGGAGGAGCAGTGGCTCGACGTCGACTTGATCCGTCTTGAGAATATCAGCCAGAAGAATTTCAGGAGCAGCCAGTATGTCCTGTCAGCCCTGATAAAGGCGGAGTGATCGGGCGAGAAGTCGTTAAATTTGTAAATCTGTATATACAATACAAAAAATAAGGACAAATCGAAAAACTTTAGAAAGACGTTTGACACATGTCCTTAAATGGTGTATAGTAATCAATGTCAGCGGTACTGACAGATGCGCGAGTGGCTCAGCGGTGGAGCACCACCTTGCCAAGGTGGGGGTCGCGGGTTCGATCCCCGTCTCGCGCTTTTTTTTTTGCGTTTTACATGGCTGTCGCACTAGTGCGGCAGCCATTTTTGTTCAATTCGGCATTCATTGACTGCCTGGATGGCTTGAGGGCAGTAGCTTTTATTGAAATCACCCTAAATCGACTGAAAGCAAGAAAGCAGGCAATCAGTCATCTTGGCTCAAAACGGCGCTTCATGACTGCTGGGTGAAATGGAGGGCAGTAGCTTTTATTGAAATCACCCTAAGTCGACTGAAAGCAAGAGTGACGGCAAATCAGTCATCTTAGTTCAGAACGGCGTTTCATGACTGCCCGTGTTGAGAAGCGGGCAGTAGATTTCATTGAAATCAACTTAATCGACTGAAAGCAGGAATGCGGGCAATCAGTCATCATAGTTCAAAACGGCGCTTCGCGACTGCCCGGGTGGAGAGGCGGGCAGTAGATTTCATTGAAATCAACTTTATCGACTGAAAGCAGGAATGCGGGCATTCAGTCATCTTAGTTCAGAACGGCGTTTTATGACTGCCCAAGTGAGATGGAGGGCAGTAGCATTTGTAAAAACCACCTTTTATCTACTGCTGGTCAAAACCTGACATAAGAAAGCCATACCGTCATCCAGTGTCAAAACCTGCAAACGTGACTGCTTTTATGCTGGGCATTTTCAGCGGACTGTCAGCGGATTTATTAAAAGGTGAGCTAGTGTGACTGCCTATGGTATATGATTCAACCCTCGTAGGGCACTGCATATGTATGATATTTTACAAGATCGACTGCCGGCTTCTTGATTATTAGGTTTAAACCAGATAGTTTACCGAAGGCAAAGCTATAAATAAGAATAATTCGGCCGTTAAGACCCGATTTTTTCGATTAGCGAAGGCTGCCACAACCTTCTATCGCGACAGCCCCATTTCTGTGCACTGGCGACGGTCATCATTGTTCAATTCGGCATTCATTCACTTCAGCCATTCACTTCACGCACTTTGTAAGCGGTTTCCCCCTTGATTTCATTCCCCTCATGGAATATAATTAACTAATGGTTAGATGGTGCTAACCTGCCTTTTTGTTTTGGTCTTTTCACAGGCTTTTTATCAGAAAGAGGTGCAGATTGAAAGGATATCTATCAGTTCAGCAGACAGCCGACAAATGGGGAGTCTCTGTACGTTGGGTGAATCAGTACATATTGGAAGGAAGGATACCGGGCTGCGAACGCTTCGGACATGCCTAGGCTGTTCCGGAGAATGCAATAAAACCGAAGCGGCTCACTCCGGGGGTGAAAGCAAAGCAATCTTCTTCTGGCAGTAACGCCGATGAGAATATACGGAAGTAATTTTTTGTCACAAAGTTAGTTGATGCTAAGAAAATGGAGGACATATGTTTATCAATGAATACGGAAACAAGAATGATCCTATCGTCCTGCTTCTTGCGCCGATGATGGTATCCGGCGAGGATCTGTATCAGCTGATGCATCCGTATTTCCATAAGGAATATCACTTTATTGCGCCGGATCAGGGCGGTCACGGGAAAGCCGGCGCTTATATCAGTGCCGATGAAGAATATAAAACACTGAAAAGTTTTCTGCTTGATTCAGGGTATACAGAGATCGAACTCATTTATGGCGCATCTCTGGGTGTGGCGCTCGGCTACAGAATTTTTCTTGACCCGGCTTTTTCGGTTCACCATGCCTGGTTTGACGGTGTTGCTCTAAGCAGGGACGCAGGCTTTGCCGAATGGTTCATGAAGAGGATGTTCAGGAGCCGCAAGAAAAAGCTTGCAAAGACGAAGGCGGAAGCCTCTCCTTCTCTGGTTCAGATGTATGGCTATGACTTCGCAAAGATGATGACAAAGAACTTTGAGCGAATCACAGTAGACGACATTGATGCGATATGTCACGCTTGCTGCCATTATGATTTGCGAAAGTTGACAAATGATGAGCAGAAAAAACTTCATCTTGATTTTGGTGAAAAAGATTTTGACTGGAAATACTCAAAGAAGACGATTCCGGTCTATATGCCGCAGGCAGAGCTTGTGATCAGGCAAGGCTTCCAGCATTGCGGTTATATGGCAGCCCATCCAAAGGAATACGTCGAAGAAATAGAAAGCTTCATCGGGAGGTAACAGGATGTTTTGGGATAAAGTGGCAGGTGTATATGATATCTTCGTCAATGTTATTAACAGGAAGACGCACAAGCAGCTGAAGAAGATTGTAAGGAATCTGATCGAGCCCTGTGATATTGTGCTCGAATGTGCCTGCGGAACAGGGCTTCTGAGCGCCGTTATTGCGCCGAAATGCAGACAGCTTACAGCAACGGACTTCTCTGAGAAGATGCTGAAGAAAGCTGAAAAGAACTGTCGTGTTTTTCGCAACATAACTTATGCTCAGACTGACATCACTGCACTTCCTTTTGCGGACTGCAGTTTTGATAAGGTCGTAGCCGGAAACGTGATCCACCTGCTGGACAACCCGCTGACAGCACTGAGTGAAATGAACCGAGTCTGCAAAGACGGCGGTATGCTGATTATCCCGACCTACATGAATAAAGACGGCAGGGGAAAAACAAGCGGGTTTGCAGGAGCCATCGGAAAAGCCGGCGCGGATTTTAAGAGGCAGTTTACGGTGAACAGTTATAAAGAGTTTTTCCTGGACGCAGGGTATCCCGATGTGAAGGTTGTATTGGCTGACGGTCGCATTCCCTGTGCAGTGGCAGTTATGAGAAAGGCACTAAAAAATGAAAGTGTATGAGTTTGGAAAAGAACATACGAAATTGTTCGTCATGTTTCAATGCGCGGTCGAACCATGGTGGGTGTTCAAGGCATCTGCCGAGGAGATGGCCAAGGACTATCATGTATATCTCTTTATCGCGGACGGTCATGATGGGCTCGGTACCGAATTTGTTTCTTTGGAAAAATACGCCGGCGATGCCGCAAAGTATCTGAGGAGGCAAAGAATCAACCGGGTAGACGCGATGTACGGCGTTTCCATGGGCGGCGCTGCCGTAATCCGCTTTCTGGCAACAGAGGACATCCCTGTCGATAAAGCGATCATCGATGCCGGGATCACGCCGTATCCGTACCCAAAGCTGATCTGCAGACTGATATCTGTCAAGGACTGGATCATGATCATGCTGGGTACCAGGTCCCTTCGGATGATGAAGCTCGCCTGCCCGCCGGAGAGGTGGACTCCTAAGGGTGAGGACCCGGAGAAACATTATCGCGCTCTGCTGAAATTCTATAAGAAGCATTACTCACCGAGAACGATTTATAATGTTTTCTGGTCCACGGATAATTACTCCATGCCGGATGATGTTCCTCGGGTAAACACAAAAATAGAGTACTGGTACGGAGAGGAAGAGAAACGGGCAAGAGTGAAAGAGCACGATATCGAATTCGTTTGTCGGACCTATCCTCAGACCGTTCTCAGAGAGTTCAAAGGCCTGGCTCATGCGGAGCTGGTGATGATGTTTCCGGAGCGGTTTGCCAAAGAAGTAAAAAGATTTCTGGAGTGTCCGGCATGAACCGGATGCAGGGGAATGATGGGATCGCAGTAAAAGTATTTAAGGAGGATTGAAAATGGGATTGTTTAAGAATTTTGTGAGTCAGACGCGTAAGCCGGAAGGGTTTCTTGGAAAAATGATGCTGGGCGGCATGAATTCCGGGCACGCCAAGTTAGCAGACTGGGGCTTTATGCATTTGCCTGAGATGACACCGGGAAGAGCCGTGGATCTGGGCTGCGGCGGCGGACGGAATGCAGGCGAGCTGCTGAAGAAATATCCGAAAGCCCATGTGACTGCGGTAGACTACTCCACACTATCCGTGGAGAAGGCCAGGGATTACAACAAGACCATGATCGCCGCAGGACGATGCAAAGTCCTGCAGGGGGATGTGTCAGAACTTCAGCTTCCTGCGGGAGAGTTCGACCTTGCCACGGCATTTGAAACTGTTTACTTCTGGCCGGGACTTGAGAAATGCTTTGCTCAGGTAGCGAAGGTGTTAAAGCCCGGCGGAATATTCATGATTTGTAATGAATCGGACGGGACCGATCCAACAAGCCTGAAGTTTGAAAAGATTATTGACGGGATGAAGAACTATACGGCGGAGGAAATCAAAGCAGCGCTGAAAGCCGCAGGCTTTTCAAAAGTTAAGAGTTATCATCATCCCTCTAAACCGTGGATCACAGTGCTGGCGAGGAAATAACTACGTCGGGATATGCTCCGCACGCTATGAAGCCGGCCGATATCGTAGGAAGGGCTGCATTCTTACGAAGGTATGGGACCAAGGAGCCGAAAGCAAACTTTATGAAAGATTTTTGTTGACATATCCGCACGGATAGTGTATTATTCTTTTTGTCGTCAAACGACAATGCGCGAGTGGCTCAGCGGTGGAGCACCACCTTGCCAAGGTGGGGGTCGCGGGTTCGATCCCCGTCTCGCGCTTCTTTTTTTGCGCAATTTTAGGAACGGGGATCGGGTCTCCGCTCCGCTTCGGTCGGCGCCAAACGCGTGCCACTGGCACGCAGCGCCGCTCGCGGGTTCGGTCTACGCTCCGCTCCGGTCGGCGCTAAACGGGCGCCACTGGCGCCCAGCGGTCTCCGCTCCGCTCCGGTCGGTGCTAAACGCGTGCCACAGGCACGCAGCACCATCTCGCGCTTCTTTTTTCTTTTCATGCAGCATTTTCCCAAATCGATAATTTAATTATGGTGATCACAAACATATCTGCTATAATGGGTCACAAGAATTCGTTTTGATATGAGGAACAGGAGGCAAGCTGTGAAGAACCTATCAAAGAAGCCATGGTTTAACGGAGCAGTCATAGCGTGCATCGGCGTCATTTTGTATTGTATCTTAAACAACTTGTCTGCCGTACTCTCAGCGCTTGGCACCTTTGTCGGATATTTCAGAGCTGTCATTCTGGGTGCAGTGTTCGCCTATCTGCTGAGCCCGCTGGCTATTTTCTTCAGCATGAAAGTGTTCCGCGGAAAAGTGTTCGACAAGACCCGATGGGCTCTTTCAGTCATTTTTGCCGTTGCAGTCATGCTGCTCGCAATGACACTTTTGATTTGGACGCTGCTCCCGCAGCTCATTGACAGCATTGTTCTTTTTTCGGCAAATATCGACGGCTACGCCACATCCCTCATGAATCTGATTGAAAACAGCTCGCTTTATAACCTCATTGATCAGGAGAGCTTTATGACGTTTTCCCAGAATTCACTGACGTCCGTCACGAATTTCATTAAGGAAAATGCCGGCAATATCGTGGGCTTTGCCGCCAGCTCGGGAAAAAATATCGCGTCGACCGTCATAGCGATGATCCTGGCGATCTATCTGCTGATGGACAGCAAGAGAGTCGTAAATGGCGTCAAGCAGCTGTTCAGCCTTGTGCTCCCGGAGACGGGATATAAGCTTTTCAGGGATTTCGTTGTTCGCTGTGACAATATTCTCATCAACTATATCGTGCAGAGTCTTCTGGACGCTCTGATCATTGGCTCGGCCAATGCGGTCTTTATGACCGTTACCGGGATGCCCTATGTCGGTCTGATCTCGGTCGTAGTCGGGGTGACGAATCTGATCCCGAATTTCGGACCGATTGTCGGCGGCGCGATCGGTGCTTTTATCCTCATCCTGATAAAGCCTATGAGCGCTCTTGGATTCGTGATTTTCTGTTTGCTGCTGCAGACGGTGGATGGCTATATTCTGAAACCGAGGCTGTTCTCCGGTTCGCTCGGTGTCTCGGGTCTTCTGATCCTGTCCTCGACGATTGTACTCGGGAACATGTTCAGCGTCCTTGGCATTCTCCTATCGATCCCGACAGCAGCAGTGCTGAGCTTTCTCTATCATGACTACCTGCTGCCTTGGCTCAAAAAGCGGAAAGAGAGTGGGGCAGCTGCGGGCACAGCCGGTGGAGATAAGGAATAACAGCCGTGGGCACAGCCGGCGGAGATAAAGAATAACGGCCGCAGGCACAGCCGGTGGAGATAAGGAATAACGGCCGTGGGCACAGCCGGCGGAGATAAAGAATAATGGCTGCGGACACACCTGGCGGAGATAAAGAATAATGATCATGGATATTGCTCGCGGACAATGAGAAAAATTTAGAATCAATACCGCCTCATATGACAGTGCTGCTGATACACACTGACATATGAGGCGGTATTTTTTGTTACCTGTCTTTTTCGTTCCTAAGATGCCATGTTTTTGTTATAATAGCTTTTGTCGAACCGCAGAGCAGGTCTGCCATTATGTATGACCGCATGAGAACGGTGATATCAGGGACCTGCTATCTATGGTGGCGGCATGATAACGGCCAGGCCGATAATCTGATGAAAATGTAACTGTGTGATAGGAGACCGGTACGCAAAATGAATTTTACGTATGTGATCCATGACGAAAAAGAACCGTATATTGAACTGACCGGCTGCCTCCATGCAGAGCGGGTCCTTCGTCTTCCTGCCTGTGTAGATGGGGTTCCGGTGCAAATGATCGCCCCGCACGCATTTGAAAGACTCCCCAATGTGGAGGAAATCATTCTGCCGGGGACGATCCTGTCAGTCGGCGCGTTCGCTTTCTACGGCTGCCGGTCTCTCAGGAAGATTACGATGAGCGACATGATAGACGGATGGGGCTTCGGCGCGATCCGCTTCTGCGATGAGATGAGCGAGCTTGTGATTCGGATGAGGAGGAATCGGCTGACGGTCCTTCGGGATCTGCTCGGAGATGTGGACTACGCTTTTCGCGTGATCCTCGAGTATGATGATCACACGGAAGGATACTATTTTCCGAGGTATACGAGAGGGTTTGACGAGGATACATTTGCAAGAGCTATCCACACATTCACCGAGGGATCGGGCTGGGCCTTCAGGGAGACCGTGCTCCGCGGAGGAATTAACACGCGAGAGTACGAGAAGCTGTTTGTGAGGGCGACCTATGACGGCATACAGACCGGAGCGGAGATTGCGCTCATGAGGCTCATGTATCCGGAGAGCCTGTCTGACAAAGCGACGGAGCAGTACAGAAATTACCTGACAGAGAACGCGGGGGATATCCTTCCCTGGCTGGCGGGGAAGGGCGAACGGGAGAGATGTATGTTCATGTTGTCGGAAGGGCTGGCAGGTCCCGGCGATGTGAGCAGGGCTATTCCGATCGCGGTGGAGCTGCATGACCCGGAGCTCGTCGCGACACTGATGGAATACGGGCGGGTAGAGAAGCCCGCGGATTTCGACACATTTGACCTTGATGACCTTTGAGGAAATAAGATGAAAACACGAATCGCCCTCGAGGAGGCCGGTGAGAAAATTCTGAACGAGACGAGGACAGAACTCTATCTGTCTATGCACTATATGGGAGCTGCCCTGGATATTCTGGGCTGGAAGATGGATCTGTCGACCTTCACGGTGGGGACCGACGGAGCCTTTATCCGCTATAATCCGCAGTATCTGATCCAGACGTTCCTTAATGATCCGAAATTGCTGCCGAGACTCTACCTGCATATGATCATGCACTGTCTTTTGCTGCACCCGTTCCGGGAGGACATCGAGGATCGGATCACGTGGAATCTGTCCTGCGATATGGCCGCCGAGCACATCATTGATTCGATAGAGAATTGTCCTCCCATATCGAGAACGGTCCATGATTTCAGGGTGGAGTGGTACGAGAGACTGACGGAGGCCGTACATGTATTGACGGCTGAAAAGATATACCGCTATTTCACCGAGAATCCTCCGGATTTTGACACGGAGGACAGACTGAGAAACGAGTTCCTCATGGATGATCACTCTTTCTGGGAAAAACTTGAGGATCAGAAGGATGACGGAGATAAAAAGAATCAGAAGACTCCGCCGGATGAGATGACGGACCCGGGAGAGCAGTCTTTGGAGGAGTGGAAAACTAAGGCCGAGCGTATGCTTGCCTATCTCGATTCATTCGGGAAGGAGATCAGCTCGGAGACAGGAACGCTGCGCCGCATTCTGGCTGTGCAGGCAGGGAAGAAGATCAGCTACAGAGACTATCTGCGTCGATTCGCGGTAGTGCGAGAGGAAGCCCGGGTCGACCTTGATTCATTTGATTATGGATTCTATAATTATGGGATGGAGCTGTACGGCAACATGCCGCTGATTGAGGAGAATGAGTACCGCGAGGCCAGGAAGATCGAAGAGCTTGTGATCGTCATTGACACGTCCGCATCCTGCCAGGCAGATCTCGTGGAGCGGTTCCTCACGGAGACGGCTGCGGTCCTTGCCGAGCAGGAAACCTTCTTTCACAGGATCAACTTGCACATCATTGAGTGTGATGACAAGGTCCAGAAGGTCCTCGTCATTCACGATCCGGACGAGATGAGGAAGTATCTGGATTCATTTGAAGTTCTGGGCGGGTACGGAACGGATTTCCGGCCGGCATTTGCATACGTCGACGACCTGCAAGCGCGAGGTGAGCTTAAGTATCTGCGAGGCCTCATTTACTTTACGGACGGCTACGGCATCTATCCGGAGACTGCCCGAAGTTATGAGACTGCTTTCGTTTTCCCGCGGGAAGACATGAGCGAGCGCCCGGTGCCCCCGTGGGCTGTCCGTCTCTATCTGGCAAATGACTGAAGCGCAGTTCGGAGAATAAGGAGCATAACTTGAACATTAAAGAAGCAAAACAGGAAATTATATACACAATAGGAGCGTATCTTGCGCAGGATGAGAACGGGACGTATGAGATCCCCCGGGAAAGGCAGAGACCGGTTCTTCTCATGGGACCGCCCGGCGTCGGCAAGACAGCCATCATGCGGCAGATCGCGGAGGAGATGGGAATCGGTCTCGTATCTTACACAATCACCCATCACACACGCCAGAGCGCCATCGGTCTTCCGTATATCGCAAAGCGCAGTTATGGAGGAACGGAATACTCTGTGACGGAATATACGATGAGCGAGATCATTGCGTCCGTATATGAACAGATAGAAAGGTCCGGCGTCAGCGAAGGTATTCTCTTCCTCGATGAGATTAACTGCGTCTCAGAGACCCTTGCGCCGACTATGCTCCAGTTCCTGCAGTACAAGACATTCGGAACGCACCGGCTGCCGGACGGCTACGTGCTCGTTACGGCGGGAAACCCGGTGGAGTACAACCGGTCTGTCAGAGATTTCGACATCGTCACGCTGGACCGTGTGAAAAAGCTGGATGTGGATCATGACTTCACGGTCTTCAAGGAGTACGCTTACAGGAACGCGATCCACGGCTCGATTCCCGCTTATCTCGAGATCCGAAAGGAGCATTTTTATGAGGTGAAGAGCGATGCCGACGGAAAGAAGTTCGTCACCGCGAGATCCTGGGAGGATCTGTCGGATTCCCTGAAGGTCTATGAGAAGCTCGGACAACCTGTCACGGAGAACCTGATCGGAGCATTCCTGCAGGATCCCGAGATCGCGAGAAGCTTTGCGGTCTATTATGAACTCTGGAACAAATACAGGAATATTTACCGCATCCCTGATGTGCTTGCGGGACGAATGCCTGAAGATACGGAGATGCTGAAAAACGCAGGCTTTGATGAGAAACTGAGCCTCATTGGTCTTCTGGTCGCCAGTCTCACGCAGGAGTTTACCGACTGCGATGAGGAGAAGAAGGTCCAGACGGAACTCTTCGGCATACTTAAGCAAATCCGCTCGGAGATCGCCGCCGATTCTGAAGGCGGGTCGGTGCTTGCGCTGGTCCGTGATCACTGTGATGCGCTGTCGGATGAACTGGACAGAAAAAAGAATGCCCAGATGTTGTCCCGCGAGGAGGAGAGGACCGGCCGCACGGCTGCGAGAATACTGCATGATCTTTCGGGGATTCTGGCAAGGGAAGCGGGCGGAGACGCTGCCGGCGATTACAGGCTGGTAAAGGGCTGGTTTGCAGACCGCGAAGCATCCAGAAAAGAGAATGTGTCTCTTACGGGCATGCATCTGGAGAATGCATTTGCATTCCTGAATTCTGTCTACGGTGAGAGTCAGGAGATCGTCATGTTCCTGACGGAACTTACCCGCGGACATTTTGCCATGCGTTTTGTTGAACAGTATGGCAGTGATTCTTTCTATAAATACAATAAGCTGCTGCTCCTGCGTGACAGAAAGAAAGCTCTGCAGGATGAGATCATGCAGCTCGTGGATTAGAGGAAATTGAATGGCCAAGAAGAGTACAGTGCATAAGATCCGAAAGATGGAGTTCAAGAAGATCATGATCGTGCTGCTTGCGATCTTTTGGATTTTTGTGTTATTTGCAAATGACGTCACGAACTTCCAACGGACCGACCGCCTCAGGGAAGCTCAGGTACGCGAGGAACTTATCGATGAGAGCAAACCGGAGGAGACGGAGTCTGTCCGCGATGCGTGGGATGTTTTTGATGACGAGAGCAGTGTGTCGTCCGCACGGGAGTCTCAGACTGATTCTTCTCCTGCTGTAAAGGCGGCAACAGAGGTAAAAGCCGAAAAAGAACACGGCTTCAGCATTGTCGTGTTCATGGCCTGGCTCATGGTCATTGTTCTGTCTGTCATGGCTGTCGCGTTTGTCGACGGCTCCGCGGAAGAGGATTTTCTGGCTCTTGCGGTCGTGCTCGGACTTCCGACGATTTTTCTCACGCCTTTCCCGATGCCGATCGATGAGGCCACCCATTTTTTCCGCTGCTATATGATGAGCCGCGGTCACATACTGCAGGTCACAAATAAAGCCGGACTTGTCGGTGACTATGTCCCCGCCGG
This sequence comes from Lachnospiraceae bacterium, assembly GCA_045112155.1. Taxonomy (GTDB): domain Bacteria; phylum Bacillota; class Clostridia; order Lachnospirales; family Lachnospiraceae; genus Chordicoccus. Next base: position 61,365 of record JBGUHN010000078.1, read on the forward strand.
CCTTGCCGCGATCCTGCGCCACCCGGAAAATCAGCTGACCCTTCGGACTCTGACGGAACATATCGATTACTGGACAGTCTCAGTGAACGGGGCTATGGATACGTTCTACGAGAACGGCTACGCGTCGTATTATCTGCCTGTCGGCTATATCCCGGCAGCGGTCGGTCTGGTCATTTCCCGTGTGCTGCATATGCCTTTCTTTGCTCAGATCTACATGGGCAGACTTACGAATTTTCTTTCTTATATCGGTCTTGCCTATGCTGCCTACAAGAAGGCTCCGTGCTATCGAAATGTGTTCTTCATCGTCGGCCTTGCAAGCGGCTCCGTTTATCTCGCGGGAAGCTTCTCGACAGATCCGCTGCTCATCGGCTGCTCGCTGCTCTATGTCGCAGTGATTCTTAAGCACTATTTTGTGGCACCGGGAAAGCACCCGAGAGTGCCGCTTTCGGACTGCGCAATCCTCGTTGCCTGCGCAGGTGTTATCCTGTCGATGAAAGTTTTCGTCTATACGCCGGTGCTTCTGCTCATTTTGCTGATTCCTACAAAGCGGTTCGGCATGAAGCGCTTTATACCGACGGCGGTGGCCATATTGGCAATCGCGGCATTTGAGGCTGTGTGGCAGGTGCGGCTGTTCGGCCAGTTCACTTATAATGATAAGAGACTGACGAGCGGGACTGACGTGTACGGCCAGATTGCATTTGTAAGAAAATATCCGGTGCTCGTTGTCAGAATGATCATGAACTGGCTCGATAAGAATATCTACTATCTGACAGGGAGTATCAAGTCCCTGCAGGAGAGCGCGGGCGTCGCAGCGATTGCAAGGTTTACGACGGTGCTGCCGTTCTTCACGGTTTTCTTTACTGAGGACAAGCCTGCGAAAAAAAGTGAGAAAATACCTGGGGATTTCCGCAGGTCCTGCTTCATTCTTTTTGCGGTCGAGGCGGTCCTGATTGTTCTGTCGCTGTACATTATCTCGTCCGATATGGCGGGAGGGACGGTCACCGGAGTTCAGAGCCGTTACTTCCTTCCGATTCAGCCGCTGCTGCTTCTGGGGATCGCGGGTATCGATCTGGATGTTAAGATGCACGGCTATGGGAAATTCGTAGGGTATGCGGCCTGCTTCAGCATTTTATCTATGCTGGTCGTGGATCTTGCCCTGCTTCTGTGATGGCCATATGCCAAGTTCAAGAGCCGGCTGTGAGGCATCATCTTCATCGAAAAACGCAGGTCCTTCCCTGCAAGCTTAGAAGATGCATTCGCATCTTCTGATCTTTCGGTCGGACCAGCAATGTTTTTCTCACGAAGATGAATGCCCCGCAGCCGGCTGCGATCTGCAGGAGCAGCCTGCCTGACGACGAAATAACTCCGGCAGGCTGTCTCGGGATTATATCCGACGCAGATATTATCTTCACAGGAAAGCGCAGGTCCTGCCCTGACTCAACCGATATATTATGCACAGCTCTTGTCAATAATTCACAGCTTTTTTCTTTACTGAATACTACAAATAGTGTAATATATCTCAATAGGGCTCAAAACAGTTACAGTGATATGTGCAATTTCTCACATATGGAAGCCCAAAACCGGTCTCAGTGTGAAACACACCAAAAGAGAACCAAACGGGACGTGCGCGACGCACAGCCCCGATGAAAAATAAAAACGAGGATGGTAACAGTTATGCGTGAAAGTGGAATTCTTTGCCCGATCTCATCGATCTCGTCCAAGTACGGTATCGGATGCTTTTCGGCGGAAGCCTATGAATTTGTTGATTTCCTGAAGGAATCCGGCCAGAGCTACTGGCAGGTCCTCCCGTTCGGACCGACAGGTTTCGGTGATTCACCGTATCAGAGCTTTTCAACATTTGCAGGAAATCCCTACTTCATAAGCCCTGAGCAGCTCGTTGTGGACGGGCTGATCTCTGTACACGAAATTAACGCGTTCGACTTCGGAAATAATTCTGAGGTAGTTGACTACGGCGCGCTCTACAATAACCGCTTCAAGCTCCTTCGGATCGCCTTCGATCGCTTCATGCAGAATCCGGATCCGGAGTACGCCCCCTTCAAGGAAGAGGAAGCGGACTGGCTGGTCGACTACGGTCTCTACATGGCATTAAAGAGTGCAAATGAAGGCAAGAGCTGGATTGACTGGGACGTCAGCCTCCGCACGCGTGAGCCGGAAGCCATCGAGAAGGCCAGAGAAGAGTATGCCGATACGATTGAGTTCTATTCATTCCAGCAGTATGAGTTCCACAAGCAGTGGAAGAAACTTCGCGCGTATGCCAATGAAAACGGGATCAAGATCATAGGCGACATCCCCTTCTACACAGCATTCGACAGCGCTGACACATGGGCAAACCCGAAGATGTTCCTCTTTGATGAGGAAAATATCCCGACTAAGGTCGCCGGATGCCCGCCAGACGCGTTCTCTGAGGACGGTCAGCTCTGGGGCAACCCGATTTATGACTGGAAATATCTGAAGAAGACCAAATTCGCTTGGTGGATCAGCCGCATCGAGCACAATCTGCAGTTCTGCGATGTGCTCCGCGTCGATCATTTCCGCGCGTTCGATGAGTACTACGAGATTCCTTACGGCGAGAAGACGGCAAAGAACGGCGAGTGGATGCCGGGACCGGGCATTGCTCTTTTCAAGGAAATCAAGAAGCAGCTCGGCGACGTCGCTGTCATCGCTGAAGACCTCGGCTTCATCACACCGAGCGTCATCAAGCTTGTAAAGGATACAGGCTTCCCGGGAATGAAAGTTCTTCAGTTCGCGTTCGACTCACGCGAGGAGAGCGATTATCTTCCGCACAACTATGACCACAACTGCGTCGTCTACACAGGCACTCACGACAACGAGACGACCCGCGGCTGGATCGAGAACATAAATGAGCAGGATCGCAACTTCGCAAGACAGTATATCAACTCCATTTATACAGACTACGGCGCATTCACATGGGATTTCATCCGCTGCGCCATGGCAAGTGTCGCGGATCTGTGCATCGTCCCGATCCAGGATTACCTTGTACTCGGCAACGAGGCGAGAATCAACCATCCGTCCACCCTTGGAACGAACTGGACATGGAGAATTCGCCCGAATTTCCTGTCGAGAGAGCTTGCTGAGAGTATCCGCAGGATGACGAAGCTGTACGGACGTATTCCGAAGAAGCCCAAAGAGGAAAAAGACGACAAAGAGGAAAAGAAATGAGTCTGGCAGATCAGATTTTTATTGATATGTGCAAGGATATTCTTGCAAATGGCACCGACACCCGCGGCCAGAAAGTCCGCCCCCGCTGGGAGGACGGCACTCCGGCTTATACGATCAAGAAATTCGGTGTGTGCAACCGGTATGACCTTCGAAAGGAGTTCCCGGCAATCACGCTGCGCCGGACGGCTTTAAAGAGCGCGATGGACGAGATTCTGTGGATCTGGCAGAAGAAGTCCAACAATATCCATGATCTTCATTCGCATATCTGGGACGAGTGGGCGGATGCGGACGGTTCCATCGGCAAGGCTTACGGTTATCAGATGAGCGTTAAGCATGAATACAAAGAGGGGATGTTCGATCAGGTCGACCGTGTTCTCTTTGACCTGAAGAACAATCCGTACAGCCGCCGCATCATGACGAATATATACAATCATGCGGACCTGCATGAGATGAATCTTTACCCGTGCGCATGGTCGGTGACCTTCAATGTCACGCAGCGGCCGGGCGAAGACAAGCTCACGCTGAACGCGGTGCTCAGCCAGAGATCGCAGGATGTGCTCGCGGCCAACAACTGGAACGTGTGCCAGTACGCGATTCTTCTCATGATGTTCGCACAGAGCTGTGACATGTATCCGGGCGAGCTCGTCCACATGATCGCGGACGCTCATATCTATGACCGCCATGTGCCGCTGATCGAGGAGCTGATTTCGCGTCCGACATTTGATGCCCCGAAGGTCACGCTGAATCCGGAGGTGAAGGATTTCTACGAATTCACTACGGATGACCTGATTGTCGAGAATTATCAGCATGGGCCGCAGATAAAGAATATTCCGATTGCGGTTTAAATGCAGGTGAAAAAGGTTTGTAATGAAATATTAAAGCTGCCGGGCTGACGCGCGGCAGCTTTTTTGGGTCTTGATCAAATTCTTTTATAAATGACGAAGCGGTAGGAGATCCCCTCATAATTCATTGTCTCCGATTCACTCTCAATCTTCCACTCAGGATCACTGTCCAGATCCGGGAAGAAGGTGTCCGCATCGAAAACTTTGCCGATCCGGGTAACATAAGCCCGGGTGCAGAAGGGCAGCATCTGGAGGTAGATGGCACCGCCGCCAATGACGAACACGTTGTCCGGGTCCTCGTCCTTCACTGCGAGACGCGCCTCGTCCACGGAGTTTACGACTTCGGCTCCGTTCCCGCCATAGGCGGCATTTCTTGTGATGACAATGTTGCGCCTCTTCGGCAGAGGTTTCTGCCCGGGGAACGATTCAAGCGTCTTTCGCCCATAGATGAGCGTCTTCCCGGCTGTGACTTTCCTGAAATATTTCATATCCTCAGGGATCGAGATGAGCAGATCATTATCCTTCCCAATCCCCCAGTTAGCGTCTACCGCTACAATACAGTTCATAATATACCTCCGAAAACCAAAAGCTAAAACTTCCCACCCAAAAATGAAAGTGTCTCATCGATAAAATATTACTTCACAGGGACGCTCTCGCTATCTTTAAGTGGGAAGTTTTAGGCCCTTATTTAGGAACTACAATCTCCAAGTAACATTACTTAACTTATTTATTCGGTAACAGCTCAGACAGACTGCTCCTGTACTTCGTATCCGGCAGCAAAGCATCTATCTTCGTGAGAAAAACATTGTCGGTCCGACTGAGAAATCAGTAAATGCGTATGCATTTACTTAGTTCGCAAGGAAGGAACGACGTTTTTCGATGAAGATGATGCTTGCGCCGGTAATGGATCCCCGTGCAGTCTGTCTGAATTGTTTTTACCGCAGTTCCGCCTAATGTTCACGCCTGCCAAAGAATTATATCATAAAAATGGAGATATGAGCTTGAATGTGATATAATTTAGAAACCTATAGGGTCTTATGGTCAGCCGGCATCAGTGGCAGGTACATATTTCTCGCTGAGCGAATATCCATATGATCCAAGAAATGTCCTCAAAATGAAAGGCGCGTACCATGTACAGAGATCATACAAAAGAAGTTCGAATCGGAGACAGAATCATCGGAGGAGGAAACCCGATCACTGTCCAGTCTATGACCAACACGAAGACAGAGGATTTTGAGGCGACTATCGCCCAGATCAGAAAGCTCGAAGATGCCGGCTGCGAGATCATCCGCAGCACCGTCCCGACCATGGAAGCGGCGGAGGCATTCGCCAAGATAAAGAAACAGATCAACATCCCGATCGTGGCGGACATCCATTTTGATTACCGCCTCGCAATCGCGGCCATGGAGTACGGCGCGGACGCGATCCGGATCAACCCGGGCAATATAGGCAGCATCGAACGCATCAAGGCGGTCGTCGATGTCGCCAAAGAGCGGGGCATTCCGATAAGAGTCGGCGTCAATTCAGGCTCCCTGGAGAAGGAGATCGTCAAAAAGTACGGGCGGGTGACCGCGGAAGGTCTTGTTGAGAGCGCACTCGACAAAGTGAAGATCATCGAGGATCTCGGCTATGACAACATGGTCATCAGCATCAAGTCTTCTGATGTTCTCATGTGTGTCAGGGCTCACGAGCTCATCGCTGAGCAGACCACCTACCCGCTCCACGTGGGCATCACCGAGGCGGGCACTGTCTTTTCCGGAACGATCAAGTCCTCTGTCGGCCTTGGCATGATCCTTGGCCAGGGCATCGGCGACACGATTCGCGTCTCTCTCACAGGAGATCCCGTGGAGGAGGTCCGAGTAGGGAAGAGGATCCTTCAGACGCTCGGTCTTCGGAGAGGGCACATCGAAGTCGTATCCTGTCCGACCTGCGGAAGAACGCAGATCGATTTAATTAGTCTTGCAAATAATGTCGAGCGCCTCGTTGAGAACATCCCCCTTGAGATCAAGGTAGCTGTCATGGGATGCGTCGTCAACGGCCCCGGTGAGGCAGCCGAAGCCGATATCGGCGTCTGCGGCGGAAAAGGCGAAGGCCTGATCATAAAACACGGACAAATAATCAGAAAAGTGCCTGAGAGTGAACTTCTCGGAGCCCTTGAAGATGAATTATTGAACTGGAGATAATACATGCCCGATAAGAGGATGACATTCCTTAAGGCTTTTCCCGGCCTCGATCTCCCGAGGGAGATACGTGATCTCATGGAGGGGGTCACTGTAACGAGACTGGCCATCAACCAGGCAAGGAATCGCCTACATGTCTATATAACATCAGAGAACTGGATAAAGAAGCAGTATATATATGAAGTCGAGGACGCGATCGCCGGACAGATATTCGAAAATGTCACGATGGAGGTCAAAATCGTCGAGCGCTTTGTGCTGTCTTCGCAGTACACACCGAAGAACTTTTACAAATACTACAGGTCCAGCATGCTCCTTGAACTCAAGGAAGTCAGTCCTCTCCTCCATCAGATGTTCCTGCACACCAATCTTGAATTTGACGGGAACACGATATACGCCGCTATCCCGGAGACGATTGTTTCCCGCGAGCGCAAGAATCAGCTCGTAGAGTATCTGGATAAGATATTTGCGGAGCGGGCCGGATTTGCAGACATTCACGTTGAGGGCGACCTCACCCCGGCCAACACAAAAAGTCTCTTTGAGGCGGATGACGAGCGCATCAGGAATAAGGTCAACGATGTCCTGAGAAAGAATGCGAGCCGGAGAGAAAAGCACGAGGAGAATCAGGAAAAACAGCAGAAGCTTCCGAATGCTTCAGAAAAGAAATACCGCCAGCAGAAGACATTCATCTCGAGCGACCCGGATGTCATTCTCGGAAAGGGAATCAGCGAGGAACCGACGCCGATCGCCGACCTCGGGGAAGACCCGCATGAAGTAGTTATCCGCGGCTGCGTCTTCGGCAGTGAGAGCCGGGAGACCAGAAACGGAAAGATTATTCTGAATATCGCGATGACGGATTATACGGACAGCATCCGCATGAAGCTCTGGCTCCTCCCGGAGGAGATGGATCAGTATGCGGAGGCGTTCAGGAAAGGCAACTGCTTCCTTGTCAAGGGAATGATGGATTTCGACCAGTTCGAGAAGGAGGTCATGATCAAGACCGTCTATTCCATCAAGAAGATTGGTTCTTTCAAGGAAGAGCGCATGGATACGGCCCCGGTCAAGCGCGTCGAGCTCCACTGCCATACCAAAATGTCCGATATGGACGCGGTCTCATCCGCGAAGGATATCATCGGTCAGGCTAAAAAGTGGGGAATGAAAGCTCTGGCCATCACGGACCACGGCGTTGTTCAGGCTTTCCCGGAAGCCCATCACGCGTCAAATGAAAAAGATCCGGATTTCAAGGTCATCTACGGCTGCGAGGGCTACCTTGTCGATGACATGACGACTCTTGTCACCGGACCGGCTGATATAAGCACGCAGGATCCGGTATGCGTGTTTTCTGTCGTGACGACAGGTCCGTCGATCCTTTCGCATGACCTCATAGAAATTGCAGCTCACAAGATCTGCAAGGGCAACATCACGGAGAGTTTCTCCGCGATCATTAATCCCGGCAAGCCTCTTCCTTTCAAGTTCACGCGGGAGACCGGCATCGGCGACAGCCATGTAGCCCGGGGAAAAGCGCTGGGGGAGGCGGTCTCGGACTTTCTTGCATTTGCAGATGGCGCTCCGCTCGTATCCTACGACGCGGAAATGGGAGCCGCTTTTATCGAGCACGCGTGTGAGATGAGCGGCGTTAACTGGCAAATGGACGGCAGAGAGCACACGATCGTCGATATACCTTCCTGCATTCGTTTTCTTCTGCCGCATGTGAGCAGGGGAACATTTGATAAACTGACTAAGGCTTTTAAAGTCAACTGCGCTAATCCGCACCGGGCGGGAGACAGGGCAGAAGCACTTGCGCAGATTTACCTGCAGCTCATGGACGCCATGAAGAAACAGGGTGTTTCAACCTATGAAGAACTGAATGCCAGAGGCATGGTCTCCGACGAGCGGATACGCAACCTGCCTTACTACCACATTATCATTTTGGCCAAAAATGAGCAGGGGAGACGGAATCTCTATACGCTGATTTCCGAGTCCCATCTGCGGTATTTTAAGAAGCGGCCGCGCATACCGCGCTCGCTGCTCATAAAGTATCGTGAAGGCCTGATCCTCGGTTCGGCCTGCTCGGCGGGAGAGCTGTACAAGGCCATCTTTGAGGAGAAGCCTGCTTCCCAGATTGCGAAGATCGTTCAGTTCTACGACTATCTGGAGGTCCAGCCGGTCGGCAACAACGAATACATCGTTCGGGAGCAGATCCGGGGAGTCACGAACTTCGACGAGCTCCGCGAGATTAATAAGAAGATCGTCAAGCTCGGCGAGGATTTCGGCAAACCGGTCGCTGCCACCTGCGATGTGCACTTCCTTAACCCGGAGGACGCAATCTATCGAACGATCATCCAGTCCGGCCATGGCTATAAGGACGAAGGGCAGCCTCCGCTTTATCTCCACACGACGGAGGAGATGCTGAGCGAGTTCGCCTATCTCGGCGAAAAGAAAGCCTATGAGGTCGTTGTCGAGAATACCAATAAAATCGCAGGCTGGATCGAGCAGATTTCTCCGATCCATCCGGACAAGTGTCCTCCCGTCATCGAGAACTCCGACAAGGAGCTCGAGGAGATGTGCTACGCGACCGCAAGAAGCATATATGGGGAGAACATCCCCGAACAGGTCAGCTCCCGCCTAAAAAAGGAGCTTACATCGATTATAAAGAACGGCTATGCCGTTATGTACATTATCGCGCAGAGGCTGGTCAAAAAGTCCAACGACGACGGCTATCTGGTCGGATCCCGAGGATCTGTCGGATCTTCGCTTGTCGCGACAATGGCCAATATTACGGAAGTAAATCCGCTGCCTCCGCACTATCTCTGCCCGGAGTGCCACTATGTGGATTTTGACTCCGATGAAGTCAAGTCATACGGCGGCAGGTGCGGAGCAGACATGCCGGATAAGGTATGCCCGGTCTGCGGACATAAACTGAGCAAGCTCGGCTTCGACATCCCGTTCGAGACCTTCCTCGGATTCAAGGGAGATAAGGAGCCGGATATCGACCTCAACTTCTCCGGAGACGAGCAGGGCGTTGCCCAGGCCTACACGGAAGTTATTTTCGGCACCGGTCAGACTTTCAAGGCAGGTACGATCGGCACGGTCGCTGACAAGACTGCCTATGGGCTGGCCATGCACTATTTCGAGGATAAGGGAATCTCCAAGAGACCGTGCGAACTTGAGCGACTCTCTCAGGGATGTACCGGTGTCCGCAGAACGACCGGCCAGCATCCGGGCGGTGTCATTGTTCTGCCCAAAGGCATGAACATTAACTGGTTCACTCCGGTCCAGCATCCTGCCAATGATATGACGAGCGACATCATCACCACCCACTTTGATTATCACTCGATCGACTCGAATCTTCTGAAGCTCGACATTCTCGGCCACGATGATCCGACGATCATCCGTATGCTGCAGGACCTCACGGGGACAGATCCGCTGAGGGTCCCGCTCGACGACAAGGGCGTGCTCAGCCTCTTCTCAGGCATAGAAGCTCTGGGACTTAAGAAGGGAGACCTCGGTGATATCGACCTCGGAACGCTTGGCGTTCCGGAATTCGGGACCAGCTTTGTCATGGGCATGCTCCGGGATACGAAGCCGAAGACTCTGTCCGAGCTCATCCGTATTTCCGGTCTGTCCCACGGTACAAATGTATGGCTGGATAACGCTCAGTATTTCATCAAAAACGGCGACTGTACGCTGGGCACGGCTATCTGCACCCGCGATGATATCATGCTGAATCTCATTGCGTGGGGCGTGGAGCCGGAGCATTCCTTCAAGATCATGGAGTCTGTCCGAAAGGGCAGGGGGCTTCGGCCTGACCAGGAGTCTGAGATGCGTGAGCACGGCGTGCCGGAATGGTACATTGAATCCTGCAAGCGCATCAAGTATATGTTCCCGAAAGCGCATGCGGCGGCGTACGTCATGAATGCCTTCCGCATAGCATACTATAAAATCAATTATCCGCTGGCTTACTACGCGGCCATGTTCTCTATCCGTGTCACCACATTTGACTATGTCCTCATGGGGCGGGGCAGAGAAATTTTCGAGGCCAATATGAAGGAAATCGAGAGCAAGCCGGAGAAGACGCCCAAGGATGAAGAACTTCTCAAGGATGCCCTCATCGTGAGGGAAATGTACGCGAGAGGCATTGAATTCCACAAGCTGGATCTTTTCAGGGCAAAAGCCAAAGAATTTTCTATTATAGACGGAAAGCTGATGCCGTCCATCAATTCGATCGCAGGCCTCGGCGACGCCGTCGCGGTCCAGATCGAGGAAGCCGCAAAGAACGGACCCTTCCTCTCCAAGGACGATTTCCGTCAGCGCACAAAAGCATCACAGACACTTATCAACCTGTTCGACACACTGGGTGTCCTCGGGGATATCCCGGAGACGAACCAGATTTCACTGTTTGACCTTGTTTAAAGGAGCACACCATGAAGTGGACACTGCAAGATCCCGGCGAATGGTTCGAAGAATCCTCACCGTCTCTCATCATTTCAGAGGAGAGAATCGAGGCGCAGACCGCAGTCGGCGGGAATATCAGGGGAAAAATAAAAATTGAGACGACGAACGGCAGAAAGGTCAGGGGCTCAATTTCTGTCTCGGAGGCAAGGATCGTGCCGGAGTTGGAGAAATTCTCGGGTATGACACTGAACCTGGTCTACGGCATCGATGTCACCGGACTCAGGGACGGTGACTCGGTTGACGGCAGTATCCTTCTTTCGACCAACCTCGGGGAGTATACGATCCCGGTCCATGTGGAAATACGCGATGAGCGCGTAAAATCTTCGGCGGGCGAGATCCGCGACCTTGCTGCATTTGCCGACCTTGCCAGGGAGAACTACGAGGAGGCGTTCAGGCTGTTCACCGGACCTTCATTTGCAGGACTCCTTGAGGGAGAGGACGCAAAACATCTGGCTCTCTACCGGGGGCTGATCCGGAATCCGGTCACGTATCACAGGCTGGAGGAGTTCCTGGTCGGCTGCGGGCTCAAGCAGCCTGTAAGTTTTACCGCAGAAAAGACCGAGCGCGAGTTTACCCGCCTCCGCGAGACAAAGCAGGACATCATAAAGCTGCGCCGCAGCACCTGGGGCAGTCTCAAAATCGATGTGGAGACAGACGCCGACTTTATCGAACTCCCGAAAAAGAAGATCTATGGGGAGGACTTTGTCGGTTCCATATATAATTTCGCCTACATTATCCGGTATGAAAAGCTTGGCCGCGGCAAGCGCTACGGGAAGATCACACTGCGCTCATTCGAGAATACAGTGGAGATACAAGTGAATGCATCTGCAAATATTCATGTTCCGGTAAGCATGGATATGGTCCACCGGCGCAACCGTACGAAGCTGACCCGCCACTATATGGACTACGAGATGGATAAAATCGACCGGAAGGAATACATTAAGCGGACTAGGAGCCTTCTCAACGCCATACGCGAGCTCGATGAGTATCCGGTCATTTACGCCCTCTATGAATCCTATATTGAGGAACTCTCCGGCGACAAGGAGGCGGCCGGCAATATCATCCGGAGTCTTTCCGGTGTTGACTTCCGGCGTGAGAGCGCGGAGGTAAAGGCTGCCTTCATGTATATGGGACGCCTGACAGGTGTTCTTGATCCCAATGTCGATGTTTTATCCCGGGTCAGGGAGTGGCAGGGGCGCTATCGGGAGAGCGTGATACTCACACTCATCTATTTCCGTGTCGAACCGGATATCATCCGCACCCCGACGCGAAAGATGGATTATCTGAGAGATCTCTACAATCAGGGATCCCGCAGTCCGATCCTCTATCTGGAAGCAGTCAAGATCCTGAGACGGGACGGCAGGGAGCTTCGAAGACTCACGCCCTTTATGCGCCATGTCCTCATGTTCGCTACAAGGAACGGGATCATGACTGAGGAGCTCGCTAAGCGCGCAGCTCTTCTTGCTGACAACGAAAAGGGATTTTCTCAGGAAGTCTATCACATTCTCGCAGGCGCTTACGAGGCTTATCCGAGTGACGAGATTCTTGTCGCGATATGCAAGCTCCTTATGAAAGGGGCACCGAGGACAGCCCAGACAAGAAATGAGTATTTCAGCTGGTTCGAGATGGCTGTGAACCGCGAACTTCGCATCACTAAGCTTTTCGTGTTCTATGTCGAGAATCTGCCGGATTCCTACCAGAAGATCCTGCCGAAGCCGATTCTTGTGTATTTTGCGCTGAACCGTGAGCTCTCGGATCAGAAGACCGCTTTTGTCTATGCCAATGTCATAAGGAATAAGGACCTCGATCCGCAGACTTATGAAATGTACGCGCCGAAAATGCGCGAGTTTGCCCTTGAATCTCTTGAGAACGGAAGGATGGACGGTGATTACGCGGCCATCTACCAGGAATTCATTAAGGATATCAGGAGCAAGAAGAGTGGGGAGGCAATTGCCAGAGCGATATTTACCAGACGCATTTTCACCGATGACCCGAATGTGAGGGAGGTCGTTGTATGCCATGGGGAGCTGGCAAATGAGAAATCTTACCAGATCCGAAACGGATCTGCCTATATTGAGCGCTACACGGACAGTGCCCACATCTTCTTCACGGATGGTATGGGCAAGCGGCATGCGTCGCGTGTGGCAAGTTCAGAGTCAGTCATGATGGAGCCGGGGGCTATGGCCGGCCGCCTTATGGAACTCGGCGTCGAGTTTCCGGGACTTCTCCTCAATATCGTCGCGGGACACGGCGTGTATGAGCATGCGGATGAGAAGAATATCTCCGCGTGGGAGTGCATAGCGGATTCACCTGCATTTACACAGGAATTCAGGGACCAGGCCAAGAGGGAACTTCTCACATTTATGAGCACGCACGAGGAGGATGAGTCTGTCAATGAGTACCTGACGGTCATCGATATCGATGATTTTGCCAGAGTAGACCGGCTCATGCTGCTGAAGGCTCTGATCGGCAGAGGATTTTACGAGAAAGCCTTCAAGGTCGTGAAAAAATACGGCTGCGAAGGGCTTGAACTCTCATCGCTGGTCAAACTGGTCACGAATCTCATCGCGGATCATGGAGATGAGGAGGACGAGGACCTGCTGCTTCTCACCCTGCATACATATGAGAGAGGCAAATTCGACGAGAACATGCTCACTTATCTCGCGGATAATTATCAGGGAAGCCTTGACACAATGCTGATGATCAGACGGGACGCCAGAACATTTTATGTTAACACGACTGCCCTTGATGAGATCATCCTGAAACGGATCGTGTTCGTGAGACGACCTGTGCCGGAAGCTGACGAGGTACTTCGGAGCTATGCGATGGCCGGGGGCGGAGGAAAAGCCGCGAGCGATTATATCTCTTTCATATCAATCAGGTGTCTTCGGACGAACACGCCGCTCGACGACTTTGCGGCTTCCTATATTGAGGAACAGTTCCAGATTAACGATATCTCAGCGCAGCTGTGGAGAATCGCTCTTCTTCTGACATATTCCAAGAGGGAGAGCCTTACGCTGCAGCAGGAGACATTTGCAGAGACCGTACTCGAAGAATGTAACGCTTCAAAGCTCAGATTCGCATTTTTCAAGGATCTGCCGGAGATACTGACCCAGCCGTATCAGCTGGAAGACCGCGTCTTCATTGAGCAGGCGGCGGGCGAGTCGGACGAGGTCCTGCTCCACTACCACCTGTCGAGCGACGAAGATACAGAGTACAGAACAATGCCCTTAGGGCACATGTACATGGGCATCTTCTCGAGAGAATTTATTCTCTTCTACGGCGAGTCGCTGACCTATTACGTGACGGTGCGGCGGGATGATCTGGTGTGGACGAGCGAGGAGCATACGGTGACTGCTGATGTAAGAGAAACAAGCGGCCGAAGCCGCTACCAGATGATCAATCGTATCCTGATCGCGAAGAGCGAGGGGGACACGGAGAAGCTCGAGGAAAGCATTACAGAATATGAGAAGGCAGAACAGGTCGTCAGGCAGCTGTTCACATTGGAGGGTGAGTTTTGAACGAAGTTCGGAATGTACTCGTGGGGTTCGAACTCGGAAAAGAGGAATCCCAGCTGAGCTATTACAACAGGAACGCGCAGGAGCCGGTCTCTGTGCCGACTAAGGTCGGCACGAACCTTTTCCGTTTCCCGACGGTACTTGCCAAAAAGCGGGGAAGAGAAGAGTGGCATTTCGGGCTCGAAGCTGAGTATTTCGGGACTCGAGATGATTTTGATCTTGTATGGGGAGAAGAGATACTGGGCACGGAGCCGGTGGATCTGCCGGATAAGAGCTATACGCCGACGGAACTCCTTGCGGCATTTATCGGGGAGTCGCTGAGGCTTCTCGGCCTTCGGGATCTGACAGGCAGTATTTCCTGCGTCATGGTCACGATGGATAGTCTGCCGATCCACCTGGTAACCAATATAAGAGGCGCTTTTGACTCTCTCGGTTTTTCCCATGAACAGTATTCGCTCCAGAATTCGATGGAGAGCTTCTATTACTATGCCTACAGTCAGAAACCCGGATTCTGGGCGAGGGATGTAGCTCTCTTCATATTTGAGGAGGATCGGGTGAGTTTCAGAGCCCTTAAGGAGGATACGACCGGAAAGCCGCAGACAGTGAAAGTCATAACGGCGCCGCCGGCTACATTGTCGGAGGATTTGAAGATCCGTGATCTGCAGCTCCTCGAGTACGCGAATAAAAATATGTCGAACGGCTCTTTCTCGGGCGTACTCATCACCGGTACCGGATTTGATATGTCCTGGCCGGAAAAATCGATCCGGTATATGTGCCGGGCAGCCAAGGTGTTTTATGGGGACAATCTCTTCGTAAAGGGAGCCTGCTATGCAGCCTATGAGCATATGGAGACCCATGCCCTGAAGGGCAAGATCTATATGAGTGAAGATCTGGTCAGAATGAGTATAGGCATGGACATGCTGGTAAAAGGAAAGGCCATGTATATACCGCTCATAAACGCAGGCAGCAACTGGTTTGACGCTGCCAATGAAATAGAGTTCATTCTCGACGACAAGCGGGAACTTGTTTTTGTTCTCAGCTCACTTGATGAGAAGAAAAGGCGCAAATGCATGATGGATCTGCCCGATCTTCCCGACAGGCCGAACCGTGCGACCAGGATCCGTCTTAAACTTTTCTGTTCCTCGGCGGATGTGTGTCATGTGACGGCAGAAGATCTTGGCTTTGGCGGATTCTTCCCGGCGACGCACAAGGTCTGGGAGGATACGATACCTCTGGAAGCTTTCGATGATGAATAAAGGGGGATGACGCGATATGGCAGGCTACAGACTGTGCGGCACAAAGTACGCGCAGACACCATACTACATTGAAAATATCAGCACGAGCATCTATTCAATCGAGGAGCTCTGTTATTATTTCTATAATAATATACCGCTGCTCGATTCTACGATCATAGGCACAGAATTGACAAAGTGGATCGCTTCAGAGCTCATGCTGCCCAAACTGGCTGAAAATATGAATATCGCGCTGGAGCGGAGAAAATCTATTTCGGGATTCGTCACGCCGGTGTTCCGTGAGTGCGGCTATCTCAGCACTTCGCAGCTGGATGCCTACACGGCCAGGCTGTCCGATTATCTTCAGCTTCCCGGTCCGCTGCGCCTAAAGGACAAGGGAGATGCGCTGACTCGCACCGGAAAGTACTCGGCGGCGGAGGCCGCCTACCGCCAGGTCATTGAGGACGGAAAGACAGCGGCGTTCAGACCGGAGTTCCTCTCGGCGGTCTACCACAACCTCGGGGTCGTTCTGATGCGCATGCTGCTTTTTGAGGAGGGGCTTCGCGCTTTCGAGGAAGCCTGGAAGCTGAGGCAGAGCCAGAAGCATGTGCTTTCCTATGTGAGAGCGATCGCTATCACGAAGCCTGAAGAGAAGGCGCTGATGGAGCTGCGATTGAAAGGCCTCTCCGAGGAGGAGGCTCGGGCCATCTACTCCGAGGCTGAGACGACGATCAATTTCGCGAGGACTGCCGCAAACCCCGTAATCCCGGACGACATTGACTCTTATGTCAGGCACCTCATGGAGGATTACCACAATTCTGTCGGGGGATGAGAAGAGCAGCCTGTCCGGGCTGCTGCCGGGGTCACCGGCCGTCAGCCAAGCACCATCTTAATCGAAAAACGTACATCCTTCCCTGCGAACTAAGAAAATGCTTTGCATTTTCTGATTTCTCGGTCGGATGTACAATGTTTTTCTCACGAAGATGAGTGCTTTTCTGCCGGCATCGAAAAACACGAGCACCCCGTCCGGGCTGCTGCCGTGAATATGGGGCAGCCCGCCCGGGCTGCAGCCTGGGCCAATGAGCCGTCAGCCAAGCACCATCTTCATCGAAAAACGCACATCCTTCCCTGCGAACTAAGAAAATGCTTCGCATTTTCTGATTTCTCGGTCGGATGTACAATGTTTTTCTCACGAAGATGAGTGCTTTTCTGACGGCATCGAAAAATACGAGCACCTCGTCCGGGCTGCACCGAGTTCCATGACCCTGTAGCCCAGCAACTCATGGAGGATTACAGCAATCCTGTCAGGGGCTGAGATTAATACTGCGTGAAGATGCATTGGAATTTTGCGTGTATTATGCTGCATGGCGTTGAATGATACCCGGCATCAAATCACGCAAACGAGATTTAAATACTCGATTTCGGCAGGCTGCGCTTACACTTCGTTTCCGACAGCGAAGCATCCATCTTCGTGAGAAAAACATTGCGGGTCCGACCGAGAGATCGAGCAAGGGCGGCACGCCGCCCCTGCTCATAGCTCGCAGGGAAGGACCTGCGTTTTTCGATGAAGATGATGTTTGCTGTCGGATCCTGGAACCTGGCAGCAGCCTTATAGACTGCCGGTCTTAGATAATTTGACACTGCCGCCGAGAATCATTCTTGTATTGACTTCAATTATAGTGTATATTTCAGTGTGGAATTTCATCACACAAAAACTACGACAGATGTCTGTCGATCAAAGGAGAACGAATGTCTGAAGAAATGAACGTATCCTACGATAAGTATGTAAGCCCGCTCTCGGAGCGCTACGCCAGCCGCGAAATGCAGGCTGTATTCTCACCGGACCGCAAGTTCCGCACCTGGAGAAAGCTGTGGATCGCTCTCGCCGAGACGGAGAAGGAACTCGGACTCGATATCACCGACGAGCAGATCGCGGAGCTCAAGGCACATGCTGAGGACATCAATTACGCGGACGCCAAAGCGCGTGAAAAAGAGGTCCGCCACGATGTCATGTCTCACGTATACGCTTACGGTCTGCAGTGCCCGAAAGCCAGAGGAATTATTCACCTCGGAGCCACATCCTGCTACGTCGGCGACAATACTGACATTATTCTTATGAGGGATGCGCTCGCGATCATCAGAAGAAAACTGATCAACTCGATCTCCGAGCTTGCCCGCTTCGCGGATGAGTACAAAGATCTTCCGACACTCGCGTTCACACATTTCCAGCCGGCCCAGCCCACCACTGTGGGAAAGAGAGCAACCCTCTGGATCAACGAGTTCATGATGGACCTTGAGGATCTGGATTATGTATCGGGATCCCTCAAGATGCTGGGTTCAAAGGGAACGACCGGCACACAGGCGTCTTTCCTCGAACTCTTCAACGGCGATCACGCCGCCTGCGAGAAGGCGGATCAGATGATCGCGGAGAAGATGGGATTTGCAGGATGCTATCCGGTATCCGGTCAGACCTACTCCAGAAAGGTCGACACTCGCGTGATCAATGTCCTGGCGGGCATTGCCGCAAGCGCCACGAAGTTCTCGAATGACATAAGACTTCTTCAGCACCTCAAGGAGGTGGAGGAGCCGTTTGAAAAGAGCCAGATCGGTTCATCGGCCATGGCTTATAAGAGGAACCCGATGCGTTCCGAACGCATCGCCAGCCTCTCCCGCTACGTCATCGCGGATGCCCTCAATCCGGCAATCACATCATCGGTGCAGTGGTTCGAGCGCACTCTTGATGATTCTGCAAATAAACGTCTCTCTGTTCCGGAAGGCTTCCTGGCCTGCGACGGCATCCTCGACCTGGTCGTAAATGTCGTGGACGGCCTTGTTGTCTACCCGAAGGTCATCACGAAACATCTGATGGCGGAGCTTCCGTTCATGGCGACGGAAAATATCATGATGGACGCTGTCAAAGCCGGCGGCGACCGTCAGGAGATGCATGAGAAGATTCGTCAGCTGTCGATGGAGGCGGGCAGGAACGTGAAGGTGGAAGGTCTGGACAACAACCTCTTCGACCTCATCGATGCCGACCCGGCATTCCCGCTGACCAAGGAAGAGCTGACCGCGTCGCTCGATCCGAAGAAATATGTCGGCCGCGCGCCGCAGCAGGTCACATCCTATCTGGCCAATGTCGTAAATCCGATGCTCGAGTCCAATAAGGAAGTCCTTGGCTACACTTCGGAGATCAACGTTTAAACCGCGGATATTTCATAGAATCTGATTCCCGCCCGAGAGACAAAAGCACAGGAAAGAGATCTGTACCAGGAATCTTTTCGGATTTTTGCGGGACCTATTATAATGACAAGCAATTCAAGAGGAGAAAATATGGTTACAGCAGTAGTAGGAGCGAACTGGGGAGATGAAGGCAAGGGAAAAATCACGGATATGCTTGCCGAGAAGGCTGACATTATCGTCCGTTTTCAGGGCGGTGCCAATGCCGGTCACACTATCATCAATGACTACGGCAAATTTGCCCTGCACACCCTTCCGTCCGGAGTTTTTTATGACCACACAACGAGCATTATCGGAAACGGAGTCGCTCTCGATGTGAAGAAACTGATGAAGGAGATCAACTCCATCGTGGAGAAAAATGTCCCCATGCCGAAGATCCTTGTCTCCGACAGGGCTCAGATCGTCATGAGCTATCACGTTCTCTTCGATACATATGAGGAGGAGAGACTTGCGGGGAGATCCTTTGGTTCCACGAAATCGGGCATTGCTCCGTTCTACTCGGACAAGTACGCCAAGATCGGTATTCAGGTCAGCGAACTTTCTGATATGGATGAACTTCGCATCAAGGTGGAGAACATTGTTCTGAAGAAGAACATTATGCTGAAATATCTCTACAATAAGCCGGAACTCTCTGTGGATGACATCATGGCTGAACTTGCGGAATATAAGGAGATGCTTGCCCCGTATGTCTGTGACACATCGCTCTATCTCTACAACGCGCTGAAAGAAGGCAAGAGTGTTCTCCTCGAGGGACAGCTGGGCACTATGAAGGACCCGGATCACGGTATTTATCCGATGGTCACTTCATCCCCGACACTTGCCGGCTACGGCGCGGTCGGCGCAGGTGTTCCGCCCTACGAGATTAAAAGAGTCGTGGCGGTCACAAAAGCCTATTCATCCGCAGTCGGAGCAGGCGAATTTGTATCTGAGATTTTCGGCGATGAAGCCGAAGCCCTCCGCCGCGTCGGCGGATCCGGCGGCGAGTACGGAGCAACGACCGGTCGTCCGAGGCGAATGGGATGGTATGACTGCGTTGCGTCTAAGTACGGATGCCGTCTGCAGGGCGCGACGGATGTTGTCCTTACTGTCCTTGACGCGCTTGGCTATCTGGATGAGATCCCGGTGTGTGTAGGTTATGAAATCGATGGAGAGGTCACAACCGAGTTCCCGGCAACTACGCTCCTCAAGAAAGCAAAGCCTGTCTATGAGGTACTTCCGGGCTGGAAGTGCGAGATCACCGGCATTCGCAAGTATGAGGATCTTCCTGAGAACTGCAGAAGATACGTTGAGTTCATTGAAGAGAGAATCGGCTATCCGATTACAATGGTCTCCAACGGTCCGGGCAGACAGGATATTATATACAGATAAAGAGCAAGGACAATCCGGTTATAAGAGGGGAAGACATGAGAAAACGCGGTTTGAGTATAATAGCCATCGGTACCGCATGCGCGGTCCTGCTCGGAGGCTGCGGCGGCATAGGTCAGCTTATGCCCGCGCAGCAGGAGGCACAGAGTGAATCTGTACCCGCAGAGTCATCTGTCGCGGAGGTAGTCATAGACCCGGAAGAACAGGCCAGACTTGATCTTCTGGATGCGCTGGAGAGCGTTTCTATTCCGACGACGACAGAGACTTCGAGGAGAAATGACAGCGGAGTCGCTGCTCCCTACGAATACGGGACAGAAGAGGAAGATGAGTCTCAAGACAGTGATGAGACAAATGTTCTGATCACCGGCGCATGGCTCTCGGACGATGAGACAAAGCAGGAGTTCTACAGCGAGGACGACAATATGCAGCTCGCAGTACCTCTCGACTGGCAGAATCTGAACGGACAGATTACCAATGACGATGAGGTGAACCAGAGCTTTAAGGTCCAGGTCGGCAATCCTGACCAGGCTGTGTTCTTTATGGCCAACAGTGAGAGTCGGCGGTATTCGCCCTTCATGTCGCTCGATGAATACAGCAGCGCAATAGTCGCGGCAGTATATAATTCCATGAGCGGCAGCGAAGACTTCTCAGACGCGGAGCTTATCGAGACTGTCGATATCGAATCCGATGTCCACGATTTCGTGATACGAAAGAGTACGATTGCCGCCTCGTATGAGGGAAATCCGATTGTGTATTATATCTACGCAGTCCAGGGCAATTACCGATACTTCCAGTTCAACTGCTGGACAGCGGAAAGCCAGAAGGACACTGTGGAAAGCGTTTTTGATGAGATCGTAAGCGGATTCCGTGAGCAGTAAAGCGCAGCGTAGGTGAGCTGGAAATGAAACGAGAGGCTGTCTGTGCGACAGCCTTTTTTGAACCGGAGTCGGGAATGCTCTTCTCGCGTGGTCCTGACTGCTGTGATCTTCGGATCCGCGGGATATAATGAGGAAAGAATTATCTATGAAAAAAATCAGACAGATAGCTGCCGTGATCGGGATCGTCCTTCTTTTCGGCATGTACGCAGTTACTTTTATAGCGGCAATGGGCAGGAGCGAGACAGCCCGCTCCCTGTTCCTGGGATCGCTTGCCTGTACTGTTCTGGTGCCGGTCTTTCTTTATGTACTGCTTCTGGCAGCCAAAGTCATAAGGCCGGACAAGTCTCCGGTTGTTGACACGATCATTTTTGATGTCGGAGGTGTGCTCGTCGATTTTCCGTGGAGCAGGTACCCTTACATGATCGATATATCCGACGAGGCCAGAGAGTACATAAGCGAGCATATCATTGATTGCAGCATTTGGGCGGAGTGCGATCTCGGAAACGAGAGCTTTGAGACTCTCGTTCAGAAATTCATTGCGCTGGGACCACAGTATGCCGGGGAGATACGGGAACTTACCGAGACAATGTACACCTGCATCACGGTGAATCCGTTCACTGAGAGCTGGATCCGGGGACTGAAGAGCAGAGGATACCGGGTATATATTCTTTCGAACTGGTCAGAGCATGCCTACGAAAAATGTACGGAGAACGGGGTCCTTGATTTTATTCATTTGACAGACGGCTGTCTATGGTCCTTCAGAGTCCATCAGCGGAAACCCGATACAGCCATTTACAGAACGCTGCTTGATAAATTCGGAATTGATCCGAAAAGAGCGGTGTTTATAGATGATAATCCCGAAAATATCGCCGCCGCGGGCAAATGCGGCATCGGCGGCATCCTCCATGAATCCTATGAAAAAACTGTCGCCAGGCTGACTGAGATCGGCGTCAGAGTATAGACAGAAAGAGGTGCAACATGAAAAAGAAGCTGACAGCGATTATTTTAACACTGACAATGATGCTTTCCTGTCTTGTCCCCGCGTATGCCGAGGACATGGATGCAATGGGCGAAAATCTGGTGTCTCATTCTGATACGGAGAGCACGGATGATTCTGATATGTATGATCTGCCGGCGGATATTGCTGACACAATCAGCGAGTCCGATGAAGAAGAGACATCCGAGACGGAAGCGGCCCTTCCCGGCGAGGATATGGATTCCGGGACAGAATCGGACGGTTCACCTGTCCCGGATGACGAACTTATGATAGATCAGCCTTATGATCTCTATGACGAGATGGCTGAATCCGCGGCGGAGGTGCCCTCAGATGAGTCCGGTCTTGCCCTTGATGAATCAGGCCTCGCCCTCGATGACGCTGCGCTTCCCTCTGATGAGTCCGGGCTCGCCGCAGCGGATGTCACGGATGAAGAGCTTGCCGGAGCTGCCTCTCTCCTCGCGAACGGAAAAACTGTCTACGTAAGGAGTGCCATAAATTCCAATTATGTAGTCTGCATCAAAGGCGCTTCCACCGCGAATCATGCAAATGTGGAAATACGTAAGAACGCCTGGGGAGCCAACCAGCGGTTCACCCTGCTGAAACTCAGCAACGGCAATTACGTATTCTACAATTTCAAGAGTTCAAAGGCCATCGGCGCTGCCAGTCATACACCGGTCTCCGGACATAATGTTCATCAGTATGAATACGTCGGAACGACTAACCAGCAGTGGGTCGCGGTTGCCAACTCTGACGGCACTTACTCTTTCCTGAATGCAGCCAACAAAAACCTCGCGCTTGCGCTGGACAGCGGAACACCCAAGGATAACCTAAACGTTCGGGTGACGACAAAGTCAAATTCAAAGGCTCAGAGATTTACGCTGGCGGAGGCGTCATTTGCACAATTTTCCGGTTCCCTTACGCTCAGGCCTTCATCTAAGACTTCGATGGCTGAGGCTGTCGAATCAGGCTCGAAGACGAACGGGGCAAAGGTGCAGCTTGGCACTTCGAACGGGAGCGCACCGCAGGTCTTTACATACCAGCGCATCTGGGGAGGCTACTATCTTCTCGTTAATAAGAACAGCGGGATGGTGCTCGGGACTGCCGGACAGGCCAAGACCGCCGGTACATATGTCAATCAGTACGAGAAAAAAGGCTGGCAGTATCAGCTGTGGAAGCCGGTAAGGAACAGTGACGGAACATTCACGTTCTATTCACGTCTTCACAGCGAGATGGTCCTCGACGCCGTGGGGACCGGTTCCGGGACAAGACTTCGCATAGCTAAATATTCAGGCGCGGCGACTCAGAAGTTCCAGACATCTGTCCCGACTCAGACAACGCAGAAGACGGCATCTTTTACATGCAGGATACGCTCAGCCTACAATACAGACCGGGCAGTGCATCTTCTTGACAACAGTACTGCAAATAACAAGAACATTCAGCTGTATGACTTTACCGGACATGCGGCGACTTCATTCAAGTTCGTCCCTGTGACCTATAAGGGCAAAGCGAATTACTATTACAGGATCGAGACCAATAACGGAAAGGTGCTCGACGTGAATGGCGGCAAGGCAGCTTCCGGTGCCAACGTAAGGCAGATGCCCTGGACAGGGGCGGCAGGTCAGATCTGGTTCCTCACATGGAACAGCGACGGAACGACTACGATCGGGTCCGCGCTCGGAAGCGGGTACTGCCTGGCCATCTCATCGGCGACGGATAAGAATAAAGCCAATATTATACTGGCATCCAACAAGAACCAGTCGCACCAGAAGTGGTATCTTGCAGGTCAGCTGATCAAATCCTGCAGCATCAGTTCTTCTGACAATAATACAGTCACGGTCACGTCGAGCGGCATAAAGCCGTTATCCGATGACGGAAAAGCTTATCTCTTTGCCGTGGCTCCGTATCAGGATACGCTGAGCGGCGCATCACCGCTCACATCCGTGAGCCTGCAGACGAGCATGACATTTAAGACCAAGCTCAATAAGAGTACTTCCGCCAGCCTGCTGCAGAAGAAGTTCTATGTGGCTGTAAAGTATAAGGGAAAGTATCGTATTACCAGCAACGGATATTATATAACGAATCCGCAAATGGCTTCGACCAGGCTGACGGCATTCCCAACGCCGGCACGTAAGACGAAAAAAGGTCTGAAGACGACTTTGAGAACTGTCGATATCAATCAGGCCAAGGCGCTGAACTGCAGTCATGTCGTCCTCGATTTCCCACTGGAGGTCTTCCTCTCAGGAAGCTCATACTCCTACAATTATGAGGGCAAGACATACAATTTCAGTACATCCGTCACAGGCTACAAGAACCTTATTAAGCAATACAGCAGCGCCGGAATCGTTGTGACAGGCGTATTCTATCTGAGCAACCGTTCGATGACGGACTATATCCTGCCGTCCGCTGTGAGCGGCGCGAAATCAGGCAGCGGAGTCATATTTGCACTCAATACCGAGAACAGCAACAGAAAGAAACTGGAAGCGCTCTTTGCGTGCCTTGCGGACGAGTGGACGAAGGACGGCTGTATGGTGGCCAACTGGGTCTTCGGAAATGAGACCGATCAGTACATAACTTACAATTACAGCGGGAATATTTCCTATGACCAGTATCATGAAGCCTTTGCCGACGCGTTCAGAATGTTCAACGCCTCGGTCAAGAGCAGGTGGAGAAATGCACGCACGTATATCTCCCTGGACCACAACTGGGGCTTCCCGAATACATCCGAATGGACAACGACCTATAAGACATATCCGGGTCTCTACCTTACTCAGGACTTTGACAAGGATCTGAAGAACCAGGGCGGCATTCACTGGGATATGGCTATGCATCCGTATCCGTCACCCGAGCAGGACTGCAAGGTATGGGTCAGGAGCAGTGCGGTCACGAACAGCGGTACCTCAAAGCAGATCACTCCGCTCAATATGAGCTATTTTGCGTCGTATCTGAAGAAGACTTACGGAAGCGGCATGCATGTCATACTGCCGGAGTCAGGTCTGTCCTCCAAATACGGTTCGACGAATCAGGAGGATCAGCAGGCATGCGCGGTCGCGTATTCATACTATCTTGCCGAATTTAACAGCAACATTGATATGTACGGATACCACCGTGAGATGGATAAGTCCGGTGAGACTTCCGGCGGATGGTATATGGGTCTCTACCATGCCGATGGCAAAGACACATACACTAAGCCCAAGAAGTCCGCAGATGTCTTCAAGTACATGGACACCAAGAGTTACAGTTCTCATGTATCTTCTTATATGAAGAAATATCTCGGTACGAGCTGGACGTCAAAGATCCCCGGTTGGAACCCGTCAAAATTTAATTGAGAGGAACACTCA
The DNA here is from genome assembly GCA_045112155.1 of Lachnospiraceae bacterium. GTDB lineage: Bacteria > Bacillota > Clostridia > Lachnospirales > Lachnospiraceae > Chordicoccus. Next base: position 86,605 of record JBGUHN010000078.1, read on the forward strand.
ATTGCTGCGGCTTGCCTGTAAGCCGGAAGCGGGAAGTTTTATCAACTTGTCAAAACGGCAATCCTGTGCTATCATGCTTGAATGTACGGCACGGGATGCCGTTAAATACTATTGCAGGAGATGAACAAATGTCAGAAAATGCCAATCAGGCACTGAACGAGGAACTGAAAGTCGATCCGAAGACTCTTCTCGGCCAGTGGAGAAAAAAAGCATATGATCAGAACGCGGACAAAGGTACATTAAGAAGGTTCTGGAATGATTATTTCGAGATTGAGAAGAGAATTTATGCCCTTCTGCTCGCAGAGCCGGATACTGTTGTCAAGGGCACAGTGAAGGAACTGGCGGACAAATTCGGTGTCGCACTCGATGTCATGGTCGGATTCCTTGACGGTATCAATGATTCTCTTACAGAGCGCAACCCGATCGAGACGATGGATGAGGACACTGAAGTGAATCTCGGCTTCGATAAGGAACGTCTCTACAAGAACATGGTCGATGCCAAAGCCGACTGGCTCTATGAGCTGCCGGAATGGGACGCTATTTTCGATAAGGAAAAACAGCATGAGCTCTATATGGAGCAGAAGAAGTCCGGAACAATCGTGAAGCCGAAAAAAATCGGCAGGAACGATCCCTGTCCGTGCGGATCGGGCAAGAAGTACAAACACTGCTGCGGACGAAACAAATAAATAGAAATTATAAACGAGCTGCCACATTTGTGGCAGTATGTTTGTTATATCATTAGGAGAGACATATGACGAAAATACTGAACAGAATGACTGCATGTCTACTTGCGATGATAGTGCTTGTTTCATATACGCCTTTATACACTGCAGCGGCTGAGACGGAGTTCCTTTATGAGGACGCGCAGGACGAAGTCATCATAGAGGACGCGGATGTCATAGACGACGCATCGGTAGTCTGGGAAGAAGAGGAGCCTGAATCCTCTGTTCCGGAAGTTGACGAAAGCCCTGCTCCCATGCCGGAAGAATCAGCTTTTGCGGAAGGATCCGAAGTACTCTTTGACGAGGAGACGGTAACGGAAGAGACCTCAGGCACGGAAGCCTACGCGGAGGAATTCAAGGGCATTTACAACGTGACAGTTATCTGGCCGGACGGCGCTTCGAACAAAATTGAGCTTCAGTATTTCGGGAGTGACAGGGCAGACGTTGCCGACAATATCAGCGTCGTAGTCGCTGAGGAACTGAATACATTCAATGTCCATGAGTCGGAATATACCTGCGTGCCAGTCTGGAACAGAAAGAAGAGCAAGATCGAGAAGGTAGCGGTCAAAAATGATGCCGGAATCGTGATAGGACACAAGATAGTCACAACAGACACGTATGATGTTAAGGTGACGACGATTCAACCTGCATTTGCAGACGAACCCGACGACGTGCAGGTGCTTGCCCACAGAGGGACAGTGAATGTACCGGAAAATACGCTCTCCGCATACAGAGTTGCAGCGGTAAAAGGCTTTCACTATGTCGGTGCCGACCTCCACTTTACATCTGACGGAGTTCCGGTGGTCCTTCACGATGTCACTTTGAACAGAACAGCCAGGAACGCGGACGGATCAGTACTCAGCGAGTATGTCGATATCGAAAAAATACCCTACTCTAAAGCTAAGACTTATGACGTAGGTCTCTACTGCGGCGAGTTCTGGAGAGGAGAGAGAATCCCGACATTTGAAGCGTTTATTAAGCTTTGTGCCAAGCTTGATCTTGAACCGAATCTCCACCTGAAGTCATCCCTTTATATGACGTATGACATGCTTGCCGACCTTGTGGATATCGTAAAGCGGAACGGGATGCAGGGAAGAGTTGTCTGGGCTGCCGATGATATCGACTATCTGAGGTATGTACGGACACTGGATCCGGTATCGGGTCTTGATATGATCGTCTATAAGTGGGTGCCTTCCGTAATACCGAAGGTCAGGGAACTTAAGACAGACACGAATTTTGTCGAGATCGCAATCGGGAAATCTCTGTATACGAACCCTATCGCTGTAGCCTGCTACCGACACGGGGTGTATGTGACTGCTTCTGCCAATACGCCTGAAGACGTCACAAAATTGGATTCCACGGTCCGGCTGATATCGACCGATTATATGCTCCCCGACGAAGTCAAAGCTCTGGCACGTCAGAGAAAGTCAACTGCTGAGGAGACGTTCCAGACCCCTGCCGAGTCGATAGATTACAGACTGCAGACAAGTATCGACCTTTCGATCATGTTCAGTATACAAAGCAGTTCTCTTGCGTCGCAGATGACTGTGAACAAGGTCCAGAAGTATACGGACATGAATGATTTCCGCTTTAAGAAGCAGGGAGACGGATACTATCAGATCCTTAATACCAGGAGCATGCTTGCTCTCGAGGTAAAGGGCGGGAGCACCTCTGACGGCGCGGCTGTTGTTCTGAACACATGGACCGGCACCGACAGACAGAAGTGGAAAATCGTAAAGAATGCGAACGGGTCGGTGACTCTGGTCAACAAAGCGAGCGGCAAAGCTATTCAGACAAAGAACGGTAAGGTGACTGCCGGCACTGCTTTGGTCCAGTTTACAAAGGACGAATCGGATGCCCAGCAGTTCTGGATGGTCAGGGAACCGAACCAGATCAAGGTAGACTTTACAAAAAACTATTATGTCGGCAGTAAGGGAGCCCCCGGATTTGCACTCAAAGTTGCGAATAATTCTGACGCTGTCTCGACAAATATATGTCTGGGCAAGAAGCAGGCGGATTATAATCTTAAATTCCAGCTCATTTACAGCGGTGACGGCTATTACCGGATCATGAATACAAAGACGAAGAAATTCCTGACTGTGAAGGGCAATTCTTCTGCCAACGGGACAAATGTCATTCAGGACACATGGAAAAATTTGAGCGGACAGCGCTGGCTTCCAAAAAAGAATAATGACGGTTCATACACACTGGTTTCAAAACTTGGGACCTGCCTGCAGATTGCTGCGGGAACGACGGAACCCGGATCAGGAACGAACGTAAATGTCGGCAAGAGCAGCAACACTGCAGCTCAGCACTGGACGCTGGAAGCCGCTTGACAGCTGGTTTTGACGGTCTGGTATCGGCAAGAGGAATGTTTTAGTTAGTAACACCAGGTCTTGCAGGAAAAATAGCAGGAGGTGACAATATGATGAGAAGAAAGGTCGCAATATGTGTACTTGCTGCAAGTCTGATCGCCGTTGGCTGCGGTCAGACCAATAAGGCGGTGGCACAGGGAACAGACTCCAGAGTTTCCGCCGATTCTTATGTGGCATCCCCCGGTGACAGCAGCTCCGTGGCAGCTCCGATTATGGAATCGTGGCCGGAGGATCCGGAAGCGGTCCGCCATGAGCCGGATGAAAAGCCGGACGAGAACGCGGCGAGCAAGTCGGATAAGTGGGTCGATGTATCAAAGCAGGATCCGGCAGACGAAGTCTCTACTGATTCAACACTCGGTGAAGGCTTTAATGTCATTCCGGGAGAAATCGTCACAGCCTCACAGAATTCTCTGGAAGTCAAAGTAGGTGATACCGTGACGGTCGAGTCCCCGAGGGGTACCTTCGACCTGACGATAGATTCGATCCGCCTGACGGATGAGCGCTCGGCGGGTATTCGGGCTGACCGTGTTGTTGAGGTCACATACACGTATGCCAATAACCACAATTACGCGGATCTCCTCGTCGGGGATACGTGTTTCATGCTCACCGACTCACAGGGCAGGGCCTGCGCGTCATATATATTTGACCCGACAAGCGGGAATCATCCGGAGCCTATGCCGATCGGTTCAGGTGAGAAGTTCACAAGCTCCTTCGGATTTATTCTGCCTGAGGACAGCGACTCTTCTGTGACGCTCCTCTACAAGGCAAGTTTTGAGGATCCGGACAGCTTCGAGTTCAACGTGAAGGCAGATTTGTGATTCAACAGTTTATACAGGCTGCATGGAAGTTTCATATGCGGCGCAAAGATCATCTTCATCGAAAAACGCAGGTCCTTCCCTGCGAGCTATGAGCAGGGGCGGCATACCGCCCTTGCTCGATCTCTCAGTCGGACCCGCAATGTTTTTCTCACGAAGATGGATACTTTGCTGCCGCAGCCGACTTGGAAAAGCAGCCTGTCTGAACTGTCACATGCCAGGCGCAAAGATCATCTTCATCGAAAAACGCAGGTCCTTCCCTGCGAGCTATGAGCAGGGGCGGTATACCGCCCTTGCTCGATCTCTCAGTCGGACCCGCAATGTTTTTCTCACGAAGATGGATACTTTGCGCCGACAACGAACAGCAGGAGCAGCCCGTCTGAACTGTCACATGCCAGGCGCGAAGATATATTCATAGAAAATAATATAAAAAATGTGCTTGACGGACCTGATGGGGCATGCTATATTTATGTGGTTGAAAAACAAGCAGAGCCACGCTCTCACCCCGGCGCAATTGGGCGACCGGGCGTTCATAGATATGTACTTATTAGGTATTCTATGACCAGGTGGCTTTGCGCGGCCTGGTTTTTTTCTTGCTGAGAGCAGATATTCCGGCTCGTGTGAATCGAGAAACGGACCGGGCATAGACAGTGGTTTTACTTCAGTTTGTTTTATGGAGGGTGGAAAGATTAGCGAATTAATGATTAACGGACAGATCAGAGACCGCGAGGTACGTCTGATCAGCGAAAACGGTGACCAGCTTGGCATTATGCCGACATCACGTGCTCTGCAGCTTGCCGAGGAGGCAGGTCTGGATCTGGTTAAGATCGCTCCGAAAGCGCAGCCGCCGGTCTGCAAAATCATCGATTACGGCAAGTATCGCTATGAGCAGACCCGGAAGGAGAAGGAAGCCAGAAAGAAACAGAAGATCGTCGAAGTCAAGGAAGTTCGTATGTCCCCGAACATTGACGAGAATGACCTCAACACGAAGATCGCAGCTGCCCGCAAGTTCATTGAAAAGGGTAACAAAGTAAAAGTGAGCATCCGTTTCCGCGGACGTGAAATGGCCCACACGAACCAGAGCCGCCCCATGATGGAAGATTTCGCAGCTAAGCTTTCCGATATTGCCAATGTCGAAAAGCCCCCCAAGATGGAAGGCCGCTTCATGACAATGTTCCTTGCAGAAAAGAGCAAAAAGTAACCCTGGCGCAGTCTGCCTGTGCCGTGTCTATATATAAGGCAAGTTACTAAACCAAAGAGAGGAGATTAACACCATGCCGAAAATGAAGACCAAGAGAGCCGCAAAGAAGCGCTTTCATGTAACTGGAACTGGAAAGCTGAAGAGAATGAAGGCCTATAAGAGCCACATCCTTACCAAGAAGTCTGCAAAGACAAAGAGAAACCTGCGTAAGGCAACTATTACGGACCATACAAACGCACAGGTAATGAAGAGACTTCTGCCGTACGATTAATTTTCAGGAGATTGTGCGAGTCCAAGGCTTTTTTGTCGGATCACACCAGACTATTGAGAGGAGTATTAGAAAATGGCAAGAATTAAAGGTGGCTTAAACGCCAAGAAAAGACATAACCGCGTTCTGAAGCTTGCAAAAGGCTACTATGGCGCAAGATCAAAACAGTACAGAATCGCTAAGCAGTCCGTTATGCGTGCTCTTACAAGCGCATACGCAGGCCGCAAGCAGAGAAAGAGAGATTTCCGTAAACTCTGGATCGCTCGTATCAACGCTGCATCCCGTATTAATGGCCTTTCCTACAGCCAGTTCATGCATGGCCTCAAGCTCGCAGGCGTGGATATGAACCGCAAGATGCTCGCTGACCTCGCTGTCAACGACGCAGAGGGATTTGCAACACTCGTAGAGCTCGCAAAGAACAAGCTCGCTTAATCCGAATAACCATGAGGGCTGTCTCATAATGCAGCGAAATGTGCGCCGCCTGTCACCGATCCGGTCGCGGCGCCTTGTTGTATTATGTGACAGCCCTTTTTCCAATATGGAGCCAATATGGATTTATTTGATTACATGCAGAAGAAAAAGCAGGAGACAGAGTCTCCGCTGGCAAGCCGGCTGCGCCCCCGCACACTCGATGAAGTGGTCGGCCAGCAGCATATCATCGGCAGGGGACGGCTCCTCTACCGGGCGATACTGGCTGATAAACTGACAAGTGTTATTTTCTACGGCCCCCCGGGAACCGGAAAGACAACACTTGCCAGGGTCATAGCTAACACGACCAACGCCAACTTTCGACAGATAAACGCGACCACATCCGGAAAAAAAGATATGGAGCAGGTAGTTGCGGACGCAAAGGAGGCAGCGGGAGGATTCGGCAGGCGGACTATCCTGTTTATAGATGAGATCCACAGGTTCAATAAATCCCAGCAGGATTATCTCCTTCCTTTCGTCGAGGACGGAACTCTGATCCTCATCGGCGCTACGACTGAGAATCCTTACTTTGAGGTCAATTCGGCTCTCCTGTCCCGAAGCACGATTTTTGAACTTCACCCGCTCTCTAAAGAAGATGTGGCAGTTATTATCGACCGTGCTATGACGGACAGGGAGAGAGGTCTCGGCGCCATGCGCGCGCGGCTTTTGCCGGAAGCCAGAGATTTTCTGGCAGATACAGCGGGAGGGGACGCAAGAAGCGCGCTGAACGCAATTGAGCTTGCAGTCATGACGACTGAACCCGACGAAAACGGGGAAATCGTTATAGATCTCGACACTGCCTCAGACTGTATCCAGAAAAGGGCTGTCCACTATGACAAGAATGGTGAACAGCATTATGATACAATCTCGGCTTTTATCAAGAGCATGCGGGGCTCTGACCCGGATGCCGCGGTCTATTATCTGGCCAAAATGCTCGCAGCCGGCGAGGACATTAAATTCATTGCCCGCAGGATCATGATATGTGCCGCGGAGGACGTAGGCCTGGCCGATCCCAATGCCCTGGTCGTTGCGTCCGCAGCCAGTCTTGTCGTGGAGAGAGTCGGCATGCCGGAGGCGAGGATTCCCCTTGCCGAGGCAGCCATATACGTTGCCAACGCGCCCAAAAGCAATGCAGCCTACGAAGCCATTGGACGAGCGCTTGACAATGTGGCCCGCGTGAAGACTTCGGTGCCGGGACATTTGAAAAACATCCATGCGAACGGAGAGGGAGATGTCCCTCAGGCCGTCGGTTATAAATACGCGCATGACTTCCCGGATCACTGGGTGGACCAGCAGTATCTGCCCGATGAGATAAAAGATGAACAGTTCTACGTACCGGGGAGTATTGGACACGAGGCTGAAACGGTGAGAAGACTTCAGGAAATAAAACAGAGGGGAAAACAAAATGGCTGATGCACAGACAAAATATAAACTGATCATCCTGTATATGCTCCGCAAGGTCACATTTCCTCTTTCGAACTCTCAGATCACGGAGTTCATGATCGAGAAGGAGTATACAGACTATTTTCACATTCAGGAGGCCCTGAACGATCTTGTCGACTCCAAGCTGATTGTCCTTGACCAGATCAGGAACACGACTCAGTATGAGGCGACACTGGACGGCGAAAAGACGCTTGAGTACTTTTCCTACATGATATCCAACGACATCAAGGCGGAGATTGACGCCTACATGCGGGAGAACGCGTTCGAACTCAGGAATGAGTCCAGCACGAGGGCTGATTACCGGCAGACCGGCAACGGCGACTATGCGGTCACCTGCACGGTGAAGGAGGGAAATGAGTCGCTCATCGATCTGACATTCACGGTCCCGATGGAGGAGGAGGCAGAGAGGGTGTGCTCGAAGTGGCCGGAGAAGTCTCAGGAGATCTATATGTACATTATGGAGAAGTTATTGTAAAAAAGAGCGCTTCGAGAATGCGCAGAGGGAGACGCACAAGTGTGTCGTGCAGCTTGCGCTGTCATAGATCTCAATTAACTATGGAAGATGTTAGCCGATGCTGACCAGGATCCGTTCCAAGTTTCGCAAGCAAGACTTGAATAGCGTGCTAACATTATTTTCGCTGATTTTGAGGCAGTTCAGATGAGCTGTTCTAGATGTGTGTTATAGGCGCAAAGCATCTATCTTCGAGAGAAAAACATTGCTGGTCCGACTGAGAGATCGAGCAAGGGCGGCACGCCGCCCCTGCTCATAGCTCGTAGGGAAGGGACCAGCGTTTTTCGATGAAGATGATGCGTGCGCCAGCCATGAAACTTCGGTACAGCTCAGCTGAACGGAGCATACAGCTCAGCTGAACGGAGCGTACAGCTCAGCTGAACGGGGCTAATGCGTTTACAAATTTAAAATTTTACAGTGATAAAGTGTTCCTCTTGATTTTAGCGGTTCAGCGTGTTAAGATATTAAAAGACGCCGTAAACTGATTCATATTAGGAGATGACATATGAATAAGAAACTTCACACCGAGGCAGTAGACAGCCTGTTCGATGCTATATTGAGCCTCGAGACCCGTGAGGAATGCTATGCTTTTTTCGGTGATGTATGTACAATTAACGAAATATTGTCATTATCACAGCGATACGAGGTCGCCGGAATGCTGAGAGCCAAACAGACGTATCTGGATATCTCAGAGAAAACCGGTGCTTCTACCGCGACGATTAGTCGTGTCAATCGCTCACTGAACTATGGCAACGATGGCTATGACATTGTCTGGGCGAGACTTGGCAATAAGGAAAAATGAACAGTGTGCACGGAGGAGCTGCCGGCGGGCAGCTCTTTTTTTGAGTAAGCGTCATGCATGACAGGGAAGGGAACGCCGGCTCTGCCTGAAGTATCAGTCAACATGGTTTTCATACCAACACTATGGTCAAAGATTGGGGATAATATCACTATGGCAGTGGGTAAAGAAAAAATCATTGAACTTAAGAACATTACAAAGACGTATGATAATGGATTCACCGCAGTATCAGACTTTAATCTGTACGTTAAGCGCGGTGAATTTGTCACGTTTCTGGGTCCTTCCGGCTGCGGCAAGACGACAACTCTGCGCATGATCGCCGGTTTTGAACTTCCTTCTTCAGGCACTATTCTCCTTAACGGTAAGAATATTGCCGCCCTACCGCCGTATGAACGTCCGATCAACACGGTCTTTCAGAGGTATGCGCTCTTCCCTCATATGAATATTTATGAAAATATAGCTTTCGGCCTTCGTCAGAAGAAGATGCCGGAGGATGTCATATCGAAAAAAGTGAAAAAGGTCCTTGACCTTGTCGATCTCGAAGGATTTGAGAAGAGATCCGTCTCCACCTTGTCCGGCGGCCAGCAGCAGCGTATCGCGATCGCAAGGGCGCTGGTCAATGAGCCGGAGATTCTTCTCCTCGATGAACCGCTGGGAGCTCTTGACCTTAAGATGAGAAAGGAAATGCAGCTCGAACTCAAGGAGATGCACAGAAACCTGGGTATCACTTTCATTTATGTCACTCATGATCAGGAAGAAGCTCTGACTATGTCCGACACGATTGTTGTCATGTCTGAAGGCCGCATCCAACAGATCGGTACGCCGGAAGATATTTACAATGAGCCTAAAAATGCGTTCGTAGCTGACTTTATCGGAGAGAGTAACATTTTCAACGGCATTATGACCGGCAAACTGCGCGCACGCTTCTGCGGAGGCGAATTTGCATGCGTCGACGACATCGAGGAGGGCACGCTGATCACGGCAGTCGTTCGTCCTGAGGATGTCATCATAACCGCTCCCGAGGAAGGAACGATCCGCGGTCATGTCACCTCGGTCATATTCAAGGGTATACATTATGAGATCACGGTAGAATCCGGCAAGAGTGAGATGCTGGTCCAGTCCGTCAAATCCCAGAAAGTCGGCGATTACGTTGGCATGAAGGTCGATCCGGACAACATTCATATCATGATCGCGGAAGACCACACGAATTATTTCGCGGCCGACATTAACGCTGAGCATCGGCTCGAATACAACAATAAGGTGCTTGACACGAGCGTGACTAAGATAATTCCGGGCAGCAAACGCGATGCAAGCGGAAATATTATTGACGCGAGCGGTGACGTGATCGATACTGCCAAGACTAAGATCATGATTGCAATCCAGCCTCAGGATATTCAGATGACCGACCATGTCGACGAAGGACTTGTCGACGGATACATCAGCAATCTGATCTATAAAGGCGATCACTACAGTTACGTTATTCACACTGATATCGAGCAGGATTTCATTGTGGACGACGAATATCTCTGGAATATGGGAGACCACGTAGGTCTCGTTATGCCGATCGAAAAGATGTCGTTCTCTCTGAAAAAATAAAGGAGACTGGCCATGCATATATTTAGATTTTCCAGGAAGACTCTGGGCATTCCTTATGCTCTGTTCCTTCTGCTGTTTGTCGTATCGCCGCTCATTGTGCTCTTTTACTATGCTTTTACGAACAGCGAGGGACAGTTCACGATTGCCAACTTTACAGGCTTCTTTACCGACCCCAACACTATGGGCACGCTCTGCTACAGTTTTGCAATTGCGCTGGTCACGACACTTGTCTGCCTGCTGATCGCCTATCCTGTAGCGTATATACTTGCGAAGAGCCAATTAAAGAAAAAATCGGTCCTTGTCATGCTTTTCATTATGCCGATGTGGATCAATTTCTCACTTCGCATCACAGCACTCAAGGAGATCCTCACCCTGATCGAAGGCAATCTGGCCTATTATCCGTTCCTGAACGCAGTGTGCGGAATGACCTATGACTTTCTTCCGTTCATGATCCTGCCGCTGTACAACACGATCTCCAAGCTGGATGATTCGCTGATCGAGGCTGCCAAGGATCTGGGTGCAAATGATCGCGCAGCCTTCTTCAAGATCACCCTCCCGCTCTCTGTGCCAGGCATTGTCAGCGGTGTTTCCATGGTCTTTTTGCCGGCGATGACAAACTACGTTGTTCTTGATATGCTCTATAACAGCACTTACATCATGGGTTCTCTCATCGGCAGCTATTTCGCGGCATACAATTGGCACGGCGGCTCAATGATCGCCCTGATTCTTCTCGCTATCATCTGCGCATTCACTCTTCTGACAAGAGGGATGGAAGATGATGACCAGACGATTGGAGGTGCTCTGTTATGATAAAAAGATTTAGTGCATTGTTTATTGTTCTGGTCCTTATATTCATGTATGCGCCGATCCTGATCCTCATGGCCTACAGCTTCACAAGCGCTACGACCATCGGCGCGATCAGAGGATTTTCGCTGCACAATTATGTGACCCTCTTTACAACTCCGGACCTTCGAAATATGATCTTCGGAACGGTCCTGCTTGCGCTGGTATCTGCAACGCTGGCTACTATACTCGGGACCATGGGAGCGATAGGAGCTTTCTATTCGAGCAAAAAGGTCGACTCTTTCATCAGCACGATGAATCAGATTCCGGTCGTCAACGCCGACGTCGTGACGGGATTCTCTATATGTATCCTTCTTGTCGTCGTCTTCGGTGTCAGCAAGGATACGTTCATTCCGCTCGTCGTAGGACATGTGACCCTGTGCGCGCCGTTCGTGTACCTGTCTGTCGTTCCCAAGCTGAAGCAGATGGATCCGAGTATCTATGAGGCTGCGCTCGACCTCGGAGCGACACCGTCCGTTGCACTCCGCAAAATTGTTATACCGCAGATCGCTTCAGGTATCGTCTCGGGATTCGCACTTGCCATCACGCTCTCTTTAGATGATTACTTTGTGGCGACATATACGAAGCCGGCAACATTTGATACAATCAGCACCTATGTAGTCAACGCGACAAAGGGAGCTCAGACGACGATCAAGACAGCGCTCTGGGCTCTGTCCACAGTTATCTTCGTCGTTGTCATCCTGGTCGTCGCCATAGCCAATCTGCGTGCGGACAGAGAAGAAGAGGGGGCGAGCGCATGAGAAAAAACATATTTGTAAAACTGTGTGCCGCAGTAATCAGCTGTCTTATGATTACATCACTCATTCCAGCGCAGAATGTATGGGCTGCCGCGGGCGAAAAAGAAAAAATAGTTCTTCGAGTATGCAACTGGGAAGAGTACATTGATCTCGGTGACTGGGACGAGGAGGAGACGATCGATCTCGAAAGCGGCGACATCATCGGCGAGAACTCTCTGGTCGAGGACTTTGAGGAGTGGTATTACGAGACCTACGGCAGGGAAGTCGTCGTGGAGTATTCTACCTTCGGCACGAACGAAGATCTCTACAATATGATCACGCTGGGAGATGTGTACGACATCGTATGCCCGTCCGAGTATATGTTCATGAAGCTGATGGCGGAAGATAAGCTTGTTCCCCTGTCGGATGACTTTTTTGACGAGGCGAATGAAAACAATTATTATGTAAACGGTGTCTCCCCTTACATCAGGAATGTCTTCGATAACCATCAGATAGGGGGAGAACCCTGGAGCAAATACGCTGCAGGCTATATGTGGGGCATCACCGGCATTGTCTATAATCCTGAAGTGGTCTCCAAAGAGGAAGCAGCGACATGGAGGATTCTTGACAATCCGAAATTCAAGCGTCAGGTGACGATCAAGGACAATGTCCGTGATTCATACTTCGCTGCAGTCGGTGCGCTTAAGAGAGACCTGCTCATCAGCGATGACTTTAAGTCGGCTTCCGATTATTCAGTTCGTCTTGAGAGCGAAATGAATGACGTCAGTGAGGAGACAATTCAGAAAGTCCAGGACTATCTTCAGGATGTGAAGGATAATGTCTATTCCTTTGAGACAGATTCGGGCAAATCCGATATGGTCACAGGAAAAGTCGTTGCCAACTATCAGTGGTCAGGTGATGCGGTCTACTCTCTGGATCAGGCGGAGGAGGATGATTTCATACTCAATTTCGCGGTCCCGGAGGAGTCAACGAATATTTATTTTGACGGCTGGGTCATGCTGAAATGCGGCGTCGAGGGTGATCCCGACAAGCAGCACGCTGCGGAAGCGTTCATTAATTTCTGCTCGCGTCCGGATAATGCGATCCGTAACATGTACTACATAGGTTACACATCTGTCATTGCGGGCGGCGATGACGAACGCATCTTTGAGTACGCCGACTGGTGCTACGGTGCCGAGGAGGATGAGGAAGATGTGGTCGAGTATCCTCTCGGCTATTTCTTCAGCGGCGATGCGGAAGATGAGGATTATTATATCACAGCTCCTGCGGAGCAGCTTGACCGTCAGCTCGGCGCTCAGTATCCGAGCGCGGACGCGATGGCCAGATCCTCCATAATGGTATACTTCGACAACGAAAAAAATGACGCGATCAATCAGATGTGGATCAACGTCAGATGCTTCAATATTTACGATGTCCCTGTGTGGGCATGGGTTCTCACAGTCTGTGTGCTGTGTGTTCTCGGCTGGCTCTTCTTCAGAGCTAAGCAGAGAGAAAAGATGTATAAGTAAATTAAGAAAACTTCCCGGTTACAGTTATGTGGGCAGTCTCATCGTAAAATATACTTTCTCAGGGACGCTCCCGCTCGGTCTCGCTGGCAACGGTACTAATAAATCTTCATCGCTTACGCTCGAAGATTTAAAGTACCGGCCGCTTGACGACGCCCTGCGAAAGTATCATTTTCGATTTCGACTGCCAACTCAACTGTAACTGGGAAGTTTTATTTTTTCTTATCTTTCGGACCGTACTTTTCTGCGATCTCATCCGCAAGATGCTCAATCAGCTGCTTCTTGACATATACGTCAATACTAAGCAGGCAGATGAACGCAAATGTCTGCAGATAATCTCTGTCATCCTCATCAACGTCGGCAAATGCGTCAAGCGCTGTACTGAGATTATCATTCAGGTCCTCGATAATGGGGTTGATCTGTGCTTTTTCCAGACCGCTGATCCTCTGATATATCTCGTGCATCGTGATGCCTTCATCCGTCCGCTGAAAAAAACTGTCTTTCAGAGGGTCAATCAGTGTCTTGATATCGCTGATTGAGAGAAAATCCTTCATATAATAGACGAAGATAAGGAGCAGCACATGCTCCTTCGAGTATTTTTTTCTTACGGGGGGTGGGATAAGATCGTTCTTCGTGTAATTATTAATCATCGTTTTTGTCAGGATCTTATCGTCGGGATAGCGCTTGCAGGAAGCGAGATGGGTATCCATAAAAGTAGTGATCTGATCCATGTAGAGATCAATGTCGGGCACGGTCTCAGGTGTGATGAAGTCGATCGTGTTGAAACCCTGTATCATATCCAGCAGTTCTCTTTTTTCAAATGTTTCCATGTGTTGTACTCCATAATAAGCAACGTGGATAATTACATTATTATCATACAGTTTTCAAAACCATGTTACAAGGGTTTTTCGAAAACAGCTTCTTATGATATACTAATACAATACTGCCTATTGCAGTCGGGATTCTTTCCGCAAAACGCTGGAGGCATGTCTGACAATCAGTTGGTCTGAGAGTGGGGAAGCGCGGGTGTTAGAGCGTGCCTCCTGCTCGACAGGGCTAAATAATCAACAGGAGAAAAAATGGAAACGAACGACATTCTTACTCGTTTAAATAAAGAACAGCAGGAAGCAGTCCTCCAGACGGAAGGACCTGTTCTGATTCTCGCAGGGGCAGGTTCGGGCAAGACCCGCGTCCTTGTACACCGCATCGCCTATCTTATCAATGTCTGCGGTGTGGACCCCTACAGCATTCTCGCGATAACCTTCACGAATAAGGCCGCGGATGAAATGAGGAGCCGCGTCGATGACATGATCGGCTTTGGATCGAGAGAAATATGGGTCATGACCTTCCATTCGTGCTGCGTCCGCATCCTGCGGCGACACGCAGAAGAGATAGGCTACACACGATATTTTACGATCTATGATACGGACGATCAGCTGTCAGTCATAAAGGACATCTTCAAACGGCGTGGGATCGACACCAAATTCCTAAAGGAGCGAACTGCTCTGGGCATGATCTCCAGCGCTAAAAATGAGCTGGTCGGACCGGACGAGTATGCCAGGATGACCCGGGGGGACTACAGAACCGGCCAGGTCGCCGACATCTACGATGAGTACCAGAAGCGACTTCGGGATAATAACGCGATGGATTTCGATGATCTCATTATGAACACGGTCACTTTGTTCGAGCAGCATCCCGAGATTCTTGACCTGTACCGCGAGCGTTTCCGCTATATGATGGTCGATGAGTATCAGGACACGAATACCGCCCAGTTCCGGTTTGTAAGTCTTCTTGCCGGCAAGTACAAGAACCTATGCGTAGTCGGCGACGATGATCAGAGCATTTATAAGTTCAGAGGAGCCAATATTCGCAATATCCTGAACTTCGAGCAGATCTTTCCGGAATCACGGGTCATAAAGCTCGAGCAAAACTATCGCTCGACACAGCATATTCTTAATTGTGCAAATGAAGTCATCCGCAACAACCGCGGCCGCAAAAGCAAGCGACTCTGGACTGAGAACGGAACCGGAAGCCGTGTGCGCTTTATCCGGTTCGAGAACGCGTATGAGGAGGCGGATTTTGTTGCCGCCGAGATAGGCAGACGTGTCCGCAGCGGAGAGCGCAGCTATAAGGACTTCGCGGTCCTCTATAGGACCAACGCTCAGTCTCGCCTCTTTGAAGAAAAGTGTCTGTTCCTCAATGTGCCATACAAGCTGGTCGGCGGAGTAAATTTCTATTCCAGGCGTGAAATCAAGGATGTCCTTGCGTATCTGAAGACAATAGACAACGCGGTCGACGATGTTGCTTCGACCCGTATCATCAATGTGCCGAGGCGAGGGATAGGCGCGACGACGATCACAAAAATCAGCACATATGCCTTTGATTCAGGCTGTTCCTTCTTCGACGCAGCTTCGTCAGCGGACAAAATTTCCGCCCTTTCTTCGGCTACAGCAAAGAAGGTACGAGGCTTCACTGACTTTATCAACGATCTGAGACATGATGCCAAAGAGTTGACAGTCGAGGATCTTATAAAAAAGATCCTGAAGGACACAGGCTATCGCAGAGAACTTGAAGTGGAGGACACTGAAGAGTCAAGAGAGAGATTAGAGAACATTGACGAACTGGTCTCTAAAGCTGCCTCCTACAGCCAGAAATCGGAGCATCCGACTCTGTCCGGCTTTCTGGAGGAAGTAGCTCTGATCGCAGACATCGATACTGTCGATGACGGTGATGACAGAGTTCTTCTCATGACGCTCCACTCTGCCAAAGGTCTGGAGTTCCCGGTCGTTTTCATGGCAGGAATGGAGGAAGGACTCTTCCCGAGCAGCATGTCAATCAGAGCGGAGAACCCCGATGAAGAGATTGAGGAAGAGCGAAGGCTCTGCTATGTCGGAATCACGCGGGCGAAAGAGGAGCTCATTATGACAGCTGCCTACGCCAGGATGGTGAGGGGCGAGTTTGAACCTCATGCGGTGTCAAGGTTTGTCAGGGAGATATCCAGAGACAGCATCGACCAGCCGCGGGCAGCGACTCCGAAACCTGCTGCATTTGCCCCCAAGGGCGGACTTGGACCAGATATGAGGAATGCTATCAATAAATCCGCGTATGCCCCCAAGCCGCAGACAGAGCCAAAGGAACAGAGCAGCTCCGGCTCCTCAGCCTATTCGTACAGCAATCCCTATCGGAAGAAGACGTCATCACCTGCTGCCACAAGCGGCGTTCTGTCCTACGGTGTCGGCGACAAGGTGCGTCATAAAAAATTCGGTCTGGGTACAGTCACCAATATTCGCGACGGCGGGCGTGACTATGAGGTAACGGTCGATTTTCCGGCGTGGGGCGTGAAAAAAATGTTTGCTGCATTTGCAAAACTCGAGAAAGCTGAGGACTGAGTGAAGATGAAGCGAAAACCCGCCTCCTGAATTGTAAATCAGAGGTTAAATTCGACAAAAAAAAGACAATTTTATACTCAAATTAGTGCAAATTTGGAGTGGGCGTGATATAATTATGGCAGTATTCAGAAAGGACGGTGCTATTTATGAATAATAAGATTGATGAGATTCTTGCCCGCATCAGATTACAGGATGAGGCACGTAAGGAAGAAAAGGGAAAGACTATCCTTTGGATCCTTGCCATCATCGGATGTGTCGCAGCAGTAGCAGCTATCGCTTATGCGGTATATCGTTTCTTCACACCGGATTATCTTGAGGACTTCGAAGACGACTTTGACGATGACTTTGATGATTATTTCGAGGATGAAGAGGATGATCTCTTCGAGGATGAGGAAGATGAGGAAGAGGCTGCTCCGAAGAAGTCAGCAAAGGAAAAGGTCAAAGAAGCTGCCGGTAAGGTCAAAGAGGCAGCAGGAAAAGTCGTGAGCGCAGTCAAGAAGAAAGCTGCAGACGATGATTTCGATGATGACTTTGATGACGACTTCGATGATGAGGAAGTTGAGTCTGTAGTGGAAGAGGAAGCTGCAGAGGAAGCTCCGGCAGAAGAGGAAGCTGCAGAAGCGGCTCCGGCTGAGGAAGCCGCAGAAGAAGCTCCGGCAGAAGAGGAAGCTGAGAAGGAAGCTCCGGCAGAGGCAACAGAAGAATAATCAATCAAAAGGAAATAGCAGGAAGAGGCTGTCTTAGGGCGGCCTCTTTTTTGTAGCATCAACCGGCAGAGCGAGGCGTGTCACGCTTGCAGTTGCCGGTATTATTGTGTATGATAGTCGTACTTTGTGAGAAAAATGATCCGAAAGGAAATATAGATATACATGTTAAAGAGAAAAGATGTAGCAGAGTGCGTGATCGAGAGAGTGGATTATCCGAACTGCGGAAGATATAAGACCGAGGAAGGTCAGAAACTGACGGTAAAGAATACGCTGCCCGGCCAGAGAATCCGCTGCAGGATATTCAAAAAGCACCAGGACCGGGTGGAGGGCAGGCTCTTTGAGATTGTTGAGAAGTCTCCGCTCGAGACTCGGGAGAAGGTCTGCGACAATTTTCCGCTGTGCGGAGGCTGCCTCTGCCAGACCATGCCTTATGAGGCTCAGCTGGCCATGAAAGAGGATATGGTCAGGCGATTGCTCGAAGAAGTGGTGGACGATGCTGTATATGACGGAATCCTCAGAAGCCCGCTGGAATTTGAGTACCGCAACAAGATGGAGTTCTCTTTCGGTGATGATATTGAGAACGGACCGTTGACCCTTGGTCTTCACAGGCGCAATACGACATACACGGTCCTGAATGCCCACTCCTGCGCTCTTGCCCATAAGGATATGCGCAAGATTCTTGGTGCGACCCTGGATTACTGCCGGGAGATGGGACTCAAAAAGTATGATAAAAAGATTCATAAAGGCTTTCTGCGCTTCCTGCTTGTCCGTCGGTCCCAGACGACCGGTGAACTGCTCGTCTATATAGTGACATCTTCGCAGCAGGAGCATGATTTTTCCGACTGGGCGGAGAGACTTCTCGCGCTTCCGATTGAGGGATCTTATGCCGGCATATTCCACGCGATTGACGACAAAATGTCCGACGCAGTCAAGGTCGATTACGCGAAGCCTCTCTACGGAAAAGAGTATTTCTATGAGGAGCTGCTGGGACTTAAGTTCAAGGTGACTGCATTTTCCTTTTTCCAGACCAACACCCCCGGCGCGGAAGTTCTTTACGACGCGGTGCGCAGATATGTGACGGGAGGCATACCGGGAGAAAGCGATGGCAACGGAGACATCTCCGCGAAGACGGAACAAGCCCATACAGACGAAAACAGACTCGAGGCCCCGGTGCTCTATGACCTCTACAGCGGAACGGGCACGATCGGACAGGTGCTTTCACCGGTCGCCGGAAAAGTTTACGGCATAGAGCTGATTCCTGAGGCGGTCGATGCTGCCCGAGAGAATGCAGCCCTGAACAATATTACGAATTGCGAGTTCATCGCGGGTGATGTACTTGAGAAGCTTGCTGAGCTTCCGGAGAAGCCGGATTATATTGTGCTCGATCCGCCGAGGGAAGGAATTAATCCGAAGGCCCTCGGGCAGATCATCGACTACGGCGTCGGTGAGATGGTGTATATATCCTGTAAGGCATCGAGTTTCAAGCGGGATATGGTGACTCTGCGGGCGAACGGCTGGAAGGTGAAGAGGTATTGTCTGGTGGATCTGTTTCCGCAGACGATGCATGTTGAGACGGTATGTCTTTTGTCCAAACTTTCTGAAGCGAAGCATCATATCAGTGTCCAGGTCGATATGGACGAGCTGGACGTAACCACTGCGGAGAGTAAGGCTACATACGAAGAGATCCAGGCATGGGTGCAGGAGAAGTACGGATTCCATGTGACTCATCTGAATATCGCGAAGACAAAACAGAAATGTGGGATCATCGAGCGGCAGAACTATAATCTGCCAAAGAGTGAAGACAGTCGGTCTCCTGACACCCCGAAGGAAAAGGAAGAGGCGATAATTGATGCTTTCTTGCATTTTAAGATGATGTGAATTCAAAAGTAACGCCTCTGGGCCGATAAGGTCTGGGGGCGTTTTGGTAAGAATGAACTGTTAGTTATTATGTAGGGCATTGACAAGTGACCTTTCGTTCACTATAATAGGTGAACGAAAGGTCACTTGCTTTTGCTGGAGGTACTTATGGCGAACGACACGAAAGAGAGAATCCTGGCTGCAGCATTGGAGATGTTTTGCAAGGTGCTGACGCTGGAGCAGTTCCGGGACGACCGCGCACGGGAGCTGGCGACGAAGCATTTCCTGACCGGGCTGACGGAGATATTCACGCACATCTTTGCCGGTATGATGGACAAGGGCCTGATCCTCCGTGATGACCCGCCATGCTGGCCTTTGCCTATACCACGCCGATCTCCGCGCTGATTCACCTGTGCGACCGGGAGCCGGAGAAAACGGAAGGAGCGATCGCGCAAATCGAAGCGTTCAGCCGGCACTTTATTGCGACCTATGGGGTGAAGTAACAATGTTTGATCTGGACAAATACCTGGCTGATCTGATTCTGAACTGCCGGTCTGCTTTCGGAGAGCGTCTGCTGTATATTGGGTTGCAGGGAAGCTGGCTGCGCGGTGAAGCTCATGAAAACAGCGATATTGATATCATGGTGATTCTGGACGGCTTCTCCGTGCGGGATATGGATATATACCGTGGGTTCCTGAAAGAGATCGGTTTCTACGAAAAATCCTGCGGTTTCATTTGCGGGAAAGACGAAATGAAGCGCTGGAATCCTCTGGAGGTATGCCAGCTGCACTATACGACGAAAGACCTGCTCGGCGTTTTGACGGATTACCTTCCTCCCGCGACTCGGGAAGACGAAATCAACTATGTCAATTTGAGCCTGGGGAATCTGTATCACGAACTATGTCATCGCTATATCCATGCGAACAGGGACAAGAATGCGGCCAAATTCCGCGGGACCTGTAAGAGCGTGTTTTACTTGATCCAGAATCTGCATTTTCTGGAAAGCGGGCATTTCATTCTCAGCAGAAAGGAGCTGAATGAAGCGGTTCCGGAAGAAGACCGGATCGTTCTGGAAATGGCTGAGCTGCCGGACGATTACGATTTTGATCAGGCTTTTTCTTCTTTGTTTGCCTGGTGTCAAAGCGCTTTTGCACGCATCGAACACCTTGGAGGAAAATGATATGAACCGTAAGGCCCTTGTTGTCATCGATATGCAAAATGATATCACCAAGCACTACAGGGACATCATTGACAGACTGAATGCCGCCATCGAGTGGGCTGCGGGAAGCGGCATGGAAATTGTGTATATACAGCACAA
>JBGUHN010000079.1:0-7807 GCA_045112155.1 Lachnospiraceae bacterium
GAAGGAGGGATTTGAACCCTCGCGCCGCTATTAACGACCTGCACCCTTTCCAGGGGT
Organism: Lachnospiraceae bacterium; assembly: GCA_045112155.1. Taxonomy (GTDB): domain Bacteria; phylum Bacillota; class Clostridia; order Lachnospirales; family Lachnospiraceae; genus Chordicoccus. The sequence continues at coordinate 58 of JBGUHN010000079.1, forward strand.
GTCCCTTCGGCCAGCTTGGGTACTTCTCCACGTTGCTCGAATCTATGACGCTAAGCGTCTCAGTATTCAGTTGCTGCGCATCCGCAACAGCAGATTTGATTATAGCAAACCCCACCTGAATTTGCAACACTTTTTTTGCATTTGTCTCAGCTTATTTTATAACATCGGAACAGTTCAGACAGGCTGTTACGAAGATGGATGCTTTGCCGCCGGAGACGAATTGCAGGAACAGCCTGTCTGAACTGTTCCTTGCCTACATCCGAAGTCAGCCCAACTTACAAAGCCTTCTATTAATAACTGATATCACACATGACTCAAGATTAAAGTCATCTCTCCCCGGGCGGTGAGCACACCCTCCAGCGCAGGTACGAAAACACTCTCTCCGGCTTTCAACTCCTCCTCGCTCCCGAGGAATGAGACTTTGCCGGTGCCGCTCATACATATGATTGATGTGAACTTGCTCGTGTCCATCGGAATCCGGGTCTCGTCTTTAATTTCGTACACTGTCGCCTCAAAATACTTGCACCTGGTGACGACCGTGCCCGCAGAATCTTCCACCTGCTCGATCCCGGCAGGAACGAATTTCTTAAAGTTGAGGACATCAAGAGCTTTCTTCAGATGAAGCTCACGGGGATTTCCGAATTTGTCCCGACGGTCAAAGTCATACAGACGATATGTCGAATTAGAGCTCTGCTGAATCTCACATACAAGATTGCCGCCACCGATCGCGTGAACCGTCCCGGCCGGGATGTAATACACGTCGCCGGGCTTTGTCTCATAATAGTTGAGAATATCCATGATCGTATTGTCAGCAACACGGCGCTCTACTTCCTCCGCAGTGACATCGCGGTTGAAGCCTACATAAAGGCCGGCCCCCGGCTCAGCGGCCATGACATACCACATTTCATTTTTACCGTATTCGTTTTCAAACTCCAGCGCGTAGTCATCATTCGGATGTACCTGGACAGACAGATTGTCTTTGGCATCTATGAATTTGACCAGGAGCGGGAAGTTCTGCAGCGGGCTGCACTTCCAGCCGAGCGCTTCCTTGCCCACGCCCTTCACATAATCATCAAAATACATACCGCGGTACCGTCCGCTCGCAATGATGCTGGGGCCCGCCTTGTGGGCAGACATTTCCCAGGCTTCCGCGATGATGTCATAATCGCACTTCATCCCATAAACGTCGCGAAGCTTCGTGCCGCCCCACAGGTTATCCTTGAATGATGGAAGAAGCCTGACCAGCGGCTCAACGACATATCCGCCGGAAATGTTCTCAGAGTCTGCAGCATAGATCTCTGCTCCGCCCTCGAAACTTCCGACGGCTGTCTCCACCATGACCAGAGTCTCCTCACCCTGGTTGGAGATTGAGTGTTCACATCCGATCGGAATGTCAATATTGGAATTAATGCCGTAGACTCGGGATACGCCGTCCTTAATGATCTCTGCTTTTCCCTGAACGATTGTAAAGTTCTTGCTGCACTTAGCCAGACTGTGGGTTGGGATCGTATTGCCGGCAGGGATAAAAATCCGTCTGATCCGATAACCTTCAGCTTCCACCAGTTCCTCATAGTGTCCCCAGGGGCGATAGAAGACTTTACCGTTCTCAGCTACGTCCGTCAGCTCTGAATGGTTTTTAACTATATCCTTGACCTCGCTGGAGAGGCCGTAGCGGCCGACATAGATGGCATCGGGTGTATTTGCGACAATAATGTTATCGAGTCCGTTGATCACGATCGCCTGCTCGGGGTATGTATTGAAGACTACAGAGTTGTAGCAGTCCTCCTTGATGACGATGCCGCCGGCGTTATAGTCTGTGGCTGACAGATCCTCCAGGCTGTCGATCTGGCTCCACAGGAAGACGCCGCGCACAGCCGCCAGCTTGTCCGTCTTTTCAAGCAGAGACTTTGCGATGTGCATCGGGTTGAAGATTTTCTCCGCTTTGGCGGTATAGTACACATAGTTTCCTGTCAGCGTAGGCGCGTCGATGAGGGCGCTCTTCTTCCACGCATCCTGCAGATCGTAGGTCTTTTCGGAATCTTCGACCATATATGTCATATCAGCTCCCGCTGTGAGACGCTCGTCGTAGACTGCCCGGCATTTGTAATACTCTTCCGGCTGCGCCAGGCGAAGTTCGTTGAGAAAGACATCCGCTCTGAAAAGGAGCATGCCGAGATTTCGGTATACAGCTTCTTTCTTAAGATCAATCAAAGCTCTGGCTGCTGCATCCGGCTTCTCCACGAACTTCCCGACAGTCCCGTCATCGCGGAGCCCGAACACATAGCCGAACCTCGGATTTATTTCACTCTCTCTCAGTGTAAAGAGCGATATTTTACCGTCGCGGGCATATTCCTTGGCCTGCATGACGCAATCCTTATAGTCTTTCTCACCGCTGCCGCTCTCCGGTCTGGGATAGATCACATGGTCTGCAACCACGACAAAAACATATTCCGACGGAACAATATCAAGGCATGCAAGCGCAATCGCATGCAGCGTGTCCTTGGAATTCTCCTCATAGACACAGCGATACGGAGTTCCCTGAAAAGCTTTCATCTGATCCTCGATGATAAAGCGGTAATCGCTTTTAGTCACAATGATAAACTCGTCGCAGAATGGGAGATTTCTCGAGACCGTCTCCTGAAATAGAGAGTGATTTTTCTGAATCTCAATGAACTGTTTCGGATAATTCTTCCTTGATAACGGCCACAGGCGCTCGCCCTGCCCGCCGGCCAGGATCAGACATTTCATAGGGACCTCCTTATACGATGCTAATACACTAACGCGTATTTAACTATTTAAGTATATTTTATCATAGCGACCGGAAATGGCAACTCAAAAAAGCAGTGGCGCTCACACGGCACCACTGCTGCAGTTTTTTATCTTATTCTATTCGCATTCAAAGCGCAGTACTTTTTTCGCCCGCCGCCGCTATTACCTGCTTATGGCTTCATGCGTTATCCTGCTCTTTCATCCTCTCGGCGCATTCGCGGCACAGCCCGGTAAACTCAATTTCATGCTTTTCAGTAAAGAATCCGTTTTGCTCCAACCGGCTGTCAAGATCCTGCATATAAGGCAGCACTGCGTCCGCGATCCTGCCGCAGCATCTGCAGTGCAGATGGTAATGCGGCTCTGTCCTGAAGTCATATCGCACATCCTCGCCCATCAGCTGGACACGGGTGATGCTGCCTTCATCCGCCGCATCCGAGAGGACCCGGAACACAGTCGCGCGTGACACTTTCTGTCCGTCCTGTGACAGATATTCCGCAACCATGGAAGCTGTGGGGTGATTGTCCATCGTATACAGCGCATCCCGAATCGCCCGTTTCTGATGAGTAGTCCGCTTCTCTGTTTTAGACATAAGATGATCTCCTCATACAATGCAGTTCATAAGTGACCGGCCGTACGCAGGCAGGCCGCGCAGCGTCACCGTCATTTGTAACTTATAGTGCTGTAATCGTACTTGAGATTACATCTCAATTTTAGCGTAATGGACGTTTATTGCCAAGACTAACCGTTTTATAGCATTATACTAAATGTCAGACACTCCCCGTTATCTATCTGATAATCATAGAAATCACCGCCGTCGATCCGTGACATGATGGCCATGATCGTACCGCCGTGAACAACAAACGCGGCATCCCTGCCGTCCGCGATATCCATAGCCTCATAGAAGCCCTTCATGACCCGGGCTGTCATCTCATTCATAGATTCGCCTCCCGGAAAGGGCATTGTGCCGCCGCTGTCGATCCAGTTCTGATATTCAGGATTTCCGCTGAGCTCCTTATAATTTCTTCCTTCAAATAAGCCGAAGTCACATTCACGGAAATCACTGATCACATGCATTTCCATTTCCGGAAAAATGATCTCTGCGGTTTCAATGCATCTCCTCATCGGACTCACGAACAAAATCTCAGGATATCCGTATTCTCCCCCATGAGCCCGCTCTTTAAGCTCCGCTGCGCTCTCCGGCAGGATAGATTCATCTGTCCTTCCTATATATCGCTTCTCTTTATTCCCCGGCGTACGTCCGTGCCGGATAAAATACAGTTCCATACATATCTCCGGTTTCTTTACGCAGCGTTTCAAATCATTGTGAGCGAAGCCGCCGCTGCCACTGCCGCAAAGACAAGTTCCAGTTCAAGAATAAGACAGCCGCACAGATCGCCGCTCAGCCCGCCGAATTCGCGCTCCATCTTTCTGCAGAAAATAAACGCCCAAAGGGCGCCGGCCGCCACTGCCGCAAAACCGACATACGGTGACACGAGGATCATTACGACCGAGCACATCACATTTGAACAAATCAGGGCAATCCTCACCTTAGGCTTATCGGAAGCCTCCATGAATGTGTAAGCCAATCCTTCCCGCTTGCTGCTGGGCATATAGACCATCGCCGTCCCGGTCAGTGATCTGGAGTAAGCAAATCCGGCAGCCGCAATGAGAGCGTATTCCGCCCTCACTTCAGATACAGACGCCAGCATAAGCAGATAGTATACGATTGTCATGATCACGGAAAACGCGCCTATGTGGCTGTCTTCAAGGATCATCAGTTTCTTTTCGCGCGATCCCCAGGAATTTCGGGCGTCCATCGTATCCATGTAACCGTCCACATGAATACCGCCCGAAAGGAGTATGGGGAGCGCGGTCAGAAGGCATGCGCGCGCAGTCGTTCCCGCGCCGATATATATCAGAAGCCGGAAAAGAAGATACCATAAAAGACCAAGAACAGCTCCGACCAGCGGCAGAAAGCATAATACGAACCGCATGTTTTCCTTCTTCCACTCCACTTTTGGCATCGGTATTTTACTGTACATTGCAAATGCTATCACAAGCGATCGTACAACTCCCATCCGAGCATCTCCTGTTATTTCCTCATGAATACCCGTATTCCGTCCTCTGCATCTTCATCAGATACGAATCCCATATCGTCAAAAGTAAGCGCGCTGTTATACTCCGCTGCCGCCACATCCAGGATCGGAAAAAGAAGGACAGCCCCCGTTCCCTCGCCCAGGGCCAGGTCAGCTTGCAGGATCGCCTTAAGGCCTAGCTTTTTAAGAACTGCCGAAGTTCCCGCTTCCCGACCGATATGAGATGCAATCAGATAATCTCTGACATTCTCATTCATGTAAACAGCTGTGAGAGCTGCCGCTGCCGAAATAAGGCCGTCCAGAATGACCGGAATATGGTGGGATGCACAGCCCGTATAAAAGCCTGCCATGGCAGCAATATCAAGGCCGCCGACGCAGCAGAGAGCGCGCCATGCTGTCTCCGCCGGCTCACCGCCGCATGTGGATAATCCATACCTCTGAAGGCCTCTCTTCACAACATCGATTTTTCTTATGAGCCCGCTGTCATCAAGCCCGGCCCCCCTTCCGACGATCTCCCGGGGGTCGCGGTCCAAAAGTGCAGCAATCACCGCTGCCGATGTAGTCGTGTTCCCGATTCCCATCTCTCCGGCTGCCGCAATCCTGATTCCTTCTTCGCTGATCCGGTCAGCCATATAAAGACCTGCCCTGAAGGCTTTCAGAGCCTCATCGTCTGTCATGGCCGGGCTTTCAAGGAAATTGCGGGTCCCGTCCGTCACATGAAGATCGACCATCTCACGCGGTCTGACCGGCAGATACCTTGAATCGATGCCGACATCCACGCAGATCACATCACATCCGGCAGCCCGGCTCATCGTGTTGATGTTTCCGCACCCGCAGGCGATATGAGCGGCGACACCCGCGGTGAGATCCGGAGAAGACTGAGCGATCCGCTCAGCGACGATCCCGTTATCTGCCGCAAAGACAACTGCGGCGCGGGGAGATATATCTATGTTCTCCGTCCTCTGGGCACCCGCGATCCGAACAATCAGCTCCTCGAGATCCCCGAGAGATTTTTTCGGCTTGGATACGGCATCCCATCGGCCTTCTGCCCGGGTCATCGCTTCCGCGTCTGCCGGAATGACCTTTATTTCATTAATCATCAATCTTTACCAGCTCAATCAGGAGCTCTGCGCACTTTTTCATCTCCTGAACGCTTGCATATTCATACCGGCCATGAAAATTATATCCGCCCGTGCACAGGTTCGGGCACGGGATACCTTTGAAGCTCAGGGCAGCACCGTCTGTTCCCCCTCTTATTGGCAGCGTGACACAGTTCACACCGAGCTTCGCAAACTTTTCCTTAACGCGGTCGATCATATCCATGTGATCTTTCATCACTTCCGCCATGTTATAGTAAGTGTCCCTGATATCGAGTGTGATCGTCCCCTCACCGTACTTCTCATTGAGATATGTCGCGATTCTCCCGAACAGATCCTTTCTCATCTCGAATATTGCGCGGTTATGATCCCTTATGATGTACTTCATCCTGGCCTCATCCACACCGCCTTCCATGGTCGAGAGCATGAAAAATCCTTCGTACATGTCTGTATGCTCAGGCCTCTCGATCGCAGGCAAAAAACCGTCAAATTCCATAGCCACATAGATGGCATTGATCATCTTATCTTTCGCGTATCCCGGATGGACGCTCCTGCCCTTGATCTTTACTTCAGCGGAGGCAGCATTAAAACACTCGTACTCCAATACACCCATTTTTCCGCCATCTACCGTATAGGCTTCCCGGACTCCGAACTGGTCTGTATCAAAATGTAGTGTTCCGTGCCCTATTTCCTCGTCCGACGTAAATGCGACGGAGATTGTTCTGTGACGGATCTCAGGATGCTCACTGTAATACTGGAGCATATTCATAATCTCAGCGACGCCCGCTTTATCGTCTGCACCCAGAAGAGTGGTGCCGTCAGTCGCGATCAGCGTCTCTCCGTAGTGTTCGGCAAGCTCAGGAAAGTTATCTTCCCGAAGAAGCGGATCGCCGCCCTGATAGTTTTCAATGATCCGGGGGCATACATTGGCACCTGACGCAGCCGGGGATGTGTCCATATGAGATACAAATCCGAGGGGTTCTCCCTCCCCCATGAGCTTGGCATATACATTGCAGTAGTCCCTGTCGTACACAACATCTTCCGCTCCCAGCTCAACAAGTTCAGATACAAGGAGCCCCGCTAAATCATGCTGCTTCATAGTGCTTGGACTGGTCGTACTCTCCTCGTCGCTCTGGGTGTCGATCGCCACATAGTTAAGGAATCTGTTGATCAGGTTTTCTGTCATTATATATGCCTCCGTAAATACTATATTTTCTCAATCTTGACGCAGCCCTGCCCGGGCGGACGGTTAACTGCCTCCATGCCGTATTGCCTTGTTTCGCGCAAGCGCGATCCGGGCACCTCGCCCCCTGACTGGGTAAGAAAAAGGACGTCCTCGGAAGGACGCCCTTAAGCGGAGAGGATGGGATTCGAACCCATGCGCCCGTTAGGACAAACGGTTTTCAAGACCGCCTCGTTATGACCGCTTCGATACCACTCCATTAAAATACAGTTATGAATTTTATCGGAGCGGATGTGATTTGTCAACTGATCGGTCATGCTCAAAAAAATTTAAAATGTTCTCTGGAAATCGCTTGACAAAACCGGGAGCTTTGGGTAGAATAGCAAAGCACGTCACGGAAGGACATGCGAACTGAATATCAAATATGATTCAGGCACACAGTACTTAAGCAGAAGTACCCAAGTGGTTGAAGGGGCTCCCCTGGAAAGGGAGTAGGTCGTTGATAGCGGCGCAAGGGTTCAAATCCCTTCTTCTCCGCTTATGTGAGCCAGGGAGATCGGTAACGATTCCCTGGTTTTTTTTACGAAAGGACATATCAGATCATG
>JBGUHN010000080.1:0-4776 GCA_045112155.1 Lachnospiraceae bacterium
GACGATATTTGCAAATGTCTGCCAAGTACAGTGGCGGCACCGCTTAGTGCAGCAGCCCCTCTGTTTTTCACCGCGTATGCTGATCTATACGCCTTACTCCGACCTTGGAGTATCGGATCATCTGGCCGTGATACAGACCGTAATTTCCTGAAAAGAGATACGCCATCGCAACGGCAAGCAGGAAGAACGGCATGGCTTCAAACCCAAAGAGCTCAAAGCTTATGAGCAGCGAAGCGATTGGGCAGTTCGTGACCCCGCAGAACACGGAAGCCATGCCCACCGCAGCACAGAGTCCCGGATCGAACCCGGTCAGAGATGCGAAAAAATTGCCGAACGTCGCTCCGATAAAAAGCGACGGAACGATTTCACCGCCCTTATACTCACCTGACAGCGTAATGACCGTAAAAATAATCTTGAGCAGGAACGCATACCACGGAACCCTGAAGCCGGGCTCCACGACACAGGCCTCAATGATATTGCTGCCGGCGCCGTTGTAAGTCTGGTCTCCGATGACCAGCGTGAGCACAATAATAATTGCGCCGGCACCGATGACCTTAACATAGTCATTGGGGACCTTTTGGCCAAGGATATGCTCTGTCCTGTGCATGGTCGCGCAGAAAAGGATCGCGACAAGTGAACAGAGTATGGCAAATATAGCGACCTGCCCCATATCGATCACATCGAATGACGGCACATTAGTCAACAGCATCTGTTCCGATCCGAGGCCGAGCCAGCCCGCGACAAAATGCGCGGTCAGAGCAGAGATAACACACGGCACAAAGGCAGAGTGGTACATAATACCTACTGTGCTGATCTCCATCGGGAGAACTGCCGCCGCGAGAGGCGTGCCGAAAAGGGCGGAAAACGCGGCACTCATGCCGCACATGATGACCTGCCTCCTATCCTCCTCCGGAAAATGCAGAATCTTTGCCAGAGCCGAACTCATGCTGCCGCCCATCTGAAGGGCGGCGCCCTCACGACCGGCAGAGCCGCCGGTCAGGTGGGTCAGCGATGTAGCCACAAAAATCAGCGGAGCAAGGGCAGCGGGAACTTCCTCACCCTTGCGGATCGAAGCCAGAATGAGGTTCGTGCCGCCAACTCCGGCAGAGCCCGCCAGATGATATAGATATACGATTATTATTCCGGCTGCAGGCATCAGGAAGATAATCCAGGTATGGGAGAGCCGGAAGGATGTCGCAAGTAATATCGTTTTGGCAAATACAGATGCACAGAAACCGACTACAAGTCCTACAAGTATACCGAACAGGACCCACTTAAAGCTTGCCAGCAAATGATCTGCAGCGCGTCCTATTCTGCCTTTTATGTCAAAATTCAGTTTCATTTCGTGTTCTCCGGGAAGCATTCAGCTGGGGGAGACGCGTTATCCGCATCTCTCCGGCCCAAATAGTCATAAATCATATTTCAGTTAGTATCAGAATTCTACTCATTTGAGTATCATGTAGTCCGGCACGCCGTCCCTAAACTTGCAAGTCAGTTCACCTGCGACCAGCGGCCTCAGGTAATTTATGCACTCCTGGGTGACATTGTTGCCGGCTTTGTTGATCCAGTTCTGAGGAATCTTCTTTTCGGCATTGGCGACCTTCTGAATGTCAACGCCCTCGTATACGACCCTGTATGGGCAGTCAGAGACTCTGCGCAGCGAGGACATAAGACCGCTCTGTCTGCTCACAGCCAGTTTTACGGCATTTTCCCCGAGCAGCATGGACTCCTCAATATCAGTAGCTGATAGAATATGAGATGCGCAGCGCTGGAGCAGGTTCAGTTCTATTGAACGGACCTTGCAGCCGATCCTGTCCTTGATCGCGTTCTCGAGGATCTTGCCCGTACCGGACAGCTGAACGTGACCGAACACGTCAACTCCCTTACTCGCAGCGACAGACTCGCAGATAAAGACGCCGTTCTCATCGTGGACACCCTCACTCACTGCGATCATTACAGCGTCATAGTCCTTTAATTTTGCGTTAAGGTCATCTATAAAGCGGTCAATGGAGAACGGTCTCTCCTCGAGATAGATGAGATAAGGGACATCAACATTTGCGACATCCGCAAGAGCCGCTGCCGCCGTCAGCCAGCCTGCGTGGCGTCCCATCATCTCAACGACAATGACGCTCTTTGTGTCATACACGCACATCTCCTGTTCGAGTTCCGCGAATACCGCAGCGATGTATTTTGCCGCGCTGCCGAATCCCGGACAGTGGTCAATGCCTACAAGGTCATTGTCGATCGTTTTCGGTCCGCCAATCACCTGAATATCATCGATACAGTTATCGCTGCAGTATTTTGCCAGCTTGGCAACTGTATCCATTGAATCGTTGCCGCCGATATAAACAAAGTAGCCAATATTGTTTTTGTGAAAGATATCGACGATCTGCCTGTACTGACTGTCATCCTTCTCGATGGGAGTCAGCTTGAAGCGGCATGAACCAAGCGCTGCGGCAGGAGTTACGCGGAGCTTCTCGAGTTTTTCCTCCGTGTCGACAATCTGATTAAGATCAATAAATCTTTCCTGAAGTACGCCCTGGATCCCGTACAGAGCGCCGTAGACATTGTCGATTTCCTCCCTCTCATTTGCAGCCCTGATTACACCAGCAAGTGTCGCGTTGATTGCAGCCGTGGGACCTCCGGACTGAGCGACCAGCAGATTCTTTTTCATATAATCTCCTTTCCGGACACTATATTCACTATGTCCATTGCCTTGCTAGAATCTTCTGCTATACATGTTGTGAGATTTTTCTGTCACTATATCATTATACTACATATTATTACAGAAAGAGCATAACAGTTCACGGAATATGCAAATGTCATCTGACCGGAAAAACTCACACTATTTTTTCCTCACCTGCGCATTGTCTGTTATAATAGTCCCCATGGGGGTATATCCGATGATAAACATGAATGACTTTTACGCTGGGCTCGATCAGCTGTACGAAAAATCAAACTATGATGGAGCCGAAAGATACATGACAGACAGCCTTAGGGCAGCTAAGGACCAGAATGACATTAACTCACAGCTTCCCATACTCAATGAGTACATGGCCCTTCTGCGCAGCCAGGGGAGACATGAGGAACTGTTATCACTGATTCCCGATGCGGACGCTGTCATAGAGGCTCTGTCCATACATAAGACCGCTGCCGCTGCCGCGACTTATATCAATGCAGCCGAGGGAGCCCGCCAGGCACTGAGGTATGACATTGCGGAACGATATTACAGAAAGACTGCATCTGTCTACGCTGATCTTCTCTCTCCGAAGGACCCCCGCATAGCCGCTCTGCACAACAATATATCACAGCTCTACCTGGAGACACGCAGAGCCCAGAAGGCACGCGCGGAGGCATTTGCCGCCCTGAGCATATTGAAACAGGCCGAAGACCAAGACCGGGCAGCGGGGGAACTCGCAACTACATATATCAACCTGGGAGATGCCTGCTTCGCGCTTCAGGAGACTCATGAAGGAACCCGTTGGCTCGAGATGGGCATATCCAGCGCAAGGCGCGCAGGAAACATGGCAGATCCCCGCTGTCTCTCCGCCCTGATCGGTCTGTCCGAAACTTTCCTCACAGAGAAAAACTATGACAGGGCTGAACGGTATATGGGCGAAGCTCTATCTATCGTAAAAAATCAGACCCCCGGCAGCGAGAACGAAAAAACAATCCAGAGAAATCTGAATTATATCCGGGAACTCAAAAAGCGTCAGGATGATTACAGAAATGAGAACTTAAAAGGGCTGGATCTTTGCAGAGCGTATTACGAAGAGTACGGCAAACCGCTCATTGAAGAAAAATACCCCCTGTACAAGGACCGCATTGCAGCCGGTCTCATCGGCGAGGGATCCGAGTGCTTCGGCTTCGATGACCGCTATTCGACGGACCATGATTTCGGTCCCGCATTCTGTCTGTGGCTGACGGATGAAGATTACAGGGAGATCGGTGCTGCGCTGGCGGAAGACTACACGAATCTGCCAAAGACCTTCAGAGGCTTTCCTGCCCGCAATTCCAAAATGGAGACCGGGCAGCGCGTCGGTGTCTTCCGTATCAGCGACTTCATCCGAAGGATTTCCGGCTGTGATAAGGCACCCAAAACATTTGACGATTGGTGGAAAGTCGACGAGACGAAGCTGGCAACGCTGATGGCCGGACAGATATTTGAGGATCCGCTCGGACTGTTCACGATGCTTAGGAGAGCCTTCGAATACTATCCGGAGGAGATCCGCCTTATCAAGCTTGCCAATTCCCTGCACGTTGCGGCCCAGGCAGGTCAGTACAATCTGCCCCGCGCGAGACGCAGAGGCGATGTCGGCATGATGTACTTCACGCTCTCCGAATTCTGTGAGGCGGCCTGTCAGGTCGGCTACCTGATCAACAGGCAGTATATGCCCTACTACAAGTGGCGTATGAGGGGCATCGACAGATTCACGCTTCTGCCGGAGCTCCGGGTCAATCTGGAGTCCATCATGAAGACGAATCCCGCCGACCCCGCCATTGATGAAAAGATAGAGAAGCTCTGCGCGAGGATCACTGCGACCCTGCGCCATAAAAAGCTCACGACTGCGAGCGATATCTATCTGGAGACCCAGAGCCGGGAGGTCATGAGAATCGCCTACATGCCTGCTGCGCAGGCTGCCGCGAAAAAGGCGGAGTCGGCAGGGCCGACTGTGTACCGATTTGACTGAGTCAAGACCACCAGCTAAGCTGGTGGCTTGTTCTGCCCCTATAAGGGGCTGGTACCTGCTTGCGCCTGAGGGCGCACTGACGGTC
>JBGUHN010000081.1:0-9990 GCA_045112155.1 Lachnospiraceae bacterium
GGCCTTAACTCCAAGGTTTTCTTCACAATCCCGAACGGCACACAGGTCTACACGACAGGCCGCAAGGTCAAGAAGGACGGCTATGTATGGTACGAGATCATGCTGGCAGGCGCTTATGACACCGGCTGGATCGCAGGCAGCCTGATTGGTTTCTGATAACAAAGCAATAAATAACTTATGATAAATAGTGGGCAGGTCCGAAATATCGGACCTGCCCCGCTGTTATTTTGTCATTCTTTTCGCAAGAACTTCTTCCAAAATCCGAAGTCCCGACAACAGCTGCTCCCGGACTGCCTCAGAAAATGACGCGAGCACTTCTGAAAAATGCCGGTTGCTCATGCTGATGTGTTCATTATTAAACCGAATCCCTGCGGTCTCTAATTTATAGAGTATAACTATAAATGAGACGGTTCTTTGCATTTTGTCTGAAATCTGAGGAGCTGTTGACGATTTTCCATGCATATTATATTATCTGACAGAGAGTGGAGTTTTTACTTAATTTAACAACGATACGCTGCTTAGAATCAATAAACATAAAGAATTTTTGAAAGGGACTATGCTATGGAAGTTAAGGCTAAATCTATTGATCTGACAAAGGTGCAGGAGCTGGCTGAAGAGTCTTTCCGCAAAGGCTTTTTCTGCTGTGAGGCAGTCATGGAGACTATTATTGATCAGTTTGAGCTGGATGCGCCGCGCGAGCTGATCGGCATGGCATCCGGGATGGCGGTCGGCGTCGGTAAGTCCGGCTGCATCTGCGGCGCTCTGAACGGCGGCGTGCTTGCGATCGGTATGATTTGCGGGCGCTCCGAGCAGAAGGGCCCGATGGATCCCAAGGTCGTCAAATGTCTGAGCATGACAAAGGAGCTCCATGACTGGTTCAGGGAGAATAATACCAAGAAGGTCGCATGCTGCCGCATTCTTACCAAGGAGTTCGACATGTCTCAGGGTCAGCACAAGTCCCAGTGCATCTACTATACAGGTATCTGCGCTGCCAAGACCGCTGAGATTCTTGCCCGCGAGCTGGGAATCCCGACGACCGGAGAGATCCGCGTGCTCACACATGATGAGTATCTTAAGACGAGAGTGACACCGCTCGGCGCATAATTTTATCGAATCACGAGCCAGGGACGGTTCACGTGGGAAATCCAACGTGAACCGTCCCTTTTGCGTAGCCTTTGTTCCTATGAGATGAGGCTTCGAGGAAGTATTCTTTCTGTCTCGGTAAAGAATGTATGTAGATTTACGAGCCGTGTGCAGTTATAATGGAAAAAGTTTGTGGTAGAAAAACAGTGTGCCTTCAGTAGCCGCCGCAGATAATTAAAGTCTTGTCCGAAAATATGGCGTAGGATTTGCAACGGGGGCTTAACAGGAGAGAAAGCGATGAAGGGGGAGTGACATGAAACCAATCTGGAAAAAGTTGCTGGCGGCGGGCTGCGCGGCAGCGGTGCTTATCACGTCACAGGGAGTTCCGGTGGAAGCGGCTGCGGATATGTATGAGACGCAGGCAGAGACACTGCCGGCAGATGAGGTGTATAAAGAAGCGGATATTGTGGAAGAAGCTTCGGCTGCAGCTGACGTGTCAGACGAAGTGGCAGCGAGGAGGGACGTAAATGCAGGGTCTGACGCGGCAGGGTCTGATGTAAATATAAGGTCTGACGCAGCCCTGCCGGATGGAAACATTCAGCCTAATGCAGCTGGGTTGGAAGGAACCGCACAGCCAGGTAGCGCTGAGTCAGAAGGAACCGCACAGCCAGATGTATCTGAGTTGGAAGAAAACGCATACTCGGATGCGGCTCAGTTTGATGCAGCCGGACCGGAAGCAGCGAATGGGGCTGATGGCGCGGACTCGGAAGGGGAAGCATTTGCAGAAGAAGCAGAAGAAGCTTTGGTCGGAGCGACGGGATCAACCAACTTCTCAGATGTACAGGACCCATCGCATCCCTACTACAAGGCGATCTGCTGGGCAGCTGAGACCGGCATCACGAAGGGGTACGAGGACGGTACGTTCGGCATCGACCGCACATGCACCCGCAGCGAGGTGATGATGTTCCTGTGGCGCATGGCCGGAAAGCCGCTCCCGAAGATCGTACCGAATTCTCCGTTCAGTGATGTGCCGAAAACGCACGCGCATTACTGGGCGATCCTCTGGGCGTCACAGAAAGGAATCACAAAAGGATACAGCGACGGCACGTTCGGACCGGATAAGGCCTGTACGCGGGGCGAGTGCATGATGTTCATCTGGAGATTCAAGGGGAAGCCGCTCCCGAAGCTCGTGTCAGAGTCTCCGTTCAGTGATCTGTCGACCAAACACGATTTTTACTGGGCAATTGTCTGGGGCTCGCAGAAGAAGATTACGAACGGATTCGCTGACGGCACGTTCCGCGTCGATACAAAATGTACCCGCGGACAGATCGTAACGTTCCTTTACAGGACAATACCGACCGGTTGGGTGAAGGTGAACGGGGAGCAGCGCTATTTTGATGCGTACGGCCGGATGCTTGACGACTCGAAAGTTCCGCCTATTAATTATCTGTCAATCATGTCGACGGCTAAAAAGACGAATCAGATCATTATGGTCATCGGGCATAACCTCATGCTGTTCAGTAAGGCAAATGGCAAATGGACGAAGGTCATCTCCTCCTACTGCGGCTACGGCCAGAACGGTTTTAAGCTTGCAAATGAGCGCCGCGAGGGTGACAAGACGACGCCAATCGGATCGTTTACGCTGCCGCTGGCATTCGGACCCGGAAAGAATCCCGGTACTTCGATGACGTACCGCCAGATCACGAAGAATTCTTACTGGTCGGGTGATTATGATACGTATAATACGTGGATCGAGAGTTCATATAGGGTCCCGGGCGAGCATTTGATTGATTATGTAGAGTATAAGTATGCGATGGCAATCGGCTTCAACATGAATCCCACGGTCTATAAGCGCGGGTCTGCGATCTTCCTTCACTGCAAGAGCGCTGACCGGTGGTATACGTCAGGCTGCGTGAGTGTGCCTGAGGACGTGATGCTGACGCTGCTGAAGAAGACGAAGAACGGCGCGTATATGGTGATCGTGCCGGAGAGGACGATGCTGAGGAATTATTGATGAGAAAAGGCAGTTTTTCAGTATGATGGAATTGCTGTCCGGAAATTGAACTGAGATACAGAAAATACAGCCCGGCGAGAGGTCTCAATCGTAAGATTAGGAACTTTCGTCGGGCTGTTTTGCTCACTTCAGAAATTTATTGCAATGGGCAGGGGGACAAAAGTCATATCCTCGGCGGTTGAGATCGGCCACTTTCAAAGCCACAAGATTGACATCCGACTCCATGGCAGCAGCGATGAAGGCGGCGTCGTTCCCCTGGTAGATATATTCAATGATCTCGTCATCCGGGAGTGAGATTTCCGCGGCGAACAGGTTGGCCTCGTATTCCATCCGGCTCACCGTCATATCCGTGAACAGGCTGAATTCCTGAAACATCTGTGCTTCTTTACGGTGGAGGGCGTGGTGGCCAAGCTCGTGGAGCAGGACGATTTTGCGCGTAACGGGATCCAGGTCCTTCTTGATGAAAATGAACGGATTCCGCAGGATCACTTTATAGACTCCCTTCAGTTTTATGAAGTCTGCATCGTGGATTCTTACTCCGAGTTCGCGGGCGAGGCACTCCGGATCCCGGGTGCCATAAGTGCGGACATAGTTCCGGGCTTTTTTAATTATCTTCGCGTCGTCCATGACTGGCATGCTGTCGCACCTCCCCTCCGGTTCATTTCAGGGAATCCCTTCGGGGTCATTATCTCACAAACATATGTTCTGCACAATATCTAATTTTGGATTGGGCGTTTTTTTGCGCAGACTGTTTTTGCTCATGATTTGCGCAGGTGTAAAGACTTGGGTGCGCAACCAAGCTGCAGGTCATTTTTTCGGGGAGAAGCGCTTATTTGCCTCTTTTGCCTCTATATATGCTTTCTGCACTTCGTACATCAGGGCATCCATATCTTCCTCTGACATTTCCCCGCCGGCGAACAGGCCGGTCAGCTCTGCCAGAAGCTCCTTTGCCTCTCTCTTTCCGCGGGAGCCGTACTGCTCATTGGCGGAGACAGCGAAGGCTTCTGATTCTGTGAGGAGATAATTCTGCTCGACATTGAAGAGGGCGGCAAGCTTTGCGTAGATCGACCTCTGCTTGGGGTAGCTCTGTCCTTTTTCGTAGCTCTGGACTGTGCGCGTGGATACGCCGAGCTCTGCGGCGAGAGTAGCCTGGGACATGTGTGCTCTCTTGCGGAGCAGTTTTACTTTTTCGCCGAAATTCATTGGATACGACCTCCTTTTTGGCTGTGCGGCTAAGATCCGGGGTGTGCTTCTTTTCTGCAGGGAAACTTCTTATTTTATAAAGTGTGTACAGATAAGACCCGGGAATGATTCTTTTTGCAGAGAGGATTGCGAATTAACTGCGCAGAGAGGGATACTCTTTAGCAGTTTAAGCTTGAAAGATATATGCATGCATATTAAAAATATGAAGATAATCTTCTTGCTTATCATAATCGCATTTGCTGCGTGTGTCAAGAAGGTTAAGTAAGAGTGAATGTCTGTGGTATTTCTCAGTGGGAGCGTTTGTACCGCCACCGAGAAAAAGCGAAGATTAACTTTGTGTTTTTTGCCTGCAGGGTTGACATGCGAAAAGTAACTGCATATAATGCAGTTAAAAGGAAGATAATATTCGCAATAAAGAAGATAAAGTTCCGCAACGAATTGCAAAACAGCCTGGTGCATTCTCATGACTTCAGAGTCGTGTGAAGATTCACTTTCAGGTGGGGTTCATTTTCAGCTGAGAGATGAGGATTCGGCCATGCGCTTTGGCCAAAAGAGAGGAGAATTTCTGCTATGCAGGATCAGAAAACATCCGGTGACCGGTCGAATTATAAGCTGTATGTCGAGGTCGGTGTGGTCTATTCACCGGCAGGCCTAATGGAGCCGAAATATCTTCGCATCTCTCCGGACGGCGAAAAGTATATGATAGACAAGATTTATCGCCATCAGAGGCTGGCGAGCCGCAAGGCCGGGGGATGCGGGATCTGCTATTTTGTGCGAGTCAGGGGACAGGACGCAAGGCTGTTCTATGAGGACTCGCCGGACGCATGCCGCTGGTTTGTTGAGAGTAAGTATCCGGTGTGAGGGCTTGGGGCGAATTACCCTCGAATTAACTCGAATAAACACTCGAATTAACTTTGGCAAAAATATTAGCCCTCCTCAAAATCTCTCGTATATATAGATGTACGGAGCAAGAAAGCCCGCTAAAAGAGGAAAATTACAAAATTATAAATAAATAAAGGAGATTAATACCATGACAGATATGAACAAGATCAATTTCGAAGCACTTGAGAACGTAGCAGGCGGTTATGAGAGCCGTACAGTATATAATGATGCAGTATCTTACGCAAACATCCGTAAAGCTCCGGGGCTTGATTCCAAGGTTTTCTTCACAATCAAGAACGGTGAGCAGGTCTTAACGACAGGCCGCAAGGTCAAGAAGGACGGCTATGTATGGTACGAGATCATGCTGGCAGGCGCTTATGACACAGGTTGGATTGCAGGCAGCCTGATTGGTTTTTGATCAGTAATTTCATAGATAAGAAATAAATTGTAAAAATCATCGGCGCGGGTTCCGGGTGGACCCGCGCCGATTTTGTATTACTGTTTATTGTAGCTTTTCCCGATATTTCTCTCGCTCCTCAGCAGGAATTTTCACTAAGTCCATGGCATTTTCCGCAGAGATGTCTAAGGTTTCCATCAGGTTTTTTATGCTGTTTAAATTGGCGATTTCCTTGCCTTCTTTTCGACCTTCTTCGCGCATCCGCTCATCCCGTTCCAGCAACGTCATATATTCTCTCCTCCATTCCTCATGTGAACGCGCCGCCAGAACCCTATCGTTCAACCTTTTTGTGAAGTCTGATTCAATCCTCTGATCCGTCAGATACAGAAGGAACTTACTCATCTCCTCAGAGACATCCCCTTTGTCCCCCTGTGCTGACAGGATGACCTTGAAGATACCGTCATCATAGTCTATCGCTGAATCCTCCTCGCAGACGGACCTGATACTATATTTATGAAGTCCGGATTCGGGGTATGGGTTCTTAAGACAGATGAAGATGATAAAGCTATTCTTCAGCTCTTCATATTTGGCACCGCGTTCGATCATATTCAGATCGATCATTCCCTGATAATAGCGCATCCTTTTCGGTAGATCTTCTGCCACAGTAGTCTGCATCTCGATGTCGTATACCGTAGATTCATCATCCTCCATATACACATCGAACCGGACACCTTTGCCGTCTGCTGTTATCTCAATGGCCTTCTGGCGGTCGATGGACACGATCCTCCCGATCTTGCGCGAAAGAATGAGTTCAGTCAGCTCCCTGCACAGATCCGGATCGTTCTGCAGGATCTTGCAGAACATGAAATCATCCGTAAAGTTCAGCTCCTCATAACGTTTTGTTTTTCCGTTTTCGCTCATGGCGCCTCCTTTTCTTGTTCTACAGGGAGGCGGTCAGATAATCATACGTGAAAAATCCACAGCTTTTCTACCTGCATCCCTGCATATTAATCCGGCAGGGATGCTGTCTTTCGTTTTCAGGAACATTACTTGTTCCGGTATAGGGCTACATGCACGACTTCCACCGTACATAATGACTGACTGATCTGTATTACATATTAACAGGAAATTACGTTAGGCTCAACATCTCATCCCGGGCAATCGTACCTGTCGTATCAGCTAACATCCCCGCCACTTCGGTTCTGGCAAGATAGCATATTTCCTGTCATGTGTCCATGGATTTTTGTAAATTCCGTAATATCCTGCCATTTATCAGACAAATTCCATAAGATCCTACCATTTGCCATTTTGATATTGTCAGTTCTTGGAAAGCACCCGGATTTCTTTCCAACTTCGGATTTCCTTTGGCAAATGCAGTGTGAATTCAGGTCTAATTAACTCGAATTAACCCGAATAAACCGAATAAACCCTTGCATTTACTTTGGCAAAAATATTAGCCCTCCCCCAAAGTCTCTCGTATATATAGATGTACGGGGCAAAGGAAGCCCGAAAGAAATAAAGAAAGACAAATTAAAAATCTAAATAATAATTCGTATATAAAAGGAGAAAAAGAAATGACATTTACAAGTGCTATCGCAACATGTTTCAGAAAGTATGCAGATTTCAGCGGCCGCGCAAGAAGAAGTGAGTATTGGAAGTTCATTCTCTTCACTATGATAATTGAAGCTCTCTCAACAGTAATCTTTAGCACGATCATTCCGCTTACAGTAGAGATTCACGGTGCAGAGATCAGCCTTGCATTTATTGCAGCAAACCTGATTTTTATCCTCCCGAAGCTTGCAGTCTCTGTGAGAAGACTTCATGACATCGGTAAGAGCGGATGGTTCTACCTCATCTCTCTCATCCCGGTTGTCGGCCAGATTATTTTCTTCATCTGGTGTGTAAAAGACAGCGAGGCTCGCACGAACAAGTATGGCCAGGACCCGAAGGAACCGGAGGAGTTCTGCACGGCAATGCAATTACAGCACGTATAACAGGGCGCAAGAACCCTGATAGAAAAATCCAGCCGTCGGCTGGATTTTTTATTGTGGTCGGAGTTTCAGAATGTCTTCTAAGGGCTTACGAGATTGTAGACACGACAGGACTCTTTTATGGTAGAATATTCCCGTAGCGCCTCTGAATCGCTATCGGCAAAATATGTTTTAGAGGGGCGGGATTCATTTGCAGAAAAAGGATGATGACTATGAATGAGAATGAAAATGTGAGGATCGATCCGGAATCGGCCTATGTGAAATCCATGGATTACCTCGACAAGGTGATAGCGGAGGCGGAGCTCACGAGCCAAAAAATCGGCAGGTACCGCATCGCGTGCGCGGTCATTTCTGTCCTGCTCGGAGGTCTTCTTATGTGGAGTTTCGGAAATGTATTCGGTTTTCTGGCCCCGGTCGCCGGGCTTAACGCGACATTTTTCTTATATTCCCGAAGTGTACTGGGAAGGCTGCAGAGCACGATAGCGACCGCGAAATTCGATAAGGACCGGCTGAAGGGCGGTAAGATCGACCCGCGGTATTTTTACGAGCGGTGCGCCGAGGCGCTGCGGGAAGCGAAAAGCTTTGAATATCTTGAAAATCTGAACGGAGACACATCGAATCTTACTGTAAAGGAAAAGAGCATGCTTAAAAGGTTCCGGGATGAATGAGGAATACGGAGAACCAGAGTATATGGAAAAGAGTGCAAACAAATTACATTTGCAGAGCGCCGCGGTCACAGGAATCTGTTTTCTGCTGACCTCAACGGCCTATCTGGCATGGACATACCGCGTCGTGGAGCTCGCGGAGGCGCCGATTGCCGACGCGGTGACGCTGATCGCGGCCTATCTGATGCAGGCGGCCGGGATCAGTTTCTTTGCGCTGCTCCTGCATCGCCGCCCGGATCTGGTACAAATATCTGTCTATGCCGCGCTCGGTCTTCACATGATTATGCTTGTTCCATCTGTTTTGTGCGAATCGTTTGCTTTGGTACTTGTTTTTGGCTGCATTTTGAACCTGCTGTGCGGTTGGATCGCGGGTTACTACCTGTACCGGCTGGCGGGCACACCGGATGCGTCCGTTTCTGCCCTGACGCTCGGCGCGGGATACAGCGCGGCGATTTTCGCGTCGTGGCTCCTGTCTCTTCCGGGGCGGGAATTGGTGTATAGCGCGAAAATTGTGATGGTCATCTGCGCGCTTCTTACTGCTGCGGCGGTATTTGTGATCCGGATGAGGACCAGTTCGTTAGAGGAAGGTCTTTCGGGTGGCGATTCCGCGGAAGCTGTTCCTGTGTCGACCTGGTCGTCAAATCGTGAATCTTCATCGGATTCGAAACCTTCGCCAAAGAATGAGCTGCCCCAGGATATTACGCAGCAGCAGTTCCTGCTTCTTGCCGGTGCCCTTGTTCTGCTGCTCAGCGTGGTGAACAGCTGCGGCTTCAGTTTTCCCTCGGCCGATATCAGAAATGGCATCAGCGTGGAGTTTTCCCGTCTGTTCTATGCGGCGGGTCTTCTGATTGCGGGTTATGCCAATGACAAGAACCGCCGATACGGAGCTGTCTGCGCCGTGATCGCCCTTGTGATCCCGTTTTTTATTCTGGCCGCGCATGACGAACCGGTTTCCAGAAGTTTCTTCTGGGCGCTCAGCTATTTCGCGTCCGGCTTTTATACGGTTTACCGCATTATTCTATTTTCTGATATCTCGCGGGATTTCTCACCTATACCTCTGTGCGGCTTCGGACTTTTGACCGGCCGCATCGGCGATGCTGCCGGAGAAGTTCTGTGCCTTGCGCTGTCCGTGCATTTTCTGCTTCTGGTCGGGGCAGCAGCGCTGCTATTCATAGCGTCAATGCTGCTGTTTCTCCACGTTTACCGGGTTTTGTATTTTCCGGTGCCCAAAAAGCAGAAGAGTGAGCAGGAGATTTTCATCCAGTTCTCCGAGAATTATAACCTTTCCGCGAGGGAGCGGGAGGTGCTCCGCTTCCTGCTGGAGGAGAAAACGAACCAGGAGATCGCGGATGAGCTGTGCATTTCCGATGGCACAGTGAAATATCATATCCATAACCTGCTTCAGAAGACGGGATGTCCGAATCGGCTGAAGCTCATTTCCACCTATGCAGCCAGTCGATGAGATCAGCCTGCTTTGCTGAGCAGGAAATGTGAAAAACTAGTTTACGAGTCTTTAGGAAAAGGAGGATGTATGAGATGCCTATAGGAGTGTTAGTTAACGTAGTGGTGGTCATCATAGGCGGCCTTCTGGGCGGCTTAGTAGGCAAATACCTCAGTACAGATGTGAAGCTCACATGGATAAATCCACGTGCTTCCATATGCGGCTCCCGCCGCAGGGCCGCTTTAGGCGGCCGGACTAACGCACCTGCGGATACGCCATCCGCTTAGCTCCGGATACCGATCGGTCTTCCGTCA
>JBGUHN010000082.1:0-115727 GCA_045112155.1 Lachnospiraceae bacterium
TCCGACCGAGAGACCAAGAAGCTTTAGCTTTTTTGGCTCGCAGGGTAGTGACCAGCGCTTTTCGATGAAGATGATGTTTGCGACGTATCTCAGACCCTGAGCAGCACGTCTGAACTGTCGTGAGCCTTGGCAGACTCATCCCTTTCACAGTAAAGGTACAGTTGCAAATAGACACAAATTACGGTATACTATATCAAAAGGTACAGCAAAAGAGCTGTGCCTTTTTTTATTCCTATGAAACCGGAGGCAGCAGCGTGGATAAGATAGGCAAATACAGGGTGCTGAAGAAAATCGGGAGCGGAGGGACTGGAAGCGTTTATGTGGTCCTTGACGACCGGATAGGGAAAAAGTGGGCGATGAAAGAATTGCCGAAATCAAAAAAAGGCGGACGGGATGGTCTGTTCGTCCTTAAAGGGCTTGATCATCCGTCTATTCCCAGGATCGTGGAGGAGCTCGAGGATGAGTATTGCGTCTATGAGATCATGGACTATATAGAGGGAGTGACCCTTGCGGAATACGCCGGAGCAGGCCGTATTCGATCGGCCGAGCAGCTGCTTGCCATATGCACGGAGATAAGCGGGATCATTGCGTACTTGCACAGCCAGGAACCGCCCATCATTTTCCGCGACATAAAGCCCGATAATTTCATTGTCACGGGCGATGGCAATATAAAGCTGGTGGACTTCGATATAGCTCTTGTAGGTGAACAGACGGACAACATGCCTCTTGGTACGCGGGGATATGCTGCCCCGGAGCAGCATTTCGGGATCTGCTCCATGGCAGCGGATGTTTACAGTCTGGGGGTGACAATCGGTGAGCTTGCACATAAACTTCGGCTGGCGCCCGGTATCAGTCGGGTATTTGATAAAAGGATCCTTATGAAGATTCGGAGGGTCTCCGGTAAAGCTGCGGGAAAAGACCCCGTATCACGCTATTCGGATGCCGGGGCAGTGTGGGAAGAAATGGTGCGGATCCGGCGTACGTACAGAGCGGAGAGAGCTGCTGCGATAGCCGGGACGGTACTATTGCTTCTTACTGTACTTACTGCCAGTCTCAGAGGTATATACCGGGATGCTGTAAAATCTGACGCGAGGAACAGAGTGCTCACGTACCTTGAATCGTCGAGGAAGACAGCGGACAGGATCATGTGCGAACTGGCTGAAGACCGCAGCGCGGATGTCGATGAGGATCTTGCCGGGTTCTATAAAGGAGTTATGAAGGCGGGCAGTCTGACAAAGTATACGGATACAGGGACAGCCAGGGAAGTCATCAGGCAGAGAATACTCTATTATGAACTTGCCGGAAGCCTGGCTGACAGTGAGGATGAGCGTGACCAGCTGTACCGCAAAGCCATAGCGGAGGTCCTTACGCTCATGGAGAACGCGGGAGATGAGGAGCTTGGATTTTTGAGGCTCAAAGCTGCGGACCTCAGCAGAATCGTGGGTGATGCCGGCAGCGCTGAGCGACTTCTCTCGGAATACATAGGAGACGTCCCTTCTGATGAAGAAAAAATCTCAGCCTGGGTCAAAGTCATTGCTATGAGGTTATATGACGAGAGAAATCCCGATGCGGCAAGGCAGGCACTACTGGAAGTCCTTGAGATTGACGGGGCTTTGGAGAATGAACTTGTCATAAAATACAGAGAAGTTATTGAGAATATTGGCTGATGAGTCCTTCGTAAGCAGAGTGTACATAAAGACGTTTCCGAAGAAAAGGAGGTTACAGCATGACGTCAATTGGGATCATCGGAAAACTGAAGAAAATCGGAGCTATCCTGATAGCTTTCGTTATGTGCGCGGCATATACTGTGCGCGCCGATCAGCAATTTGTACTGACGGTCGGAGAAACTATGGTCATCCCGTGCCTTCTTGAAGTATGGTCGGACCAGAGCGTGAACTGTGTGATCAGCAATCCGGAAGTAATTATGTCAGACGGCAGCGGACGGGCAGTGATCGCGCTGGCGGAAGGAGTTTCGGATGTGTATGTCCACATGACGAACCCGGACACAGATATACGATATACATTTGTCGTGGAACCTGCTCAGCGCTGGGAGGCAGCGGAGGGGTGGAATCTGCCGGGTGAGACAGCTATTGACGGCGGAGTCCTGGGAAGCGATGAACCCCATGTCAATGACGAGAACGCGAGCCCAGGTGAAGCTGATGCTGTTGCAGGAAGCCGCGATGACAGAGCTATGGTCAGTGGAGAGACAGGGGCTGACAGCGTAAGAGGCGCGAGTGATGAGACGCAGGGCATTTCTTCCGGTACGCGGGCGGAAGCTCATATGCCGGAGGATAGCTCTGCTGGTCCCGGGACGGAAGCTCATATGCCGGAGGATGGCTCTGCAGATCCCCGGTTGGAAACTCATATACCGGAGGATAGCTCTGCTGGTCCCGGGACGGAAGCTCAAAAGTCGGAGGACAACATTGCTGACTCTCAGGCGGAAATACATATACCGGATACGGATGATCACGGCACGGGCGGAACTGCGGAATCGGTCCCGTTCTGGGAGGAACGGGGCAGCGGAGGAATCTCATTTGTGGTCATAGAGGATGATTTTGCCGGGAAGACAGTGGAGGAAGGGGATATTATCGACTATCACGGCGCAAGGTACAAGCCTTTTGCGTATCTTAATGCTGACGGAGAAGTAGTACCTCTTTTCGTATGTGCCGCGGGACGCGAAGTAAGGTGGAAATATATCGGAAGGATCCTTTATATTGAAGCTTCTACGTCGTATTCAGGTCCTTACAGGGTGAGTGCCCTCGACAGCAGAGGAAATATCTGTTATTTTAGTTCCTGAAAGGCAATTGATGAAGTCGGCATATGTGTGCTATACTGCATTTTGGACTATGTAAAAAGACGGGGCGGTCACACATGAAAAAGAAAAATAAAAAACTTGATATCCTGATGATCCTCACAATTATTGCAGGCGTTCTTGTGTTCGGAGCGGCGGGTACACTGATCGGTCTTGAGGCCGGCAGACTTCACACAGAAGTCGAGACGGCGAGAGCCGAGAGAGAAGCGAAGAAAGAGACTGCGGACGGCGAGAGCGCAGCTGCCCATGAGAGTGGTCTTTCTGACTCAAATCTGACAGAATCTGTTGATCCCGAAGCTTTGGCCATGGAGCTCCGCGCGACATCTGATGTAATTCGGGGAGCGGCAGTTGCCGCGGTACCCAATGTCAGTGAATATGCGGATGCAGTCCAGAACGGAAATCTGGTCACACCGATACCGCGCAATTCCCTTGAGAATGCCGGGACAGGAGAAAACCCGACTGCAGAAGTAAATCCGACGGAAGGAAACGGATTTATCGTCTGCATTGATGCCGGTCATGAGACTCATCAGATCACGGATCTTGAGCCGAACGGACCTAATTCTGAGAATATGAAGCAGGGGGTTACCAGCGGGACGCAGGGCAACTGGTCCGGTGTGTATGAATATCAGGTGAATCTTGATGTGACTCTTAAGCTTCGGGACGCGCTCACTGCACGCGGCTATACGGTCGTTCTGTGCAGAGAAATCAATGATGTTACTATGTCCAACGTGCAGCGTGCGCAGATTGCAACGGATGCCAATGCCGACATTTTCCTGCGCATTCACTGCAACAGCGCGGACAGCAGCTCTGTGGACGGTGTGCTGTGCTATGCACCTACATCTTCCAATCCGTATCTCAGTGAAGAAGTGATAGAGCGCAGTCAGGCTCTGTCGAGAATCATGAGAGACGCTCAGTGCGAGGAGACCGGGCAGGATGCTCTTGATAACCTGTATCAGGATGATATGACGGGAATCAATTGGGCAACAATGCCTGTCACTATCGTCGAGATGGGGTTCATGTCCAACTATGATGAGGATATGTTCCTCACGTCAGAAGACGGACAGGACCAGATCGTAAGAGGCCTTGCCAATGGCGTCGATGAGTATTTTTCTCAGTATGGCAGGATGGAAACTGCGGAGTAAAGAGGAATGTGGAATACAGTTTTATTCGATCTCGACGGGACGCTTACGGATTCCGGCGAGGGAATAACAAAAAGTGTACAGTATGCACTCGAAAAAGAATTTGGCATGCAGGTCCCTCTGGCGGACCTGCGGTGTTTTGTAGGTCCTCCTCTCAAAGAACAGTTCATGAACTTTGCGGGAGTATCTGAGGAGGAGGCAGTCAGGGCAGTCGAGCGATATCGCGAGCGATACAGACCGAAGGGCATTTACGAGAACTATCTGTATGATGGGATAAAGGGCGTGATCCGCCAGCTTCATGAGGAGCATTTTACTCTGGCCCTCACATCGTCGAAACCGACGGAGTTCTGCAGACAGATTCTTCGCATGTTCAATATTGATGAGTATTTTACGGCCGTTGTCGGCAGCGATATGGACGGCCGACGTACGGATAAGTATGAACTCATCGAGGAGACGATTTACGAATTGGGCATGCAGGATCTTCGCGATGAGATCGTGATGGTCGGTGACAGAAATTATGACTGTATCGGCGCTGCAAAGGCCGGGATAGACTGCATCGGTGTCACATACGGTTTCGGCTCCAGAGCCGAGCTGGAGGCTGAGTGGCCTGCCTGCATTGTCGACAGTCCGATCGAACTCCGAAATGTCCTTATTGGGCAGGCGGGGAGCAGAATGAACGGAACGGGCGGCAGTTCTTTCGGGGGTGAAAAATCCACGAAAGTGACAAGTTATGGTATAAAGCCGTCTGTCATGCCTGAAGACGGAGGTATATTTCGCTGTATTTTTAACTGTGTGGTGCCGGTCGCATTTGCGTACATCGTCTCCAGCGTCTTGTATGTGGCTATCATTTGGGGGATGCAGATGTTCCTGCCGAGGGTAGAGTTTGACAACATGCTGCTGGTCGTTATGACCGGCGTTGTGGATTTTATCCTGATCCCCTTTCTTTATATGATGTACAGGCGTGACGAAATAAAGAGGAAGGCCCACGGGAGGACAGAACGCATTCTGAATCCCAACGCGTTCGGAGCCGCAGCGGTCCTTGTCGTCGCCCTGTTTTCTATCGGATTCGCGGACACGATCCAGGTGCCGCTCGGAGTGCTGATCCATGATGAGGCAGGTGCTGAGATCAACGCTTCATTATTTGAAAATGTGAGCCTGGGAGTTCAGTTCATCAGTCTCTGCGCAATCGGTCCTGCCTGTGAAGAGCTGATCTTTCGCGGTCTTGTGTACCGGCGGACCAGAGATTATCTGGGCGTATGGTGGGCCGTACTTTTAAGCAGCATAATTTTCGGAGTGTATCATCAGAATCTGACCCAGGGGGTATTTGCCTTCTTCTTCGGCATAGTGCTGGCAGCGGTATATGAGCATTACGGGACTATCTGGGCGGCAATCGCAGCTCATGCTGCCAATAATTTATATGCGGTCGTATTGAATGCGCTGCTCGAACGGGAGCTGGTCTCGGATACCGGATACCTGTTCATGCTTGTCATATCCGCGGCAGCGGCGATTTCACTGGGTTTTTACATCTTTAAATTTGATCAAAAAAAGAATGTTATATAACAGTAAGTTTGTTGACTTGCCTTAATTCGTCATGCTATAATATCGTCTGTTGCAAATTTCACATATGCGGATTCCGGCATTCGGTGCCCACTGGGTCATGCCGGCAGGAAACATATGGGTGAGCTAAAAACCATAAAAAGGAGAAACAAAATGAGTGTTATTTCAATGAAGCAGCTGCTCGAAGCAGGCGTCCACTTCGGACATCAGACCAGACGCTGGAACCCCAAGATGAAGCCGTATATCTACACAGAGCGCAACGGCATCTATATCATCGACCTTCAGAAGTCCGTAGGCATGGTCGACGACGCATACAATGCAGTCGTTGATATCGTCAAGGACGGCGGCAAGATCCTCTTCGTCGGCACAAAGAAGCAGGCACAGGACGCGATCCGCACAGAGGCTGAGCGCTGTGGTATGTACTATATCAACGAGAGATGGCTCGGTGGTATGCTGACAAACTTCAAGACGATCCAGTCCCGCATCAAGAGAATGAAGGATATCGAGACAATGGCAGAGGACGGCACATTTGAAGTCCTGCCGAAGAAGGAAGTTCTTCAGCTCAAGAAGGAACTCGAGAAGCTTCAGAAGAACCTTGGCGGTATCCGCGACATGAAGAAGCTCCCGGATGCTATCTTCATCGTTGACCCGAAGAAGGAGCGTATCTGCGTACAGGAAGCTCATACTCTTAACATCCCGCTGATCGGCATCTGCGATACGAACTGCGATCCGGAAGAACTTACATATATCATCCCGGGCAACGATGACGCTATCCGTGCCGTTAAGCTGATCGTCTCCAAGATGGCTGACGCTGTCATCGAGGCTAATCAGGGTCTTATGGATGTTCCGGCAGAAGGCTACACAGCATATCCGGATGAAGAGTCCGAAGCTGCCGCTGAGTGATTTGAACACAGTATTTAGGAGGAAATTATAATGGCAATTACTGCTGCAATGGTAAAAGAGCTTCGTGAGAAGAGCGGTGCAGGCATGATGGACTGCAAGAAGGCTCTTACAGCATGCGAAGGCAACATGGAAAAGGCAATCGACTTCCTTCGCGAGAACGGCAAGATGAAGGCAGCCAAGAAGGCTGACAGAATCGCTGCAGAAGGTCTCTGCAAGACCCTCGTTTCCGCAGACGGCAAAAAGGCAGTCGCAGTTGAAGTTAACTCCGAGACAGACTTCGTTGCCAAGAATGAGAAGTTCCAGGCATTCGTTCAGGCTATCGCAGAGCAGATCATGGCTACAGACGCAGCTGACGTTGACGCTCTTCTTGCTACAACACTTGAAGACGGCAAGACAGTGGCAGAGTTCGTTACAGAGCATGTCGCTACAATCGGCGAGAACCTGAAGGTCCGCAGATTTGCAAGAGTCGCAGCTGACAACGGATTCATCACATCCTATACACATATGGGCGGCAAGATCGTCGTTCTCGTAGAGGTTGAAGCTGATGAGTGCACACCGGAGCTTGCCGAGATGGCTAAGAACGTCGCTATGCAGGCAGCCGCTATGCGTCCGGAGTACTGCACACGCGCAGAAGTTTCTGCTGAGTATCTTGAGAAAGAGAAGGAAGTCCTTTTCGCAGCTGCCAAGAACGAAAAGCCGAACGCACCGGACAAGGTTATCAACGGTATTGTCAACGGACGTCTCAATAAGGAGCTCTCCGAAGTCGTCCTTATGGATCAGGTCTATGTCAAGGCAGAAGACGGCAAGCAGTCCGTGCAGAAGTATGTTGACAGCGTAGCTAAGGCTGCCGGCACAAAGGCACAAGTTAAGAGCTTTGTCCGTTTTGAGACAGGCGAAGGCATCGAGAAGAAGCAGGAAGACTTTGCTGCGGAAGTTGCCGCACAGGTCAAAGGCTGATAATCGAATATGAAAAAGTGAGCCGCCGCATCATATGATGCGGCGGTTTTTTCGATAAGGAGCTGACGGAACTATTATGCATACATCATCTACTTCTACTGTCCGGGATATGACAGAAGGTTCTATCATAAGCCATCTGATCGGATTTTCGATACCTCTTCTTCTTGGGAATGTTTTTCAGATGCTCTACAACACTGTGGACTCCATCGTTGTCGGCAATTTTGTCGGAAAACAGGCCCTTGCCGCAATCAGCTCCACGACTATGATCGTCAACATCATGATATTCTTTTTTAATGGATTCTCCATTGGAGGAGGCGTTGTGATCAGCCGGTATTTCGGCGCCAGAAAGATGGAAGATCTCCACAGGGCAGTGGAGACAACGATCGCGGTCACTATACTGTTCGGAATTTTCTTCACATTTGCAGGTTTCTTTATGGTTCCTGTCATG
Source organism: Lachnospiraceae bacterium (assembly GCA_045112155.1). Classification (GTDB taxonomy): domain Bacteria; phylum Bacillota; class Clostridia; order Lachnospirales; family Lachnospiraceae; genus Chordicoccus. The sequence continues at coordinate 7,817 of JBGUHN010000082.1, forward strand.
CTTCGTCTGATGTCTACACCGGACGATGTATTCCCTGAGGCCAAAGTTTACCTTGAAATCTATTTTTCAGGTGCTCTCGGCCTGCTTATCTATAATATGGGGAGCGGGATACTGCGCGCTGTCGGAGATACCAGACGTCCACTGTATTTTCTCATTTTTACGAGTATCCTCAACACTGTCCTTGATCTGATATTCGTCATCGTGTTCAGAGCCGGTATCGCCGGTGCCGCATTTGCCACCATCCTGTCCCAGTTCCTGTCTGCTTTTCTTGTCCTCATGCTGCTTTGCAGGACAGAGGATATCTATAAACTGACATGGCATGATCTTCGAATCGATATATCTATATTGAAAAATATTCTTGAGATCGGTCTGCCTGCCGGTCTTCAGTCGATGATCACATCGGTCTCCAATGTTTTCGTGCAGTCTTATATTAACGGCTTCGGCTCAGGATGCATGGCGGGATGGGGGGCTTACAATAAGCTGGACTCTTTTATATTCCTGCCGATCAATTCACTCAGTCAGGCAGCGACAACATTTGTCGGCCAGAATATCGGGGCGGAGAAGCAGGACCGCGCGGATGCAGGCGCAGTCCGGGCTGTTATCATGGCTGTCGGAGTGACGGCTTTTATCGGTACGATTCTTGTGATCTTCGCGCCGGGGGCTACATCCCTTTTCACCCGGGATGAAGAGGTCATTTATTACGGCACCCTTTTCCTTCGGATGAACACGTACTTCCTCATGTTCAACGCGGTCAATCATGTCCTTGCGGGCGCGCTGCGCGGCATGGGCGAGTCGAAAGTTCCGATGTACTGTATGCTTTGCTGCTTTGTTCTGATCCGACAGATATATCTCTTTATCGGAAGCAGAATCGCCTATAATCCGTATGTTGTCGGATTCGGATATCCGGTCGGCTGGATGACCTGCTGCGTACTTGAGCTCGGCTATTATCTTACCCGCATAAGGGGCAGAAATTGAGAACCCCGCCAAAAAGAATAAAAAAACGAAAATACTGTGACAATAGTCAGTACAAAAACGATTAGTGATACTTTATAATAGTAATACTGTCGCAAATAATGCATATTTGAGAATCGTGACCTGGAGATGCTTTATGCAAAGCAAGGATAAACTACTCAACGGAATTATTGTTGCTGTCTATCTTGCGGCTCTGATTTTTTTGGGCAGCACAGGGATGAACCTGATCTCCCTGTCAGAAAAGGGAACAGAGGATTCCCGGCTCATCGGCGCCAGTTATATGACCATGAATAATGAGTTCTATGACATTATCAATGAGCAGATTCGTGTCAGAGTCGAGGGGGAGGGAGATCAGATGGTCCTGCGTGACCCGGGTCTCGACGCGAATCGTCAGGCTGAGCAGATCAATTCTATGCTCTCCATGGGAATCAGCGCCCTCATCGTGACACCTGTCACCGCCGATGGCCTCTCTGACGTGCTTGACAGGGCACAAAGGCTTGGAGTCAGGGTCATTGTCGTTGACACGGAGCTTGACCGCGACGGACAGGCTGACTGCACGATCGTATCTGATAATTTTCGGGCAGGCTATATGATCGGGGAGTATATGATGAAGCATCAAGAGTCAGGCAGGATACTCGTCCTGCATCATGAGACGGCTTTATCGGCATACAGAAGAGTAGAGGGCTTTAAGAGCGCAATAAAGACAAATCCGAACTTTCAGATCGTTAAAGAAATCAGCTGCAAAGGTCAGTATGAGATCGCGCTGCCCCTTGTTGAGCAGTACATTGAGGAGGGCGGTGATTTCGACACTGCTTTCAGTCTTAATGACCTTGCGGGTGAAGCCGTGGTGACTGCTGTCCGTAATCATCCTGAGCTCGGTAAAGTATGTGTCTACGGTGTAGACGGATCTCCGGATGCCAAGATGATGATCCGGTCCGGTGATGTGGAAGCGACAGCCGCACAGTTTCCGACAGAGATCGGAGAACAGGCGGCGGATATTCTCTACAAGATGCTGGACAGTGAAGTCTTTCCCGAGACCATCACAGTCCCGGTCGACCTGGTGTGCTACGACAATCTTGAGGAATTTGATATCAACCGCTGGCAGTGATACTGTGTGCTTTGCGAACCGGGGGCTGAGTTTATATGAGTGTATTTGAGATCAATGTCACGAGTCCTGAAAGAGTCTGGAAGATGATGAAACATCTTAATGTTCTGATTCTTCTATATATAACGGTCATTTCTTACCATGCCATTATGGGGATGGCAAGGAGTAATTCCGCCGGTCTGTTCCTCAGGACGATCCCCAGGCTGCCTATGGAGATCGTGCGGTTCATGGCTGTCGTGTTTGTTTTATACGGCACGCTGCTCCTGCTTTTTTCCGCGGAGATGGAAGATGACTACATGAGCGTGATCAAGGCCGCCATGGAGCTGGTCATAAGCCTCATGCTCACGGCAGTATGCGGTATGGCATACACCGGTATCATTATTCTGGTCATGACAGACGTTATTCACAGCGAATATACAAGGCAGAAAAAAATACAGGTCCTGCTTCCAATCATATTGTGCTACTTCATAGTCGATTCGGGTATTTTGAATCTGTGGTTCAGAAACGTTTCGTTCTCGGATTACCTGGTATTCTACAATACGGGGGCGGCAGGCATCCTGCAGAGTATCCTGAATATCCTGGAGCTTGTCAATGTTGTCATGTACATCGTTTTCCTGATCGTGACGCTGCGTTATCAGATGGACGAGACGGCAAGAATCATGAGACTCAATGAGGAACTCACCGAAGCCAATATTATGCTGGAAGATTACTCAAAGAAGTCAGCTGAGATGGCTCAGACGCAGGAACGCAACAGGCTCGCCAGAGAGATCCATGATACGATCGGACATGTTCTGACCGGTATCGTGACAGGTCTTGAAGCCTGCCTTCTTATTCTCGACGTGAAGCCTGAACTGGCAAGGACGCAGATAGAGGCCATACAGGAAACAGCACGGCAGGGAATGAAGGATGTCAGAAGCTCTGTCAGGGCTCTCAGGCCTGACGCTCTTTTGCGTCTTCAGTTTAATGAAGCCATTGAGAAGATGATTGATGACATGTGCAGATCGACCGGCATCCTTTTCGAATACATATGTGAGGATTCTTTATCGAACCTGGCGGCAGATGAAGAGGACGTGATCTACAGAATTCTGCAGGAGAGTATTACCAACTCGGTGCGGCACGGGCATCCCACACGAATCAATATCCGTATCGAGCGGCATGACAAGCAGATCCTGATTCGGATAGAGGACAACGGTGTCGGCTGCAAGGAACTCCACAGAGGTTTCGGGCTTACTCATATGCAGGAACGACTCAATATGCTGGGTGGAAGCATGACAGTTGACGGAAGCGGAGGATTTATAGTGAAGGCAACTATACCGCTTAGATTACATACAGGAGGGGTTTTGGAAGATGATTAATATACTGATTGCTGATGATCAGGAGCTGATGAGGCAGAGCCTTAAGATCATGCTGAGCTCACAGCCAAATTTCGCGGTGACAGATACTGTCTCCAATGGCCGTGAGGTCCTGGAAAGTATAAAAAAGAATAAGCCGGACATCATCCTGATGGATATCCGCATGCCGGAAATGGACGGTGTGGTCTGCACGCAGAAAGTAAAGGAAATAGCGCCGGATATAAAAGTAATCATTCTTACGACATTTGATGATGATGAGTTTGTATTCAACGCCATAAAGTTCGGGGCAAGCGGGTATCTGCTTAAGGGCACTTCGCTTAAAGACCTCACCTCGGCAATCACAAAGGTATACAACGGCAAGTCAATTATGAACGATGAGATAACAGGAAAAGTATTTCGCATGTTCTCTCAGATGGCGCAGACCAATCAGACGATACGAGTAGGCGAACAGCTCACCGGCAAGCTCAGGGAATCGGAATGGAAAATTATTGAATGTGTAGGGCGGGGCATGTCCAACAAGGAGATCGCCCAGAGACTGCACCTCTCCGAGGGAACGATCAGGAACAGCCTGAGTGTCATTCTGAGCAAACTGGGACTTAAGAACAGGACACAGCTGGGTATCTGGGCGGTTCAGACAGATACGGCAGCCCGTATGTACGATTCTGATGAGGAATAAATGGGTGGATCGACCATGGAACACTTTACAAAACGTCAGAAAGACCGGCTGACCCTGCTTGTCGCAGCGCTTATGATTATTATTTCAGGCGAGCTTATCCTGAATCCATTCAGCAGGATATACAGCGAGAACACGGGAATTCTCAGGATCGGTGTGTTTTCTGACAGCCTTTGGGGCGAAAAAAACGGATATGCCCATGTTATTCTGAACGAAGCGATTGAAGTTTTTAAGGCTGAAAATCCAGGGGTCAGTGTCGTTTTTGAGAGCGGCATCCGGCGCCGGGATTATTCAGAGTGGCTTTCCAATGAGATTTTAAAAGGCACTGCGCCGGATGTGTTTTTTGTTCTGGATGAAGATTTCGAGTATCTGTCGGATGTAGGAGCTTTGCAGGATCTGTCTTCCTACGTATTTGAAGATAAGTCTTTTGATTCCGGCGTTTATTATGACGCGCCTTATGATGCCGGCAAGCGAAAAGGTATACAGTATGCGCTGCCGTACGAATGCTCGCCGGAGATCATGGTCGTCAATGCGTCAATTCTCGAGGCGGAGAATATTGCCATGCCCGGTCAGGACTGGACGTGGGAGGAGTGTTTTAGTATCTGCAGGCAGGTCACAGGACCCAGAGATAATGAGTCGGGCTATCAGTTCGGCATATCGGAATACGGTTGGGAGAGCTGTTTCTGTTCCAACGGCATAACGCTGTTCTCTGAGGATGGGGATAGGTGCTTTCTGACGGATGAAAGGGTCACGGAAGCGATTACCTTTCTTGACAGGCTGGGCAGTCTGACCGCAAAAATGACAAATGTCCAGCCATCCTTCTCAGACGGTAATGTTCTGTTCCAGCCAATGAGCTATTCAGCCTACAATGCCTACATCAGCAACCCGATCCATATGGGTGTAGGCGGTGATTTCACATGGGAGATCCACACTATGCCGCAGGGTCCCAAGGGAGACAATAACTCTAAACTGAATACCCAGCTCCTTGCCATGAACAGCCAGTCGAGCAAGAAAGGGCAGGCATGGAAACTGATGAAGACCCTGACTTCCGATCCCGATATACAGAGAGATATTTACAGGTATTCAGAAGGAATCTCGGTATGCAGACAGATCACGCATACTCCGGAGGATGAGTTCGGAGTGGAAAAGCCGGATAAAGACGATCAGACGATACTTGCCATGGCTATGGAACACTCGGTTAATCGGCAGCGTTTCAGGAATAAGGAGGAAGCATTCCAGCAGATCGATATCGCGGTCAGCGAGATACTTGCCGGCTCGGGCAACATACGAATGGAACAGATTATATACAATCGCAGAATCAATAATCATCTGCAGCAGATAACGCAGTAGGACACCATGCGCCATCGCTCGTGCCAATAAACGGACAGCGGCGGCGCTCTTTTTGTGTCAGAATGACATTGGTTAGAGAATGATAGTGACAAATGTAATTCGCACAACGGGAAAATCCTGTTTTGAGGATAGAGAATGCGGATTTTTGTAACATAAAAAAGGCATATATTGTTCTTGAATGAGATCAAAAAGCCAATTTTCGATTGGGTTTTATGTGCAAATTGCACAGTATAATAAATAAGAATTTGTAAGTTTGTGTATAATATTACAATAATCAGGATAGGAAGTGACAAATGTCACTGTTCATTTTGGATATTTGTGACAAGATATAAATAAGTCTTTTTTTTATAATTATTTAAGATTTAATTTATTATTCATTTAGAAAGGAGGAATCACCAGATGAAGTATGTCGTTATTGTCAGTCATGGAATGTTAGCCCCCGGTCTGCATGATGCTGTCAAGATGCTTGCAGGCGAGGACAGCCCGGAAGTTCTCAGCACCAGCCTTCTGAACGGAATGGGTGCCGATGAATATGCTGACAATTTCCGCAAGCTGATCAGCGTGGTCGGTCCGGAGGACGAGATCATCCTGTTCGCTGACCTGGTAGGCGGCTCACCGCTGTCATTTGCAGCCAATGTACTTGCGGAAGAAGGTCTTCTCGGAAGAACGCTCATGATCGGTGGCATGAACCTGCCGCTGGTCCTTACGACCGTTCTCTCGAAAGACATGATGGAACTGGAAGATATCAAGAGCGAAATTCTTCCGGATGCCGTTGAAGGCCTGAAGGTCTTTGAAGTAGTTTCTGAAGAATCTGCAGATGATGACATTTAAGCATTTAGATTCCTACTGATCTAATTGCCACGAAAGGAGATTAAAATGGCTATTTCTTTTATCCGCGTTGACGACAGAATGATTCATGGTCAGACTGTCACAAGATGGTCCCTTGAGTATCCGTGCACAGGTCTTATCGCTGTCAATGACGCAGCAGCTAAGAACCCGGTTCTTAAGCAGGCTTACAAGAGCGCGTCCGACAAGAAGACTTTCGTATGGGGCGTTGATGAATTCATTGCTAAGTCAGCGAAGGTCGTCGCTTCCAAGGATCAGTACTTCCTGATCACAAAGAACCCCATTGACATGAAGAGAATCCTTGTTGACAACGGATTCGATCCGCAGGGTGTCAAGACTATCATTATTGGACCGTGCAATGATCGTCCGGGAACAACAAAGCTCGGCAACAATCAGTCGATCACCAACGACGAAGCCGCTGCTCTGGAAGCTATCATGCAGAAGGGTTATGAGATCGAGTTCGCGCTGGTCAAAGAGACTGCGATCGGCAACTGGAAGAAGTTCAGAGGACAGTTCGGTTATAACTGATCTCACTTAAGTTCCCATCAACAAAAGAATATACGAAGGAGATATGAGTTATGTCTATTAGCATAGTTCAGGCATTAATTCTCGGAATTTTTGCCAGCTTATCATCCATGCCCGGCATGGGAAGTTCCTCTATCGGTAACTATACTCTGGGCCGTCCGCTCGTCGGTGGTCTGGTCTGCGGTCTCGTCCTCGGCGATATTCGCACCGGTATCCTTGTCGGTGTCGCCATGCAGGTCGTTTACATCGCTCTGGTAACTCCGGGCGGAACTGTTTCCGCTGACGTTCGTGCCGTTTCCTATATCGGTATCCCGCTGGCAATGCTGGCTCTGAAATCTCAGGGTCTTGATCCCGCCAGTGTCGAAGGCGCAGGTCTTGCAACTTCCTTCGGCGCCATGGTCGGTACAGTCGGTACAGTCCTTTTCTATGGAACCGCTACAATGAACCTTGTATGGCAGCATATGGGCTGGAGCGCTGTTGAGAAACGCAATTACAAGATGATTGCGATGACAGACAGATTCCTGCCGTGGATCTCTCACCTTTGCTTCTCCATGATCCCGACAGTTATCATGCTCATGCTTGGCCAGACTGTTGTCGAAGCAATCAAGACATACCTTCCGATGGATGGTCTTGCAATGAAGTCCCTCTTCACAGTCGGTGCACTTCTTCCTTGCGTAGGTATTGCGATCCTTCTCAAGCAGATCGTCAGAAACGTTACGGATTTCATTCCGTATCTGACAGGCTTTGTATTTGCAAAGAGTATTGGTATTAACCTCGTATCCGCTACTGTTGTTGCCGGAATGTTCGCTATCCTTGTTTACAAGCTGAAGATTCTTGAGCTCACAAAGCCAGCGGCAGCCGCAGCCGGATCCGGCGATTTTGATGATGATGAGGAGGATATCTGATATGGCAGAGAAGAAATTATCAAAGAAAGCGTTGACGACATCGTTCCATCATTGGTATTGGGGCCATCTGACCTGCTTCTCTCAGGAGCACATGCAGACATTCGGTTATCTTCATGCGATGCTTCCGCTTTGCCAGGAACTGTATGACAATGAAGATGATCTGGCCAGATCAATGAACACATATACCGCATTCTTCAACACAGAGCCGCAGCTCGGTACTGTTATCATCGGTATCACAGCAGGTCTTGAAGAAGCTCGTGCCAATGGTGACGAGGAAGTCGATGACGAGACAATCAACGGTCTCCGTGCAGGTCTTATGGGACCGATCGCAGGTATCGGCGACTCTCTGGTAGTCGGTACTGTTATCCCGATCCTTCTCGGTATTGCAATGGGTATGTCCGGCGGCGGTTCACCGCTCGGCGCTATCTTCTACATCATCGTATGGAACCTCTTTGCATACTTCGGAATGCGTTACCTGTACTTCACAGGTTACAACCTCGGTGGTAAAGCCGTTGAATTCCTTGTAGGAAATCAGGGTATGGCAATTCGTGAAGCCGTCTCCACACTCGGCGGTTTCGTCATTGGTGCTGTTTCCGCTACATGGGTATCGGTAACGACATCGCTTGCACTTAAGAATTCAGAAGGCGAGACATTCCTCGTACTTCAGGATAAACTTGATGAAGTCTTCCCGGGCCTCCTTACAGCAATCACAATTATCATTTGCTGGTATCTGATGTCCAAGAAGAAAATGTCTCCTATTAAAGTTATGCTGATCCTCCTTGTAGTTGCCATCGTCGGCTGCGCGATCGGTATCTTCAATCCGGGACTTTCCTATTAAGTTTACCTACCTCTATTATCAGATTCGGTTTCGAATCAGCAGAGGGATGGAGCGTATCTCCATCCCTCTGCGTTTGAGTAAAAAGAAGGAGATTTTCCATGACCAAAGCAGAAAAAGAAGCATGGCTCAAGGAAGCCAAGATGCAGATGCAGGCAATCGCCACCCTCGAAAAATACAATATGGCATCCCTTGCCACGGCCGGTGTCGGTGCTGCCCTGTGCTATTTTGCAGTTACAGCGGCCAACAGGAATCCTCTGTTCATCGTGTGCAGCCTGATTTTGGCCATCTTTGGCGCGGTGAGCTCCATGGTCCTGAATCTGGGAATCAGGAATGGAAAGAGGAATGTGGAAAAAATCCTGAATGCGGTAGAGGGAAAGGAAGAGAAAGTAGTAATCCCGGACCGCCTGAAAAATAAGAAGAAAAAGGCGGCGCCGGAGAAAACGGATGACCAGGCCGGGAAGGCTGAGTAAAATTAATAACGCGCATGTGAATGGCAGCTGATAGAGTGATCTATCAGCTTTTTTCGCGTGTGTGTCAAATAGCGCTTCGATCGGCAGAAATTCCTGAATTCGGGTGCCGGGCGGAACGGAACATGGTACAATAATACACAGAAAAACAGCAGTGTTTATCTGTACTAATAAGAGGAGGTGTGATTATGGCACTGGACATTACGGTATATACGCAGAGCTGTATAAGGATCAGCTGTGACGAGGGTGTTGTCTACTTCGATCCCTTCCGGATGAAGGAGTCACCTCATGATGCGGATTATATATTGGTCACCCACGATCATTTCGATCATTTTTCGCCGGAGGACATAGATAAGGTCTCTAAATCCGGTACAATTCTCATCGTACCTGAGAAGATGCTGGCAAAAGCCGGTGAAGTCAGGCACCTTGTGAAGCAGATAGAGACTGTAAATGCCGGACAGAAAAGAGTGATAGAAGGGCTGAAAATTGAGACGGTTCCCGCTTATAATCTGCTGAAGCCTTTCCACCCGAAGAGTGCCGGCTGGGTAGGATATATTCTGATCACGGATGATAAGCGTATCTATGTGGCGGGTGATACTGACGCGACTAAAGAAAATAAGCAGGTAAAATGTGATATAGCGCTTGTTCCTATCGGAGGAACATACACGATGGATGCGAAGAAAGCAGCTGAGCTCATCAATACGATCTGTCCGGCTGTCGCGATACCGACGCATTATGGCAGTGTTGTCGGAAGCATGGGTGCTGCGGATGTTTTTTCTTCCCATGTGAAGGCTCCGGTCAAAGTTGAAATTAAGCTTCAGTATTAAAAGGAAAACAGCGATATGAATGAAATCTCGATCAGGGATATCGTTCCTGTCAAAAGTAGAAACCGGGGCTTCCTACAATGATATAAAGAGGCTGTTGCATTAGATTGTGCCGCCAATATATATAGGGCAGACATTTGCGAAAAATGTCTGCCCTATATATATTGGCGGCGCGTATTAACGCGGCCGCCTTTCTGTCAGTTTTTCAGGCAAGTGCCTTCTTCAGCACGTCCAGATTGTTTTCCATGATTGAGAGATATGTTGCGCCGTTCTGTATATCCGCGGCTTTTATGCTCTGAAGAGAGTCGAACGCATAAATCTCCTGATCCTTTGTCTCTGTGTTGTCCCGGATTGTCTGCGCTATCTTCTGGTCGCTGTTTTCGAGTGTGCAGATTGACTTGAGACCGAGTTCGTTCACCTTGCCGGCAAGATAAACGATTGTCTCAAAGCTTGCCTCTGTCTCGGCGGAGCATCCTGAAAAAGCCGCGTAGTAGTTCAGCCCATAGTCCTCTGCCATGTAGAGGAACGGGAACCGGTCGCCGAACAGCAGGGTATCTGTCGATCCTTTGGCAACTGCCTCGGTGAACTTAGCATCAAGCGCGGAGAGCTTTTCTCTATATGAAGCGAGATTTGCCGAATATACCCCGGCATTTTCCGGATCCTTTTCTTCGATAGCCTTTTCGATTGCGTCGCAACAGATCTCCGCGTTTCTCAGAGAGAGCCATACATGCTCGTCGTATTCGGTCTCTTCTTCGCCTTCCTTCACGGCTTCCTCTCCATCTTCAGCCTCCATACCGAAGCCGATAACCTCTTCCTTTGCGTAATCTCCGAGTACATCGAGCAGATTTACGACGGTCATGTCACTGTCCGCAGCCTCGGTGAGCGCATCCTCCACCCAACTGTCGGATTCACCGCCGACATAAATGAAGATGTCGCAAGTTGCAATCTTCATAATGTCCTCCGCGGTGGGCTGATAGCTGTGAAGGTCAACACCGTCGCGGAGAAGCAGGACAGGCTCAATATCCTGCGGGGAATCCTTCACGATCTCCCTTACCCAGTCATACTGTGGAAAAATTGTTGTCACAATGCTGACAGCTGACCCGTAATCCGATGAGGAGCTGTCGGTAAGCGCAGAGACAGAATCAGCAGGGGCAGTTTCATTCTGCCCGCAGGCTGCCAGTGATCCTGCCGCAAGCAGTAAGGAGAGCGCCGCGCAGAGGAATTTATTCTTGATCATGGGTACAAGCCACCTCCAAAAATCTCTGAAACATCTGTGTTATTATCGAAAGGGATTCTAACAAAGGCATGACAATAAGTCAAGAAGAGACTTGGCGGAGACAGGCTGTGAATTTTAACTAAGGAGTGAGAGCAGCGTGTCTGCAATCGTTTCGGCGGCAGCCAGCTTGTACAGGAGACGGGATTTTTGCGGCTCGATTTTCACAGTATGGGAAGTGATGGTCCCGCGGAAGTATACAGCGAAATAGACGCATCCGGGTATGGAGTCGTCCGCATTTGCGGGATCGATATTGCCCATGGTGCCGGTCACCCCGATTCCTATGTCCGCATTGTAAAAAGCAGCACAACACTCTGCCATGGCTTCGGCCGTTTGGGCAGAGTATACGGAGTATGTCCGTATGATATCTTCCGGAACACCCATGCGGATCTTGGCTTCATTGCTGTAAGTGACAAACGAGCCTTTGAAAATCGCGGATGAGCCTTCGGTATCGGTTAAGAGCGACGCAACCTGGCCTGATGTGGCGCTCTCCATGGCGGTGATCATCAGATTTCGCTCGATGAGAAGCCTGGTAAGCATGTGATATTTTTCACGAACTGAATACTCATTGACCGACATAGTGACTCCTTTAACTGCGTGGTGGTTTCAGTAACGAAGCTTCAGCTGGGAAAGTTTCACCGGCACGTCATAGCCGAGAGAGGAGAGATAATACTCCATACCGCGACGGGCAAGATCGATGTGGTTCTTGGGCGCTACGGTGACGCTTTTCACAGGCAGCTTTTCCTCCGCCGAACAGTCGATTACAATGTAAGGCAGGAGAAAGCCGTTCTGTTCACGAAACCTTATCTGGTTCGGCGGATTGCGGAACACGAACCGGTATTCTTTCTCGGATGCAAATGCCGTCTGCTTAAAAAACAGGGCATAAAGCGCTATGGTTTTCTGCAGGGTGAGTTTGTACTCTTCGAAAAGCGAGCTCCCTCCCGGAAGATAAGTGTCGAGGATGTCACCGAAAGATTTACTCAGCTCGTGCGGGACCTGCTCGAGTATGAGCCGTCGCAGACAGTTTTTTTGTTCTTCCCTATCATATACGACAAAACCGTCGCAGAAGATCTTTGTGCTTTTCATGATCCTGTTCCGCATTTTCAGTCCGTCAAATTCCAGATTGTAGCCAGTCTTATCTCCGAACTCGGACCAGAGGGTGAGACTGTCGGGGGAGGTGCTGAAAGAGACGACATAATACTCGTATTTGTGGAACTCATCTAGATTGTCGTAGATGAGGTGACGGATCATGTCGCGCCATCGGATCACACCGATTTCGTACATGACTTCGTCGAGGACGTTCAGTACGTACTGCATTTCATTGACATCGTTCAGGAACTGTGTGTTTGTGGCATAAAGGGTATGACTCTTCAATATATCCTGGGCACTGGAGCAGCGCGTGTAATGGTAGAGGCTGGTCGTGCTGTCCAGGAATTTCAGGTTTAAAAAGCGCCGCAGCATTTCTTTGTCCTCCTTGTCCGGTATTATGTATATTATATCATAAAAAGATGAGTTTACTATAGAGGCGTATTTCATGCCTTGTGATAATCGGGCTTAAATGTTATACTTGGAATAGTTTGTTAGAATGAGGTAACTATGAGAATCGCTATTTGCAGATGGATAACAGCAGTCTTATGTATCATTATGCTGGCGGGATGCGGACAAGAAGCTCCGAAAACTTCTGCAGACCTGATTTTCAGGTTCTACAGATCCTCTTCCGGAGATGCCAAACTCATCAGGGAAGACTATCTGCTGACTACTATAAACAGAAAACTTGTCGGTATTGATCTTTCTACCGGAAAGGTCAGCGATCTGGGTATTTCCTGTGACTGGCTGAGTGTTATCCCGGAGGATGGGGTCATCCTTTACAGCAATGCGGACTGTGAGCTGGGTGCATGTGTTCTCGATGATTATAACAAAATCGCTCAGAACAATATTCTGTATACCAACACAGAGGCGGACTATATGATCGATCCCGCAATAGAAAAAGCGGGCGGGTCCTACTACATCAGTATGACATTTGTCGACGGACGTCTGAATAACGCCAATGCCAAGCGATCGAACGGCCAGTATACGATCCGCTTTTACAAATCGGATGACCTTAAAAAGCTGACGTATCTATCCGATGTAGTGAGCGCGAATCGCAATCTGGAGGATATTAAGCTTACGGTCGCCAATGAAAAAATGTATATGTTCTTTGAGAAAGAGACTCTGGACCAGGGCAGCTCTGCCATTCAGATGGCCGTCTCGGAGGATATGGGCCGTCACTGGAAGTCGCCGGTAACAGTGCTTCCGAGCGACGCTGACCAGGAACCCGCGGGTCTTCTTCGCGCTGACGACGGATGGTATCTATACTATAGTTCAGATGTCGATAATCCAGGAGAGTCCTATAACGGGGCCAGTGCCTACAGGACACATCTGGACCGGGATATGGGCGTTGTATCGAAGAATGAGAGACTGGAACTCGCGACGCCGGACGAGTCCGATCCTGAAACGGACCAGAAGGGCGGGATTCTTCTCTATGATGTTCAAAAATTCGGAAACAGCACATATTTTGTGTATTCGGAGGATCATCTGAGCTCCGATAACTTGTGCGTATCAGTTCTTGAAGCAGGAGAGTAACAGGTGGCAAAAAAGAGACAGCAGAAAAGTAAGGTGAATACGGTCCCGTTTGTTCTGATAGCTGTGTTTATCGCTGTCGTCGGAATGGCTACGTGGTATTTCTTCTTCTCTGATGAGGAGAATACGGCAAAAACAGAGAGCACAACAGGAGTGGTCGTCATCACCGGGGTCCCGCAAAATCTTAAAAAGGATGAATCAAAGACGGAGGATGAGTCCGGTGAGCAGACGGATGATGATACGGACGGACTTATTCGTCAAAACGGCACAGTTGACGTCACCAAAGTACCGCACCTATTTATATACCCACTGATCAACGACAGCCGCGCTTTTGATGTCAACTTTGCGTCGAAGGACCGCGTTGTGGTCAACAACAGCAACAATTTCACGACACAAGAATTCAAAGTTCTTTTGGAAAAGCTGTATGAGGCCGACTATATGCTGGTACGTCTGCGCGACCTTGTGGAGGAGACGGAGAGCCCGGGTGGCGGAGTTCTCATCACTCCGAGGGAGGATCTGAAGCTTCCCGAGGGAAAGAAGCCGATTATTCTCACTGAGGATAATGTGAATTATCATCACACAACGCAGAATATGGGCTATGCTTCAAAGCTGATCGTGAGGAACGGTAAGATAAAGTGCGTATACGTGAACGCGAACGGCACCGAAAAAGTGGGGAATTATGACGCTGTTCCTATCCTGGAAGAGTTCATTGAGAGATACCCGGATTTTTCTTATGAGGGAGCCCGAATGACGCTTGCGCTGACCGGCTATAACGGTGTGTTCGGCTACCGCACAGATGCTGCCTACCAGACTGGCGAGGGGCTCACACAGCTGCAGAAAGACTGGCTGTCCGAGAACCCTGATTTCAGCTATGATCAGGATGTTGCGGATGCCGGCGAAGTCGCGGAGGCTCTTTTATCTGCCGGGTATGAATTTGCAAATAAGACATGGGGAGACCGCATCGTCGGTACCTCCACACTGACTGACCTCAAGGTCGATATGGAAAAATGGAAGACTTCGGTCGAGCCGATTATCGGCAAGGTCGATACATATGTCTTCGCTCACGACAGCGACATCTCGGACAAACCGGGGGAATATCTGACGACGAATGAAAAGTTCAACTACTTCACCGATGAAGGCTATCACTTTTTCTGCACTGAGAGTGCGCAGACTTTCGGCATGGAGGCGTTCGGCACGTCTTACACCTGGTCCATGAGGTATGGACTGACCCCGTTCAACGTGCGTGAGTGGAATAGAAGCGAGCCGGCAACGTCAATCATGAACACACTCGGGCTTACGCAGATGGAAGGCTACTATGATTCAGACAGGACAGGGGATTACGCGTATCTGTCCTGAAGATGCTGTGTGGATAAAAATGATTCAGACAGGCCCGGAACAATGGATCCGGCCTGACTAAATAGAATGTAACAAGGAGGAATTTATGTCACAGAATCAGGATCTCGAAGAAAGGAGAAGAAGAAAGGCTAGAAGGGAAGCCCGGAGAAGGCGTGAGAGAAGAAGAAAACTCATTATGCGCGCTGTCTTTCTGGTGCTCCTTATAGTCGTTCTTTTTGGTATTATAACTCTTGCGAGAAAGCTGACCCGCAAGGTCGATGGCGGCCAGACGGAATCAGCTGTATCAAATACTCAGACGAATTCAGCGGTGACGGACGTAAACGGCAGTACACAGACGAATGAAGGAACGACATCCACTGCGCCTGTGGTGCAAAATGTGACAAAAGACCCGCAGACAAAAGAGGAAGTTCTGGACTATGCCAGATATCAGGCGATGCAGTATGATTATGACGGCGCGATCGCCACGATCCAGGGGTTTGACGGCTATGACACGGACGCGGAACTCAGCAGTGAGCTTGCTTCGATAACGGCTGAGAAGAGCAGCTGTGTTCAGGTCGATGTATCTACGACTCCGCACGTCTTCTGGCATTCTCTGATCAATGACAGCAGAGGTCTTGTCGCATCCGCCACCTGCACGGAGGAGCGCGTAGAGAAGAACAACAAAGCCATGACGACAGTGGGTGAGTTCGACATTATGGTACAGGATATGTACGATGCCGGTTACGTTGTCATTAGCCTTGACGACCTGATCATGGAGGGAACAGACGAGAACGGCAATACAGTATTCAAGAAGAATACAGGAGTCTATCTTCCGGAAGGGAAAAAGCCGCTCATTATGTCAGAAGATGACCTGAGCTACTACCACAGCTACGGTGAGAACGGCGCGCAGGGGTACGCCGACAGGCTGGTCATTGATGACAACGGAGAAGTCAAGTGCCTGTTCACGGACACTGACGGAGTCCAGAAGACAGGCGACTATGATATGGTCCCGAGAATTGATACTTTTATGAAGAATCACCCTGATTTTTCATACAAGGGAGCAAAGCCTACCGTTGCGCTGACAGGTTATAACGGTATATTCGGCTACCGCACGAATGACTATTATAAACAGGGTGTGGACGGTGCAGATCTCAATGAAGCCCAGAAGACATTCCTGAGAGAACATCCTGAGTATGATTATGATAAGGATGTGGCTGAAGCTACAAAGATCGCGGATGCCATGAAAGCCAACGGCTGGACATTTGCAAGCCACACCTACGGCCACAGGAACGCGACAGATGCTTCCGTGGAAGCGCTGATGAATGACCATGAGAGATGGAAGATTGCCGTCGGTAAGTGTGTCGGACCGACCAACAAGATAATCTTTGCTTTTGGCGCGGATATCGGACCGGTCTGGGGATATACGGATGACAACGCCAAGTTTACTTACTTTAAGGAGCAGGGCTTTGATATCTTCTGTAATGTTGACGGCAATATCGGTTGGACAGAATTCGGTACCAACTACGTCCGTACAGGCCGCGTCGCGCTGGACGGTGTCAGCATGTACAATGCGATCACACCGGGTACTCCGTCGCATGAGACATATTCTCATGACTTTGAGGTCCTTGGCATCAATGATGTAGCGTCATTCTTTGATCCGAACAGAACGCCGTCCTACTGCCTGAGTGAGTCATGATACTGAAATCATAAGCTTAATATAAGAGTAAGGGAGCTGTCGCGTTAATGACAGCTCCCTTACTTTTTGGTTAAATGGCCTTAAGTTAGTCCGGACCCGGAGGCGGGGTTCGACAGCCGGCCATGAGACAGTAGAGTCAACGTACTTTTCTGAACATAAATACAGCGCCGAGAATGGGAATCGGTGCGAGCAGTATACAGATGACGAGGCTTTTTGCGCGTCTGCCTGACGAGCGAAGTTCACTGCTTGTGTATACATCTTGATCGGTTTCTGCCCTGTGGGCTGATACAATCAGCCTGTGTGAATTGATGCCCACCGGTGTGCAGGTGTAGAGAGTGAGAATATCTTCCCCAGGCCTTATCCGGAAATACGGGGCATCATAATCGGCGGAGTCGGCATGCTCTGCCTTGCCGTCATAGGGCAGGACGACGGAGATATCCTGATCGGAAAGAACTCTGTAAGTGAGGGTGCGGGAGAGTACGTGCACGAATATCTTATCGCCGGGAGCAATTCGCCCAAGATCCGTGAAAAGTCGGGACGAGGTTCTTCCGGAATGTGCTGCAATAACGCAGTTCGTTGATATGCCTCCGATCGGAAGTGAGGTTCCGCATACATGACCGGCCATGACATCAAGGACTTCGTCGGACGTTCCGTGACCGACAGGCAGACAGATGCCGATGGAAGGAATATCGACTATACACATCACACCGCCTGTTCCGGAGAGGAGAGAGCGGTAAGCGTCAGTCTCCTCTGATGTCCCGCGGTAAAAGAACGGGGTGCGTGACTGAGCGGTTTCGATATTCCTGTTGTATTCCGAAGCGAGAAGAAACTCCTGACTCCGGCTGCCTTCATCTTCCTTTTGACCGCTTTTTTCCACATAACTTCGGATGACAACGCTCTCACTCATGTATCCGATCTGATTCATGAAGGGAATATAAACGATAGCGGACAGCAGCGCATATGTCAGCGCCGAAATCAGGAACCGAAGGATAAAATCAGCCGGTTTTCGCTGTACTGCGCTCCTCAGTTTTCTCATTCTGATACTCCTCCGCACTCGTCCGGTCTGTGTTCATCAATGATTGACTCGTGAAAGGGTCTTTGCTGCTTTCCAGTCTGCGTTTTCTTATTATCAGAGCCCCAAGGAGCATAATGCTGAAGACAAGTATACATGCCGCGACTTTCCAGTAGCCGTTATCCCCGGCTTTCAGGGGTGTGATCATGGCCTCATTGCAGACAGAGATCTCTGCAATGCCTCCGTTGTCTGCGGAAATTGATAGAGGGATAGGATCCGCGCTGCCAAAACTGAGCGCAGCTTCGACGAGTGTGCCGGAAGCCGCCTCTCCGGTCAAAGTGACCTTGAGGGGTGAAGTGAGCAGACTGTGCCCGGCCCCGGTCCTGGTTTCGGTAATTGTGTAGGAGGCCGAATCGAGGCCGCGGATACAAAGCAGTCCGTCCGGTGTTGGGGAAAGAGCGGATACGGAATCCTCAAAGGGCACCGTTCCCGCGGCGGTATAAATCCCCGCATCGGTCTTTTCAAAATACAGAAGACTGTCTCCCAGGCATATGCGAAACCGGGCTTCCGACGCA
Source organism: Lachnospiraceae bacterium (assembly GCA_045112155.1). Classification (GTDB taxonomy): domain Bacteria; phylum Bacillota; class Clostridia; order Lachnospirales; family Lachnospiraceae; genus Chordicoccus. The sequence continues at coordinate 26,184 of JBGUHN010000082.1, forward strand.
TCCGAAAGACCTGTTTTTTTGAGGTTGATGCCGTATGAGGCGGCATAGCAAAGCGGGGAGCGCAGAGCATAGCCGGCAGGGGTACGGTCGGTACTGACGGTCCATATGCTCTCATTTGCTTCCGGCCCTTCGGTCCCGACGGCTGAATCGGCACCAAGCAGAGCATCGTAAATGACATATAAGCCGGAGTTACAGGTGAGCGAGTTTATTTTACTGAGCCCTTCGTGCGTTAGAGATAATGTGAATCCTTGTCCAGTATCTGCTGCAGAAAAATCCGATGAGGGAGAGAGTTCTTTGTACGCATCGATAAGGTCGTATGACAGGTTCTCTTCCCCGAGCCATTCACCGCAGACTACCTTTCTGATCTCTTTATGATGCAGGCCGTCAGTCATTATGTCATCCAATGCTATCTCGTCATAAGTACTGTTGTCTCCGAGGTTCGGAAGATTTATATAAGAGATAAAAGAAAGCGTGCTGCCTGTTTCACGGTCATCCGCATCTTTTAATGTCATATCCGGGAGCAGCATTTTTTTACCGCTTTCCAATGTTCTGCTTTTCGGATAGACAGAGATATCATAGATCCACAGATCGTCAGGGTCCAACGGTTCACCTTCGGCACTCATGGCCTGTGTGTTTATCTGCGGAAGCATGAGAAGAATGGGCGCATGGCCCGAAAGAACGCGAAGATCATCTCTGTCCGGAACCTGCGTAATGGCAAGGACATACAGACCTTGTGAAAGATTGTCAGAACGTGTTACTCCGCCGATGTCGGAAGGAGGCAGTGCGCTGCCGCGGCTTTTCACAAGTTCTGTCAGCGCTGCCTCATCTATCGGGGCTTTATCCCATGCGTCCTGAATTTCTGACAGTTGATAACAGGGTTCTTCTCCCTCGCTTATGGTAACGGCGGACAGGCCGCCGGGGGCGAGAAGTTCAGTGAATTCGTCATTCATATGACAAGCACAGAGTGTGACCGTGTCCTCAATGGTCTGCGAGGTGACATCACTGACTTTCCAGATGGAGTATACAGCCCCAGAAAGAGGCGAAGCGTCCTCGGGGATACTCTGTCCCTCGGTATATGTACAATCATTCTCGTCACCGTTCTGACTGATACAGGAGTGTACGGTGAGAGAACAGGATCTGTCGGCAAAAATACTCTGCGGGAACATTAACAGCAGGCAGGCTGCGGTGATGAAAAGAAACAGTGCGGATCCTTTCCTTTGCATAATTTTCCTCCTTTGACAATCTTTTGATCAGAGCAAAAGTAACATAGCGGCAGTGCCGCGACTTATAATCGGGAAAATATGATCCGGACGGACCGTGTCGGGAAATGACCTGTGGTTTGCTGGCGGGAAAACAGAAAAACCCCGAAGCGTTAAACTTCGGGGTTTTCAGTGAATAGCCGGTAGGGGAATCGAACCCCTGTTTCCGCCGTGAGAGGGCGGCGTCTTAACCGCTTGACCAACCGGCCTTGCCTGCTGCTTGATGATTATATCATTATTCGCAGGCTAATGCAAGAACTTTTTTATTTTATTTTTGACTTGAATGGTAAGCGCTTGAATGGTAATCCTTGTAACAGTTCAGACGGTTCCAGCTTCGGATCAAACCCCGGCGCAAACATTCTCTTATCGAAAAACATGCATTTCATGCAGATGATCATCTGACTGGTGTGTTGACACTCCACGTAGGTACTTGTCGCGAAAGCACTTCATGTACTCCCTGAGCGGCATGGAGTGCCATTTTTCGCATGGCATCCACCGTCATTGATCCGCTGTGAGGTGTAATGATAACTTTGCCTGTTGCAATAAGTGACTGCAGATAGTGAAGAGAAGCTTCGTCTGCGGCAAAGTCAATAGCTGCTCCGGCGATTTGGTCCTTAGTCAGCGCAGTAAGAAGCGCTTCTCGATCTACCAGTTCTTCTCGTGCGGAGTTGATAAGGAAAGCGTTATGCTTCATCCGCGATAGAGCCTCTGTATTAATAAAACCTTTGGTTCGCGGATTCAGGGATAAATGAAGGCTTACGAAGTCAGCCTGTTCGTAGACTTCTTCCGGAGTGGATGCATAATGAACTTTCTCAATGACGGGTTTGTCTGTCAGATTACGCGACCAGGCTATTACCGGCATTCCGAAACCTGCAGAGGCTATGCGAGCTACCTGCTGCCCTATGCGACCGTAACCAATGATACCCAGGGTCTTCCCGCTGATTTCTGTGCCGAGGTTAAGCTGATAGTCATTAAAAGCCGATGCAGGATCACTTTCATTGAAGGATCGTACCTTTCGAGCTAACAGAAGCAGAAACATGATTGTGTGTTCCGCTACCGCACCGGTGTTTGATAGGGGGCCGTTTGTGACCCAGATGCCCTTTTCCGTTGCGTAGTCCACATCAATATTGTCCAGTCCAACGCCGTGGCGCGCGATAACCTTGAGGTTTGGTGCAGCATCAATCATAGCCCGCGTAAGAGGGTCCAAACGGATGATAACAGCATCGCAATCCGATATTTCCCGGGTCATTGTCGCCTCGTCCTGCGCGCTCCCGTATTTGATTTTGTAGCCGTGACTGATCAGATAGTCTGTGCCCTCCTTCGCGATGGGGCGTGGGATATAAACCTTCATTTTTACCTCAATAATCTTATTCTGCCGAGCCAATGCTATTCAAACGGGTAAATCATACCCCACTGATTTCTGATTTCTGTTAATGTCCACATCACATCCCTGATGATGGTCAGGTTCGCTTCGCCATTTTGATTGGCGACGTAGTTCTCCATATCCTGGATTTCGTAATCCAGAGCATATTGTTCTTCACCACCGGTAATGGTTTCCGTATGCCCGTCATCAGTGTATGTAATGGTCGCTTTGTCAGCCCTTGGATATGTGTAGATTTCGATATATCCCTTCTCCCCGGCAACGACGCCGCGCTTCGGTTGTTTGGCGCGCATGGTTAAAGCGATTACTGCCATCTCACCTTCGGGATTTCTTAAAATGATACCGGACGTCTCATCGACACCTGTTTCGAAATAGTTCGCCGTTGTCAGAACCGTATCGGGTCTTGACGACATGAAGAACCTTGCAAAGCTGACGGCATAGACGCCAATGTCAAGCAGGGCGCCGCCGGCAAGTTCTTTCGCGAAGAATCTGTTTTTCACATCATATTCCTTGCAAGAGCCAAAGTTCACTTGAACCATTTTTACCTTGCCGATCTTGTCGCTGTCCACAATTTCTTTCAGTTTCTTATACAGCGGCATATGCAGGAGTGTAACACCGTCACAGATCACAAGATTCTTTTCCTTAGCCAAAGCGACAGCTTCTTCCAGCTGCGCGCTGTTTACGGTAATTGCCTTTTCACAGAACACATGCTTGCCGGCTTTCAATGCCTTCATCATCACGTGATGATGAAGGTTGTGCGGTGTCGCGATATAAATGATATCGACATTCTCATCAGCCAGCAGTTCATCAGCGCCTGCGTAAGCTTTTAGGACACCGTATTCATTCTGATATTTTTTCGCGGATTCATAGCGTCCGCTGCACACAGCATAGATCTCACCGTTGACACGTTTAAGCGCGTCACCCATTTCGTGAGCAATCCATCCTGTCCCGATAATACCCCAATTGTATTTCATAACGCGCTCCTTTCAATCGTTTCGATTCCGTTATTGCCGGCACAGAGTATGGATGTGACCTGATTGGCAAATATGGATGTTTCTATGACGCCTGTAATCCCCTTCAGTGTTTTTTCCAGTTCTTCGCAGTTTCTTTGACAGGAAATTTTCGCCTCCATGAGATAGTTCCCGTAATCCGAAACGGTCAAACCGTCTTTGGCGCTGCTCTTACGATAGGCTGTTTCAATTCCCTGTAAAGCCAGTACTTTCTGAACATAATGCACGGCATCCGGCAGAACTTCAATCGTTACGCTGTGTGTAAAAGGCAGCTGATCATACAGCTTGCTTTGATCGATCAGAAGAATGTATTCCTGCGCAAGTGAAGCGACAATCTTTTCTTTCGTGTGAATACCGCCTCCGGATTTCAAGGCGCATAAGTTTCTGTCAGCCTCATCACACCCGTCAAATGCGATATCGATCTTCTGTACAGCGAAGACCGGAAGCAGTTCCAGACCCGCTGCCATACATTTTTCCGCCGTGCTGAACGAAGGTGTCACAACTCTGACATGCAGTTGTTTGTCTCTTATCATATCGATCAGATAACCGATTGTTTCTCCTCCGCCAAGACCCACAGTCATACCATCATGAATCCGCTCCAGCGCTGCTCGGGCACATCTCTTCTTCATAATTCCCTCCAATGTGTAATGCAATTCACGATGCGCGCCTTCGTGAAAATTTCTATCACAATGACAGTGTAATCGTGAAATGTAATTTTGTCAATAGAATATATGTGAAAATTTATTTCTTATTATAACTTTTTATGATTATCAACAGAGTACGATCTCCAAAGGACGCGGCTCGGCACCGCATGGGGGTGGAGATTCATAACTTTGTTTCCTTCTATAGCTCACTACATCTTTTCTCACTGAAAATGCCCGGATTGGGGCTTGCAGGACTTTAGCTTTTGCTGAAGGAAATTGCATTTTCATGCTGCGCGATCGCCTTATAGGCATCCTTGTTCATCGATGTCAGAAAGAGATACAGCACTTCAATAACGGTTGCTGCCGATATCCGTGAGAAACAATACCCGTCTAAAAATATTTTTTCCCTTGTCGTTGTTGTAATGTGATAATCTGCCAACCGTGCCGCGCTTGATAACGGACTGTTCGTTATGGCGACAGACGGTACGCCCTTGTTTTTAGCGGCTTCCAGCGCCGAAATGACACCTTTTGATTCACCTGAATTAGACACGGCAATGACAATATCATTCTCTGTCAGGTTATACACTGACGCGTTCTGTGTTTCCCATATTTCGGATGTGATTGCGTGAATTCCTATCTGGTTAAATTTATATGCACCGTCAATAATCACCGGGATTGTATTTCCCGCTGCCACAAACTGCACAAGCCTTGCATTCTGAATCAGATGCAGAATCTTCGGCAGATTTTCATTATCCATGTTATTGATGGTCTGGCGGATTTCTTCGATTTTATTTGCAAGAATATTCTGAAGCGACTGGGAATACTCTTCAATTGAGACGCGATTGGAAACTTCCTTAATCTTTCCGCTGTCGGTTTCCACCATTTCCCTGGCCAGGGATATTTTCAACTGATGAAATCCCTTCATGCCGACACGCCGGCAGAACCTCGAAACTGACGCGTCACTGGATCCGCTCGCCTTGGCGAGATCACTGACCGTCATATCAACCACCTGATCGTAATGGTTAAGGATATAACTTGCAATTTTCTTTTCGCTGTCAAAGAAAGAATCATATTCTTCACAGATGACATCGATTACGGACTTATCCATGTTTCTACCTCCATGAAAATATATTTCACATTAACTTAAGTATACACGACTCAAATCATTTAACTCAACCAAAACATTGAAGTCAGCCGCCATCGCCTCATTGAAGTCAGCCGCCACCGCCACATTGAAGACTGCCGCCATTGCCGCATTGAAGTCTGCCGCTATCGACCGGGAAATCTGGGGAAGAGCAGTCAGGTGCCCATAAAAACAGTCTCTGAGACTGCCCGATACGATTGAATCTGTGCCCCGTGGGCAGTCAACTTGGCTCATAATGCACTTGTTCAACTGTAAAAACGATTGTTGACCACTATTGAAAGGCAGTCGATTTTGTGAGAGTACGCACATTGTGACTGTAAATTGTAAATTTCTCAAAGTCAAGCCTTCAGTCGATTTGATGTCATTTCAATGATTTCGACTGCCCGAAATGGCAGCCAGGCAGTATCTATCCCCCGCAAGAGCCTCTCACGACTGCCGACGCCGAATCCTGCCTTCAGTCTATTTGACAGGATATGAGCGAACGCGACTGCCCGAAATGGCAGCCGGGCAGTATCTATCCCCCGCAGGAGCCTCTCACGACTGCCGACGCCAAATCCTGCCTTCAGTCAATTTAGCAGGATATGAGCGAACGCGACTGCCCGAGCAGCAGCCGGGGCTTCTGAGCTGCTGCGGACTGACACAGAGAAATCGGCAACATTGATGAATGTACTTGCGAACATGCGTTCTATGTGATATAATGCAACACTCAGGGGGTAGCTTATGGCAAGAAAAAAGGAAATCTACGACGAGTCCAGTATACACGTGCTGGAAGGCCTGGAGGCCGTCAGAATGAGACCGGGAATGTATATAGGAAGTACATCCCGCAAAGGCCTTAATCATCTGATCTATGAAATCGTCGACAATGCTGTCGATGAGCATCTCGCAGGATTCTGCGATCATATTGAAGTGACGCTGGAGAATGACGGCTCATGCACGGTGAGTGATAACGGGCGCGGTATCCCGGTCGGAATGCACGAAAAGGGTGTGCCTGCAGAGCGCCTTGTATATACGACGCTTCATGCCGGAGGAAAGTTCGACAACGAAGCCTATAAGACATCCGGCGGACTTCACGGCGTCGGCTCTTCTGTTGTGAACGCCCTGTCGACGTATCTGGATATCAAAATAAAGCGTGACGGAGCTATTCATCATGACCGCTACAGACAGGGGAAGCCGGATCTGGAACTTGTGAACGGTCTTCTTCCTATTATGGGAAAAACAAAAGAGACGGGTACCTGTGTCAACTTCCTTCCCGATCCCGAAATTTTTGACATAGTGCGTTTCTCTGCGACGGAAGTCAGATCCCGTCTGCACGAGACAGCTTACCTGAACCCCGGACTCACGATCGTATTCCGTGACAAGCGGGATGACAGGGATACCGAGATCACATATCACGAGCCGGACGGAATTATCGGCTATGTGCGTGAGATGAACAAAAATGAGGAGGTCCTGACGGAGCCGATTTATTTCAGGGGCATCGATGAGGGGATCACTGTCGAGGTGGCTTTCCAGTATGTCAATGAGTTCCATGAAAATATTATGGGCTACTGCAACAATATTTTCAACGCGGACGGAGGCACCCACCTGACAGGCTTTAAGACCGCCTTTACAATGGTCATGAACAGCTACGCCAGGGAAATCGGAGTCCTGAAAGAAAAGGATACGAATTTCACGGGACCAGATATTCGGAACGGCATGACGGCGGTCGTGTCAATTAAGCACCCGGATCCCAGATTCGAAGGCCAGACGAAGACCAAGCTGGACAACGCGGACGCATCCAAGAGCGTTTCCAAAATCGTCAACGAGCAGGCGCCGCACTATTTTGACAGGAACCTGGATACATTAAAAGTCATTCTCGGCTGTGCCGAAAAATCCGCTAAGATCAGAAAGACTTCCGAGAAAGCCAAAAACAGCCTGCTGACTAAGCAGAAGTATTCATTTGACACGAACGGGAAACTGGCCAACTGCATCAGCAGGGATGCCTCAAAATGCGAGATTTTTATCGTTGAGGGAGACTCTGCCGGCGGCTCGGCTAAGACCGCCCGCGACCGGAACTATCAGGCAATACTGCCGATCCGCGGAAAGATCCTAAATGTCGAAAAAGCCAGTATCGATAAGGTTCTGGCCAACGCCGAGATAAGGACCATGATCACAAGTTTCGGGTGCGGGTTCTCTGAAGGCTACGGCAATGATTTTGACATCACGAAGCTTCGCTATGATAAGATCATCATCATGGCCGATGCCGATGTCGACGGCGCCCACATCGGAACATTGCTGCTCACACTTTTCTATCGCTATATGCCGGATCTCATCCGTGAAGGTCATGTATATGTCGCTATGCCGCCCCTTTATAAAGTAGTGCCGGCAAAGGGGGAGGGAGAGTATCTGTACGACGACAGCGCGCTTTTGAGATATCGCAAGACTCACCGTGATCAGAAGTTCACTCTGCAGCGCTATAAAGGTCTCGGCGAGATGGATCCGGATCAGCTCTGGGAGACCACACTGAACCCGGAAACCCGGATGCTCCGCCGTATTGAGATCGCGGATCCGAGACTATCATCGGATATCACAAGTGTGCTCATGGGTACGGATGTTCCGCCCCGCAGAGATTTCATCTACGAGCACGCGCGCGATGCTGAGCTTGATGTCTAAAGCACATGACGCTGAGCCTTACATCTGCAGCGTACAATGCTGAGGCCTGCGCCTTGAGAAGGAACTTGCGGGAGGACTGCCGCGAGGACTAAATAGAAGGATATTGATTGGAATATATGAGACAGATTGAAGATCGAATTCTGCGCACCGATTATTCGGAAATCATGCAGAAGAATTATATAGATTACGCCATGTCGGTCATCGTGTCGAGGGCTCTGCCCGATGTCCGGGACGGACTGAAGCCGGTTCAGAGACGCGTGCTTTACGACATGTACGAACTGGGCACGAGGTACGACAGACCATACAGGAAATCCGCGCGTATCGTCGGCGACACAATGGGTAAATATCATCCGCACGGCGACAGTTCCATCTATGATTCACTGGTCGTGATGGCCCAGGATTTCAAGAAAGGTCAGGTCCTGGTGGACGGTCACGGAAACTTCGGTTCGATCGAGGGAGACGGTGCGGCTGCCATGCGTTACACGGAAGCCCGTCTGATGAAGATCACGCAGGAGGTCTTTCTCGCGGACCTCGACAAGGATGTCGTCAATTTTGTTCCAAACTTTGATGAGAATGAGAAGGAGCCGGAAGTACTTCCTGTCCGGGTACCGAATATTCTGCTCAATGGTTCCGACGGTATTGCCGTCGGTATGGCCACCTCGATCCCGCCTCACAACCTCGGAGAGATAATCTCGGCTGTATGCGCATTTATAGAGGATCCGGATATTCCTGAAGAGAAGCTTTTCGAGTATGTGAAAGGCCCCGATTTTCCGACCGGAGGAATCGTTGTAAATAAGGATGAGCTGCCGCGGATCTATGCCGAGGGAACCGGAAAACTTCGGGTCAGGGGAAAGACGGTCATCGAGAAAGTGAAGGGCGGAAAACTGCAGATCGTCGTGACCGAGATTCCGTATACCATGGTGGGCAGCGGTATAGGCAAGTTCATGGGTGATGTTGCCCAGCTTGCCGAGAACCGGGTGATCACAGACATAGCGGACATATCCAACCAGTCCTCAAAAGAGGGAATCCGAATCGTCATCGAGCTGAAAAAGGGAGCGGACGCGGAGAATATCCGCAACATCCTTTATAAAAAGACCAGACTTGAGGATACTTTCGGTGTGAACATGCTGGTCGTCTCTGACGGAAGACCGGAGACCATGTCCCTGAAACGCATAATCGAGGCATTTGTTGACTTCCGGATCGATATTGCCAACAGGAAATATCACACTCTCCTTGAAAAGGATCTCGAGAAGAAAGAAGTCGAGGAAGGCCTCATCGAAGCCTGCGATGTAATCGACCTTATAATTGAGATCCTGCGAGGATCGAGAAACGCCCAGATGGCGAAGAACTGCCTCATTTACGGAGAGACAAAGGATATTTCATTCAAGACTAAAAAGAGTGAAAAACTGGCTTCAAAGCTCCGCTTCACCGAGAGACAGGCCCAGGCAATTCTTGATATGCGTCTTGTTAAGCTCATTGGCCTTGAAGTCGAGGCACTGATCGCCCAGCATGAGGAGACCCTTCGCAGAATAGCTCACTATGAGCATTTGCTGAACGACTATGACGCGATGTCCGAAGATATCATATCGGATCTTAAGAGTATAAGCCGGGAATACGGAAGAGAACGGCGAACGCTGATAGAAAATGCCGACGAAGTCGTCATAGAGGAAAAGCAGACGGAGCCGGAAGAGGTCGTATTTGCAATGGACCGCTTCGGCTATGTCAAGATCCTCGATGCAGCGTTATATGAGAAGAACAGAGAAGCCGCGGAGGCAGACCACAAGTATATCTTCCGGGTCATGAACACAGATAAGATAGGCATATTTACGGACACCGGAAAACTCCACACGGTTAAAGTGCAGGACATCCCTGCAAGGCGGCTCCGTGATAAAGGTGTGCCGATCGACAATCTGACGAATTTCACTAACCGCACAGAAGATATTGTATGGGTATGTCCTATGGAGACGATTGCGGGAGGCAAAGTGTTCATTGCCACGAAGCTGGGACAGGTGAAACTGACGCAGGGAGCGGAGTTTGTGAGCAGTGTTAGAACTGTGGCGGCGACAAAGCTTCAGGAAAACGATTCAGTTATCATGGTCGGCATGGCCGATACCTGCGATACGGTCTTTTTGCTGAGCGGCATGGGCCTGTATATCAGGTTCGCGCTCTCAGAGGTCCCGGAGATGAAGAAGGCTGCTGTCGGCGTGCGGGGCATCCGTCTCGCCGAGGGTGATGAGGTGACAGCCGCGTATCTTCTCGGTGGTCAGGGCGAATTCGCTATCGACTACAACAGCAAAAAACTCTATCCCGGTCGCGTAAAGATTTCTAAGCGCGGTGGGAAAGGCACCAGGAGATAAAGCAGTTCAGACAGGCGGCAGCTTGTATTTTGCGGTCGGCAGCAAAGCATCCATCTTCATGAGAAAAGCATTGTATATCCGACCGAGAGACCAAAAAGCATCAGTTTTTTGGCTCGCAGGACTTGCATTTCGCTGCCGGCAGCAAAGCATCTATCTTCGTGAGAAAAACATTGTATATCCGACCGAGAGACCAAAAAGCATTAGCTTTTTTGGCTCGCAGGGAAGGATATACGTTTTTCGATGAAGATGATGTTTGCGGCCGGCCTATGAAACTTTGCGCAGATTCGGCGGAGAAAGTGCTTGCAATTTAAATTGGCGGGTGCTATAGTTTTATGTGATGATTTGATACTGTAGACTGTAGAGCGGGCGGATGCCCGCTCTTACTTTTGCACAAAGGAAGAGTTGTGAGCAGAAAAGAAGTAATAGAAGAAAAAGCCTGGGAGCTTTTATGCAGCGTGTGTGACACGCAGGGGCTTATCCCGGTCGATGCGGAATATGCCAAAGTCAGCGGAGAGTATAATCTGCTTATCTATATAGATAAAGAAGGCGGTGTCGGTATCGATGAGTGCGAGGCCGCAAGCAGAGCGCTTGACCCGCTCCTCGATAAGGAAGACTTCATCCCGGATGCCTATACGCTGATCGTCAGCTCCCCCGGACTTGGGAGGCAGCTGAGACGGCCGAGAGATTATGTATTTGCAATGGGAAAAGAACTGGAGATACATACGTATAAGGCAGTGAACGGGGAGAAGGAATTCTACGGAATTCTGACCGCTTATGATGATGATACCGTCACGATCACGTCGGACGGAACTGATACAGTCTTTAAAAGGGCAGAGATATCCAATATCCGCCTTGCATTTGATTTTTAACATGGAGGAAATCTGAAGAATGAACACCGAATTAAAAGAGGCGATTGAACTACTGGAGAAGGAAAAGCATATCAGCAGGGAATCCCTTCTCGAGTCAATTGAAATGTCACTTATGCAGGCATGCAAGGCCAATTTCGGAAAGAATGAGAATATTAATGTCAACATTAACCGAGAGACGTTCGACTTCTCTGTAACGGCTGAGAAGGAAGTTGTCGAATCTCAGGCGGATATAGTTGACCCGATCCTCCAGGTCACGGTAGCGGAAGCCAGAGTTGACCATCCGGAAGCGGAAGTCGGCGATATCATTATCGTGGATATTAATTCCAAGAATTTTGGCCGTATCGCGACTCAGAACGCGAAAAACGTCATTCTGCAGCGCATACGAGAGGAAGAGCGCAATGTGGTCTTCAATGAGTACTACCAGAAGGTGCGTCAGCTCGTGACAGGCGTTGTTCAGAGAATGCAGGGAAAGGCATATTGCATCAACCTCGGCAAGGCAGATGCTCTCCTTTCCGAGAACGAACAGGTCAAGTCGGAAAAGTTTTCCCCGACAGAACGAGTAAGAGTGTATGTGCTCGATGTCAAGAACTCATCAAAAGGTCCGAAGATTCTTGTTTCAAGAACACATCCGGAGCTTGTCCGCAAGCTCTTTGAGGAGGAAGTGACGGAGATCAGGGACGGCATTGTCGAGATCAAGGGAATTTCCCGCGAAGCCGGATCCCGCACCAAGATGGCAGTAGCCTCCACTGAGAGGAATGTCGACCCGGTAGGCGCCTGCGTCGGTCAGAACGGCTCACGCGTGAATGCGGTCGTAAGGGAACTCAGGGGCGAAAAAATCGATATCATTGCCTGGAATGAGAACCCGGCGATTCTTATTGAAAATGCGCTGAGCCCGGCCAAGGTCATCTCGGTCGAAGCGAACCCGGACGAGAAGGCCGCAAGAGTCATTGTACCGGATTATCAGCTTTCACTTGCAATCGGCAAGGAAGGTCAGAATGCACGCCTGGCGGCAAGACTGACAGGATATAAGATTGATATCAAGTCGGAGACGCAGGCGCGCGCAAGCGGCGAGTTTGATGATGTTATGAAAGAGGAATTCGCAGAACCGGAGAGCGAGGTAGTTAATGAGTCAGAGACAGCAGGCAGCTACGAAGAAGAAACCGCAGCGGACATGTCTGGGGTGCCGGGAAGTCAGGAATAAAAACGAACTCGTCAGAATAGTCAGGACGCCCGAAGGAGAGGTCATTGTAGACGCTAAGGGCAGAGCCAACGGGCGCGGAGCGTATATATGCAGTAATGCGGAGTGTCTCAGGAAGGCGGTCAGGACTAAGGCTCTTGAGAGGGCTTTGAAGGTCGAGATTCCGGAGGCAATAATAGAATCGCTAGCGAGGGATCTCGAACAATGAATATAAAAAAGGCTTTCGGATATCTCGGACTTGCGCAGAGAGCGCGGAGTGTCGCGTCGGGTGAATTTCAGACTGAAGAGGCGGTCAGATCGCGAAAGGCGAGAGTGGTAGTCATAGCGGGTGATGCCTCGGACAATACAAAAAAACATTTTACAGATATGTGTACGCATGCCGGCATACCATACTGCGTACTTTCGGATAAAGATACTCTCGGACATGCAATCGGCAAGGGAGAGAGGTCATCACTTGCAATTACAGATGATAACCTTGCAAAGGTATTTTTGGACAGTGTGAGGGAATAATAAGGAGATAGGAATGGCAAAAATCAAGGTTCATGAGCTTGCAAAACAGATTGGCGCAGACAGAAAAGCTGTCGTTGATTATCTGCATACTAAGGGCTATGATACTATGACAGCTGTTTCGGCGGTGCCGGATAACGAAGTGGATAATATCCGCTCTCGTTTTGGCGGATCATCACAAGCTGTTTCGGCGGATGGTCCGGCAGCTGCTGCAGCATCAGGAACAAATGAAAATCAGGATAAAGGCCAGGCAGAAGCCGCGCCCAAAAAGAAGGGTATAGTGCGTGTTTTCCGCTCACAGAACGCGAGCACGCAGACTTCGGGCAGGAAAAAGCCGGAGACTCAGGAAGCACCGGCGGCGGAGGAAACGGCTGCACCGGCAGCTCCGAAGAGTGAAGACACGGCTTTAAAGGCAGCGCCCAAATCGGAGGTCCAGGAAGTGCCGAAGGCAGTAAAGCCGGAGCATGCAGCTGAATCTGAAGCGCCGAAGGCCGAGATCCGTCAGGAGTCTGCGAGACCTTCGAATGCCCAGGATGGTCAGCGTCTTCAGAGTGACAGGAGACCGAGAGAGGGAAGTCAGGAAAGACGTCCTTCCGGTGGTCAGGCTCAGGGCCGCGGCGAAGGCCGCGCGCAGGGCGACAGAAGACCGAGAGAAGCAGGTCAGGAAAGGCGTCCTTACGGGCAGGACCGTGACAGACGGACTTCTAATAATCAGGGCCAGGGCGGTCAGGAGAGACGCCCGTACAGTCAGGGTCAGGGCGGTCAGGAAAGACGCCCGTACAGTCAGGGCCAGGGCGGTCAGGAGAGACGTCCGTACGGCCAGGGCCAGAGCGGTCAGGAGAGGCGTCCGTACGGCCAGAGCGGTCAGGAGCGGCGCCCGTACAGTCAGGGCCAGGGCGGTCAGGAGAGACGTCCGTACGGTCAGGGCCAGGGCGGTCAGGAGAGACGTCCGTACGGCCAGGGCAGTCAGGAGAGACGCCCGTACGGCCAGGGTCAGGCCGGTCAGGAGAGACGTCCGTACGGCCAGGGTCAGGGCGGCCAGGAGAGACGTCCGTACGGCCAGAGCCAGGGCGGTCAGGAGAGACGTCCGTACGGCCAGGGCCAGGGCGGTCAGGAAAGACGATCCTTTGGTCAGAATACAGGCCGTGACCAGGGTGGTCAGGAGAGGCGTCAGTTTGGCCAGGGTCAGGGCATAGGCCGCGGCACGAGACCGGGCGGAGCTTCCCGTCCGTCGGCGAGCGCTGACGGTGCGCTTGTCCACAAGACAACACGCGATTACCGCAAAGACGGCGGTAAAGATTATGACCGCAATAAGGAAGAGAGACGCGAGAACGGAAAGCACAGCCAGTACGGCAGCGCCTCTTCCAAACCGAATCAGGGCAAGAAGCAGTTCTCACGTATCCCGAAGGCTCTTCAGCAGAATAAGCCGAAGAACGAAGCTCCGAAGGAAAAGGAAGTCGTAACCGAGATCAAGATCCCGGAGAAATTGACTGTTCGTGAGCTGGCCGAGGCTATGAAAATGCAGCCGGCAGCTCTCGTGAAGGATCTCTTTATGAAGGGCATGATGGTCACAGTAAATCATGAGCTTCCGTTTGAGAAGGCCGCGGAGATCGCGATGGAATATGATATCATCGCTGAGCAGGAAGAGAAGGAAGACGTCATCGGTGAACTCCTCGCGGAAGCTGAGGAGAATGAGGATGAGATGGTCGCTCGTCCGCCTGTCGTCTGCGTCATGGGACATGTTGATCACGGCAAGACATCCCTGCTCGACGCGATCAGAAATACTCATGTGACTGACCGCGAAGCCGGCGGTATCACTCAGCACATCGGTGCATATATGGTCACGGTCAACGGTCAGAAGATCACTTTCCTTGATACACCGGGCCATGAGGCTTTCACAGCTATGCGTATGCGCGGCGCGAACTCTACCGATATCGCGGTCCTGGTCGTAGCCGCAGACGACGGCGTCATGCCGCAGACAGTGGAAGCAATCAATCATGCGAAAGCAGCAAATGTAGATATAATCGTAGCAATCAACAAGATCGACAAGCCGGGCGCAAATATTGACCGCGTCAAGCAGGAGCTCTCCGAGTACGGTCTTCTTTCCGAAGACTGGGGCGGCGACACGATTTTCTGCCCGGTATCGGCAAAAACACATGAAGGTATCGAGAATCTTCTCGAGATGATCCTTCTTACTGCGGAAGTCGATGAACTGAAAGCTAATCCGAACAGAAGAGCCAGAGGTCTGGTCCTTGAAGCCAAGCTTGACAAAGGACGCGGTCCGGTGGCAACAATCCTTGTTCAGAAGGGTACTCTCAGACAGGGCGATTTCATTGCCTGCGGCAGCGCGAGCGGCAAAGTTCGCGCCATGACAGACGAAAAGGGCAGGAGGCTGCATAAGGCGACCCCGTCCATGCCGGTCGAGATCATCGGCCTGTCATCTGTCCCGGATGCCGGTGAGGTCCTGGTGGCTCTCGACAGCGATAAGGAAGCAAAGGCATTTGCACAGACATTCATCACAGAAGGCAAGAAGACTCTTATCGAGGAGACAAAGACACAGATGTCTCTCGACGATCTTTTCAACCAGATCAAGGAAGGCAGCCTAAAGGAACTCCCGATCGTCATCAAAGCGGACGTTCAGGGCTCTGTCGAGGCTGTGAAGCAGTCCCTGCTTAAGCTGTCGAATGAGGAAGTCGTCGTCAAGGTCATCCATGGCGGCGTAGGCGCGATTACCGAGTCCGATATCGCTCTCGCGTCCGCGTCCAACGCGATTGTCATCGGCTTCAACGTCCGCCCGGACGCTACTGCCAAGGCTATGGCTGAGACACAGAAAGTCGATGTCCATCTGTACAATGTCATCTACGAGGCAATCGAGGATGTAACAAGAGCCCTGAACGGCATGCGCGCGGCAGTTTACGAGGAGAAGATCCTCGGCCATGCTGAGATCCGCCAGGTATTCAAGGCATCCGGCATCGGCAATATCGCCGGCGCTTACGTCAGAGACGGTATCTTCCAGAGGAACTGCCAGATTCGCGTATTCCGCAAGGATGAGAAGCTCTATGAAGGTTCTCTCGCATCCCTGAAGAGATTCAAGGACGACGTCAAGGAAGTGCGTGAGGGTTATGAGTGCGGTCTTGTATTCAAAGATTTCGGCGATTTCGAGGTCGAGGATACGGTTGAGGCCTACACAATGGTAGAGGTACCCAGAGAATGAAAAAAAACAGTCCAAAGAGCAGACGGGTCAATGAAGAAGTAGCCCACGAGCTCGCAAATATTATCCGCGGGCTCAAGGATCCCAGAATTGCGGTAATGACATCTGTCATGGATGCATATGTCGCAACTGATCTAAAGACCTGTAAAGTGTATATAAGTGTTATGGGCGATGAGGAGCAGCAGAAAAAGACGATGGAGGGACTTCGCAGCGCGGAAGGTTATATCCGGCGCGAACTTGCTCACAGTCTTAACCTTCGCAACACGCCCGAGCTTACATTTGTGCTTGATCGGTCAATAGAACGAGGCGCACGTATGTCACGTCTCATCGACGAGGTGATGGCACAGAGCGCGCCGGTAGAAGAAAATGATGAAGCTTGATGATATTTTTACCAAAAGTATAAAGACCTGCGCCATTGTCGGACATGTATCGCCCGACGGTGACGCGGTCGGCAGCGTGACAGCTCTTTATGGCTATGTGCGGAAGAACTTTCCGTGGATTGATGCGGAACTGTATATAGAGAGACCAAAGGAGAGCCTTATGTTCCTGCCAGGTCTTGCCGATGCTTTTTTTGACACGCCGGAGGATTCCGTTCGGGATCTCTTTGTGTCCTGTGATGTGAGTTCGACCGACAGGTTCGGAGTGGCAGGGAATCTGTTCCCGCTTGCGAAGAAGACCTTCTGCGTTGACCATCACATCAGCAATCCGCTTTTTGCGGATATAAATGTCGTGGACGCTGATGCCAGTTCCTGCGCTGAGGTGCTTTACAATCTTATGAATCCGGCAAAGATCGATCTCGATATCGCGACATCACTGTATACCGGTATCATTCATGATTCCGGCGTATTCCAGTACAGCAACACCAGAGGAGAGACACTCAGAATCGCCGCGGATCTGCTTGAGAGAGGAGTCCCGGCAAGCCGGATCATCGATGAATCGTTTAACCAGCGAACGATGAGACAGAGCCGGATCCTCGGCAAAGTACTGCAAGAGAGCATGCTCTATGTGGACGGAAAGGTCATCGTCGGGAGCGTGACCCTTGATGACATGAGCATATACGAAGTGACGAAAAAGGATCTCGATGGGATCGTCTCCGAGCTCAGGCTGGTAAAGGGCGTTTTAGCGGCTGTTTTCATTTACGAGACTGAGCCTTCTGTATTCAAAGTATCGCTTCGAAGCAACGGTGACCTGGATGTGAGCCGCGCAGCCGGAACTTTCGGCGGGGGCGGTCATATAAAGGCAGCCGGATGCACGATAGAAGGCCGGCTTTCGGATGTCCGAGATCAGCTGCTTGATGAGCTTGCGAAATATATCTGAGTATTGATGGGCTGGGCTTTTTTGTGCTGCAGCTCATCTTTTTTGTCAGCCGAAGAGGTAATTAATGGTACACGGTGTAATTAATGTAAGAAAAGAGAAGGGAATGACATCTTTCAGTGTGGTGGCCCGGTGCCGGAGAATATTCGGACAGAAAAAAATCGGTCACACGGGAACACTGGACCCGGATGCCGAGGGCGTACTTGTCGTCTGTCTGGGCAAAGGCACTAAGCTGGTCGATATGCTGTCCCATGGAACTAAGACCTATGAGGCAGTCCTCAGGCTCGGCTGTGTCACGGACACGCAGGACACTTCGGGGACGGTGCTCCGGGAATTTGAAGTTAATGTCAGCCCGGATGAGGCGGAAGCCTGTGTGCTCTCATTTGAAGGGCCTCAGATGCAGGTTCCGCCCATGTATTCAGCCCTCAAGGTAGACGGTAAGAAGCTTGTCGACCTGGCAAGAAGGGGAATAGAGGTAGAGCGCAAAGCGAGGGAAGTCATCTTCTCGGATATTGAAATACTTGAGACAGACCTGCCGAGGGTCCGCTTCAGAGTGACCTGCAGCAAGGGAGCCTACATAAGGACCCTCTGCGAGGATATAGGAATGAAGCTCGGATGCGGCGGCTGCATGGAGTCGCTCCTTCGGACAAGGACAGGCAGGTTCGAGATCAGTGAAGCGCTCACATTGGATGAGATCAGTGAAAAAGTGTCAGAAGGCGACCTCTCGTTCGTTATGCCGATTGACAAATTTTTCGATGAATACCCGAAAGTCCAGGTGCCGGAAAGTCTTGACGCCGATATCAGGAACGGCAATCGATTTGAACTGCGCGGCCTTTCGGACATACCGAATAAAAAGGTGCGGGTGTATCTGTCTGACGGTGCATTTGCGGGAATATATAAAAAAAGCGGAAAGCGATTCTCACTGGAAAAACACTTTTATATTTTCGACACGGAGGAAGGGACCGCGCAGTGACAGCTCTCATTAAAGAGCGTGCCGGACTTTTAGAGATATGCTGATAATTAAAGACACAATTGATATTTCATTTGATTACCCGACAGTTGTGACACTGGGAAAGTTCGACGGAGTTCACAGGGGACACATGGCGCTTATTGACCGCGTTCTGTCTTACGAGAAAGCTAACAGAGTGGAAGGAATGAATCCGGTAAGCTGCGTATGCTGCTTTCGGGTGTCTCCGGTAGGACTCCTGACAACAGAGGAGCGCAGAGAAATACTGAGAAAGAAAGGGGTGCAGCTTCTGGCAGAGGTCCCGTTCGTCCCCGAACTCATCACGATGGAGCCGGAACAGTTCGTCGCGAAGATCCTGGTGGAGGGGCTTCAGGCAAAGCACGTCGTTGTGGGAGAAGATTACCGCTTCGGATATCAGAGGCGGGGCGATGTAAAGCTCCTCCGAGAACTCGGCAAAGACTTTGGCTTTACAGTTGAGACTGTTTCTAAAGTCAGAGACGGGGGACAGGATATTTCCAGTACGAGGATACGCGAAGCATTGATGAGAGGCGATATGGAGACGGTGGGCGATCTGCTCGGCTATTCGTATTTCGTTACCGGAAAAGTGATTCACGGACGACGGCTCGGCAGGACGCTCGGGTTTCCGACGACCAATGTGATCCCGGATCAGGAGAAGATCCTCCCGCCGTGCGGAGTCTATACAGTGCACTCTGAGATCAACGGCAGGGTCTATAACGGAATAACCAATATAGGAACAAAGCCTACGGTCGACGGTCACTTTGTCGGTGTTGAGACGTTTTTGTACAAATGCAGCGAGGACCTCTACGGGGAGACACAGAAAGTAGAGCTTCTTCATTTCCAAAGACCCGAGATGAAGTTCCCGTCAATTGAGGAGCTTAAAAAAAGGATAGAAGAGGACCGCAGAGCCGGTGAAATTTTCTTTAAGAATCAATAAAATCTTGACGCGGTCAATATGATTTGATATACTTTGAACCGCTGCATAGGTCAGCATGTATTACTACACCTTCACTTGGAGAAAGGAGTCTCCGACCGTCTCTTGGTGAAAGGCAAGAATTTTATAAGGAGGATCTTAAAATGATCACAAAGGAAACAAAAGAGCAGATTATCAAAGACTTTGGACGCACTGAAGGCGACACAGGTTCACCGGAAGTTCAGGTAGCGCTTCTGACAGCCAACATCAGATCCCTCACAGAGCATATGAAGAAGAATCCGAAGGATTTCCATTCCAACAGAGGTCTTCTGAAGATGGTCGGTCACAGACGCAGCCTTCTTGCTTATCTCAGAAAGAAGGACATTAACCGTTATCGTACACTGATCGAGAGACTCGGACTCAGAAAGTAATGCATTTATACGGGGGCAGGGAAAACCTGCCCCTGCTTTGTGTGCAGGAGGAAAGTGTCCCCGCCTGCCCGCCATAAGGCGGGGGGTAAGGGCACCGGCGCACAAAGAGCATGCAGGCAGCACTATTATGCGGCTTATAGCCGCAATGTTTTTTAGGCCAATCGGCCAGAAGGAGAAGAATGGGAGATTATAAAAGTTATTCAATGGAACTCGGAGGCAGAACACTGACGATCGATATCGGACGTGTCGGCAAACAGGCAAACGGATGCTGCTTCATGCATTACGGTGACACAGTCGTGCTTTCTACAGCTACGGCTTCCAAGGCACCGCGTGACGGCATCGATTTCTTCCCGTTGTCTGTGGAATTTGAAGAGAAGATGTATGCTGTCGGTAAGATTCCGGGCGGTTTCAACAAGCGTGAAGGCAAGGCCAGCACACATGCTGTGCTGACAAGCCGTGTCATTGACAGACCGATGCGCCCGCTGTTCCCGAAGGACTACCGCAATGATGTGACCCTTAACAACCTTGTAATGTCTGTTGATCCGGAGTGTGATCCGGAAGTTGTCGCCATGCTCGGTTCCGCTCTTGCGACCAGCATCTCCGACATTCCGTTCGACGGTCCGTGCGCTATGACCCAGCTTGGTCTTATCGACGGAAAATTCGTCATCAATCCGGGCTATGAACTCAAGCAGAAATCCGAGCTTGCGCTCACTGTTGCGTCCACAAGAGAAAAAGTCATCATGATCGAGGCGGGTGCAAATGAACTCTCCGATGAAAAGATGATTGAAGCAATTTACAAATGCGATGAAGTCAACAAAGAGATTATTAAGTTCTTTGACACGATCATCGCTGAGTGCGGCAAAGAAAAGCATGAGTACGTTCACTATGAGATTCCGCAGGAACTCTACGACGCACTCTATGAGATCTGCCCGCCTGAAAAGATGGAAGAGGCAGTTTTCACGGATGACAAGATGGTCCGCGATAAGAACATCTCTGAGATCCGCGACGCATTTGCGGAAAAGTATGCTGACAACGAGGAGTGGATGGCCCTCGTCGGCGATGCCCTGTATCAGTATCAGAAGAAGACAGTCAGGAAGATGATCCTCCACGATCATAAGAGACCGGACGGCCGTGCTATGAAGCAGATCCGCCCGCTGGCAGCCGAGATCGATCTCATTCCGAGAGCTCACGGCTCCGCGATGTTCACACGCGGTCAGACACAGATCTGTGACTGCGTCACACTCGCTCCGCTTTCTGACGCTCAGCGCATCGAAGGCCTTGATCCGTACATCACAGAAGCAAGATACATGCATCAGTACAACTTCCCGTCATACTCTGTCGGCGAGACAAAGCCGTCCAGAGGACCGGGACGCCGCGAAATCGGTCACGGCGCGCTGGCTGAGAAGGCCCTTGTCCCGGTGCTTCCGTCCAAGGAAGAGTTCCCGTACGCTATTCGTGCCGTCTCCGAGACCTTCGAGTCCAACGGCTCAACATCCCAGGCTTCGATCTGCGCTTCCTCCATGGCTCTCATGGCAGCAGGCGTTCCGATCAAAAAGGCAGTAGCGGGTATCTCCTGCGGTCTTGTCACAGGCGAGACAGATGACGATTACATCGTTCTGACAGATATCCAGGGTCTTGAGGACTTCTTTGGCGACATGGATTTCAAGGTGGCCGGAACTCATGACGGTATCACAGCGATCCAGATGGATATCAAGATCCACGGCCTTACACGCCAGATCGTCGAGGAGGCGATCAGGAACACACATGAGGCCCGCGAGTACATTCTGACAGAGGTCATGGAGCCGGTCATCGCCGCTCCGAGAGCGGAAGTATCCAAGTGGGCTCCGAAGATTGTTCAGATCAAGATCAATCCGGAGAAGATCGGTGATGTTGTCGGCCAGAAGGGCAAGAACATTAATGCTATTATTGCCGCTTATGATGTACAGATCGACATCGATGATGACGGTTCCGTATCTGTCTGCGGTACTGATCAGGTCAAGATGGATCAGGCAATCGAGACGATCCGCATCATCACGACTGATTTCGAGAAGGGCATGATCCTCACAGGCAAGGTCGTCTCCATCAAGGAGTTCGGAGCTTTCCTTGAGTTCGCTCCGGGCAAGGAGGCTATGGTCCATATCTCCAAGATCGCGAACGCCCGCATTAACCGTGTCGAGGATGTTCTTCAGATCGGAGATGTAGTCCGCGCGATCTGCCTCGGCAAGGACAAGATGGGACGCATCAGCTTCTCAATCAAGGACTGCCCGAAAGACGCGACAATCGGCAAAGTTGTCGCTTCGGCGGACCCCGAATAAATAACTGAGTATGACTGTCGTTCATCGGATAAGCTCCGGTGGACGGCAGTTTTCGATTTACTTGAGAGGGATGTATGGAAAGAATTGCGGAATTTCAGAAAGTGAGCTTTGAACAGTTCGCGAAAGCCATGAAGGACACGTTCGGTGAGATCGAGGAGCTCGGAAGAGTATATGACGAGATTGTTCTGCCGAGAAGGGCGACGGCAGGCAGCGCCGGATATGATTTCAGATCAACAGTCTCGGTCAGTCTGGCTCCCGGAGAGACAGTCATGATCCCGACAGGGATACGGGTAAGGATAGATAAGGGCTGGGCACTCCTTCTTTTCCCGAGGAGCGGTCTCGGATTTCGTTACAGATTGCAGCTGAACAATACGGTCGGTGTGATCGACAGCGATTACTATGACAGCGACAATGAGGGGCATATATTCATAAAGATGACCAATGATTCCAACGAGGGGAAGACCTGCGTCATAGAACGCGGGACAGCGTTCGCTCAGGGAATTTTCATGCCGTTCGGAATAACTGCGGACGATGACACATCAGAGGTCCGGAACGGAGGATTCGGGAGCACATCCCGTTAAGGTATAGCGAAAAAGGGCTGTCACGTCAGCCGGCGTCATAGATTGCAGCATACTGCAGATGTCTGCTGTGTGTTATGACGCCGCCTTGCGTGGCAGCCCTTCATATTGCGTAGATTTCACATTCCCGGATCAGTCTTCCTCATAAAATTCCGCTTCATCGAGCAGCTCGTCGAGTGCGTCCGCCGCAGCGTCGTACTCATCGTCATCATCGATATTAACGAGTTCGGGAGCTTCATCATCACCGTGGTCGATAAAACGATAGATCAGGATGCTGTCCTCCTCTTCATCATCCTGTGCCAGGAGCGCGATGTACTCGCGGTCATTAGCGGAGAATATTGCAATAATATCACACTCGAGCTCTGAGTCGTCATCCATTGTCAGAATGACTGTACCAAGATCTTCTTCTTCCGGGATTGCGTAATCATCATTAAAAGCCATTCGATATGACCTCCTTTTTATTATTATAAAGAGAATAGCAGATTGAGACCTAAAAAGCAATGGTCATTGATAGGCCTTTGGGGTATAATATAGCTTGGAATTTTGGTGTCAATCCACAAATTGAGGGTTATTATATGGTCAAAAAATATAAAGTTTCCCCCGGCGATCCGCTCGTTCTCGGGACACATGAGACCGCGAAAGGACTGAACTTCGCAGTCAGAATACCGGACGATCTTCCGGCGTCACTTGTTCTGGTGGCGGAAGACGGCATCGGGGCAGCGCAGGTGATTGATCTGCCTGTCTTAAGGCGCTGCGGCGAGGTGGCTTCGGTGACTCT
Organism: Lachnospiraceae bacterium; assembly: GCA_045112155.1. Lineage (GTDB taxonomy): Bacteria > Bacillota > Clostridia > Lachnospirales > Lachnospiraceae > Chordicoccus. The sequence continues at coordinate 49,727 of JBGUHN010000082.1, forward strand.
TTCAGGGCGCCACACTTCTCCGATTGCTTATTATTATGTGATCGATGGGGTGCGCACGATTGATCCGTGTGCGAGGCGGATCGTCGGAGACGTGTGTTATACGGACCCCGAAAGGTTCAACTGGGGCGATGATATGTCTCCTGAGATTCCTCTCTCTGACATGATCATTTACAAGCTCCATGTCAGGGGCTTTACTAAAGGCAAGGGATCGGGTGTGCTCTCCAAAGGGACGTTCAGAGGTCTCATGCAGAAAATTCCGTATCTCAAGGAACTCGGGATCAATGCGGTCGAGCTTATGCCCGTCTATGAATGGGATGAAGAGCTGAAAGGCAGAGTCAGGAAACGCAAGGATGAGGAGGACCTGCCGAAAAAGAATTACTGGGGCTACTCGGAAAAGAACTGCTACTTTGCACCGAAACAGCGCTTCTCATCGAAAGAAGATTCGGTCACAGAACTGAAAATGATGATAAAAGCCCTGCACGCGGCGGGAATCGAGGTCATACTTGAAATGTATTTTCCGGGTGACGCGGACCGACAGACTGCGCTGACCGCGCTCCATTTCTGGAAAACAGTGTACCGTGTCGACGGTTTCCACGTGATCGGCGCAGGGGTTCCGAAAGAAGCCCTGGCTGCGGATCCGCTGCTCGCCCGCACAAAGCTTTTCTTTGACTGGATCGATACATGGCGTGTATATCAGGGAAAAAGCCCGAAAATACGCCATATCGCGATCTGCAACGGATATTATCAGTCTGAGGCGCGAAGGTTCCTTAAAGGGGACGCCGGCCTCTCGGAAGCATTTCGCATGACTCAGAGGGCCAACCCTTCGACCCATGCGATCGTGCATTATGCTGCAAATGTAGACGGTTTCACACTCGCGGATGCCGTCAGCTATAATGCACGCCACAATGAAGCCAACGGCGAGAACGGCATGGACGGTACATCCGATAATAACAGCTGGAACTGCGGTGCCGAAGGGCGGACAAGAAAGAAACCTGTCCTTGAACTGCGTGAAAAACAGATAAAGAACGCGCTTGCCTATGTCCTTTTGTCGCAGGGAGTGCCTCTCATTTATGCGGGCGATGAATTCGGCAATACGCAGGGCGGCAATAACAACGCGTACGCGAGCGACAATGATGTCGGCTGGGTGTCATGGAGACTTGCGAAGAGGAATAAAGACATCTCGGATTTCGCAAAGAGGCTCATCTCGTTCCGGAAGGAGCACGGGATCCTTCATACGGAGCAGGAGCTTCGGGGGTCGGATTACAGGGGATACGGTCTGCCGGATATATCCTGGCATGACACGAAGGCCTGGTACCCGGATCAGAGCGCGGAAAGCCGCTCATATGCGGTAATGTACAACGGCGCTTACGCAAAAAAGAGCGATGGATCATCGGACGATATTATTTATGTGTGCTACAACGCGCACTGGGAGTGCCATACATTTGCCCTTCCGCAGCTTCCTTCCGGTATGCGATGGACTACCTTGTTCACGACGGATGAAGCGGGCTTTGAGGAAGCTCGGGAAGGATTTATGCGATGGGCTAAGGAAGATGCCCTGAGAGATATCGAGGTCCGCCTCGCAAGGACACTGGCCGGACTGGAAGCCCACAGAGAACTTGTACTTGCGGAGGAGGCAGAGCGCGCCGAAAAAGCCGAAAAGGACACGGAAACGTCGGAAAAGACAGCGGAAAGGCAAAAGAATCGAAGAACATATGATTTTGAAGCCCTCCGGAAGAAGTACATTGCAGACGCGGAGAAAGCCGCATCGAGGATCGAAGAGGCGTTTGAGACCACGGATTTCCCGAAGAACCAGAAATACATTCCTGTTCCGCCGCGCAGTGTTACTGTACTGATCGGAGAAAAATATAAGGCGGGAGAGATATAATGGAACATATAACGCTGCATAAGGCAGCAGGACACCTCCGGACCATCACAAAGCACCACCATCTTGTCATGGGATACTGTTTCCGGGCGGGTCTCTACAGACAGGGCATCATGCACGATATTTCCAAATTCAGCCCGGAAGAGTTCCTTGTCGGTGCCAGATACTGGCAGGAAGGTAAGAGGAGTCCGAATAACGCGGAGAGGGAGGCGACAGGTCTGTCCCGCTCGTGGCTGCACCACAAGGGGAGAAATAAGCACCATTATGAATACTGGATCGACTACTCTCTGGATTCCCCGAACGGTCTCGGCGGCGGAAAGATGCCACGCAGATATGTTGCCGAGATGATTTTTGACCGGGTGAGTGCGTCCAAAGTCTATAAAGGAGATGCCTACACCGACAGCTGCCCGTTAGAGTATTTCATGAACGGAAAGGATAAGTGCTGGTACATTCATAAAACTACACTTGCCCAAATGGAGTTCCTTCTCCGCATGTGGGCCGAACGCGGTGAGGATTACACGATCCGATATATAAAGAAAGTATTTTTAAAAGGCCGCCGATAAGATCCGCGCCGGGGCGAAGACCGCGGGATCCGGTTTGGCATTATGTCGGCCGACGCTGACCTTAAGTACCGCACCGAGTCTCACCCACGAGACTTGAATTTTAGTAAAAGATTTGTTATATTTTCATGTGCGGATAAAGACAGTGGGAATTCTTACACAGGTGATATGATTTGGAAAAACAGAGAGCGGAGTATTATGATTACAATTTAATCGCGGTCATTCTGCTGCTCGTCGGTTTCGGACTGGTCATGCTCTACAGCACCAGTGCCTACACCGCGGAGCTGCAGCACGGCGATGATATGTATTTTTTCGCGCGGCAGGCACGCGTTTCAATCGCGTCGATCCTCCTTGCGGTCGGCCTCTCTTTCGTTGATTATCATTATCTGTGGAATCTGGGCTGGGTGAGTTACATAGGATCGGCTGTCCTTATGCTCCTTGTAAAGACTCCTCTCGGAGTGGAGGTCAACGGGGCGAAAAGGTGGCTGAATCTCGGAATAACCTTCCAGCCGTCTGAGATAGCGAAGATTGCCATCATAATCTTTGTTCCCATGCTGATTGCACAGCAGGGAAAAGCTTTCAGAGGCCTTAAGGCATGTGCGGCACCTTTCATGGCCGGACTGGTCCTGTCACTGATTACCTACATTTTTACAGATAATCTGAGCACAGCGGTCATTATTCTTGGAATTGACGTACTGATCATATTCGTCGCTCATCCGAAGACAAGACCGTTTATCATTGCATTCGCGGTGCTGACGGTCCTGGCAGTCATAGGGACCATAATCATCTGGAGAGTGGCTGAAAACGCTCCGGTGGACTCGTTCCGCCTGCGGCGAATTCTTGTCTGGAAGGACCCGGAGAAATACATTACCGAGGGAGGCTACCAGGTCATGCAGTCCCTGTATGCCATAGGCAGCGGGGGGATTTTCGGAAAAGGACTGGGAAATAGTATGCAGAAGCTCGGCTGGCTGCCGGAAGCTCAGAATGATATGATATTCCCGATCATCGTCGAGGAACTGGGAATCTTCGGCGGAGCAATCGTCATTTTCCTGTTCATCTATATGCTGTACAGACTGCTCTTTATCGCGGAGAACGCGCCGGATCTTTACGGTGCTCTTATAGTTACAGGCGTATTTTCCCATATTGCCCTTCAGGTCGTTCTCAACATCTGCGTGGTCCTGGGAATACTGCCGACAACAGGTGTGACCCTGCCTTTCATCAGTTACGGAGGAACTTCGGTCCTTTTCCTGATGATGGAAATGGCCTTAGCCCTGTCCGTATCGAGAATGATCCGGTCAAAGAAGGCTGTCAAGGACCTCTGGGGTAACGTCGTCAGGAACAGCGAAATCTGAATGCTGCCCCTATACCGCCTGGGCTCTTTGCGCCCTGCGGAGATATTTATACAGAAAATTACGAAGGAGACTACATATGGTCAAGACCAGATTTGCACCGAGCCCGACAGGAAGAATGCATGTCGGAAATTTAAGAACAGCACTCTATTCATACCTGATCGCCAAGCATGAAGACGGAAGTTTCATGCTCCGCATCGAAGATACAGACCAGGAGCGTTTCTATGAGGGGGCGCTGGAGATCATCTACCGCACTCTTGAGAAAGCCGGACTCGATTTTGATGAAGGCCCGGACAAAGACGGAGGCGTAGGTCCCTATGTTCAGAGCGAGAGATGCCGGCAGGGAATCTACAAAGAGTATGCGGAGAAGCTGATCGCTTCCGGCAATGCGTATTACTGCTTCTGCACGAAAGAGCGCCTTGAATCTCTCAAGGTCTCAGAGGAAGGCAAGGAGTACGCCATGTACGACAAGCACTGCCTGCATCTCTCAAAGGAGGAAATCGAGGCCAATCTGGCAGCGGGAGTTCCGCATGTCATCCGCCTGAATGTTCCGAGGGAAGGCCGGACCACATTCTCCGATGAGATTTACGGTGATATAACGGTCGACAATAAGGAACTTGACGACATGATCCTGATCAAGTCTGACGGCTTTCCTACCTATAATTTTGCAAATGTTGTCGACGACCACCTCATGGGCATCACCCATGTTGTCCGCGGCAACGAGTATCTGTCATCCAGCCCGAAGTATAATCTTCTCTATAACGCGTTCGGCTGGGAAGTTCCTACTTATGTCCATTGCCCGCTGATCACGGATGAGAATCATGCAAAGCTTTCCAAGAGGTCAGGACACTCTTCATTCGAAGATCTGCTCGATCTTGGCATTCTGCCGGAAGCTATCGTGAACTATGTCGCCCTCCTGGGATGGAGCCCGGAGGACAACGAGGAAATACTCTCTCTGCCCGAGCTGGTCAAAAAGTTCGACTACAGAAAGATCAATAAGAGTCCGGCTGTCTTCGATATGAGCAAGCTCCGCTGGATGAACGGCAAGTACATTGAGAAGATGGATGAGGAAGCGTATCTTGAGAAGGCCCTTCCGTATGTCTCAAGGACCGTAACAAAGGTGGCGGACAAAAAAGCCCTCGCCGATCTGGCCAAGAGCCGCATCGAGACTTTCGAGGATATACCGGAACTTCTAGGCTTCTTCGAGGAAGTGCCGGAGTATGATGAGAGCCTCTATGTACACAAAAAGATGAAGACCACTGTCGAGCTTTCCTGCGATGTTCTTACTAAGGTGCTTCCTTATCTTGAAGGCCTTACAGATTACAGCAATGACGCGCTTTATGCGGCCCTGATCACATTTGCCAAAGACAACGGACTGAAGAACGGTCAGGTGATGTGGCCGATCCGTACAGCCCTTTCCGGCAAGGCTATGACGCCGGGCGGAGCGACACAGCTCATGGAACTGCTGGGAAAAGAGGAATCCATCGCGCGCGTCAGGGCTGCGGTCAACAAGCTGCAGAAATAACACCGCGGAAGTCCTTTAGAAAAGAAGAGCGGATGAGATCCCCGGCTATAAGGAATTAGGAATGACCTGTAAGGGAAAGAAGAGGGTCTGTGTATTCTACATGTACATAGACGAAAGACGCGCGGGAGACGACCCGCGTGTCCGGACAAAACATATAAGTGAAATGGGTGGGAGACTGCTTGAATATGCAGTTTCCCGTCTTTATCGTATAGGTGTCCCGGAACTTTCCAGAGATAAGGGAGAGCATGGGAAACCCTGTTTCCGCATTCATCCGGAGATCCGTTTCAACATAAGTCACTCCGGAGATCTTGTTATATGCGCTGTCAGCGATTTCGAGATCGGTATCGATATACAGGAGAAATCCCGGATGAATACTGACCGGATCGCCAAAAAGGTCATGAGTCCGGTAGAACATAAAAAATATCTTGAGAGTTCCGAGAGGCAGGATTTCTTTTATCGCGTATGGGTCATGAAAGAATCCTATGTCAAATGGACCGGGGATGGTATTACCAGGGAGCTTCATAGCCTTCCCATGGACGGATGGCATCAGTTTTTATATGTCGATCACCGTTTTGCATCCTGCATTTGGGCGAAAATGCCGCTGGAGGTAGTAGTCGCGGAGGTCCGCGAGCGGGATCTGAATTCATGAGGAGCCATTGAAAATGGCGGATTCCGCGGAAGAACTATATCGACGAGCTTAGTCTTACGAGTGAGACGTGAACATATTCAAAGAAAGGTTTAACATGGACGAAATAACAAAACGCCGAACGTTTGCCATTATCTCGCATCCGGACGCGGGCAAGACAACACTGACAGAAAAATTCCTGCTGTACGGCGGCGCGATCAATCTTGCGGGCTCCGTCAAGGGAAAAGCTACTGCGAGACATGCGGTCTCCGACTGGATGGAGATCGAAAAGCAGAGAGGTATCTCTGTCACATCTTCGGTCCTTCAGTTCAATTACGGCGGGTTCTGCATAAATATCCTGGATACGCCCGGACATCAGGATTTCTCCGAAGATACTTACCGTACCCTGATGGCGGCAGACTCCGCGGTCATGGTCATCGACGGAGCCAAGGGTGTTGAGGCTCAGACCAGAAAACTCTTCAAGGTCTGTGCCCGCCGGCATATCCCGATTTTCACCTTCATCAACAAGATGGACCGTGAAGCCCGGGATTCATTCGAGCTTGTCGATGAAATCGAGAAGGAGCTCGGAATACCCTGCTGCCCTGTGAACTGGCCGATCGGCTCAGGCAAAGCCTTCAAGGGCGTATATGACCGCGGAACAGAAAAGCTGCTCATTTTCCACGATACCCAGAAGGGAACAAAAGAGGGTGAGATCGAGGAGATCGAGATGGACAACGCGGCACAGTCCGGCTATGTGACTGCGGAGGAGGAAGAGCTTCTGTGCGAGGAGCTGGAACTTCTCGACGGGGCGTCCGCCGAGTTCAATCAGGACGAAGTGAGCCGCGGCGAGCTGTCACCCGTCTTCTTCGGATCCGCGCTTACCAACTTCGGCGTGGAGACGTTCCTTCAGCACTTCCTTGCGATGACCAGCTCACCGCTGCCTCGTATGTCGTCGGAAGGCATGATCGATCCGGAGACACATGATTTCTCGGCATTTGTCTTCAAGATCCAGGCCAACATGAACAAGAACCATCGCGACCGCGTGGCCTTTATGAGAATCGTCTCGGGTCACTTTGACGCGAATATGGAAGTATATCATGTTCAGGGAAACAAGAAAGCAAGGCTTTCACAGCCCCAGCAGATGATGGCGGATGACCGCCACGTCGTCTCGGAGGCCTGGGCAGGAGATATCATCGGTGTGTTCGATCCGGGAATCTATTCGATCGGCGACACTGTGTGCATGCCGGGGAAGAATTTCAGGTTCGGCGGCATACCTACATTTGCACCTGAACACTTCGCAAGGGTACGCCAGGTCGACACAATGAAACGCAAGCAGTTCACCAAGGGCATCGAGGAAATTGCCCAGGAAGGCGCGATACAGGTCTTCCAGGAATTCCACACCGGCATGGAAGAGATCATTGTCGGCGTGGTCGGCGTGCTGCAGCTTGACGTGCTCCGTTTCCGTCTGGAGTCGGAATACAAGGTCGAGATCCGCATGGAGACGCTTCCCTATGAAGTCATCCGCTGGATCGAGGACCCGGACAGTGTTGATGTCGAGAAGATTGAGGGCACGACGGATATGAAAAAAGTCAAGGATATGCGCGGAAATCCGCTGCTGCTCTTTGAACACGAGTGGAGTGTCGGCATGACACTAAATCGCAATAAAGGACTGAGGCTCTCCGAATTCGGAGGCTGGGAGCAGGATGACGAGGAGTAAAAGACTGCTTTACTCGAACCTTAATGGGGAGTATAATCCTCTTGATAAGAGTTTCATGGGAGGACGCAAAATGCCAGAAAATGGAAACATCTATACGATAAGAGAAGATGCTGAGACCGGCACAGTCAGAGTCGCTGATGAAGTTGTCTGCGTGATCGCGGGTCTTGCGGCTACGGAAGCCAAGGGAGTGGCTTCCCTTGCTGGCAATATTACCAACAGCAGTATCCCGAAAAAGGGCGCGAAAGCTCTGTCGAAGGGAGTCCGCGTGAACCTTGAGGACGGAAAGGTCAATGTGGACCTTGCGCTGACGATCGATTACGGCTACAGCGTTCCGGAAGTGAGCCTTGACGTGCAGGAGCGTGTAAAGAGCTCGATCGAGAGCATGACCGGTATTGAGGTGGGTGAAGTTAACATCCGCGTAGAGGATGTCCTCGTGGACGAGAACTGAGAAAATTCGTTCTTGCTCATCACACAATGAGATATACAATTATGCAGGTATATACAGCGGGGTTCAATGATGCCGCTGTATATACTTGTTGTGTTTTTGCGTAGGCATGTTGTCATGGTGCCTGGCCCAGAGTGCGGCGCGAAGCCGGTCATTTAGGGCATGAATTGAAGGCAGAGGACCTTCACAGTGGATTTATCCTAAAGTTAACAGATTGTTAACGGCTTATGGGTTTGATGCCAGACCCTTTTAGTGTATAATCGACTGAACAAATGTTTTTCAAAATGGAGAAGAAACGTGAAAAGAAGAGAACTTCGAGAGCATCTTTTTAAAATGGTATTTATCTTCGCCTTCACTATCGAGAAAGATATGGAGGAGCAGAAAGCCCTCTATCTGGACGGAATCGACGGCCTTAAGGAGAAGGACAGAGAGTATCTCATGAAGAGATATGACGCGGTCCATGACCATATTCCGGAAATCGACGCAGCCCTGAACCGGGCAGCGAAAGGCTGGAAGACATCCCGCTTCGCGAGCAGTGACCTTGCCATACTTCGGGTCGCCGTATATGAGATGCTTTTCGACGATGATATTCCCGAGAAGGTCGCAATCAATGAGGCAATTGAGCTTGCCAAGATATACGGCGGGGATGATTCGCCTTCATTTGTGAACGGAGTCCTCGGTCAGGTATCCAGAATACACAAAAAGGCTGCCGAGTACGCGGCGGAGAAGGCTGCTTTGAATACGGACAGCGGGGATGTGAGTGAAGATCAGTGAAGAGCCATATTCCATCTGCGCGGTTCAAAGAAGTCATTATGAGGAGTCAATGAACAACGTATATTCTGTCGGACAGATCAATAATTATATCAGGAGAATGTTTCAGCAGGATATTCTCCTGTCCAGAGTATATGTCCGTGGGGAAGTATCCAATCTAAAATATCACACATCCGGCCACATCTACTTTTCTCTGAAGGATGAGACCGGTACATTGTCATGTGTCATGTTCGCCGGCAACAGGAGAGGTCTTACGTTCGAGATGAAGAACGGGGACAAAGTTATCTGTGCCGGCAATTTTGATGTCTATACGCGAGGCGGTAATTACCAGATGTATGTGAAGGCCATCCGCCTCGAGGGAGCGGGACTCCTCTACGAACGGTATCTGAAACTCAAGGCAGAACTTGAGGAAATGGGGATGTTCGATAAGGCTTATAAAAAGCCTGTCCCCAAATACGCACGCAGGATCGGCATCGTCACGGCACCCACCGGTGCGGCTATCAGAGACATTCAGAATATCAGCCGTCGAAGGAATCCCTATGTACAGCTTATACTGTACCCTGCGCTTGTACAGGGTGAAGGCGCTGCAGTCTCGATTGCTAAGGGAATCGAGAAGCTTGATGAAGCTGGTGTGGATGTTATTATCGCTGGCCGCGGCGGCGGATCTATTGAAGATCTCTGGGCTTTCAATGAGGAAATTGTTGCCAGGGCCATTTTTAATTGCCGGACACCGGTCATATCCGCGGTCGGGCACGAGACTGACACCACGATTGCAGATTTTGTCGCCGATCTTCGAGCACCCACCCCGTCCGCTGCTGCGGAACTGGCAGTCTTCGATTATTTCGAGTTTGCTGACACGATCGCAGTTTACAGGAGACGGCTCGGACAGGGAATCGAACGGCGGATCATTAAGGCCCGCGGCGATGTGCGCTACTATGAGGTTCGGCTAAAAGCCTTGAGTCCGAAAAATCGTCTGCGGGACAGAAGAAGGCAGCTTGAGAATATTGAGGAACGGATGAGGAACATTCTTAAGAGCCGGATCGGAGGGGAACGCATGCGGGCATCAGATGTTTCGCGGCGCATGTCCCTTATGGCAGAGCGCACGCTCAGGCAGCGTCAGAAGAAGTACTCGATGCTGGTCGAGCGAATGAGAGGGTTGAATCCGCTCGACCGGTTAAAAGCCGGCTTCTCCTTCGTCTCTGACGAGGAGGGCAGGGCAATCACCCGCATATCAGGGGTGAAGGCAGGACAGATACTGAACATTCATGTGACGGATGGAGTCATTAAAGCCGGTGTGCAGGAGACGAGCGGCAGAAATATCTCAGAGTGAGATTCGGAGGAGTGATATGGCAGAGGAGAAGAAAGAACTGACAATAGAGGAGAGTTTTGCACAGCTGGATGAGATGGTGAAGAAAATGGACAGCGAAGACATCTCACTTGAGGAATCATTCCGCCTCTATGAGGAGGGCATGAAGCTGCTCCTTGCTGTGGGAGGCAAGATCGATGCGGTGGAAAAGAAGATGCAGGCTCTTATGCCGGACGGTGAGGAAGTGCCGTTCGAATGATTCGCAGGGATTCGGTTCGGAATTATGTCAGCCGGCGCTGACCCGAATCCCGCGTCAAGTCTCGCGGACGAGACTTGAATGTAACCGGAAGAGAGACTTGAATCGGAGGATATGATTTGAAGAAAAGACTGGATGTTCTGTGTGTGGAACGGGGACTGGCCGCGTCCCGCGAAAAGGCGAAAGCCATCATAATGTCGGGAATCGTGTACGTTGACGGCGTGCGGGAGGATAAAGCCGGAACTTCATTTGATGAGACATCTGTTATTGAAGTCAGAGGGACAACTTTGAAGTATGTCAGCCGCGGAGGGCTCAAGCTTGAAAAGGCCATGGAAGTATTTGAGCTGGACCTTGACGGACTTACCTGCCTTGATGTCGGCAGTTCCACGGGCGGTTTTACAGACTGTATGCTTCAAAACGGAGCCAGGCATGTATACGCGATCGACGTAGGGAGAGGACAGCTCGACTGGAAACTCAGGAATGATCCCCGTGTCACCTGCATGGAAAAGACCAATATCAGGTATGTTGTACCTGAGGATGTCGGTGTCGCGGCGGATTTCTCCAGCATAGACGTGAGCTTTATTTCACTTGTCAAGGTGCTCGGTCCTGTGAGGGACCTGCTGAAGGATGACGGCAGGATCGTGTGCCTCATCAAGCCGCAGTTCGAGGCAGGTCGGGAGAAAGTCGGCAAGCATGGAGTCGTGCGTGATGAAAATGTGCACAGGGAGGTCATTCTGAAGGTGAGGGATTACGCGGAGTCGATCGGGCTGACACCGATCGGTCTGGATTACTCGCCGATTAAGGGACCTGAGGGGAATATTGAGTATCTGATGTATCTGTGCAAGGGAGACAGCAACGGAATCCGGACATACAGCATTGATGTGGACAGTACCGTACAGAACGCCCACGGCGCTCTCGACCACTGAGCGGATAACCGGTTTGGAACTGCGTCAGCTTTCTGACGCGGGGGCGCCTGACCTGCCAATGAGACTTGAATCAGACATGAGATGAGGAATTACACTGCTATGAAGAAATTTATGATTTTGCGCAATTCGGACAAGGACAGGAGAGGAACATTCAGCAAGAAGGTCGGAGATTATCTGACAGAAAAGGGAGCGGAATGTTTTTATTCCATTGATGGTATGGACATTGATGAGGATGTGGAATGCGTCATTGTTCTCGGAGGCGACGGGACAATGCTGCGAGCGGCCAAAAAGGTCGTGGACAAGGGGATTCCCCTTATGGGCATTAACCTTGGAACGCTGGGTTATCTCGCGGAAGTTGACAGACGGGATGTGTATTCGGCTCTGGACCATCTTCTTGAAGATGAATATATCTTAGAGGAGAGAATGATGCTGAGAGGAACTGTGTATCATAACGATGAGGTGATCGCGTCGGATGTCGCGCTCAATGATGTCGTTATCGTAAGACAGGGCCGTCTGCGCGTTGTTTCTTTCATGAACTATGTCAACGGCGAATATCTCAATTCCTACAATGCAGACGGGATTATCCTGTCAACGGCGACGGGGTCGACCGGTTACAGCCTTTCCTGCGGAGGTCCCATTGTCTCGCCGGAATCAAAAGCGATTCTCCTTACTCCGATCTCCCCGCACACGCTGATTACCCGAAGCATTATTCTCACGAGCAGTGATCAGATAACGGTCATGATCGGGCAGGGGCATGAACCGGGTGCGGCCGAGGCCAGCGTATCGTTCGACGGCGATGCCTATATCACAGTACATAGCGGCGACCGCATTGTCGTAGAGAAGTCTGATAAGAGTACTAAAATAATAAAATTGAGTGGGGTCAGTTTCCTTGAGATCCTGCGTCAGAAAATGGCGGGTTCATAAATCATATGAAAAATGCAAGGCACGAACAGATACTCCAGTTGATCGGGATCTATGATATCGAGACCCAGGAGGAGCTTGCTGAAAAACTGAATGAAAAGGGATTTACAGTCACTCAGGCTACAGTTTCCAGGGATATAAGACAGCTTCAGCTGAGAAAAGTCAACGGAAGTGATGGAAAGTCCCACTATACGCTTGGTGGGGGCAGCCATGTAGATCTGAGCCGCAAGTATAAGCGCGTGCTCCAGGATGCATTTGTGTCTGCCGATCACGCCGGAAATATCATTGTCATTCACACTGTTTCCGGGATGGCGATGGCAGCGGCGGCAGCCCTCGACAGCCTTGACTGGGGAGATGTCCTCGGCTGCATAGCCGGGGATGACACCATTATGGTGGTCATCCGGGAGCCGGATGGCGCAGCGGAAATCATAAAGAGGATCCGTGAGATTTCGTCATAAATGTGAGTAAGGTGAACAAATGCTTAGAAATCTGCATATTAAAAATCTTGCCCTGATCCGTGAGATCGATATTGATTTTGCTGAGGGGCTCAATATTCTGACCGGCGAGACCGGCGCGGGCAAGTCGATCATCATCGACTCTGTAAATCTTGCCTTAGGGGGAAGGGCTGTACGTAGTCTCGTGCGGGATGACGCGGACTATGGTCTCGTGGAGCTTTTATTTGAAGTAGATGACGCGGAAACGATCTCGGCTCTCAGGGATATGGATGTGGATCCCGAGGACGGAGTGATCCTTATATCAAGAAAGATGAAAGGGACGCGCAGCATCTTCAGGATTAACGGGGAGACACGCCCTGTGGGAGATGTGCGGGAGTGTGCGTCACTCCTGCTGGATATACACGGGCAGAGTGAACACCAGAAACTCCTTGGGAGTGAGCACCAGCTTTCTCTGCTTGACGCTTACGGGCGGGAAGAGATTGCTGAGGCCAGGGCTGCTGTCGCGTCTCTTTACAGCACATACAGCGCGCTGAAAAAGCGTCTCGAGAACGAGGAGATGAGTGAGGAGGAGAGGAACAGGCAGAAGTCCTTCCTTGAGTTCGAAGTCAATGAGATATCGTCCGCATATCTTTCCCCGGGTGAGGACGAGCAGCTTGAAAAGACTTATAAAAAGCTGGTCAATTCGAAAAAGATCGTTGAAGCAGTCGGAACCGCCCATGATCTTACCGGTTATGACGGCCAGGACAGCGCGGGAGAGAGCATTGGTCGCGCGATACGCTGTCTTGAGGGGGTGTCCTCCTACGACAGTGATGTCGAAGAACTCTTATCGATGCTCTCATCCGTCGATGATCTTCTCAATGATTTCAACCGCAGCCTGTCTGATTATCTCGAAGGTCTGGAGTTCGCGGATGAGGCATTTGCGGAGACAGAAGCAAGGCTCGACCTCATAAATCACCTGAAGTCTAAATACGGAAGGTGTGTGGATGATATCCTGGCAGTTCTGGAGGAGAAAAAAGAGCAGCTGACCGCTATTGAAAATTATGAGGAGGAAAGGGAGGCTCTCTGCAGAGAATTCGCTTCTTCCGAAAAGGAACTTGAGGCGGCAAGCGCCGAATTGACCGCCCTCAGGAAAAAGACTGCCGAGGCATTCTCCATGGGTGTCAGAGAGCAGCTTGCAGATCTCAATTTTGCCAGAGCTGATTTTGAGATCCGCTTCAATGAGCCGGGCAGTTATTCCGCGAACGGGCGCGATCGCATCGACTTCATGATAGCCACGAATCCTGGAGAGGAGAGGCGGATACTGAAAAGTGTCGTATCCGGTGGTGAGCTCTCAAGAATCATGCTGGGAATTAAGACCATGTTCGCTGCCGGTGACCGGACGGGGACATTGATTTTCGACGAGGTGGACACCGGTATTTCGGGCAGGACAGCCCAGAAAGTAGCCGAAAAGATGGCTGTTATAAGCCGCGGAAGACAGGTGCTGTGTATAACTCACCTGCCCCAGATCGCGGCGATGGCGGACACTCACTATGGAATCACAAAGGATGTTACCGGGGGAAGCGCTGTAACGCGGATCGAGGTCCTTGATGAAAGGGAATCGGAAGAGGAGCTTGCACGGCTTCTTGGCGGAGCAGAAATTACACAAAATACACAAAAAAATGCCCGAGAAATGAAGGAAATGTGTCGACATTACAAAAAGAGTGTTTTATAATAACGATATAGTATCAGTAAATTTGACAACCAGGGAGGTTGGAACGAGATGAAAAATATTCTTTTTGTTGCATCTGAATGTATGCCGTTTGTTAAGACGGGCGGATTGGCAGACGTTGTCGGATCGCTTCCGAAATGCATCGACCGAAAGTACTTTGATTGCCGCGTCATTATGCCGATGTACTCCTTCATGAATCAGAAATGGAAAGACATGCTTGAGTACAAGACTCATTTTTACATGGACTTTAACTGGAACAGCTATTATGTAGGTGTCATGGAAGTCGAGTACGAGGGCGTTCATGTATACTTCATCGACAACCAGGACTTCTTCACATGCGACAAGCCGTATGCTGGAATGCCGTATGACATCGGACGTTTCGCTTTCTTCAGCAAGGCCGCTCTTTCAATCCTTCCGTCAATTGATTTCCGCCCGGATATCATCCACTGCCACGACTGGCAGACAGGTCTCATCCCTGTATATCTCAATGACGCGTTCCAGGCCAATGAGTTCTATCGCGGTATCAAGACAGTCATGACGATCCACAACCTGAAATTCCAGGGTGTATGGGATGTCAAGACTATGAAGGACATCGTAGGTCTTCCGGATTACTACTTCACACCGGACAAGATGGAATTCAACCGTGACGGCAATATGCTGAAGGGCGGTCTCGTATATGCCAACGCTATTACGACCGTTTCAAGAACATATGCAGAAGAGATCAAGATGCCGTATTACGGCGAAGGTCTTGACGGCCTGATGAGAGCACGCCAGAACGATCTCCGCGGTATCGTAAACGGTATCGACTATGATATGTGGAATCCGAAGACGGACGGACTTCTTGTAGAGGGCTATGATTCAGATGATTTCAAAGCCAAGAAGATCGCCAACAAGACTGCTCTTCAGGAGGAGCTCGGACTCGATGTCGATCCGGATGTCCTGATGATCGGTATTGTTTCACGTCTTACAGACCAGAAGGGCTTCGATCTCATTGCTTACGTGATGGATGAGCTCTGCCAGGACGCGGTTCAGTTCGTTATCCTCGGTACAGGCGAGGAGAGATATGAGAACATGTTCCGCCACTTCGAGTGGAAGTACGGCGGAAGAGTATCTGCCCAGATCTATTACAATGAGGCTCTTGCCCACAAGATCTATGCAGCTTCCGACGCATTCCTGATGCCGTCTCAGTTCGAGCCGTGTGGACTTTCCCAGCTGATCTCTCTCCGCTACGGTTCACTTCCGATCGTTCGCGAGACAGGCGGTCTGAAAGATACAGTCGAGCCTTACAATGAGTTCGAGGGAACAGGTACAGGATTCTCCTTCACGAACTACAATGCGCATGAGATGATGGGCACTGTCCGCTACGCTGAGAAGATCTATTATGATTCACGCGAAGAGTGGGACAAGATGGTCAAGCGCGCGATGGATGCAGACTTCTCATGGCAGGCATCGGCTCTTCAGTACCAGGAGCTGTATGACTGGCTGATCGGCTGATTACCCTAATAAGAACGCATGAAAATGCCCTCGCGGCAAATTTGATAGTGTTACTCCTCTTAAGCCGTCTCCCCCGATAAGGGGGAGGCGGATTTTTTCGCATGGAAGGACTGAATCGAACATATTTTTGCCAAATCCGGTTGACATCGGAGGAGGAGTGTAGTATTGTACCTATAGGAACGAACGAATGTTCATGGATTCGGGCAGAATACCCGATAACACTGTAAGACATATGAAACACAGGAGATGAATCATTGAAGAATACAACGAATGTGAGTACTGAAAAAGAACGCGCCGAGAAAGTAAGGGCGCTCGAGGCAGCGATTGGTCACCTTGAGAAAGAATTCGGCAAAGGCACTGTCATGAAACTCGGTGAATCCGAGGCCAACATGAATGTGGAATCTGTCCCGACGGGATCCCTTTCGCTAGACATTGCGCTCGGACTCGGCGGTATTCCCAAGGGCAGGATAATTGAGATCTATGGACCGGAATCCAGCGGAAAGACGACCGTTGCCCTTCATATGGTGGCGGAAGTTCAGAAACGCGGCGGTATTGCCGGCTTTGTCGATGCGGAACATGCGCTGGATCCGACTTACGCGAAAAACATCGGCGTGGATATCGACAATCTTTATATTTCCCAGCCGGATTCAGGCGAACAGGCACTTGAGATCGCGGAGACAATGGTCCGCTCCGGCGCGGTCGATATTATCGTCGTCGATTCCGTTGCAGCTCTGACACCTCAGGCTGAGATCGACGGAGAGATGGGCGATTCACATGTGGGTCTTCAGGCAAGACTTATGAGCCAGGCCCTCAGAAAGCTGACGGCAACGGTCAATAAAACAAAATGTATTGTTATTTTTATCAATCAGCTGCGTGAGAAGATCGGCGTCATGTTCGGAAACCCCGAGACGACGACCGGCGGACGGGCTCTTAAGTTTTATGCTTCAATACGCATGGACGTAAGAAGAATCGAGACACTGAAAGCGCAGGGTGAAATGATCGGAAACCGCACAAGGATCAAGATCGTAAAGAATAAGGTGGCACCGCCGTTCAAGGAAGCGCAGTTCGACATTATGTTTGGCAAAGGAATCTCCAAGGCAGGCGACATACTTGACCTTGCTGTCGCCAACGATATTATCGATAAGAGCGGAGCATGGTTCGCCTACAACGGTGACAAGATCGGCCAGGGCAGGGAGAACGCGAAGAATTTCCTGCAGGAGAATCCCGATATTATGTACGAAGTCGAGCAGAAGGTGAGAATGGCATACGGTCTTCCGTCAGATCTTGCTGATGAGATGGAGGCAGCCGGAGAAACTGAAGAGTAATATGGATGAACTGACAAAAGCCAAAAGGCGTGCCCTGTATCTGCTGACCGACATGGACAGGACAGAGAAGGAGCTGCGTGATAAGCTCAAAAAATCAGGTTATTCCGAGGATACGATCGCACGTACTATGGAGTACGTGCGATCTTTCGGATATATAGATGACAGAAGGTACGCGGAAAAGTTCATAGATTTCGCGAAGGGAAAAAAGAGCCGGATGAGAATCGCCTATGACCTTCAACAAAAAGGTATCCCCAGAGATGTCATAGATGAAGCCTTTGAATCTGCAGAGGAGTGGGACGAGAAGGATCTTATTCGAACACTTGCCGAAAAGAAGCTCAGGAGCATGGACACGTCGGATCCTGCGTCTTACACGAAGGTCGCGTCTTACCTCGCCCGAAAGGGATTCCAGGGATCTGATATCATGGCTGTTTTGGATGATCTCCGGTCTTTTGAAGAGGATGCTTACGCCGGAGCCTAATGCTTCGATACAGCCCGTCTTAACTGTGAGGTATTGGCGGTCTCAGCTGTTATAAAACAAGACATCCTTAGCGCTTGACATAAGTTCAAAAAAAAGATATATTATTTAATTAGTTGTATAACTGTACAATGAAAATTAAATAATGGAGGTGCTCCTGATATGCCAACTATTGTGTACATAGTGGTTATCCTGGCTCTTATAATCGCACTTCCGATCACGTACAAGGTTGCCATAAACAATAAGACAAAGGCAGACGCCGCGAAAATCGGCACAGCTGAGGAGAAGGCGAGAAGCATTATTGATGATGCCATCAAGACAGCTGAAACCAAGAAGCGTGAGTCTCTTCTTGAGGTGAAAGAGCAGACACTTGCAGCGAAGAACGAAGTGGACCGCGAAATCAAGGACAGAAGAGCGGAGATTTCCAAGCAGGAAAGGCGTATCCAGTCTAAAGAAGATGCACTGGACCGCAAGACCGACGCGATGGAAAAGCGTGAAGCAGATTTCACAGCCAGGGACAATGAGCTAAAGAAGAAGAAGCAGAAAGTTGATCAGTTACACGATCAGGCCGTCAAGGAACTGGAGAGAATCTCGGGCATGACCACAGAGGAAGCCAAGGAATTCCTGTACCAGAGAGTGCAGGATGACGTGAAGGTGGATGTGGCAAAGCTGTATCGTGAGCTGGTCGAACAGGCCAAGGACGATGCGGAAAAGAAAGCCAGAGAGATCGTCGTAAGTACGATTCAGAGATGCGCCGTAGATCACGTTGCAGAGACGACAATTTCGGTCGTTCAGCTTCCGAACGATGAGATGAAGGGAAGGATCATCGGTCGTGAAGGAAGAAATATCCGCACGATCGAGACAATGACCGGCGTCGATCTTATCATCGATGATACTCCGGAAGCAGTTGTCCTCTCGGGGTTTGACCCGGTGAGACGCGAGATCGCAAGAATCGCCCTTGAAAAGCTGATCGTAGATGGACGTATCCACCCTGCAAGAATCGAGGAGATGGTAGAGAAGGCACGCAAGGAGGTCGAATCCCGTATGCGAGAGGATGGAGAAGCGGCCGCTTTCGAAGTTGGCGTTCATAACCTGCATCCTGAGCTGATCAAGTATCTCGGCCGTATGAGATATCGTACTTCCTACGGACAGAATGCGCTGAAACATTCTATCGAGGTCGCACAGCTGACAGGTCTTATGGCCGCGGAGTGCGGATGCGATGTTCGCCTTGCAAAACGTGCAGGCCTTCTTCATGATATCGGCAAGTCGATCGACCATGAGGTCGAGGGATCCCATATACAGATCGGTGCTGATCTCTGCAGGAAATACAAGGAGAATGAGACTATCATCAATGCGGTGGAAAGCCACCATGGTGATGTGGAGCCTACCTCGCTTATCGCTTGTCTTGTTCAGGCGGCGGACGCAATTTCCGCAGCCCGCCCCGGCGCAAGGCGCGAGACGCTGGATACCTATACAAATCGTCTGAAACAGCTTGAGGATATAACGAATGGTTTCAAGGGTGTCGAGAAATCATTTGCCATCCAGGCCGGACGAGAAGTCAGAATCATGGTCGTTCCGGACCAGGTCAGCGATTCTGAGATGGTCCTTCTGGCAAGAGACATTGCCAAGCAGATCGAGTCTGAACTCGAGTATCCGGGCCAGATCAAAGTCAGCGTGATCCGTGAAAGCCGTGCGGTAGACTACGCGAAGTAAACAGAAAGGAAGAGTGAAATGCCACTCTTCCTTTTTTTGGTTCAATATGTTAGAGTATTATTCAGCATGAGCCGCCGCTGCGCATCCGGTCGCGGAAAGTCCGGGGGCGGAGATTTTTCGCTAATGTCCGTACGGAACATTTTACGAAGGGATACTTACTTCATGGGTTTTTCAACAAATACATTTCTGTTCATATTTCTACTGGGAACGCTTGTTGTATATATACCGACGGCGCTTTTCCTTCCCAGAATGAAGGTACCGGTCCTTCTTGCCGCCTCGCTGATATTTTATTCGTGGGCGGATGTAACTGCGCTGCCGGTTCTTCTGGTCATGACCCTTATCAATTATGGCTGCGGTATCCTGATAGAAAGATACCGGGCAGCAGGACAAAGCCGAAATGAGACGATGTTCCTTGCAGTCGGTATTGTTCTTGATCTTGCCATACTGATCTTTTTTAAGTACGCGAGATTCATACTGGGCATTTCGTTTATGTCTCTCTCCGGAATTGCATATCTTGTCGACGTGTACAGGGAGAAAGTGAAGGCTCAGCGGAATATTATCACTTTTGCGCTGTTCATGTCCTTCTTTGTGAAAATAGTAGAAGGCCCGATCGTCCGATATTCCGATGTCACGAGACAGATGAACCGACCGGAGTTTTCAGCAGCCAGATTCACTGAAGGCATACGCCGATTCTCTGTCGGACTGGCCAAAAAGGTTCTTCTGGCCGACCAGATCGGTGTTGTCGCGCATGATATTCTGGGTACGACCAACAATTCACCGATTCTGGCATGGCTTGGAATCATCAGCTATACAATCCAGCTCTATCTCGACTTTTCCGGCTACACGGATATGGCGATTGGTCTTGGAAAGATGTTCGGCATCGATTTCAAGGAAAATTTCAATAATCCGTATATTTCCCAGTCTATAACCGAGTTCTGGCGCAGATGGCATATGTCGCTGTCCAAATGGCTCCGTGACTACTTCTATATTCCGATCGGAGGAAGCAGATCCGGCAATACCTACGTCAACCTGTTCCTCACCTTCCTGCTCGCGGGTTTCTGGCACGGTGCTACGCTCAATTACATTGTCTGGGGAGCCTGGAACGGTATTATTCTGTGCATCGAGCGGTATCTGAAGAAGCATTCGAAAATAGTACTTCCGGAGCTTGTCCGCCATGCCATCACGCTTCTGCTGATCATGATCGGGTGGGTGTTCTTCTATTTTGAAGATTTCAACCAGGCTCTGGCTTTCCTGCCGACTCTGATCGGCCTTGGAAGTACCTGGAACTCAGGATTTACTCTCAGGTGGTATCTGTCTCAGCGAATGGTCCTGACTCTGCTTGCAGGCATCATATGCTGCACGCCTACACTGGACAGAATCGAAGAAAAAATGCGCGAGAACCGAATCTGGGATCTTGCCTATCTTGGCCTCCTCGGCGTGAGCATCATGATTGTTATGAGCAGTACGTTCCAGACATTCCTGTATATCCGTTATTGATGAACAAGTGAGGATAATGAATTGAGAAATAAGATTTGTGATCTGATCGTCATAACCTGTTTTGTTGCCATGCTCGCCCTCCCGCTCATTTTCTCGGATAAGACCGGAGGAAAGCTGCAGGCGGATGAGAACAGATGGAAGGCAAAAGCTCCGTCATCTCTGGTCCCGCATAAAGGGTTGACAAAAGAGATTGAAAACTGGATAGACGATAACTGCGGCGGAAGAGAGATTGCAAAATCATTTTATAATACATTGAACTATGGCTATCTCAATGAGTTCCGCAGTGATTCTGCCATTGTCATGAATGACTGGTACTATTCACTTGACTCTGAGGATCTTACCCTGAATAATCTTCAGCACAAAGACGTCATGACCAATGATGAGGTGAATACCTTTATAAGCCGCATGCAGGATATTAATAACTATTTTAATGAGCAGGGCATCAAATTCGGTATGTCTGTCTTTCCTTATAAGGTGGATGTGTATCCCGATAATCTGAAGGGTTACGTGACGCAGGTGAGACCTAACTCCGAAATCAATCTGATGCAGACGATAGCAATCAACTATCCGGAACTCAATATGAATGTGGTCAACAATGAGCTCAAGGAGGCTGCGGCTGCAGGCAAGCTTGTGTGTTACCGCTCATACGACGGCGGGCATTGGAATGCCCAGGGTGTTAGGTATGGCTATGCTTCACTGATGAAACAGATCAGCAATCTGCTGCCGAAGGAGAATATAAGGATCCTCAGTGATGAAGATTTTAATATGCAGATCCTTGAGAGGACTAACACGGTCCTCGGTCAGAAGTTCTCTGAGGAGGATGTCTCGTACTCGGTGAAAGAGCCGAAGGCAGTCCAGCAACAGGAGTGGTTCGATAAGATTGATTATAAGCCCAATGATCCCTGGCGCTCATACAGATACTTTACGACCGGTGATGCATCAAAGCCGGATATACTGATCGTCGGCGATTCATATATCTGGATGCAGATGTTCCCGTGGATTGCGGAGAGTTTCAACCGCAGCGTGTTCATTCACCAGTTCGACGAGGATAATATACAGAGGATAGTAGACCGTGTCCATCCGGACATAGTTATCTTTGCGGGCCTCACAACGACAGTCGAGGACCTTGTACACTACTCGTCTCTGACAACAGAGAGAACGATGTGGGGTAATATGTTCTTCTGATTTCCTATATCTTGTGGCAGAAAATTATCGGAAACCAACATATAGTGACCTCTGATTTTCCGCATAAATAAGCGAAAAAATAATGATTTTTTTGTTTGATTTTATGTAAAGTTGTGCGTATAATATGTTTTGTCACCTCGAAAAATCCATAGTTTCGGAGGCGGCTGGGGGAGACCACTTATGTTTTGGAGGGTGAATTGCTTTTTGTGATTACCGTAAGATCGGAGATTAAATCATGGAAGAAGCAATTCTGAAATTTATCAAATATCTGCACAAGACAAAAAAGGCCTCGGCGAATACAGAACAGTCATACAAAAGGGATCTCGATAAGCTTGCGTCCTACCTGGAGAAGGAGCTGGCAGTTGACAGTTGGGGAGCTGTGACAGCCACTAATCTTAATTCGTATATGCTCTATATGGAGGGGCAGAATTACGCGGCTTCATCTATATCAAGAAGTGTGGCTTCGATCAGGGCATTTTTTGGCTATCTATATAAAAAGAATCTGATCGCGGACAATCCGTCCGATGAACTTCATCCGCCGAAAGTCGAAAAGAAAGTGCCGGATATTCTTACCGTATCGGAAGTGGAAAAACTGCTTGCGCAGCCATTGCGGGATACAGCGAAGGGCATGAGGGACCGGGCTATGCTCGAGCTGCTCTATGCGACCGGAATCCGGGTATCTGAGCTGATCAGCCTCAGAGTATCGGATGTGAATCTGAAGATGGGATATATAAACTGCCGGGACAGAGACAGGGAGCGGGCGGTACCGTTCGGGAACGCAGCCAGAACAGCACTTGCGGAATACCTGGAGAATGCCAGAGATTTGTTCCCTGAGGCTTCGGAAAACGATGTCCTCTTTACAAATGTGCAGGGAAGAAAGATGAGCAGGCAGGGGTTCTGGAAGCTGCTGAAAGGGTATGCTCAGGAGGCCGGTATCGAGAGAGATATTACTCCTCACACGCTTAGACACAGCTTTGCGGCTCATATGATCGAGAACGGAGCGGATCTTCGAAGCGTGCAGGAGATGCTCGGACATTCTGATATATCCACAACACAGATTTATCTGAATCTGAATATCGGCAAAATGCGAGATGTCTATGAAAAAGCGCATCCGAGACACTGAAACAAAGTACGGGAACCTGATGGGCTGCCGCGCAGATACCGTTTAAGGTATGAGTCACAGTGAGAACTGTGACGGGACCTTACGGCAATCCGCGCGGCAGTTCCTTTTATCTCAGTGGGGAAGCCCCCCGCTTCTGCAAGCGGTGGGTAAATCAATATCCTGCTTGTCTCAGTGGCGGGTCACAATCCCCCACTGAGATAAACGCTCCGCGAGGGCGCAGAACGTCCAGTGGACGTTCGCTTTGCGCCGACCGTAGCGAAGCGAAGACCGCAGGGATTCGGTTGGGAATAATGTCAGCTGTCGCTGACCCGAATCCCGCGCCAAGTCTCGCGAGCGAGACTTGAATTACGGAAAAGGATCTGCATTAGTTAAAATACGCTACAACCACGACGGTACGTCTGTTATAATAAAGATGACGAGTGCCGGCCGGAGCCGGTGCATATTCGGCGAGCCAAAGCGGGATATTGTGTCCGTGAAAGCCGCCGTGTGCTTTTGTCTCGCCGGGCGGGACT
Organism: Lachnospiraceae bacterium; assembly: GCA_045112155.1. GTDB lineage: Bacteria > Bacillota > Clostridia > Lachnospirales > Lachnospiraceae > Chordicoccus. The sequence goes on from JBGUHN010000082.1 coordinate 73,497, forward strand.
TGAAGTGAGGGGGCGCGTTAGCCGATGATCAAGGCGGATGTTCATGTACATAGTTCATTTTCCACAGACTCTGAGACAGCGATGGAGAATCAGGTGAAGGCCGCCATTGCTGCCGGCGTTAATGTGCTCTGTTTTACTGACCATATTGACTACGATTACCCTGAGTCCGGCACAGTCTATGATTTCAATGTTGCAGAGTATCAGAGGGAGATAGAAAGGCTCCGTGAAATCTACAGAAAGAAAATTGAAATACTTATGGGCGTAGAACTCGGAATGCAGAAGCACCTCGGGGGATGTTACAAAAAGCTTCTTGATGACTATCCGTTTGATTTCAGTATCGGGTCCCAGCATCTTGTCGGAGGACACGACCCGTTCTTTTCGGCTGTCTTTGAAGGCAGGACGGACAGAGAAGTTTACAGAGAGTATTTTGAGGACCTGCTTGAGGATGTACGTCTTTTTCACAGCTTCGACTGTCTCGGCCATCTGGATTATGTAGTGCGGTATGGCCGTCACAGGGCCAGAGAGTACAGCTACAGAGCATATGCGGATATTATAGATGAGATACTGAAACTTCTGATCCGATACAATATCGCGATCGAAATCAACACTGCAGGGCTCAGGAAGATGATCGGTTTTCCGAATCCTCATCCGCTGGTGCTGAAAAGATACAGGGAGATGGGCGGTACACTGGTCACAATAGGCTCCGATGCTCACAAGATGGCACATGTCAGCTGCCAGTTTGACGAAGCTGTCAATATCCTGCGGAGCTGTGGTTTTACCCATTATGCATATTATGTAAAACGAAAGCCCAAATTCGTAAAAATCTGATAAAAATGCGTAAAAAACATGAAATATTCCTTGTATTTTTGGTGAAGTTTGAGTACAATGAATACAAGGGTTTTATACCTCAAGTAATGTATATCAAATAATTTTCACAGGAGGATTCACGATTATGGCAGTAAAAGTTGCAATTAACGGTTTTGGTCGTATTGGCCGTCTGGCATTCCGTCAGATGTACACAGCAGAGGGTTTTGAGATCGTAGCAATCAACGACCTTACATCCCCGGCTATGCTTGCACACCTGCTCAAGTATGACTCTACACAGGGCAAGTTCGAACTTGCTGACAAGGTTGAGAGCACAGAGAACTCCATCATCGTTGATGGACATGAGATCACGATCTATGCCGAGAAGAACGCTGCTGACCTTCCGTGGGGTAAGCTGGATGTCGACGTAGTTCTTGAGTGCACAGGCTTCTACACAAGCAAGGCTAAGGCTCAGGCTCACATTGATGCTGGCGCTAAGTATGTTGTCATTTCCGCTCCGGCAGGCAATGACCTTAAGACCATCGTTTACAATGTAAACCATGACATTCTTACAAAAGATGATCATATCATCTCCGCTGCATCCTGCACAACAAACTGCCTTGCACCGATGGCTAAGGCTCTTAATGACCTTGCTCCGATCAAGTCCGGTATCATGTGCACAATCCATGCTTACACAGGCGATCAGATGACTCTTGACGGCCCGCAGAGAAAGGGTGACCTCAGAAGATCCCGCGCTGCAGCTGTTAACATCGTTCCGAACAGCACAGGTGCTGCTAAGGCTATCGGCCTTGTTATCCCGGAACTGAACGGCAAGCTCATCGGCGCTGCACAGCGTGTACCGACCCCGACAGGTTCAACAACAATCCTTACAGCTGTTGTTGAAGGCACAGTCACAAAGGACGACATCAATGCTGCTATGAAGGCTGCTGCAACAGAGTCCTTCGGCTACAACACAGATGAGATCGTTTCCAGCGATATCGTTGGTATGAGATTTGGTTCTCTGTTCGATGCTACACAGACAATGGCTATGGCTCTTGACAACGGCACAACAGAGGTTCAGGTTGTTTCCTGGTATGACAATGAGAACTCCTACACAAGCCAGATGGTTCGCACAATCAAGTACTTCGGCAAGCTTCTTTCCGAATAATTGAATTGAAGTAAGACCTGATAGGGTCCGGTCACTAAAGGGCCGGACCCTTTTTTATCGCGGAGGCTTCGTGCCGACCGCACCGTGCGGATCTGCCAACAGTGTATCCGCTGACCCAGAATGAAGATTATGCACACAGGGTGCTGATCATAGAATCCATTATTAAGGAGGATTGATACCAATGCTTAATAAAAAGTCTGTTGATGATATCAACGTAAAAGGCCTGCGCGTTCTTTGCCGCTGCGATTTCAACGTTCCGCTGAAAGCCGGCGTCATCACCGATGAGAACCGCCTCGTCGCAGCTCTTCCGACAATCAAGAAGCTGATCGCTGACGGCGGCAAGGTCATCCTTTGCAGCCACCTCGGCAAGCCGAAGGGCGAGCCGAAGCCGGAACTTTCTCTGGCTCCTGTTGCTGCACGCCTTTCCGAACTTCTCGGCCAGGAAGTTGTATTTGCGGCTGATGACAATGTAGTCGGCGAGAACGCAAAAGCAGCTGTTGCGGCTATGAAGGACGGCGATGTTGTTCTTCTTCAGAACACACGTTATCGCAAAGAAGAGACAAAGAACGGCGAAGAGTTCTCCAAGGAACTTGCTTCCCTCGCTGATGTATTCGTAAACGATGCATTCGGAACAGCTCATCGTGCTCACTGCTCCAACGTCGGTGTTACACAGTACATCGATACATGCGCAGTCGGCTATCTGATGCAGAAGGAAATCGACTTCCTCGGCAACGCAGTTGAGAACCCGGTTCGTCCGTTCGTAGCTATCCTCGGCGGCGCTAAGGTTGCTGACAAGCTGAACGTTATCTCCAACCTGCTTGAGAAGTGCGACACACTTATCATCGGCGGCGGCATGGCTTACACATTCCTTAAGGCTCAGGGCCTTGAGATCGGCAAGTCTCTCTGCGATGAGACAAAGATTGACTACTGCAAGGAAATGATCGACAAGGCAGCTGCTCTCGGCAAGAAGCTGTATCTGCCGGTTGACACAGTATGCACAGATTCCTTCCCGAACCCGATCGATGCTGAAATCGCTACAGTTACTGTAGACGCAGATGCTATCCCGGCTGACAAGATGGGCATGGATATCGGCCCGAAGACAATCGAGCTTTACAGCGATGCAGTTAAGTCTGCTAAGACAGTTGTATGGAACGGCCCGATGGGCGTTTTCGAGAACCCGATCCTTGCAGCAGGCACAAAGGCAGTTGCAGCAGCTCTGGCTGAGACAGAGGCTACAACAATCATCGGCGGCGGCGACTCCGCAGCAGCAGTTAACCAGCTTGGCTATGGCCCGAAGATGAGCCATATCTCCACAGGCGGCGGCGCTTCTCTTGAATTCCTTGAGGGCAAGGAGCTTCCGGGCGTAGCAGCAGCTAATGACAAATAATTAATCGGCATTATCCACGCAGATTACTGTAAATCGGTTCGTGCGTGTTCCGCCACTGGCGGTATACGCGCGGACTGCAGATATTATTAAAAATCAATTTCTTATATAAAAAGGAGGATGATACCCATGGCAAGACGTATCCTGGCAGCAGGTAACTGGAAAATGAACATGACTCCGTCAGAGGCAAAGGCTTTCATCGAGGAGAACAAGGCAGCATTTGCAAGCGAAGATGTTGACGTTCTTTTCTGCGTACCGGCAATTGATCTTCCGGCAGCTCTTGCAGCAGCTGAGGGCACAAACATCAACATCGGTGCTGAGAACATGTACTTCGAGGAGAAGGGCGCATTCACAGGCGAAATCGCTCCGGCTATGCTTGATGACCTCGGTGTTAAGTATGTTATCATCGGCCACTCTGAGAGACGTGACTATTTCGGCGAGACAGATGAGATCGTCAATAAGAAGGTTCTCAAGGCTCTTGAGCACGGCATCGTTCCGGTAATGTGCTGCGGCGAGTCTCTGACACAGAGACAGCAGGGCGTTACACAGGATTTCGTTCGTCAGCAGGTCAAGATCGGCCTTCTCGGCGTAGATGCAGAAGCAGTCAAGAAGGTTGTCATCGCTTATGAGCCGATCTGGGCTATCGGCACAGGCGTCACAGCTACTTCTGATCAGGCTGAGGAAGTCTGCGGCTGGATCCGCGCACTCCTTGTCGAGCTGTACGGTGCTGAGGTTGCTGAGGAAGTTCGCGTCCTTTACGGCGGTTCCGTAAACGGCGGCAACGCTGCAGAGCTGTTCGCTAAGCCGAACATCGACGGCGGTCTTGTAGGCGGCGCTTCTCTGAAGGCTTCCTTCGCAGACATCATTCATTACAACAAGTAATTTGCTGCCATAGCATGATCAAGTAAAGTGGGGCAGAGAGCGGTGTACGTTCTCTGCCCTTTCTATGCAGGCAGGGGACCGGGGTACCTGTATCGTGCTTGCATGAAATGAAGACAGCAGACTAAAGCAGCTGCTTTGTGCCAGTGTGAAATGTGTTAAAAATCACGAAAAATCGCACAAATACAGGGTTTTTTCTGTTAAAGTTTCTTTACTTTGAATAACGTGTGAAGTAAAATAATGATAAGTGCAGATATGCATATGTTGCATATATGTGAAGGCAGCGAGCCAGGGTGTCCTCTGAGCGCTTGCGCATAGCGAGAGGACTTGGCGACTGTATATCAGCTTCGTAAATCTAAAATGCGGATTAAGCCCGTAAGATAAAGAAAAGGAGAAACTATGAGCGCAAAAAGACCAACAGTATTAATGATTCTTGACGGCTATGGCGAGAGTGATGTACATGAGCATAACGCGGTGTACCTTGCAAATACACCGGTCATGGACGAACTGAAAGCAACATGCCCGTTCAAGAAGGGTTATGCAGCCGGTATGGCAGTAGGCCTTCCGGATGGCCAGATGGGCAACTCCGAAGTCGGTCACATGAACATGGGTGCCGGCCGTATTATCTATCAGGAACTGACACGTATCTCCAAGGCAATCGATGATGGTGATTTCTTCCAGAATGAAGTCCTTTGTGATGCTGTTGACAAGGCAATTGCAGGCGGCGCAGCCCTCCACTGCATGGGTCTTCTGTCTGACGGCGGCGTTCACAGCCACAACACGCATCTCTATGGCCTGCTTAAGCTGGCTAAGCAGAAGGGCCTTGAGAAAGTTTATGTACACTGCTTCATGGACGGCCGCGATACACCGCCGGAATCCGGCAAGGGATTCATTGACGCACTTGAGGCAAATATGAAGATGATCGGTGTCGGCGAGATCGCAACGGTTTCCGGTCGCTACTATGCTATGGACCGTGACAACCGCTGGGAGCGTGTTGTCCTTGCATACAACGCTATGGTCAAGGGCGAAGGCGTTCCGGCAGAGAGCGCACCGAAGGGAATGTTGGCTTCCTATGCGGACGGCAAGCCGGATGAATTCGTACTTCCGTTCGTAGTACAGAAAGACGGCGCACCGGTCGCAACGATCAAGGACGGCGATTCCCTGATCTTCTTCAATTTCCGCCCCGACCGTGCTCGTGAGATCACCCGCACATTCTGCATGGATGAGTTCACAGGCTTCGACAGAGGTCCGAGAGTAAAGACCAATTTCGTAGCTTTCACAGACTATGATGTAACGATCCCGAACAAGGAAGTTGCTTTCAAGAAGCAGTCTATCTCCAACACATTCGGCGAGTATCTGAGCAACCTCGGCATGAAGCAGCTCCGCACCGCTGAGACAGAGAAGTATGCGCATGTCACATTCTTCTTCAACGGCGGCAAGGAAGAGCCGTTCCCGGGCGAGGATCGTCTCCTTGTTCCGTCACCGTCGGTACCGACCTATGATCTGCAGCCGGAAATGAGCGCATTCAAGGTCTGCGACGGCCTCGTAGCAGCAATCAAGAGCGGTGTCTATGATGCAATCGTTGTCAACTTCGCAAATGGTGACATGGTCGGCCACACAGGCAATGAGGCAGCTGCAATCAAGGCTGTAGAGGCAGTTGATGTGTGCGTAGGCCGTGTTGTCGAAGCTCTGAAGGAAGTTAACGGCCAGATGTTCATCTGCGCTGACCACGGCAATTGCGACAAGATGGTCGACGAGAAGACCGGCGAGCCGTTCACAGCTCATACGACCAATCCGGTTCCGTTCATCATTGTCAATGCGGATCCGAAGTATGATCTGAAAGAGGGCGGACGTCTCTGCGACATCATCCCGACTATGATCGACATGATGGGTCTCCCGAAGCCGGAAGAGATGACAGGTATCTCCCTGCTCGTTGAGAAATAAAACTTATAGCATACGGTAATTGCGGGGCTGCCATAAGTGGTAGCCCCGTTTTTACTATCTGTATGTGCCTTTCTGTAACGCAGGTAACAGTTCAGTCAGGCTGTTCCTGCAGTTCGTTACCGGCAGCAAAGCATCCATCTTCGTGAGAAAAATATTGTCGGTCCGACTGAGAGATCGCAAAGTGCAAAGCATTTTGCAAGCTCGCAAGGTAGGACCGACGTTTTTCGATGAAGATGATGTTTGCGCCGGGTCTGGGAACTTGGCTGCAGCCTGACTGAACTGGTACTGCCGTATTGCCGCGAGATACATTTGCTAAAAATAGTGGTTGTATTTCAATTTTTAATGTGTTATTATGTCATTTAGTTTATGTTAAAGAGGTGTGGTATGGACATTTTAAGAATTGTTCTTACAATTATTTATGTGATTGACTGTATCGGTCTTACAGTTGTTGTACTCATGCAGGAAGGCAAAGATGCCGGACTTGGCGCGATCGCCGGTGCGGCGGACACATACTGGGGACAGAACAAGGGCCGCTCTATGGAAGGCGGACTTGAGAAAGCTACTAAGATCATGGTAGCTCTGTTCTTTATCCTCTCTATTGTTCTTGTCATGAAATTCATCAACTGACAGATGTATTGGCATTTGTGAACTATGGCCCCTGCAGACATGCAGGGGTTTTTTCATCTCAGCGGGAAAATCTGCCTGTTGGCTGAAATCATTAAAACGGAAAAAAGAATGAAAAGAAAACACAGGAAAGAATTTAAAAAATATCTGGCAGAGAGAGCAGCATCCGCATCGAAGGCAGGGCATAAGAAAAGCGGCATAAAAGCAGCGAAAATAGGATGCAGGAGAAGCGGCGCTGAACAATCAGGCTCTATACGGAAGGTATACTCGGATAAGCAGCTGCCGAGAGTCATCGGAGTTTTCAGGCAGAATACCAGAGGCTTTGGATTTGTGACTCCGAACGAGGAGTCGGATGCAGCAGGCACAGGCTCAAACGACATTTTTATCGCGTCGGACCGCACCCTGGATGCAGTGAACAAGGATACTGTGGAGGTCGTTATACTGAACAGCGGACTTGGTCGAAAGAACCGCGAAGGAAAAATCGTCCGCGTTGTGGAAAGAGGTACGGCAGAGGTCGTCGGTACTTTTCGGAGGAAGCGTTTTGAGGGCTGGGTCATATCCGATGACACAGGATTTACGAGAATCGTTATTGTTGACCTGAAAAAGATAAAGGATGCCAGAAACGGCGATAAAGTCGTATGTAAGATCACTGACTACGGCTCCAGATGGGAGAACCCGAGAGGTGTTATTACCGAGATCCTCGGCCACGAGGATGAGGCGGGAACGGACATTCTCTCTATAGCAAGAGCTATGGAACTGCCCATGGTCTTTCCAGAGCGCGCCCTGAATCAGGCGGAAAAGGTCCCTGACCATGTGATAGAGGGCGATTATGCCGGCAGAGAAGATCTTCGCGAGTGGCCTATGGTCACCATTGACGGACCGGATGCCAAGGACCTGGACGATGCCGTTTCACTCACAAAAGAGGGTGAGGACTATATTCTCGGCGTCCACATCGCTGACGTATCCAACTATGTGCAGGAATACTCCGCTCTGGATCGTGAAGCTCTCCGGCGGGGAACATCAGTATATCTGGCAGACCGTGTGATACCTATGCTGCCTGAGCGGCTGTCGAACGGCATATGTTCGCTTAATGCAGGCTGCGACCGCCTTGCGCTGTCCTGTATTATGACACTGGACAGGGATGGAAAAGTAAAGGACCACCGCATCGTGGAGAGTGTGATCCGGGTCGATGAGCGCATGACTTATCCTGATGTCCGGGCTATGCTTGAAGATCATGATCAGGCGCTCATGGACAAGTACAGCAGGTTCGTTCCCATGTTCCGGGAGATGCATGAGCTCTCACTTCTCATTCGGGCGCGCCGCACGCGCCGCGGTGCTATCGACTTTGACTTTCCGGAAGCCAAGGTAAAACTGGATGAGGAGGGGATTCCGACCGAAATTGTCGCTGAGGAAGCTAACTGCGCAACCAGGATTATTGAGGACTTTATGCTCACTGCCAATGAGACCGTTGCGGAGCACTTCCACTCCGCCGAAATTCCATTTGTTTACCGCGTTCACGGTGATCCCGATCCGGAGAAGATCGAGAACGTGCTGGCATTTGTAAGAAAGCAGGGAGTCAGCATACAGAAAACAAAGCAGAAGATTACGCCGAAGGAGATACAGAATACTCTGAATGCGATAAAAGGACAGCCTTCGGAGCCTATGATCAGCAGGATTATTCTTCGCTCCATGCAGCAGGCAAGATATTCGACGTCCTGTGACGGCCACTTCGGACTTGCGTCTCAGTATTATTGCCACTTTACGTCGCCGATCAGAAGGTATCCTGATCTTCAGATCCACCGCATTATTCATGACTGCATCAGAGGAAGGATGACTGAAGATCGAAAACGTCATTACAAGGATATTCTGGATGAGGCTGCGGAGCAGAGTTCCGTGACAGAGAGAAGAGCTGCTGAGGTCGAGAGAGAGACGGTCAAGCTTAAGAAAGCCCAGTATATGCTCATGCATATCGGTGAATCCTTTGAGGGAATTATATCGTCGGTAACCGGCTGGGGCATCTACGTGGAACTTCCCAACACTGTCGAAGGCCTCGTCAGGGCATCTGATATGGACGACGATTACTATATTTTCGATGACAATAAGCAGGCAATGGTCGGCAGGCTTTCCGGAAAAGAGTATCGTCTTGGTGATACAGTTCGTGTTATAATGAAGGGCGCGGACCTGACTTTGCGGACCATCAGTTTTGATATGGATCAGGGACCGGATAATTATCTATCTTATGAGGAATGATCATGGCAGAGAAAAACAGCATTAAAATGATAGCCAACAATAAAAAGGCATATCACGATTATTTTATACTGGAAAAATATGAGGCCGGCATTGAGCTTGCCGGCACCGAGGTAAAGTCGATACGTATGGGCCACTGTTCAATAAAGGAAGCCTATGTCGAAATTAAACAGGGTCAGATCTCGATCGTCGGAATGCATATTTCACCGTATGAGAAGGGAAATATATTTAACAGGGACCCGCTGCGTACCCGCAAACTTCTCATGCATAAGAGCGAGATCAGAAAACTCGGCGAGAAGATCCGTGAGAAAGGCTTTACGCTGATGCCGCTCTCTGTCTATCTGAAAGGAAGCCTGGTGAAGGTCGAAATCGGTCTTGCCAAGGGCAAGAAGCTCTACGATAAGCGCGCGGATATACAGAAGAAGGACATGCTGAGAGAAGCGGAGAGAGATTTCAAGAGCAGATTCTGATGCATTTGCATACAGGACGGCGGACTGCAGGAGCAGAGCTCTGCGCATTTGCATGCCGAACGACGAATCGCGGCACACATTTTCTTCGGAGGTGCAGACTATGAAAAAGATGACCAAGGCTTTTTTTGTATCGTTACTTGTTCTTACGGTGGCAGCATGCGGGAATAATAACCCTGTGGGCGAAGCGAGCCCTCCCGCACAGACACCGGAAGCTGTCGCTGCAGCTCAGAATTCAGCAGGGGCAGCGGAAGTAAGCGAGAGTAATGTGGGCTCTGATGATGATTTCCAGAATCCCACCATGAATTTTGTGGGACCTTACACAGCGGACGGCGCGGAGATGGAAGTATCCGCGTCAGGCAAGAGTGACGCTGAGTTCAAAGTCACCTGGAGTAAGGAAGAATCCGCAGTCAGTGTCTGGACCATGAGCGGAGAGCTGAATGCTGACACATTCACTGTCGAATACGCAAACTGTGTGAAAAAGGACTACGTATATAGTGAAGATGGCAGCGTGGAGTCCGAGACTTCAGTTTATGACGATGGTACAGGAAGAATTATTTTCAATCCTCAGGATGGGACTCTCGTCTGGGAGGATGAAAAGGAGCATGCGGCGGACGCGCTTATTTTCGAGTATAGTTATTCTGCCGGCTAAGCTGCGGAAGCGATTAACAAGGTCACGGGGATTTCTGAGGGGCATACACGAAAAGAGGTTTTTATGAAGAATAATAAACTCCTGCTGATGTTCATATCCATGTTTTTCATTCTGCTCCTTGGACAGAATGTCCATGCGGACACAAGAAAGCTCATTATCGTAGGTGATTCCAGGACCGAGGACATGCACCTGACAGTCGGTGATTCCGGATGTGTATGGTCCTATGAAGTCGGAGAGGGCATCATCTGGATGAGGAAGACCGGAATTCCCGCAATTGAGAAGAAAATCGGAAAGAATACTGCAGTTGTCATTCTCATGGGAGTGAACGATTGCGCTGATCTCTGGGTGACGGATGAGTACTGTGACTATCTGAACAGCAAGGCGGCTGAGTGGGCGAAAAAAGGTGCTGTCACGTACTATTTTTCGATAACTCCGATCGTCGAGTCCGCTTACAAGCCGAAAGATATATCAAATGCGGATATAATAGCGTGGAATAATGCTATGAAGGCAGGCCTGTCTTCTAAAGTAAAGTATGTCAATATTTACCCTCATATGCTCTCCGGGATAACGACTTATGACGGTCTTCATTACAATGAGTATTCAACCATCAGGTATTTTAATCTGATCAAGCGCTTCGTCAACGGATTTGATGACATGACGGACAAGACCCATCCTTATTACAATCCGATATACTGGGCGGTGCAGAGAGGAATTACCGATGGGTATGCAGGGACGAATCTTTTCGGAGTCGATGACGGATGTACCAGGAGTCAGGCTGTCATGTTCCTGTGGCGGCTTGCAGGCAAGCCCGCTCCGAAATCGGTAAGCAGGACACCGTTTTATGATGTCCCGAAAACACATCCCCATTTTAAGGCTGTGCTTTGGGCATATCAAAAAGGAATCACAAAAGGTTATGACGACGGTTCTTTCGGCGTAGACAGAACTTGTACCCGCGGACAGATATGTACTTTTATCTGGCGATATTTAGGGAAGCCGAAGACCGGTCTTTCACAGAGTCCATTTGCAGATCAGATTACCCCGGCTTACAGCAAAGCGGTACTGTGGGCCGCTGAACACGGTGTCACAAAGGGCTTTTCGGACGGAACCTTCCGCGATACTGCCTCCTGCACAAGAGGGCAGTGCATGACCTTTATCTACAGAATCAGGCAAATGTAAAACGGACCAAGTAAAAAGGAGCGGTTTTGAGAAAATACAGGTTACTATTAATTCTTGCGGCAATAACCCTGCTGCTTTGCGGCAGTACAGTATACGCGGATGAGAGACAGATGGTCATCATCGGCGACTCCAGGACCGAAGACCTGCACGCTGCTGTAGGGGATGAGGGCTGTATCTGGGCTCATAAAGTCGGAGAGGGTCTGTACTGGATGCGCGATGTCGCGGTGCCGGAGGTCGATGACTATATCGGCAGCAATTCCGCCGTAGTCATTCTGATGGGGGTCAACGACGCAGGCTATACGGGGACTGCGCATGAGTATGTGTCCTACATTAACGCCAAAGCCGCGGACTGGGCAGCCCGGGGAGCTGTGACCTATTATTTTTCCGTATGTCCGATCAACGAGGACATCTACCGCGGGAATGATGTGACAAACGCTGATATCATAGCGTGGAACAATATCATGCAGAACGGGCTTTCTGACGACGTGATCTATGTGGATGTTTATAACGATATTATGGAAGTTATGGACACTCCGGACGGAATGCATTATCAGAGAGGCACGTCCACGAGATGGTTCGAGCTCATCAAAGAGGCAGTGGCCGGAAATCCGTCAGATCCGGGAGTTTTAGTTATGCCGGAGCTCACCTATGACCGTGTCAATGTGTGGATTGATACAAATAACGGAAAGCTTCACTATGATGAAAACGGTGAGCTCGATATAGGTCTCACCGAGATCGATGGGGACTGGTACTATTTCAATAACTTCGGTTATATGGTGACGGGACTTGTCGACATGAACGGCAAAGTCTCCATGTTCGATAATGACGGCAAGCGACTCAGCGGTCTTGTAGAAGAAGCCGGGCGGCTTCGCTATTTCGATCAGGACGGCGTAATGCTGACCGGACTTGTTGAGGATCAGGGAAACCGGTACTATTTTGACAAGAACGGCATCGGGGCAAGCCAGACAGTGCAAATTGATGGGAAAAGTTATGCGTTCAAGGACGGAAAGATACAGACTGGACTGATCCTGGTGGACGGCAGTCTGTATTACTGCAAGGATGACGGAGAGATCGTCACCGGCTGGATGGATATCGACGGAGATACTTATTATTTTGAGAAGGACGGCGCAGTGAGGAACGGATGGAAATCACTGCGGTCAGGAGATGATAAAGGTCTCTACTATTTTGACGAGAACGGCAAAATGGCGACCGGCTGGAAGACGATCGACGATGAGACGTATTACTTTGATGAGGACGGCACACAAAGTACCGGCTGGGTGTCGGAAGGTGACAAAAAGTATTATTACTCGGGTGATCCGATCGCAGTCAAGGCCAGAGGTCTCGCTAATATCGACGGAGTGAACTATTACTTTGCGGATGAAGGTGATCACGAGCTTTTGACCGGCTGGATCGACGGTCAGGGAGGGCGGTATTACGCGACAGAAGACGGAAGTCTGGTGTCAGGTGTCCACTTTGACATTGACAGTGATATTTATCTCTTCAGCCCGGATGGGATTCTCCTTTGGTCGTGTACGAGGGAGATAGCTAATTTCATCGGGCTTATGATCGGCGGAGCGCTTCTGGTCGCAGCTGTCATCATAGGTCTGATCATAAAGGGAAAACATAAAAAGTGAAACATAAAAGGCTGCCGCGTTTTTGCGCGGCAGCCTTTTTGTATCTTATCTTACAGGTTTACTCGATGATCTCGCCGTTGGACTCGCAGACCTTCTTATACCAGAAGAAGGAATCCTTGCGGCTGCGGGCGAAATTGCCGCTTCCGTCATCATGCTTATCGACATAGATGAATCCGTATCTCTTGGCGTACTGGCCTGTACCCGCGGATACAAGGTCGATCGGACCCCATGTCGTGTAGCCGATCAGGTTGACGCCGTCCTTGACAGCTTCCTTCATGGCTTTGATATGCTCTCTGAAGTAAGAGATTCTGTACTCATCATGGATGGAGCCGTCCTCCTCGACCTTATCGAACGCGCCGAAGCCGTTCTCTACGACCATGAGAGGTGTGTTCGGATAACGGTTCTGAAGAAGATTGAGCGTGTAGCGGAGGCCGTCCGGATCGATCTGCCAGCCCCAGTCGGAAGCCTTGAGGAACGGATTCTTAGCTCCGCCCATCATATTGCCCTTGACCTGGTCAACACCCTCCTGAACTGTCACACAGTTGGACATATAGTAGGAGAAGGTATAGAAGTCTACAGTGCCTTCCTTTATGATCGCGAGATCTTCCTCGTTGTCCATGAAGGATGTATCAACGCCGAATTCTTCGAAATACTTTCTTGCGAAGTACGGATATTCGCCGCGGACCTGTACGTCGCCGCAGAGGTCGTTGCAGATCTCATCGCGTCTCTGGAACTCGAGCATATCTTTCGGATTCGGTGTAAGCGGATACCAGGTGATATGGCAGATCATGTTGCCGATCATGAAGTCAGGGTTGATTTTGTGACCTTCGATGACTGCTTTGGCTGATGCGACGAACTCATTATGGAGAGCTTCAAATCTTAACTGATTATTTACTTTAAGTTCCGGAAGCATACAGCGCTCAGTTCTCGCAAGGTCGGATTTATCGCAGATGCCGAGACCGTACAGACTGCCCATGGTGGGCTCCATAAGTCCGATGTTGATTTCATTGAACGTCAGCCAGTATTTTACTTTATCTTTATATCTCTTGAAGCATGTAGTTGCATACTTGACGAACAGGTCAATGACGCGTCTGTCTGAGAAACCGTTGTACTTTGTGACGATCGCCCACGGAATCTCATAGTGGCAGAGGGTTACAAGCGGCTCGATGCCGTGCTTTTTGCACTCATCGAATACGGAGTCGTAGAATGCCAGACCTTCTTCGTTCGGCTCCTCATCGTCGCCGTTCGGGAAAATACGGCCCCAGTTGATTGACATGCGGTAGCATTTGAAGCCCATCTCGCCAAAGAGGGCAATGTCTTCTTTATAGTGGTGATACAGGTCGACAGCTACATGAGACGGATAAAAAACGCCTTCCTCGATCTTCGGGCAGAATGTTCTCGGTGTGTTTACATCGCCGCCGAGCAGCATATCCGGCACAGACAGACCTTTTCCGCCTTCCAGATAGGCACCCTCGCACTGATTTGCGGCCGTCGCGCCGCCCCATAAGAATCCTTCTCTGAATACTGACATCATAGTCTCCTTTCTGCTTAGCAAATGGTGGAAATTTCAGCTAATATTTATTATAACACATAAATAATTAGATGATAACACGTCAGACAGGCTTTATCGGAGTTTCGTGATCCGGCGCAAACATCATCTTCATCGAAAAACGCAGATCCTTTCTGTGAGCTTAAAAAGCAAAAGCTTTTTGATCTCACAGGGAAGGATCCGCAATGTTTTTCTCACGAAGATGGATGCTTTGCTGCCGGTAACGGATTTCAATGGAAGCCTGTCTGAACTGTTGCCCGGGAGCATCACTATAAGGATTGAAATTAATTAAACTTTGCATGAATCCGCATTGTATGGTAGGATAAATGATGTATGTTCAAAAATATTATTCCGGTCATTGGCTGAATGAGGGAGTGCTGCTTCGAACTGACGCACGCAAATGACAGGAATCATCGGGAAACCGGAGGGCAGACAATGGAAAAACTAAAAGTAATGGTCGTAGACGATGAAGCAAGGATGAGAAAACTTGTCCGTGATTTCCTTGAAAAGCAGGACTATCAGGTCATTGAGGCTGAAAACGGCGAGAAAGCTGTAGATATCTTCTTTGATGAGAAAGATATAGCCCTTATAATACTGGACGTTATGATGCCGAAGATGGACGGATGGCAGGTCACTCGAGAGATCAGGCAGTTCTCTAAGGTGCCGATCATCATGCTAACTGCGAGAGCTGATGAGCGGGATGAGCTCCTCGGATTCGAGCTTGGCGTTGATGAGTATATTTCCAAGCCCTTCAGTCCTAAGATCCTTGTCGCCCGCGTCAATGCGGTCCTGCGCCGCAGCGGTAAGGCAGCCGCTGAGGATGTGCTCGAAGTTGCGGGAATTCGCGTCGACAAGGCTGCTCATCAGGTCACGATTGACGGCAAGCCGATCGAGCTCTCATTCAAGGAGTTCGAGCTTCTGCAGTATTTTGTCGAGAACAACGGTATAGCTTTGTCACGTGAAAAGATATTGAATGCTGTCTGGAATTATGACTACTTTGGCGATGCCCGGACGATTGACACTCACGTCAAGAAGCTTCGAAGCAAGATGGGCGCAAAGGGCGAATATATCCGCACAATCTGGGGCATGGGATATAAGTTCGATCCCAACGCCGAGAAGAAGTAAAGCAGTAATGCAAATGCACAGGCCATGGACCTGAGGGAGGACGTGCTATGAAGAACAGTATACGTGCCCAGCTCCTGACCCTGTTCGTCGGAGTGATGTGCTTTACCCTGGTCGTTGTGGGCTTGACCAATTATTTTTTTCTGGGGGATTTCTACAGATTCCGAAAGACAAAAGAGATTCTTAAGACCTATGAGCTCCTTAATGACAATGTAGAAAACGGCAGATACGATGATGACTCCGAGAAGAGCCTTGAGCAGGTATCGGTGCAGCAGAATATGCAGATCATGGTCGCGACATCCGACCTGTCGGAGATCATTCTGGTCACGAGCCGTGATGAATTTGATCTTGCAGCGAGGCTGTTCGGCTATTATTCCGGATTCTACCAGGATGATATGGAGATACTGAAGCGGACAGACCATTATACAATCCAGGTCACGCAGGATAGGCGCATCGCTACAAATTACCTTGAAATATGGGGCAATTTGGAGGACGGAGAGTGGTTCCTCATCCGATCGCCGCTCGAGAGTATTGAGAATGCGGCTCTGATTGCCAATATTTTCTATATCATTGTCGGTCTCATCACTACCATCATCGCGGTCATTGCCATCGTACTGGTATCTAAGCGGATCACACGGCCGATTGTTCAGCTGTCAGAGCTGTCCCGCGAGATGACGAAACTGAATTTTGATGTCAGGTACACCGGTCATGCCAACAATGAGATCGATCAGCTCGGAGAGAATTTCAATGTCATGTCCGACCAGCTTGAGCAGACGATCAGTGAGCTAAAGTCTGCAAATGTTGAGCTGCAGAAAGACAATGATCGCAAGACACAAATCGATGAGATGCGCAAGGAGTTCCTGAACAATGTATCTCACGAGCTGAAGACGCCGATTGCCCTTATTTCAGGCTATGCCGAAGGTCTGAAGGACAACATAGCTGAGGATAAGGAGAGCAGAGACTTCTACTGCGATGTTATTATCGATGAATCTTCGAAAATGAACAATATGGTCAGAAAGCTTCTCACGCTGAACCAGCTCGAGTTCGGAAATGACCAGGTAACTATGGAGCGCTTTGATATCACTCAGCTGGTAAAAGGCGTGATATCCGGGATGAAACTCCTCATCGAGGACAAGGGGGCATCGGTCACCATTAATACAGATGAGCCGGTCTATGTCTGGGGAGACGAGTTCAAGATCGAGGAAGTTGTCACCAACTACATGAGTAACGCCCTGAACCATCTTGACTATGACAAGAAAATCGATGTCAGGATCATACGGGAGAACGGACTTGTCAGGGTATCTGTGTTCAATACGGGAAATCCCATTCCGGAGGGCGATATAGACAAAATATGGGATAAGTTCTACAAGGTGGATAAAGCCCGTACACGTGAGTATGGCGGCAGCGGAATCGGTCTTTCTATAGTAAAAGCCATAATGGAGAGCCATAACCAGCAGTGTGGCGTGAAGAATTATGAGGACGGCGTGCAGTTCTGGTTCACTCTCGAAGGTAAATAAATATGTCTCTCGTATGAGACTTTAATAAAAAGGAAAAAATCTATGGTAGCGGTAATTGACTACGATGCGGGAAATGTAAAAAGCGTGCTGAAAGCTTTCAAAGCACTCGGCCATGAGACATGTCTTACGAGAGATCCGGAGATCATCCTCGGAGCAGATCATGTAATCCTGCCCGGTGTCGGTAATTTCGGCGACGCCGCTCATAAGCTGCGCGCCTTTGGACTTGAGGACGTTGTTCGTCAGGTAGCTGAAAGCGGAACACCCTTCCTCGGGATTTGCGTCGGACTACAGCTTTTCTACGAGGGCAGTGCCGAGAGTCCGGAGGCTTGCGGCCTCGGTCTCTTTGAAGGCAGATGCAGAAGATTTGATGAGAAGACAGGTTTTAAAGTTCCGCAGATCGGCTGGAACAGTCTGCATCTTGCGCACGGTGGAAGACTGTTTGAGGGAATAGAAGACGGAGCTTTCGTCTATTTCGTCCACTCTTACTATGTACCGGCAACGGATGAGGAACATGTGAAGGCTACAGCTTCCTACTCGAACGAGGCGGTGGCTTCGGTCGAGAGAGGAAATGTGTTCGCCTGCCAGTTCCATCCGGAGAAATCCGGTCATGTCGGACTCAGGATTCTTCAGAATTTCCTGAATCTCAGGAAGGAGGCATGACATGTTAACAAAGAGAATCATTCCGTGTCTCGATGTCAATGCGGGCAGAGTCGTAAAGGGCGTTAATTTTGTGAACCTTATGGACGCCGGTGATCCGGTGGAGGTGGCGAAAATTTACGACGCAGAGGGGGCAGATGAACTTGTTTTCCTTGATATCACCGCATCCTCAGACAAACGCGACACGGTCGTCGACATGGTAGAGCGCGTCGGTGATCAGGTCTTTATTCCATTCACGGTCGGCGGAGGAGTCCGTACTGTAGCCGATATGCAGAAGATACTGAGGGCCGGGGCAGATAAAGTCTCGGTGAATTCCGCAGCTATTGATAACCCGGATATTATACGGGAGGGGGCGGAAAAGTTCGGTTCCCAGTGTATTGTCCTTGCGATTGACGCCAAGAAAAGGTCTGACGGAGATGGCTGGACCGTCTATAAGCATGGCGGTCGTATCGATACCGGTCTTGACGCGGTTGAGTGGGCGAAACGCGGTGTCGGTCTGGGAGCCGGTGAGATCCTTCTCACCTCGATGGACGGAGACGGTACAAAGGCTGGATACGACCTTGCTCTGACGCGTGCGATTTCTGACGCGGTCGGTGTTCCGGTCATAGCGTCCGGAGGAGCCGGAACCTTAGAGCATTTCCGTGAAGCTCTCGATGAGGGCGGGGCGGACGCGGCGCTGGCGGCTTCGCTCTTTCATTACAAGATCATGACGATTCGTGAAGTAAAGGAATACCTGAGGGATCACGGAGTGCCGGTCAGACTGTAATTATCAGGATGTATCGCAAGATGCAGCCCGACGAGAAAGTGTGGTGTAAGCCGCAACCTGAATGAATCTGTGGCAGGAGGAGATAATACAGTGGCGATAACTGGTGAGTGGGAGAAAGCTCTCCACGGGGAATTTGCAAAACCCTATTACAGAGAATTGTACAAGACGGTCCTGAAAGAATATAGGACCCGTGAGATTTATCCGCCAAGTACGGATATCTTCAACGCCTTCAAGTTCACTCCGCTCGAGAACGTGAAAGTCGTAATCATCGGTCAGGATCCGTATCACGGGACCGGCCAGGCCAACGGCCTCTGCTTCAGCGTTCATCCCGGTATAGAAATACCGCCTTCGCTGGTCAATATCTATAAGGAGCTGTCCTCGGATCTGGGATGCTATATACCCAACAACGGCGATCTGACCTACTGGGCTGAGCAGGGAGTCATGCTCCTCAACACGGTGCTTACGGTGAGAGCCCATCAGGCTAATTCACACAGGGGAATAGGCTGGGAGGAGTTCACGGATGCGGCAATCCGGGTACTTGCGGATCAGGACAGACCGCTCGTATTTATCCTGTGGGGAGGTCCTGCGAGGAGAAAGAAAGCCCTTATACACAACCCGAAGCATCTCGTGGTTGAATCAGTCCACCCGAGTCCGCTGTCGGCTTATAACGGCTTTTTCGGCAGCAGACCGTTCTCGAGGACTAACGACTATCTGAAGTCATGCGGCATAGAGCCGATCGACTGGCAAATCAAAAATATCTGAACAACAAACTAAGACAGGAAATGGCATAAATCCCTCTTTGCTTATCAACAACATCGGGATAAGCAAAGAATTTTAGCAGATTGGAGAATACATGGCGGAAAAGAAGGGTGCAGTAGTCAGACAGGCAGCGTTTCTCATGGCTGCCCAGCTGATCTGCAGTGTTGTAGGACTTCTCTACAGAAGCCCGCTTCATCTTATTATGGGTGACGTCGGTGACGGGTACTATACCTACGCGTATGAGTGGTACACGATCATCCTTCTGATATCTTCATACAGCATCCCGACAGCAATTTCAAAGGTTATGGCTGAGAGACTGGCGGTCGGACAGTACAGGAACGCGCAGCGCGTTTTCCACGCATCACTCTATTATGTGCTTGCGGTGGGCGGCGTAGGCGCGGCGGTCGCTTTTTTCGGCGCGCCCTTCTTCCTCAGTAAACAGCCGGACGCGGTCCTTGCCCTGAGAGTCCTTGCGCCGACGATCCTCATGTCGGGCTTTCTTGGCTGCCTCAGAGGTTACTTCCAGGCTCAGAACAATATGATGCCGACCGGCATTTCCCGTGTCGTGGAGCAGATCGTTAATGCGGTCATGTCGGTATTTGCCGCATGGCTGCTCACAAGACCCTATCTGGGACATGAGAATCTGACAGGCAAATTCGGCGCTGCAGGCGGCACGATCGGCACGGGCAGCGGCGTCCTGGCCGGCATCGCCTTCATGGGTTTCATGTATATCCTGAGAAGAAAATTCTATATGCAGAAGGTCGCCTCGGACAGATCAAATGCAGATGAGACGTACGCGGAAGTATTCAAGACGATATTCCTTATGGTGACGCCGATTATATTTGCAACATGCATCTATAACGCGACCGCAATTGTGGATCAGAACATTTTTACATACGCGATGTCATGGAGAGGCGTGGAGGCCATGGAAATCAGCCGCCAGTATGCTCTGTTCGGCTACCGGTTTAAGCCTATCGTCAATATACCGGTCGCGCTCAGTTCAGCCACATCGACCGCGCTGATCCCGGCGGTGGCGACAGCTATGGCGAGTAACGACCGGCAGGACGCGACCGACAAGATCAATGAGTGTATGCGCCTGTCGACCTTCATCGCGATTCCGGCTTTTGTCGGCCTGGCTGTCCTGTCGTATCCGGTCATCCGGATCCTCTATCCTACAGGAGATGTAGCAGGTGCCGCGCTGATTTTGACATTCGGCGCTGTTTCTGTGATATTCTATAGTCTGTCGACTGTAACGAACGGTGTTCTGCAGGGACTCGGTCATCCGTCGATCCCGGTGCGCAACGCGGCGATCTCGTTGGCCATCAATGCTGTCGTCGCTTTCGTGACAGTCGCATTCACCGGCATGGGGGTTATGGGCGTTCTTCTGTCAACGGTTGTATATTCACTTTCCGTCATGCTTCTCAACGCCGGCGCACTCCGGAAGATCCTCGGCTATACGCACGACATGAAGAGACTTTTCATTCAGCCTCTTCGGGCAGCTCTCGTTATGGGAATTGTCGTCGGTGTACTTTTCTGGGGTCCGTACAAGCTGCTTCCCCAGATCTTTGACAGGTATATTATGAGTGCAGCCCTGACCGCTGTCTGCGTCCTCATCGGCGTGCTGGTCTATACCGTTATTTACACGAAGAGCACAGGTATGACGGATGATGAGATGCGGAGGCTGCCTATGGGTACAAGGCTTCTGGTCATTCTTCGGAAGCTGCATCTTCGCTGATGCTTTTCTCCGTGAGGAGCTGTCCGGATAGCAGAGGAGAGCACACAAGTGCGTCGTGTTTCTCGCGCGATTGTAGATCGTGATTTACAAAAATGTTGTAAACTCCCAGATTATGGGATTACAGAATAAAAACGGCAGCGGCTTATTCTTTCTTGAAACAGCCGCAGCCCAAAGGCATGACCGTCTTTAATGGTCACATGACGCCCACCTTGGCGCATGAAAATGAAACAGAGAAGAGGTAGTTATTATGGGTGAAAAAAAGCTTATGCTTGGTAATGAGGCAATCGCCCGCGGTCTCTACGAGGCAGGCGTAAAAGTCTCAAGCGCATATCCGGGAACCCCGAGTACCGAGATCAGCGAATATCTGGTCCAGTACAAGGATGACGTTTACTGCGAGTGGGCTCCGAATGAGAAGGTGGCTGCGGAGGTGGCCTTCGGGGCTTCGGTTGCGGGCGTGCGTTCATTTGCAGCAATGAAAATGGTAGGCTTCAACGTGGCGGCCGACCCGATGTATTCCGCAGCCTATGCGGGCGTCGGACGCGGCATGGTCCTCACAGTCGCAGACGATCCTGGCCTTTACAGCTCCCAGAACGAGCAGGATACCCGCGCGGTATGCCGTGCTGCCCAGATCCCGGTCCTCGAGCCGTCGGATTCTCAGGAAGCTAAGGATATGACTAAGCTCGCTTATGAGATCAGTGAAAAATATGACAAGCCGGTCGTGATCCGCACAACGACCCGCCTCGCTCATTCTCAGGGGCTCGTAGAGCTGCTGTCGAGGGAAGAGGTAGAGGATAAGCCGTACGAGAAGAACATCGCTAAGAACGTAATGCTTCCGGCAAATGCAATCCGCCGCCACGTCATTGTCGAGGACATGATGGAGAAGCTGGCTAAAGATGCATGTGACATGCCGGAACTCAACAAGATGGAGATCAGGGATACGAAGGTCGGTTTCATTACATCCGGTATCCCGTATCTGTATGTCCGCGAGGCTATGCCGGAGGCATCCACTCTTAAGCTCGGCATGGTGCACCCGCTTCCCATGGATCTCATCCGTGAGTTTGCGGAGAAGGTCGACAGAGTCATCGTATTTGAAGAACTCATGCCGGTCATCGAGGAGCAGGTCAAAGCAGCCGGTATCGAATGCGATGGCAAGAACATCTTTACGAAGCTCGGTGAGTATTCCGCAAACATGATTCGGACTAATCTCCTCGGCCAGGAACTTAAGGCAGATCCGGCTGCAGGTATCCCGAATCGTCCTCCGATTCTCTGTCCGGGCTGCCCGCACAGGAGCACATTCTGGGTACTCAAGAAGCTGAAGCTGCACGTTGCCGGTGACATCGGCTGCTACACGCTCGGCGCGGTAGCACCGCTGTCCACGATCGAGACCTGCCTCTGCATGGGATCTTCTATTTCATCCCTGCACGGTATGGGCAAGGCCAAGGGCGCAGATTACCTTAAGAACTGGGTATGCGTGATCGGTGATTCCACCTTTATGCATACGGGTGTCAACTCTCTCATGAACATGGTCTACAACCAGAGCACAGGAACTGTCATAATTCTTGACAACCGCATTACAGGTATGACCGGCCATCAGGATAATCCGGCGACCGGCAAGACTCTGATGGGCGACACAGTTCCGGCTATCGATTTCGAAAAGTTCTGCCACGGCATCGGTATTGAGAATGTCTTCACAGTCAATGCGTACGACCAGGCAGCTATGACCGAAACCATTAAGCGCGAAGTAAAAGAAGAGCACCTTTCTGTCATCGTGGCAAAGGCTCCCTGCGCTTTGATACCGGAAGCCCGCACAAAGAAGAAGTGCGTCGCTCTGCCGGATAAATGCGTCCACTGCGGTGCCTGCGCAAAGCCCGGATGCCCGGCTCTGTCAAGAAAGGCTGACGGATCAATCGCTATCGATCCGACTCAGTGCAACGGCTGCGGTCTCTGCCGCCAGCTCTGCAAGTTCGGCGCGATCGAGGAGGTGGAATGATATGAAGACACGTAATATTATGATCGTCGGTGTCGGCGGACAGGGAACTCTGATCGCAAGCCGTATTCTCGGCGGAATCGCTACAACGGCAGGCTACGATGTCAAGGTTTCTGAAGTTCATGGCATGGCACAGAGAGGCGGCTCGGTCGTCACATTTGTAAGATACGGTGATGAGGTCGCGGAACCGATTGTCGAGCCGGGCTGCGCAGACGTTCTCATCGCTTTCGAGAGACTTGAAGCCAAGAGATATGCCCACTACCTGAAGCCGGACGGCGTTCTCATCCTGAACGATGTCCGTATCGATCCGATGCCGGTCGTCATCGGTGCTGCTGAGTATCCGGAAGGCATTGTCGAGGAGATCGAGAAGGATCACACAGTTTACAAGGCGGACGCGACAGCCATCGCTATGGAACTCGGCAATCCGCGCTGCTTCAACGTGGTCATCCTCGGTATGGCTGCCCGTCATATGGACTATGCGGTCGAGGACTGGTATAAGGTCATCGAGCGGACAGTAAAGCCGAAGACAATCGAAATTAATAAGAAGGCATTTGACGCTGGCTACGCGCTGGCGGAATAAGGTGCATTGGGGACGGTACTTTTCGAGTGGGTTTTTCCACACGAAGAACCGTCCTTTTTTCACCACCGGTGGTATTTGATTTTGTCACCTTCAGATGTTACGATAAAAGAAAAACAGGTGCTTGCTGTGATGGGACCGGAGTGTGAGAGGAGGATACTGGAAATGAAATGTATTGTGAAAACCGTATCTATATTGATGGCATTCCTGCTGCTCTTTTTGAGCTTTGATCTTCACACAGTCTATTCAGCGGATGGAGCAGATATTTCCGAAGAAATAGTGGCAGCAAATGATACGCCGGTCATAGCTCTGACTCATGTGCCCAAATACGGAGAAGTCTCTCCATTCGAGGGCACCGCATTTATAGAGGACGGAAGCGAATTTTCGGCGGATGACTATCACGTCACTCTGTACCTGAAGGAGCTTGACAGGAGCGCTTATTGGGTGAAGCCCTCCGCCGCCCAGCCGTTCGCGGCGATTGATTCGCAGGGCTGCTTCAGCATCCCATACACAAGCGGAGGAGACACAGACAAAACAGATTTCTGGGTCTTGCTCTTTCCTGCAAATGTAACGAAAATACAGACTACCTACTACTCAGACGCATCGTTCGATGCCCTTTGCCAGAGTGCTGTTGATTTTGTGAAGATCACCCGCACAGCGGATGGAGATTATACTGTCAGTCCCAACAGAACGGCGCCATCGCCCTCAGATGAAGCACCGGCAATTTCCGCGCTGCTTCCGGTGTCGGATGAAAAAATCGGAGTCGACGTCGGTTTCTACACGGATGGCAGCGCTCCGGGCAGCGCACTCAGCGAAGCGAAGATCAGGAGGCATTTGGAGGCAGTCTCTGCATTTGCAGACACAGTTCGTTTCTACAATGCCAGCGGAGAGATCAATAAAGCATACCGGATTGCGCACGATATGGGATTTTCTGTCGTCGGTACAGCGTATCTCGGCGGAACTGAGTCTGAGAATAAAGCTGAACTGGACGCGCTGATCGCCCTGTGCAAGAGCGGCTTTGTCCAGGTCGCCTGCGTGGGAAATGAAACGCTTCTTGTAACCGATAGTTCCGGACCGATACTGACACCGGAGAGGCTGATAGAATACATTAGGTATGTGAGAAACGGTATTTCCGATGAATCAATTCCCGTTACTACTTCCGACAGCGTGGATGTGCTGATGGCGAATCCATCTGTGAGGAGAGCGTGCAATCTCCTCATGCCTAACTGCTATCCTTTCTGGGGAGGCGCAAATATCAGCAGCGCCGCACAGTCCTTCATACAGTCCATCACTGCCCTCATGGGAGTCAGCGGCGGAAAGCAGGTGCTCGTTAGTGAGACAGGCTGGCCGACAGGCGGCGGAAAGTACGGAAATGCGGTAACTGGAGAAGCCGAGGCAGCCGCATACTATGAGGCTGTGAGAGAGTGGTCTCTCGAGACCGGTACACAGATCCTGTACTTTTCCTCGGCTGATGAGCCCTGGAAGACAGAGAGCGGATTCGGACCGCACTGGGGATTCCTCACCAGAGAACTTGTCTTGAAGGACGGGTACGCGGGGACGTCCACGACTCCGTTTAAAAATATAACCCCAACACCATCGCCGACCCCGACACCAACACCATCGCCGACCCCGACACCAACACCGAAGCCAACAGCGACGCCAACGCCGAAGCCGACAGCGACGCCAACGCCGAAGCCGACAGCGACGCCGACCCCAAAACCGAAAACACCTGTTATTGCGCTGACCAGCGTACCGGCCCTGGGAGAACGCACTCCGTTCAAGGGTTACTTTTTTATGGAGGACGACAGCGCGTTTTCGACTAAGAAGTATCACGTTACTCTGTATCTGCAGGGGTCGGATGGCAGATGGTGGGTGAAGCCGTCCGCCAGCAAGACGTTTGTTACATCTGACAGCAAGGGCTTTTTCAGCATCGAATACTGGAGCGGAGGAGACACGGATAAGACCGATTTCAGGATTCTGCTCCTTCCTGCCGACCATGAGGAACTCGATGTCTCGCTTTACACGTTGGGGCTCGATCAATTATGCCGGCAAGCAGTTGATTACGTTACTGTGAAAAGAACAAAGAGCGGCAGTACAATTGATCCTAAGCGCTACAGATTCTCGGATGTACTTGATTCATCGCACCCGTATTATAAGGCAATCTACTGGGCTGCCGGCAAGGAGATCACGAAAGGCTACAGTGACGGTACGTTTGGAATAAACAGACCCTGCACGCGCGGCGAGATGATGATGTTCCTGTGGAGATATGCCGGAAAACCGGCTCCGAAGACTGCTTCTAAATCACCTTTCAAGGACGTGCCGACGAATCACACCTTTTATAAGGCAATCCTCTGGGGGTCTCAGAAAGGCATTACAAAGGGATATTCGGACGGTACATTCGGAATTAACAGGAACGTGAGCCGCGGCGAGTGTATGATGTTTCTGTGGAGGCTGAAAGGAAAGCCTGCTCCTAAGACTGTATCAAAATCTCCGTTCACCGATGTGCCGATGAATCATACATTTTATAAGGCCATCCTCTGGGGGTCTCAGAATAAGGTCACTACCGGGTATACATCCGGCGAGAAGAAAGGGACATTCGGTATTGATGAGAACTGTACGAGGGGGCAGATCGTGACTTTCCTTTACAGAGCGAAATAGGGACGATTCTTTCCTCATGGATTTTTCCATTCGATACTGTCCCCGAAAGGACATGATATGAAGACTATTTTTCTTACGAGCAGCCCATTCGGACCGCTCGACAACAGCAGGACTGTGGAAGGCTTTGATCCGATGAACCGCCTGCCGGAAAATCTCAGCCGGTTCTGGAAAAAGAATGCGCGGTGCCTTGTCATCTCCGCATTCCCCTCGGATATTCCGGCATGTATAAAGATGCGGGAGAGCATGGAGAAGTCGATCCGCGTGAATTTCCCGGATATCGCATGCCTCGATATCTGGGATGACCGGTCAGATGATTTTGCGGCGCAAATGCTCACCTCCTATGATGTTGTATTTCTCGGCGGAGGACATGTTCCCACGGAAAACGCATTCTTTGAGAAAATCGGACTGCGGGAAAACATGCAGAAATATGATGGGTTGGTCATCGGAATAAGCGCTGGGACGATGAACGCCGCTGAGGTCGTCTACGCACAGCCGGAACTAGAAGGGGAGGCTGTTGACCCGGAATACAGAAGGTTCATAATGGGCCTTGGCCTCACGAAAATCAATATTTTACCGCACTATCAGATGACTAAGAGCTTTATGCTGGACGGCATGAGGCTCTTCGAGGACATCACTTACGGTGACAGCAATGGCAGAAGATTTCTTGTACTGCCCGACGGGAGCTACTACACATGCATCGAAGGGCAGGGAACAGTCTGGGGCGAAGCCTATGAAATCGCGGACGGAAAGATGCGGCTCATATGCCGAAACGGAGAATACCTGTCTTACGGTTCGGATGGGGCTGTCCTGTGATCAGGTCACGCAGCAGAGATGAAATGTTTAGTGAGTAAAAGAGTGTCAGGGAGGAATGATATGGGACGACGAATCGATCCGGCATCCATATGTAAGGGTGCAGCCTATATAATAGCGGTTCCGTTCGCCGCCAGCATTCCGGGATTTTTCGTGTGCATGACCGGCAAAGCCGAGCTTGTGCTCCTTGCCGTTCCGCTTGTCGCAGTCCTCATATACACGGCTCTTTACAGAAAGATTAATGTGAGATTTGCGGCGATGTGCAATGGCGCGGCATTCCTCTTTTTGCTCATCTGCTTTACTGTCATGATGGTCATTGCAAAGGGCGGTGTGGAAGGCGTAGTGATGGGATATTTCACATGGCTCCTCGTACCGTTTGCTCCGATTACTCTGATGCTGATGCTCATGGGTGAGAACCTGGTCCTGTACGCAACTGCGTTCATCCTGTATGCCGCAGCTTTTCTCTTTTTGGCATTCAGATCAAAGCTAAGGCTGCGAAGATGGTATATCCCGCTGGGAATCATAATTTTATGCATGGGAACCAGTGCGTATCTTTACATGAACAGACCTGCGGTGAAATATGCCGGCCATGGATTTAAGTACATGCACGGGTTTTCGAGTACGGATTTCACCGATTATATGGTCTACAGCGAAAACTTCAGGCTGGTCACGCTGGATCATCAGCCGGATCTCATCATAGAAAATGAGGAAGATATGCCGGTGCTCGACGGCGCGGAGGCCTGTTATCCGCTGTATGCGGCATTTGCAAAAGCCTGCTACAAAGACATTGACGTCATCGAGAAAGAGTGGCTTAAGACCGGGGAAAACCAGTATCTGAACGGAAAAATCGTCACT
This sequence comes from Lachnospiraceae bacterium, assembly GCA_045112155.1. Lineage (GTDB taxonomy): Bacteria > Bacillota > Clostridia > Lachnospirales > Lachnospiraceae > Chordicoccus. The sequence continues at coordinate 101,468 of JBGUHN010000082.1, forward strand.
TTCACAAACACGCTCCGGGCTTTTGACCGGCTCATATACTGTGGAAATGACACGGAAAAATACGGTGACGCGGTCGACATGATCTTTGGAGCCAGACCATCAGCCGACCAGCTCGAGGAAGCGAAGTATCTCGGCGTTGAGGTTGACATTACGCCGATCGGTCGGGAAGCATTTGTCTTTTTTGTCGAGAAGGACAACCCAGTGGATAATCTGACGAGTGAGCAGCTCAGAGCGATCTACCATGGGGATATAGCGAACTGGAAAGAGGTCGGTGGAAAGAATCAGGCAATCAGGGCTTTTCAGCGGCCGAAAAATTCAGGTTCTCAGACCATGATGGAGTATTTCATGGGTGATACCACTATGAAAGAACCGGAGACGTACGAAATCGTGGATGCTATGACAGGAGTTATCGAGGAGGTGGCTCAGTATGCAAATGAAGCCGGGGCTATCGGCTACTCTTTCCGGTATTTCCTCGAAGGCCTGAATCAGGAAAAGAATGTAAAGATCCTGTCTGTCGACGGGATATACCCAACCATGGAGAATATCGAGAGCGGAGCATACCCGCAGACAGGCTATGTCTGCCTGATCACCCGAAAGGATGAGACAAATCCGTATGTACAGAAAATGAAGGAATTCATTCTGTCGGAGGACGGCCAGTATATTATCAGGCAGACCGGGTATGCGGGACTCGAGCAGAAAAATGAATAAAACTACAGATAATACTAACCCGCAGGCGTCAGCTTGCGGGTTAATTTAGCTGATTTTTTACCTGTTATCGAAAAGGCCGCACCCCTACTCTTGAAAAATCAATTGTGCATTTCCCCTGTGATATTCCCACCGGTATCTGTGACTCGAATTTGTATACCTGCGGCGCATAATCCTCACTTTCGAAGCAGTGCACCGTTACAGTCTTAAACTTGGGATCTACGATCCAGTACTCCCTGACACCGGCATTCTGATATTTATACAGCTTGAGAACCTGATCTTTTGAACGGCTTGAAGGGGAGAGAATCTCTACCACAAGATCCGGAGCTCCCTCATATCGAGTTACGATCTCCTCGTCAGTCTCACCGCAGACAGCCAGGAGGTCAGGCTGTACCATTGTATAATTATCCTTATCAAGGTGCACATCAAATGGCGATAGAAATACTTCGCATGGCATGCCATACTTGTCTGCGCATTCTCTAAAAAGGACATGAAGATCTCCAAGTATCCGCTGGTGTATCGCGGACGGAGCCGCCATATCATAAATTACACCGTCAATAAGCTCTACGCGTCGTTCCTCGGGCAGTGCGTAGTAATCATCCAGAGTATACTTTTTATCTTTCCGAATGACATTGTAGTTTCCGGACGGTTCGTGCAGCATCTGCCTTTCGGAAGATGTGGAATGCCTGTCATAGAAGCTCTTGTTTTCCCCGGCTGATTGAAGCGCCTTCTCAATTGCGGAAAGTGTAAGTCTGCGCGGGGAGGACGTCACACCGCCGAATACTTTCTGGACAGTACTGAGAGGCACACCTGAAGCACTGCTGATCATTTCATTCGTCAGCCCAAGTTCACGTTTTTTCTCTTTCATTTCATCGATGGTCATATTTGCCTCCTCCTTTCCAGGTTATGGCATAATAATAGCAGACTATATTGCCATTTGCAAGAAGAAATATCCATAATATTGCCTGAAATTATCCAATAAGATAGATGGACATGCCAAATGGAAAAATGTAATCATGCTATCTTTTTTTGGGAAATTTTATTATAATGAAAGAAAAAAGTGGATAAATTTTTAAAAGGAGGATGAGCAATGGAATTTAATTATGATAAGAACAGGATCTGGCTTGCAAATGAAGACGGAGATGCAATAGCTTTCGTAGATTTTCCTGAGTTTGAGCCCGGCAAAGTGGAAGTGACTCATACTGTGGTGGATCCGAGCCTGCGTGGACAGGGCGTAGCCGGAAAACTGATGGAAGCACTGGCAGATCAGCTCTCAAAGGACGGGAGAAAAGCGGAGCTTACCTGCTCATACGCAATTAAGTGGTTTGCTAAGCACCCGGAGCTTCAGGACCTTCTCATTGATCCGGAGGCGGAAGCTCAGAAAGCTGCAGGTCTTACAGGTAATGCGTGCGGGATTCCGCGGTACAGATCGTAAAAGGAGCAGGAAGTAAATTCGAAATGTTAATAGACGGGCATAGGATTGAGATTTGAGGTGAAAGCCATGAAGCACTGCGGAACACAAAGAATTGAAACGGATCGGCTGATACTGAGAGAATTTTCCCTCGATGACGCGGAAGCTATGTTCAGGAATTGGGCATCAGATCCCGAAGTGGTGAAGTATCTCACCTGGCCTGCCCATGCCAATGTCGATGTCAGTAGAGAGGTGCTGAAGGACTGGGTATCATCTTATATGCAGAAAGATTATTATCAGTGGGCTATTGTCCTAAAGGAGAATGGAAACGACCCGATAGGAAGCATGTCTGCAGTGAAAGTGAACGATTATATCGATATGGTCCATATCGGCTATTGCATGGGAAGAGCCTGGTGGCATCAGGGAATCATGTCGGAGGCACTTCAAGCGGTGATGGATTTCTTCTTTGACGAAATAGGCGCGAACCGCATTGAGAGCCGTCATGATCCACGCAATCCGCATTCCGGAATGGTCATGAAAAAATGCGGAATGAAATATGAGGGCACTATGCGAAGCTCAGATCGGAACAATCAGGGAATCTGTGACGCGAGTTGGTATGCGCTGCTTAGATCGGAACGGTAATAGACATTTGGAAAAGCAGCCTAGCACATTCTCACGGCTTTAAGAGTCGTGTGAGGCTTCACGAAGGGAGACTATATCACATGCTCTTGTTTTCAACAGTACTTGATATAAAGGACAGTATTACTCCGGATGATTTTATTCAGCTGGTCATCAAATGGAACAATACAAGCACGCATACAGAAAACATAGTCACCGGCATCGAGTGGCAGGGAGAACGGACAGCCCGATATGGTGATGACAGGCTGTGGCTCGAATTTGATGGTTGATTTTTTGCTGTGACGCACGCCTAAAGAATTGAGGAAGGTTAATTAGGCGAACCAATGAAGTTGTATCATACAAGCAACACAGAAATCCGTGATCCGGACATTTATCGAGGCCGGAAGAACGCCGATTTCGGACCGGGCTTTTATCTGACACCGGATATGGATTTCGCATACCGCTGGGCAGGTAAGGATGCCATTGTAAATGAATATGAGTTGGATGAGGAAGGTCTGCTGATTCACAGATTTAAGCGGGATGAGGATTGGTTCAACTATATCTTCCAGAATCGCAGGGTCAGGGATGGTCTGTCAGTCGATGTCGTTATCGGACCGATTGCCAACGACACGATTTTTGAGACTCTGGGGATAATCAGCAGCGGACTGCTTAGTACGGCGAATGCCATGAAAATTTTGATGATTGGACCGGAATTCACGCAGGTAGCCATCAAGACAGAAAAAGCAGCAAGTCAGCTCAAGTGGATAAGATCCGAGAAGATCACTAAACTTGATGAGGCGTATCGCAGAGCGGAGCAGGCGGAATATGATGCTGCTTTTGCGGAAGTCCTGCAGGAGATTATTGGAGAGGAATAAAGACAGCGGATGAGAACTAATATGCTTCGTGGGACATGAACGAAAAAACACCTCTACTCTCCGTAGGTAGCCTGAGTTCATGTACTGATATACAATCTGTACATGGAGGTGAGAAAAGTATGGACCAATATGTTACAGGAACAACAATCAGGGAACTTCGGGAAAAGAACAAGATGACTCAGCAGCAGCTTGCGGACAAGCTGGGTGTGAGTGATAAGACCGTTTCAAAATGGGAGACTGCAAAGGGATACCCGGATATCACTTTGCTGGAACCCATTGCTTGTGCGTTCAGGATATCGGTCGCGGAGCTTATTACCGGCAATCCGGTTCATAATGCCAATGTATCCGCGAATATGCTCCGATCAAAATTCTATGTATGCCCTGTCTGCGGAAATGTCATTCATAGCATGGGTGAGGCGGCGATTCACTGCCACGGCATACAGCTTACACCGCTCACGGCGGAATCGACCGATGAGCGTCATATGATCTTCATCGAGCGGGTGGAAGATGAGTATTACGTGAGGATCGACCACAGTATGACAAAGGAGCACTATATCTCTTATGCAGCCGCAGTTTCTTCGGATGATATGCAGCTGCATAAGTTCTACCCTGAGGGAAATGCCGAAGCGAGGTTCAAGATCAGGGGCGTTAAAAAGATTTTCTTTTACTGCAATCGAGACGGACTGTTTTTTACCGATGTGGTAAAGGGTATCGACGATAAGGAAAGCGGATATGATAATTACCGTGAACGCCGGGAATTAGAGAAAGCAGCGAAGATGCTGTTCGGGTAATCGGGAATTACACAAAGCTAACGGGAGATACGGCATATGAGTGCTAAGAGAGGAGACAATCTAAAAAAATGGCTGCGAGCATTTTTTGGTCTTTTGACATTGGTCCTATCTTCATCGTGTGCCGGAATATCAAAGGATAAAGATTCTTCTGGTCAGACAGACTTGTCATTTGAGGAATATCTGGAGCAGGGCGGGGAGAAGTGGTTCCTTACCGGAAAGCGGGCTTATACAGTTCAGGCTATGATGGTTTCGAAGGAAACATCTTTTCACAACGAACTGGAAGTGGCAGATTATACTGTGGATGATGACGGGGTCACAGTTATCCTGAAAGGGACCGTCGGAGAAATGTGGGTATCAAAATTGCCAAATGTTATTGCTACCTATACGAGACTGGATGGCGGTGCTCTTTCGGAAGATGATTTTGCGGCAAAAGACAGATACATTGATATCCTTGCGCTGCCTGAGCCGGATTCTTATTATGCCATGTATGTTCCGCTCAGTATTTCCGTGACAGTAGAAACTGAATGGGGCGATGTGCTGCACTCAAATCTGCCGGGTGCCCCGCACGGTGAGGGAGACTATATCGTATGCCGCGCAAGTGAAAACGGTGAACCGGACCTTTCTGATATCTGGATCCTGAACGGTGTTGTCTTTTCGAAATACTATGAGACAGATAATACTTGAACCGCTTGAAGCCCGAAATGCGATTGCGCAGATAGTGCAAAGAATGATGATAAAATACAGTAAGGATCAATAGTCCGGAGGAAAGAAAGATGGCATTTGATTTTAAAAAGGAATATAAGGAGTTCTATATGCCTAAAGGAACACCTTCAATCGTGACCGTTCCTAAGATGAATTATATTGCAGTTCGCGGCAGCGGTGACCCCAATGAGGAAGATGGCGATTATAAGAAGGCAATCGGACTTCTGTATGCGATTGCCTTCACAATTAAAATGAGCAAAAAGGGTGACCACAAGATCGACGGCTATTTCGATTATGTTGTACCGCCGCTTGAAGGATTCTGGTGGCAGGATGATCGGTACTCTGAGGACACAGTGATGCAAGCCGAACAACCCGGAATGCAGGAAAAAATGCAAGGTATTGATTACAGCCGCAAAGCAGATTTTCACTGGATCTCAGTGATCCGCCTTCCTGATTTTGTGACAGAGAATGATTTCCGCTGGGCAGTGCAGGAAGCGACAGTTAAGAAAAAGCAGGATTTCTCTAAAGTGGAATTACTGACAATCGAAGAAGGACTTTGCGTGCAGTGTATGCACATCGGTCCTTATGATGATGAGCCGGCTACAGTGCAGCTCATGCATGAGTATATGGAGCGTGAGGGTTATGAGCTGGACATTACGGATGAACGGCGCCACCATGAGATTTATCTGAGTGATGCCAGAAAAACAGCACCGGAGAAGCTAAGGACAGTCATCCGGCACCCGATCCGAACATGCAATAACACGTAACTGACAAGGAGGGGCATATGGATTATATCAGAGTGACTAAGGATAATCTGGAGAAGGAGCACATTTGCTGCGCAATATCTAACAATAAAGACATACAGGTCTCATCCAAGAAAGCATGGCTTGCCGAAAGATTCGATGAGGGACTTGTTTTCCTTAAAAGCGCTGAGCGGGGAAAATGCTTTATCGAGTATATCCCGGCGGAGAATGCATGGGTTCCGATTGTCGCTGACGGATACATGTACATTGACTGCCTGTGGGTATCCGGATCCTTTAAGGGACACGGATACTCAACGGACCTCTTAAATGCCTGTATTAAAGACAGCAAAGAAAAGGCGAAGGCGGGTCTCTGTATACTGGCCGCAGCTAAGAAGAAGCCGTTTCTTGCAGACCCGAAATTTCTGAAATACAAGGGCTTTTCTGTCTGTGACGAGTCGGATAACGGAATCGAGCTGTGGTATCTGCCCTTTGGGAAGGATGCAGACAAACCAAAGCTTCGGGAATGCGCAAAACATCCGCATATCGATGAAGAGGGATATGTGCTGTACTACACCAGTCAGTGCCCGTTCAACGCAAAGTATGTTCCGGTCCTCGAGCAGACCGCCAGGGACAATAATATATCATTTCGCTCGATCCATATAGACAGCAGAGAGGAAGCGCAGAACGCTCCGACACCCATCACGAATTATGCGCTGTTCCGCGACGGAGTATATATTACGAATGAGCAGATGAACGATAAGAAGTTCCTGAAACTGGCAGGCAGATAGGAGGTTGCGATATGGCTTCATCAAAAGAGTATCTGGATTTTATTCTGGAACAACTGTCTGACCTTAATGACGTGAGCTCCAGGGCGATGATGGGAGAATACATTTTATACTATCGCGGAAAGGTATTCGGCGGTATCTACGACGACCGCCTGCTGGTCAAACCTGTTCCGGCAGCTTTGCAAATGATGCCGGACGCCGAGATGGAGCTTCCGTATGACGGCGCAAAGGAAATGATTCTGGTAGACGACGTAGATAATCGTCAGTTCCTGTGTGAACTGGTCAAATGCATGTGGAAAGAGCTGCCGGAAAAGAAAAAGAAGAAATAATATTGTCGAAATGAAAGATTCGAGCTCACCACCTGCGGGTGGTGGGCTTTCTTTATTTGTGGTACAATGAAGAGCGGATTGTCTTCTTAATGGGGACAGTTCACAGAAGTAATGAAAGCTGTCGAATAAGGCAGCATAAAATAGAAAGGAGTAATTCATGAAAGCACCATTTTCTCCTTACCTTGAGCGCCTTGCTCCGGGTATGAAGAAACTGATCGGAATTCTTGGAGAGGAGTATGAGTACGTAAGTGTTCTCTCCACAGATTCCAAAGGATTTGCCGTGTCGATTTCCAAGAGAGCCAAGTCTGTCGGTCACTCTACGATGATGACAGAGAGGGGAAACGTCGTCCGCGTCTATAAAGACGGACTTTACAGCGAGTTTGCTTTTGACCGTTTTGATCCGGAAGCGCCGGAGAAGACGGCTGAAGAAGCAGTAGCTGCGCTCGAGAGGCAATTTGCACTTATAAAACTGACCGGCACTTCTGTCTATGAAACACCACCGCTTGATGATGAGCCTGCCAGCGTTTTTGAGGAGATGGAGACAGAGATTCTGCCCGAGGAGACAGACATCAGCGCGCTCATTGAGGAGCTCGGCCGCCTGTCCGACATGGGAATTGCAGCGGGAGAGCACATTATCGACTGCAGAATTCGGGCTGAGTCCACGCATGTGTGCAAGATGTTCCTGACTGCGAATAGGGATATGAGGCAGAGTTATGTGTATTCCGAAGCCATCGTTCTGCCGATTGCTGTCAAGGATGGTGCAAATAAAATCTCGCATCAAGGTGTCTCCGACCGCCTCGGCCCTGAAATCTTCAGAAATATGGATGATCTGGTAGTAGAGGCTGCGCAGACTGCCGAGCAGCTGCTTAGCGCTGACCGTATGGTTCCCGGCGAATACGAAATCATAACATCACCCGAGGTGACCGGCCTCATTGCCCATGAAGCATTCGGGCATGGCGTGGAGATGGATATGTTCGTAAAGAACAGAGCCTTAGGAGCCCGCTATATCGATCAGAGGGTAGGCAGTGATCTAGTTACGATGCATGAAGGCGCTGCGGCAGACATTCAGGTGGCAAGCTGCGCATTTGACGACGAGGGAACATTGGCAGGAGATACCATTGAAATCGAGAACGGGTTCCTTCGGACCGGTGTCTGCGACGCGCTCTCGGCGCTTCGCCTTGGCACAAAGCCAACAGGCAACGGAAAGCGCGAGAATTATGAACATAAAGTCTATGCTCGTATGACCAATACATTCTTTGCGTCCGGAAAAGATTCCATTGAGGATATGATCGCGTCTGTCAAGCACGGCTACCTGCTGAAGGGCATTCAGTCCGGTATGGAGGATCCGAAACACTGGGGCATTCAGTGCATCGTGGAGCGGGGATATGAAATAAAGGACGGCAGGCTGACCGGCAAAGTGGTCTCACCGATCATCATGACCGGCTATGTGCCGGATCTGCTCGGTTCTGTCTCCATGGTGAGCACAGACAGAGAGCTTTTCGGCGGCGGAGGCTGCGGCAAGGGATATAAAGAGATGGTCAAAGTCTCTGACGGCGGACCGTATATGAAGGCGAAAGCGAGGTTGGGATGATGAAAGACTTTATATTAGAACTTCTTGCGGATTCCGCGGCGGACGGCTGGACAGTGAGAGATGAGGTGAGTGAAGGCTGGGAGTTTTATTTCATCCGCCACAATCTGGATCAGAACCGGATCAGGCATACGGAGCATATAACGCTTACTGTCTATAAGAAATCTGATGATGGCAAGTACCTTGGGCGCGCTTCCGCGAAACTTGCGCCAACTGCCGACAGAGAGGAGACTAAAGCCCTCATTAATTCACTCGTCCATGAAGCTGCGCTTGTGAAGAATCCTGTCTATGAGCTGATGACGCCCGCTCCGGCGGTCATGAAGGCTGATGAAGCCGAAGTTGATGTTTCCAGGATTGCCGAGGACTTCATTTGCACCATGAAAGATCTGCCTGAAACAGACGGCGAGGACATCAACTCCTATGAGATCTTTGTCGACAAAATCACATGCCGGTACGTATCCTCCACAGGTATAGATATAAGCTATACATATCCGGTTTCTCAGATCGAGGTCATCGTCAACGCAAGAAAAGATGAGCACGAGATAGAGCTTTATCGTATGTTCAAATCCGGGACCTGCGACAGCGAGGGACTTAACGAGGAGATCAGCAAGGCAATGCAGTATGGAAAAGACAAACTGCGTGCAAAGAAGACACCTTCTCTTGGCACCTGTGATATAGTTCTGTCTACGGATGCAGCCCTTGAGGTCTACGAATATTTCACTGCCCGCATGTCCTGCGACATGAAGTATATGGGTATTTCTGACTGGGAAATCGGCAGAGAAGTCGCAGAAGGGGCTGTGGGCGATAAAGTGACCGTGGAAGCCAGACGGTTTCTGCCGAATTCTTCAGCTAACGCTCCCTATGACGCCGAGGGCGCTCCGCGCAGGGATATGATGATCATTAAGGACGGCATAGCCGAAAACCGTTACGGCTCCCGCCAGTTCTCGCAGTATCTCGGTCTTGAGGATTCCTTTATCCCGGGCAATTTCGCGGTCTCCGGCGGAACGAGTAAAGCGGAAGAGATACGCACCGGCCGCTATCTTGAGATCGTGGAATTTTCTGATTTCCAGGTCAGTGCCCTGAATGGTGATATTTTCGGAGAGATCCGTCTCGGGTATCTTCATGACGGTGGCCAGGTCACTGCTGTCGAGGGAGGAGCCGTGTCGGGGACAATGCTTGATTTTGCCAAAGATCTTCAGATGTCGACTGAACAGAAGCAGTATAACAATATGTTGATCCCGGAGGTGACGAGACTTAAGGGCGTAAGTATAACCGGAGCGGAATAGAATATACACTTTTGCAGACAAATACTGGATTTTTCGCTATAATAGATGTGGAATTTTGGGATATCCGGATTCCTAAAATATACGATACATTTTTCATACATCAGAGCTGAACCGCAATGAGAGATTTTGATATGACGGGGACGCCGGGAATGCTTATCAGCAGGTTAAACTGGATTACAGGAAAAATGATATTGACATTTATTCTGCAAATGAAAAGGGGATTGTTCGATGCAGCATGATGCAAATGTATGGATCATGAAGCCCTTCAATGGGCTCTTTCTTGGAGTGTATGCCGTTCTTATTATTTTGCTGATTATTACCAGCCGACTTCTGCGCGGCAAATCTTTCGAGACCCGGAGAAATGTACTGACCGGCATGTGTGTTTTCAGCATGATCGGCTTCTTCGTCTATAAGTATTCCTTATCGCTCGACAAAGAATACATGGTGATTTACGAGAACTTCGGAGGATTTAACTGGTGGAGGGAGCTGCCGCTGCAGCTGTGCAATATCAATATGATGCTGATACCGGTTTCCGTATTTAAGAAGAACAGGAATCTCATGGCTTTCTGTTTTTTTGTCGGAACCCTTGGCGCTTTCATGGCTACAGCTGTCCCGGCCTATGGATTTGAGGGATATTCAATATTACTGCCCAGAATGCTTGGATTCTATGGGACGCATTGTCTTCTTGTAATTGAGGCACTGGCTCTGGTCACATTCGGTCTGTATAAACCGGAGCTTAAAGATCTGCCGGGAACGGTTGTCATGCTGTTTCTCATCGCTTTCATTCTATATGCTCTCAGCATGCTTCTTCGGTTTACCGGCATCTGCCCGAGAGCCAACTACTTCTACACGGTCGAGCCGGAGGGCAATGCCGCGCTGGAACTGTTCTACAGATGGATCCCCTGTCCGTATCTGTATCTGCTCCCGTGCGCCATCGCCCTGGTGCCGTATATGTTGGCGGTGCTTGGCATCATTCGGTTAGTAGAAAAGGTGTCTCATTGATTTGCTGATTATTATTGATCCCAAAATAAACATCACGGCTCAGTCCGGTTCAGCTCATCACCTGCGGGTGGTGAGCTTTTTTGTCTCAGTGGGGGATGATTCCTGCTTCTACAAGTGGCAAGTGAATTAATATCCAGCGAAGTTAATGAGGCATACCCCACCTGCCCTTGTTGTGATAAAATAAAGTATACTTTGGAGATTTTAAGTAATAATTTTGTGTGATTTCTACTTTCGAATAATGATCAGGGAGCAAAATAGCAATGCATATTGATGTGATCAGGGCAACGGAGACGTGGCAGCAGGCAGGTGCCTACTATGTCAGAATTCAGGGGATGGCAAAACAGCACGGCATCACCCTTCGCCGGGAATTTGACGAACATGATACTCCGGAAACACAATATATCGTTTTGGCCGACGATAGTTTTCCGGTTGCGACATGTCGCTTTTACCGGCTTGATAAAAATTCTGCCATGCTCGGCAGGGTCGTTGTGCTGCCTGATTATCGCGGAATGGGATTGGGCAGACGGGTCGTCACAGAGGCAGAAGACTGGCTTCGTGAGCTTGGCTATGAGAAAGTAGTCATTGAGAGCCGTGATATAGCCGTAGAGTTCTATGAGAAGCTCGGATATGGCGTGACAGATTCCAATATCATTCACGGTAATACATTTGACTGTATCAGGATGGAAAAAATGTTATGATTAAAAAAATCAAGAAGGCGTGTCCGCAGCATTTGCCTATTACTGACTATCCGGAGATCGCCGTAAAGATGCCGGAAGGAGAGTATTCAAATGAATGAATTAGACATAGCAACATCATACGGCACTATCCATGTCTATAAAAAGGGAAGTGGCCGAAAAAATATTATTTTGTTACATGGCAGCGGCTGCGATAACGCAATGCTTTCCTGGTCTGAGGTTATACAAAGTTTTAATGATGAATATACGATTTATGCCCCTGACCTGTTGGGATATGGAAAGAGTGAAAAGCCTGATGGCCTGTGCGGGGAGTCATTTTTTGATGACCACATACAGTCGATAAAACAGATGACAGAGCAGTTGGGGGTGGAAGAGTTCATTTTATCCGGTCTGTCGATGGGCGGAGCGATAGCAATCGGGTACGCACTGAAGTATCCTGTGCAGGTGCAAATGCTTATTCCTGTTGATACATGGGGAATCTCGCCAACGATACCCTTCGGATATCTTTCGTATTGGTATATTAACAAAACGAATTTGACAATATCCCAGTATAAATGGATCGCAAAATGCAGATGGCTGGCAAAATGGTTCATTGAGTATTCTCTGATCGGAGATAAGCGCAAGATCACTGATAAAATTGTGGATGAGGTCTGGAGGGCCTGCAAGGAAGATGATGCAGGAAAATCCATGTTGGACTTCCAAAGGAGTGCCTGTGATAAAAACGGTGCCATTCCATATTATAAAAATGAACTGAGCAAATTAGAAATGCCCGTAGTTTTCGTACACGGGGAATATGATGCTCTGGTGCCTGTCAGACATTTGGCCGGAATTAAAAATGTGCGGCCCGGCACAAAAGTTCATATTCTGAAAAAATGCAAACACTGGTCCGTAAAAGAAAAGCCGAATACGTTTTTTAACATTGTGCAACATTATGCAAGAGATTTATAAACACGAGAACACCCGACATCACATATAGCCTGCTGCGAGCTCATTACCTTCGGGTGGTGAGCTATTTTTGTAGCACCAACCCGGCAGAGCGAGGCGTGCTCGCGACGCGAAGCTAGTCCTTTAGGGCTCGAGTAAGCTCTTGCCGGGTGCAAGAACACAGAGCACGAAGTGCGGAGTGTTCGCGGTGCGATGATCGAGTAGGAGGGATTCCACCTACTCGATTTTGTGATAAAATGGAATAAGCCATAAAGACGAGTAAACATCAACCAGTATATTTTTCCAGTCGAGGTGTGCATGATGACGAATAAGTGGAAAAAGTTGATGGCGGCAGTCTGCACCGCGTCTTTGATTTTAACAATGCCGGGAGTGAGTGTGTCGGCGAATGAGGTGCCGGAGCAGGAGCTTATTTCAGATACTGATGTCCCGCAAGATACGGTGGATTTCGCAAGCGAGAACGATATAGATTTCTCAGATACGCCAACTGTAGAGGCTGTAGAAGAGGATGTCGTTGGAAATGGCGGAATTCAGGTTGGTAACGGTATCACAGCAACATATAATGCCGATACAGGAGCTGTTGAATTTACTTCACAGGACGGAGAGCTCTGGTATGATTGGTCTGTAAAACTCGGGGTAGACAAATCTGAGATTAAATCGATCGAGGTCGTGTCCGGAACTGTATACCTACCACCTGATTCAAGCCCTGTGCTCTGACAAGGCAGGATTCATCACCGGCGAGAATATTTGTATTGATGGAGGAATGACAAAGCTGATGATCTATCATGATGATCACGGCTGGACATATACACCTGAAGAATAAAGGGAAGGGATGTGGTGCATGTCTTATGAACACAGTATTTTGGTTATATGCGGTTTAGGCTGTCCCATTTGCGAGTAATTGGTATTTCGAAGAGGTAATAATTTATGAGTATTGAAGATAAGACAAAACGGATAATTGAGGATATTCAACAGGAAAAAGGGTGTAATCCTGTCCATATTTTTAAAAATATGGCACAGAAAGAATATATCAGTATCCACGGACCTGAGCATCATATTCTTGATGGCGCTTGTATACTGGTTGCGTTTTACAATGCCGGCGGCGATATCAGACTGGAAGAGAGTCTGAATAAGGTTGCTCGAGAGGGGCTCAGAATGCCCGGCGCAATGTGCGGCCTTTGGGGAATCTGCGGTGCCATTGCGTCTGTTGGAGCAGCACTTTCAATCATTGACAGTACAGGCCCTTTATCTGATGATGGGACGTGGGGTGAGCATATGAAGTTCACTTCGCAAGCCATTGGAGAACTTGGCAGAATCAATGGACCGCGCTGCTGTAAGCGGGACGCCATGATTGCGTTCAGGGAAGGAGTCAGGTACATAAATGAGCATTATAATGTGACGCTCGAATATGAGGACCAGCGTTGCGAGTTCTCTGATCAAAACCAGCAGTGCCTGAGAGATAAGTGTCCTTTTTATGCCACAAAGGAGTCCAAGTAGAAATAAAACTGAAAGAAGGATTTTTGAGATAATTATGTTACTGAACGGGGCTGTCGCAATGATGCGACAGCCCCGTGTGCTGAGTAGTGGTGAAGAGTAATGAAAAATCGTGAGGATCTGAGAGACCGCTTGCTATGTTAGATTTTGCAAAAATATCTGATATTATATGCATAGTGCTTTATTTTTGGTAATTCAAAGAAAAAACATTGACAAAATGTAACAAAATGATATTATAATTATTCTATGGAAACGTTTACGGTAACGGTTACGGAAATGCCGGGAAAGGTATAC
>JBGUHN010000083.1:0-30507 GCA_045112155.1 Lachnospiraceae bacterium
ACACGTCCTTTATCTATCTTTATTGCATTATTCATCTATAATAAAAATCCATCCTGTTTTTGTATCCATCTATAATTCACCGTATCACCACCTTATTTCCTGCAGCGGAAACAGCCGATCCCTTCGACTGCCGTCACTTTCACCTTCTCGTACCTCTGCTCAAGCTGCTGTCTGAGGCTCTCCCTCGTCTCATAAGGCGGTGTGAAGAAGCCTTTCGGTCCATACAGATGATCGATGAACCAGTCCGTGCGGCCGCATTCGCCCTTAATGTAGAAGCAGCCGCAGAAAATGCCGCCCTTCTTCAGCACGCGGTATGTCTCACGGTAGGCCGCCTCCTTATCAGGGAAGGCATGGAATCCATTCAAGGACAGGACAACGTCAAAAGACTCGTCTTCAAAAGGAAGCGCGCCCACGTCCCCCTGCACGAACCGAATATTTGTTATTCCCATTGCCTCCGCCTTCTCCTGTGCAGAAGCCATCATTTTTTCCGAGTAATCAAGGCATGTAATATCCGCGTCCGGAAGATCCGCATACACCGGCATGGACAGCACGCCGGTCCCGACGGGCACTTCCAGAAGCTTTCCTTTAAAGTCCTGCGGCACCCCGGACAGAGCTTTTTCCAGATACCGGAGGTTCTTTCTGCCGTCCATATTCCAGACCAGACGGCAGATCGCCTTTCCGGGCAGAGTGGAATAAGTCATCATTCCATCATAAAAGCCCGATTTGCTCCCGGTCAGCTTATACGCGTTTTTAATCTGCTCTTTTCTTGTCAGACTGCTGTTTCTCTGAAATTCCGACGCCGCTTCCTTTCTTGCCACCAGATGCAGCCGAAATTTCCTGCCCCGTTCAAGCTTCTCGACCCGCAGTCCGGATTTTTCACAGAACCCTCTCACCTCATTCAGCGAATATGCACCGACGTCCCCATGACCGATCAGATTGGCAAGCGGAATCTCTGTATGATTCATGAGCCACAGGACAGGTGCCGGAGCCGTATAATCCTGCAGGATCAGTCTGCCGCCCGGTCTCAGAACACGCTTCGCGCTGTCGAAAAACTTCTGAGGATTCGGATAGTGGTGAAAGCTGTTGGAGCAAATGATGACATCAAACGCATTATCATCAAACGGAAGATTCTCACAATCACCGACCACCCACGTGACACCGGACAAATTTTTTGCCCTGGCCACCTCGATCATGCGCGGTGTGATATCGATTCCTGTATAATGCCTGGTTGGATCCTCCTCGTAGAGCAGAGAAATCATCGGGCCGGTTCCGCAGCCACAGTCAAGAAGATCTGTATAGTCTTCCTTCGCAAGCTCGCCCGAAATGTACGGATAGTCGTCCTTGCACATCTCGTAGATACCGGCATGGCTGCTCTCATAAATATCCGCCGCTTTTGTAAATTCCCGGATCGTCAGGTCCTTGTATTGTTTTTCTGTTTTCACCTGTAGTTCCTCTCCAAAGACAGTGTGTTGTCATCAATTATAGCACTTTCTTTCTCCAAAAGCGCTGTAAGGCAGTTCATACTGAGCAGTATAGTTGATGAGTTGTGAAGGAAGGCGCTGGCTGCGGGTGTAATTAAGCCGAGCGCTCCAAGCGCGATCAGCGTACCGTTAAATCCCATGACAAAACGGTAATTGCGGTGGATTCTCCCCATCAGGGCATCACTCAGCCGCTTCAGCCACACGAGTTCGCGTATGTCTTCCGTCTCTATCGTAACGTCCGCAACCTCCCTCGCAATGACAGCCCCGCTGCCGACAGCGACCCCTACATCGGACAGTGAGAGAGCCGGAGTATCGTTGATCCCGTCACCGACCATGATCACAGTTCTGCCCGCCTCATGTTCCCTGCGAATATAGGCTGCCTTGTCTTCCGGCAGGACCTCCGCCCTGTAGTCATCAAGAGCAAGATCTGTGCAAATGGAGCCGGCGACCCTCCTGTTATCTCCTGTCAGCATGACGGTCTTCGCGATTCCTTCCCGTCGAAGAGCTTCCATGATGTTCCGCGCTTCCGGTCTCAGCGGATCTGAAATTCCGATTGCCGCGCAGAGGACACCTCCGATTCCGAAATAAAGCCAGGAAACGGATTCCGAAAGAGATTGGAACCTCTCCTGATCTTCCGGCCGGATCAGCACACCTTCATCTTCAAAAACAAAATGAGAACTGCCTATGACAGCCCGCCTTCCATTAATTCTTGTCGCAATCCCATGGGCGACAACATACTCTACTTCACTGTGCATCTCGCGGTGAGAAAGTCCCTGCTCTTTGGCTGCCTTTACGACCGCATTCGCTACAGAATGCGGGAAATGTTCTTCCAGGCATGCTGCCATGCGAAGCATCTCACGGGCGTTTTCCCCGTTAAATGGCACCACCGCTGCAACAGTCGGACAGGCCTTCGTGAGTGTACCGGTCTTGTCGAAAATCACGGTATCCGCCTCGCTGATTTTCTCCATGAAGCGTCCGCCTTTTACAGTGATATGGTGACCGCCTGCCTCACGCATTGCGGAAAGTACGCTCAGCGGCATGGAAAGCTTTAGCGCACAGGAAAAGTCTACCATGAGAACAGACACCGCTCTGGTGGTATTCCCCGTCAGAAGGTAGGTGAGAATACTGCCTCCGAGGCACCACGGAACAAGACTGTCAGCCAGGTGTCCCGCTCTGTTCTCCACCCCGGACTTAAGGCGTTCCGACTCTTCAATCATACGGACGATCCGGTCGTACCGGTTCTCCCCGGTCGCATGCGTAACGCGTACCACGCAGCTGCCCTCTTCGAGAACAGAACCCGCATATACCGCCGCCCCGGGATGCTTCGCGACGGGTACACTCTCTCCGGTCAGCGATGCCTGATTCAGCATAACATCCCCGCGCTCCAGAATTCCGTCAAGCGGCAGGACGTGCCCTGTATGGACGACGATTCGGTCTCCCGGAACAATGCTGCCAAGCGGAGTTATCTCCGGAGTGTCGTTTTCTCCGAGTTTCCATACCCGATCCACCTGCAGGGACATGCTCCGTGCCAGGTCATCGACAGACTTCTTGTGTGTCCATTCGTCAAGTATTTCGCCTACACTCAGCAGAAAATTGACTGATCCGGCAGTTGTATAGTCTCCCGTGACAAGCGACGTTCCGATGGCGATTCCGTCAAGTACCTCCACCGTAAGGTGACCGGCCGCAGCAGCTTTTATGCCTTTAATTATTCTCGGACATGTCCTGCAAACTGAAAGCACGCGCCGAAGCGGATTTGGCAGCAGGAAACGCCTTGCGAAGTGTCTGACAACAAGGAAGACCAGCTTTTCCTTGTACTCCCGGTTCATTAACCGGCTTCCGGACGGCTGCGGTCCCAGAGACTTTTCCGCGCTCTCATAAGTAAAAGCGGCAAGTGATCCGCAAAGTTTCCTGCGGTCCCCGTGATAAACCACCGTTACACTGCGCGTCCGTTCATGAACCGTTACCCGGTCAACTCCCGGCAATGTTTTGATCCACGCCTCAAGAACGTCCGCCTGCTCCGTGCTCATCGAGCGAACATCCGCCCGAAGACGCATCCTGCCGGGAATATCATGCAAGATCTGAAATCTCATTTCTCGTTGCTCTCTTCTGCAAATTCCGTTTCATCCGTCTTCGCGAAATCGTCGATGTATTCTGCCTCTTCTTCCTTTCTCCGCTTCTCGTTTATCTGTTTAGCGTCCTCAAAAATATCCGAGCAGCCCTCCTGGACGAGTTCCACGTGCTTCATCACCTCATCCTTACAGCGAAGCGTCGCCGCTGTGGCATGTGTATAAACCTTTTTTGCGTCCCTGCCGGACAGGATTCTCAGACCCGCAGATCCGAAAAGTGCTCCTCCGATAAACCATGCGACTCTTCCTCCGATAGACATATAATGCTCCTCCTTACGACATAATATTTGTAATTGCTAACTACAAAATAAAAAATAAGACACCGGTTAGAAATTTCTAACTAATGTCTTATTATAGTCTTTTTTGCGAAGAAATCAAGGGCAGAACAGTCATTGTGTTTCGCCTAGTGAGTTTGCTGCAGCAACTTAAAGTTTATACCAGCTAATCAAACAAGCGCAGCTCCGAGTCCCCTGCACAGTTCTGTTTCCTCGTCTCCGGGGGCTTCATTTGCAATTACGCTGTCCGCCGCAAGTTCCGCTCCGGCTTCCCGGCACCTGTCTTCCCAGTCACGCATCCACTGTCCGTCGCCCCATCCGTAGGAACCGAACAGAGCAATCTTTTTGCCGGCGAGAGCCTGCTCCACATCCGTGAACATCGGGTCGAATTCGCTCTCCTCAAGGACCTCGTCACCCATAGCCGGGCATCCGAACGCGATCCCGTCATAAGAGCTCACCTGGTCGGAAGAAAAACTTGCCGCATCAATAAGAGAAACTTCCGCCCCCTTATCCTTTGCGCCTTCTGCCACTGCATTGGCCATTGCCTCCGTATTCCCTGTTCCACTCCAGTAAACTACTGCAACTTTGCTCATAATTGTGTTTCCTTTCTTAATTAACTATGATAATCCCACCCAACCTGTCGATCCGTCCGGACCGTCAGTTGGAAGAGAGATTTACCCTGTGATAACTGTCTGCGGTATACATCGGTGCATTTTCTGTATCTTGCAAATGTTTTCTCCGCCTCCTCTTCATTCCCGTATGCCTTCCAGCAGCCTGTGCACTTCACGCCGTGCCGGGAATCTTCCATAAAGCAGCGTACATCTTCCGCCGGGTACCCGAGGAAGAGGCCTACCTCATGAGGAAATTCATCTTCAGCCATATGCCGGATCAGCTCCGCAACGCATTCACCCGCAGAACCGCTGCAATATCCCTTTTCCTCGAGAATCTGCCGGGCTTCCGGACACCGAAGATCCCTGTCCAGATAATCCGGTCTGTACAGATACACCAAAGCCTTTTTGCCATCCCTCCGGAGCATCACAACGCGGATCCCTTTCTCCCGGAACATCCTGTTCAGCTGCCTCAGTTCGTCGCAAATATCCTGCCCGGGGTTTACATTCACCGGAAACATATTTCCGGTTTTCAGGCCTGCCAGAGTCGGCGAGCAATGATCGATCAATACTCGTTCAGGCATCCGTTAAAACCTCCCATATGATTTTTTCTGCATCGCAAAATGATTTCACTGTTTACACAGCCGCGGCACATGCGTGCTCGTTTAAGATATCCTTGAGAGACTTCATGGAACTGGTATGCGACCGTACGATCTTCGTGTTCCCATGGATTCCGGTCAGGGCACACTTAAGCATTTTGTGGGAAATAGTATGTGTGAACACAATCAGAAGATCCGGCGATCCAATCCTGCTGCTCATATCCGCGCAGGGCTTGCAGAATACCTTGGCCTTGCAGCCGTATTTCCGACATGCATTTGTATATTGTCTCTCCATACACTCATTCCCGCCAAGAATCACTACGCTCATGAACTACCTCCTGCTTCTTAGTTAGCTATATCTAACCTGTATGTTTATAATTACCGGCGTGCGGTCCTGCATGCCGGTTTGTTGTCACTAACAATATACCTGCTTTTTCATTTCCTGTCAAGCAAATATCATCATTTTCCGCATCTGTCCCCCAAAACTGTCGGTAACAGTTCAGACAGGCTGTCATGGCAGCAGTACTGCCCAAAATCTGTCATCCGATAAGCGCTAAAACTTCCTCCATAGAAAGCCCACACTCTCTCGGCCTCTCAATCACAACCGGACGTGCTCCCGTCTCCCGGCAGGCTTCCATTTTCTCATCAAACCCTCCGGCTTTTCCGCTGTCCTTCGTGACCATCCACGCGATCTGATACTGGCGCATCGTCGCGGCGTTCATCTCCTGTGAAAACGGTCCGACCATCGCGATTATATTGCGATAAGGAATTCCTGCCTGCTCGCAGGCCGCAATACCTGCCGCCGTCGGCAGCACGCGGACATAGAGCCGGTCGGCCGGAATCTCGCGAAAAGCGCCAAGTTCCTTCGACCCTGTTGTGAGAAGTATCCTACCCTCCGTCTTGGCAAGGTATGTGGCGGCGGAAGCCGCTGAGTCTACATGGACAGCATCAGAGTCTTGCAATAACTCGCCTCTGATTTCTCCGTCATTGTCAGTCCTCACGAGCCGCACTAAAGAAACGCCGGTCCTTGCCGCGGCAGAGCGAATGTTGGCGGACACCTCCACGGCATAAGGGTGGGTCGCGTCCACGACAAGGTCATACGGCACATGCGTATCTGCCCGGTTATGGCTTTCCCCGTCCGATTCTCTTTGTATAAAAAGCCGGGCCATTTCCTCCTCGTCCAGCCTTCCCACAATGACCTTGATGCCGTTAATACCTTCCAGTTCATGCGCGCCGACGCTAGTCGCCACACTAACCGTCACGCTGTGCTTGTCTTTGTGAAGTTCTGATATTGCCTGGGCAAGCGTGCGGCCTTCGGTCGTCCCGCCGAAAATCAGTATTTTCATGGATCATTCCTTCATCCTACAATTTTGTATATCCGCGGCCGGTCACCATGTACCCGTCCGTGTATACAGTATCGCTGTTGCCTATGAACACAGTCGTAAACATATCGACCTGTTCGTCTTTCAACTGACCCAGCGTCGTGATTTTGTGTTCCTGCCCCTCCCTGCCGATATTGCGCACCCAGCCGCAGACCGTGTCCGCGCTCCGGGTTTCAAGCAGAATATCACAGGCTCTGCCAAGGTAATCCGCCCGTCTCCTGGACGACGGATTGTAAAGGACTGTCACAAAATCTCCCCTGCCTGCGGCACGGAGCCTCTTCTCAATGACCTGCCAAGGGGTCAGCGCGTCAGACAGCGAGATGACACAGTAATCGTTCGTGAGCGGAGCACCTAGAACAGCTGCTCCGGAGTTTGCAGCTGTGAGCCCCGGCACAACGACGACCTCTGCATCCGGATATTCCGATAGCAGCTGCAGGATCGGTCCCGCCATGCCGTAAACGCCTGCATCGCCGCTGCAGACCATCGCGCATGTCCTGCCATTTGCCGCATGCGTGAGAGCCAGACGGCACCGGTCGATTTCCTTAGTCATCGGTGTCGTGAAATACTCCTTGTCCGGATATATTTTCCTGACCAGCTCAACATAGACAGTGTATCCGCCTATGATCTCAGATTCTTCAATTGCCCGTTTTGCGTCACCCGTCATAGCAGCCTCACTGCCCGGACCGATGCCGACGACATATAATTTCGCCATAAAAATTCCTCTTGAGCACTTATCGAAAACAGTAACTGTTCAGACAGGCTGTTCTTATGTTACGTTTCAGGCGCAAAGCATTCATCTTCGTGAGAAAAACATTGTAGGTCCGACTGAGAGATCAAAAAGCGTAAGCTTTTTTACGGCTCGCAGGGAAGGACCTGCGTTTTTCGATGAAGATGATGTTTGCGCCGGATTCTAAAATCAAGTCCAGCCCGTCTGAACTGTCATTGAAATCGTACTTCCCAGTTAAGATCTGCCTTTCTTCGGGCAAGCGCAACAGTCACGCCGTCTTTGGCTCTTTTTCTGCAAATGATTTCTCCATTATGATAAGTCATACTGCCGCAGTCAAATTCAACCGCAGGACCACACTCGGTGCCACGGGGAAGCGCGCTCCGCGATGCTGCTCGCACCGCCGCTCTCTCGCACACATTGTCGACGCCTGTCACGGACATGACAAACTCCGAGCCGGTGAATTCTCCCCGGACTTCGCCAAGCTCCTCCGCAGAATAGGTGAGGAAAGGCACCCTATATTTTCGGGCAAGCTCTTTTATGCCCCCCTCTTCTGCCTTGAGATCAATGCTGGTTAAGGCGGCCATGGCTTTGGGAGAAATAACATTTTCCCTGAGCGCTTCCAAAACCGCGTCTTCAATCTCTTCGGCCGGCGTTCCCCGCCTGCACCCGATACCGACGCAGACGACCCGCGGGATAATGCGCAGCTTTCTCGCACTATTCTTATCAATCGGGGCAGACAATCCATCAGTCCTGCAGTCAGCGCAGGCATCCTCACACGAAACCGTACACACTTCATCGCGGATCGTGATGCACACTGACGCCTTATCAAAACTGCCATATTCAACGCCACACGGCACTTCTCCGGAAATCTCAAAATCACTCCATACAGGCACGATTCCGCCTCTCAGCAGAGTTCCGGATACTTCCCGGATCAGATCTGTGTTCTCCACCGCGCAGTTCATGCGCCTCGCCCAGTCGTCAAATGCGAACACACTGTTTACGTCAGTCGCTGTCGTAATCACGGCCTGCCCGCCGGTGATGGAAGCAAGACGTAAGGCGAGTGCATTTGCACCTCCGAGATGCCCTGAGAGAATCGGAACGACGAAGCGGCCTGTCTCATCGATGACCACCACGGCCGGGTCCGTCGTCTTGCTCACTATATGCGGCGTGATCGACCGCACGGCAATGCCGGCAGCGCCAATAAAAACCAGCGCGTCACTCTCACCGAACACTTTCCCGGTCCAATCAGCGGCCCGCACGTATGCACAAGGCTCCGGAGTCCGCAACTTCTTGTCGCCGGGGCATTCCGGTTCACTGTCCGAAGACAGCGGCCGCTTCCCGCACCGGACAAACTCCGCCTGTTCACCGCCATTATTCAGCTGATTTGTGATCTTCACAGCCAGAGCCTCGCCCCGGTCAGTGAAGGCGGTCAGCGATATCTTCATTTTTCCCGGATCTCAATCTTATAATCTCCGCCGTAGAGGCCGAGCATGAACAGTTTATTTGCGCCGAAATCGAACTCTTCAATGGCCACCCGGTCACGCTCCGGCGTCACGACAAGAAGATCATGGCCCAGATACGTGTTACCGCCGCCCTGCGCGATCTGCCTGCCGCCGGTGGAAGCTGCGACCGCATAGTAGACGTCCGTCATGGCCCCTTTTCTGCTGTCAGTAAATCGAGGATTGGCAAATGCATGCCTCCCGCTCACGCCGTCACTCACCTCGGCCTCTATGACCGCGAAAGCCCCTTTCTTCATTTTGTCCTTCTTCCCGTTCTGCGGGAAGAGAAAAAGCTCGGTGCGCACAACTCCCTCGTCTGCCGGGGTATCGCTCACGCGCCGCACGCCGATCTTCTCACCGTCAATAATAGTGTCAAATATAAATCCTCCCTCGAGGAGCTCCAGAAGGAGCGACTCCTCGGCTTCGGGAAGTATAGCTTCAATTTTCTTTAAAAGTTCCATAACTGCCTCTTAAATCTGTTTTTATGTTTGTGTTTATATCTGTTTTGTATCTGTTTTCTTTCTGTACTCTGTCTCAAATGCCGGATCGTACAGTCTGCTTCTCTCATACACAGATCCTAAAAAATCACCGACAAGGATGAGTGCGGTCTTGCGAATGCCATTTGCACGCGCCGCCTCCGCCAGCGTCCCCACTGTGCAGTGAACGACCTTCTCTTCCGGCCAGGTCGCCTTGTAGACGATAGCCGCCGGAGTGTTCTCCGTGTATGAGCCGCCCGCAAGGAGCTCAGCGGCCACCTGCTCCGTCATCCCTGCGGACAGGAAAATGACCATCGTCGCGCCGTGAGACGCAAGTTTTGAAAGGCTCTCCCGCTCCGGCACAGGAGTCTGACCAGCAAGTCGGGTGATAATTACGCTCTGAGAAATACCGGGCAGGGTGTACTCAGCCCCGATGGCAGCCGCAGCCCCGCAGAAGCTCGAGACGCCGGGCGTGTCGTCGAAGCAAATGCCGGCTTCCGCCAGAAGGTCCATCTGCTCACGGATCGCCCCGTAGAGGCATGGGTCTCCGGTGTGGAGCCGGACAGTTGTCTGCCCTCTGCTCTCGGCCTCCCTGATCCGGTCAATGACTTCCTCGAGCGTCATCTCCGCGCTGTTATATATGCTTGCGTCTTCTCTGCAAAGCCCCAGCAAGGCGGGGTTTACAAGACTGCCCGCGTAAATGACAACATTTGCTTCTTTGAGAAGTTCTGCTCCCCTTATAGTGATAAGATCCGGGGCTCCCGGCCCCGCACCGACAAAATGTACCATACTATTCTCCGACCTTTTTACATTCAAGGCTCACCCTAATTCGAAATCCGGGGCACGCTGCGATTCGTACTGACCTCGTGAAATCACAATCTCCAGCCATCAATTATCTGCCGGGCTCCCTGCGTCTCCCCGATAAGCCCGTACACATTAGAAAACATGACAGCGCCGACCCTGTACTGACCCTGTGCTCGATAATTCAAATGATCCGATACCGCAGTGATGATCGACTCCGTCGTCTCCTCAAAGAGTCCGGCATCCTTCAATATCTCAATACAGGCATCCGTCGTCGCAGCCCTCATGAGGGCATGACAGATTTCCCTGCCGGCCCCGCACATGGCTGTATGTGCAGTGATAATTTCCGTGCGGCAGTCTGCGATCCGGCTGTGCGTGTTCATAATGCCGCCGGCGAGCTTTACCAGCTTTCCGATATGACCGACGATGAGGACATCCTCAAAGCCTGCCGCTCCCGCCTCATCCAGCGCGTCGCCGATGAAGTTCGAGCATGTCACGACCGGCACGTTCAATCTGTCTATCCCATTCTCTGCGGCCCAGCCGGTTATGTAAGCAAGACCGTAGTTTCCGGGAGTTAGAATAAGTCTCCTTTGTCCCATTGCGGCTTTCTGCCTGATCTCCACAGCGATGGAGGATTTCAGAGCAGAAAGACTCATGGGCTCCACGATTCCACTCGTGCCGAGGATGGAGATACCCCCCTCAATGCCAAGTCTCGGGTTAAAAGTCTTCTCCGCAATCTTACGCCCTTCAGGCGCATAGACAGTAATTTCGATCGGACCGTCATATCCGAGGGCATTAGCTGCGTCCGCGACCGCCTCGCGGATCATCTTCCGTGGGACCGAATTGATCGCGGCAGCCCCGACCGGCTGGTCAAGACCCGGCAGAGTGACGCGGCCAATGCCGGTGCCGCCGGTGATGGATATAAGTTCGGCTGCATTTGCACTTTTGTAAGAGATGCGCTCGGCCGAATTTGCACTTTTGATAGAAATGTGACCGGCTGGACTTTCACTTTCTTCAGCATCCGGTATAGATGCTCTGGCATAAATCAGGATGCCGTCGGTTGCGTCTTTGTCATCGCCCGCGTCCTTGCGAACGGCGCAGGATGCGGCTCCGTCGCTGATCGAAATATCGAGGAGCGGCTCCGTAACCCGGATTCCCTTGGGGGTGACAAGGCAGGCTTCCTTCAGTTCTCTGCCGGAAAGGAGCATCCTGACCGCCCCCTGGGCAGCCAGCGCGGCGCAGGTCCCGGTCGTGATTCCCATGCGGAGCTTCCTGCCTTCCGATACTACATACTCATCAATCATGTGACCACCTGTCTTTTTTCATCGCTCTTTGTTCTTGCACATCAGACATACGTTTGTGACGCCCTGTGCGACTGAGCCGCGAGAATGTGCCAGCCTTTTCAATTCCGGGAGATGGATCTTTACTCCGCATCGGACACGCCGATGATCCTGCCGTTATTGTCAATCTCGTAGGTAATTCCGTCGATTTCCAAAGTCCCGTAATCGTTGCGAATTCCGTTGGAGAGATACGTCTTATCGTCATAATTGTACTCGGCCAGACGGCCTGCTTTGAACATGACACTCTTTCCGTCTCTGTTCACAGCCAGGATGCTGACATCTGCGGGAATGTTGGATGTGAGATCGCTCATGTTATACGTGATCGCGTAGAGGCCGTCACCTCCCATGACGCGGCGGTCATACCAGAACGTCGAGACATATGTGGCTCCCTTTTTGACCTCGCGGATAATCTCGTCGTAAGTGTCCGGCTTCTCTGTAAAGAGCATACTCGTAGCTCCTGTCTGGACGATATGGTCGGCATCGAACTTTTTAAGATCCTCCGGGATATTCGTGTCATACCATCCGTAGCCGTGATGGGGCAAATGCAATATATCCACGTGACCGACCATCTCAGCCACTGTTTTTTCATCGTAACCGGGGTCTTTGCCTCTCGGTCCCGCATTGGAGACATCACCGCAAAGAAGCGCGGTGTGGCCGCCGGCGGTGACTTTGACGACGAGGGAGGCGTCATTGGCATTCACCACCTTCTCGGTAAGATAGTCCTGTGAATAGTTCAGGATATCCAGCTCCGCGTCGCCGAAGGTAATGTGCGGGCTTGCGGTATAGTGGTTGCCTGCTTTTCCGTGGCCTTTGACGCGCTGCGCTTCTATGGTCTTGATCGCATCACCCGGTTCACCGGATTTCTTCTCTGTGCCGACCTTGCTCAAAGCTTTTTCGCTGTCAGCCGCGGCTTGATTGCCCTTCGCCGTCTCAGCTTTGCCGGGAAGATTGCTCTCATCCGTCTCACCGGTGCCAAGTAGGTCGCTTTCATCCGACTCAGCGAGCCACGGGGTCTCGCTCGCGCCCTCCTCGAAGGTGTCAACGACAATAAGACCTTTCTCATCCGCGGTCTTCATTACATTGTCCCAGGACTCATCGTACCACTCTTCCGGCTTCGTGAGGCAGTCGGCAGAGAACGGCATGAGGTAAATGCGCTCCACATTGTAGTTCTGGACAAGGTAATTCATCGCGCCAATATGGTCGGCGTGCGCATGGGTCCCGATGATGAACTCCAGATTGTCTTTGGTCACTCCCAGAGCCCGCAGGGAATCGGTGATCTGCTCACGCTGGTCCCAATAGCCGCAATCGACGAGCCCAAAGCGGCCTTCGCTCTCGAGCAGGATGCAGTCCATGGCGGCATTGTCCTTGCTGATACATATAAAATGAATCCTGGTCGTGCATCCAGGGTCGACAGTGACCTGTTTTTCTCCGCAGGCGGTTGTGAGCATGACGGCAAGAACTATTAATAAAGATTTAAGTCGTCTCATAGATAAATCCTCTCAGATATCTAATATCAGTATCTTATAATATCACTTCTTAAGATTATCTCTTCCTAAGATTATCACTTCCTAAGAATACCACTTTTGACTGCACAAGTGAAGCTTACGTAAGAGTTCAGGCAGCCACTTTGGGCTGCCTGTCTTGATTCCGGTCATAGTTTAGAAACTCATTTTGGTTAAAGGCAGCAAATTTGCCTTGGTAGCAGGATTTTGCTGCCTCTGCCGGTGACCTTGGCAGTCATAAAGTCAAAAAAGAGGTTGTCGCATAAGCAACAACCCCAAGCTCAACATATTTATGGGCAGCAGACAGTCAGCTGAAAAATCACAGGCTCCCCTTCGTCGACCACACCTGGCCTCCCAGCCTCGGGTCGTAGGAAGTCGCCTCGTCGAGAGCCTTGCCGAATGCCTTGAAGCAGGCCTCGGCGATGTGATGATTGTTCAGGCCGTCCAGCATTTTCACATGCAGATTCATTGCGGCCGAGTAGGACACCGCGTAGAAGAACTCCCGGACCATCTCCGTGTCCATCGTTCCAAGGCGCGGAACCGTAAAATCGACCTTATAATTCAGATACGGTCTGCCGGACAGATCGACTGCGCAGAGGACAAGCGTCTCGTCCATCGGAAGGATAAAGCTGCCGAAGCGGCGGTTGCCTGCCTTGTCGCCGGCCGCCTGCCTGATGGCCTCGCCGAGCACGATGCCGCAGTCTTCAATCGTGTGATGGGAATCCACGAAGGTGTCTCCGTCGCAGGTCAGTTCAAGATCGAACATTCCGTGTCTTGCAAATCCATTCAGCATATGGTCAAAGAACCCTATCCCCGAATCGATGCTGCAAATGCCGCTCCCGTCAAGATTGATGGTAACCCTAATATCGGTCTCTTTTGTCTTTCTCGCTACAGTTGCAATTCTGGCCATGTGAACCGCCTTTCTGCATCAGTTTCAATTAGCGCATTCATCTCACGATCCAAAGTCATGAGAATTCTTCGTCATTGATTATATTAAAGTGTGTCAAGGGCAAGCTGCTTAACATGAAGCTTACCTGTCCCCTCTTTTGTGAAGATATTGACGTGAGTAAATCCGCACTCGATAGCAGTCCTCACCGCTATGTCAAAACCGCCGTCCAAAAGCTCTCTCTGGTGGGCGTCGGAATTTATAAATATCTCGCCGCCGAATTCCCGAAGGTGCCGGAGGAGGAATCTGTTCGGGTAGAGCTCCCTCTTCCGATTCCGGTTCACCGCGCCGCAGTTGATCTCGAACGGAATGCCCTGACGAACCAGATGCTCCATGGCTGTGAGAGCCGGGATCCAGTAGCGGGGTTCACTTTCATCCAGAAAATGCATCTCGTCGTTAAATCGTGTCACGAGATCGAAGTGTCCGATCAGATCGCAGCGAGTACGGTCATAAACCTGCGCTTCCAGCTCGTAATAGGCTTTCGCGAGTTCGTAGTAGTCTCCGCCGAAGAATCTATTTGCAAGATGCGCCATGTATTCTTCTGTATTGTCGACCGACATCGGGATCTCGGAACGCACATCAAGGAAATGCGTCGAGCCGATGATATAATCCGCACCGCGAGCGCAGCTCGGATCATACATATTGTCAAGCTCAACGCCGCAGAGGATCTCTATTTTGTCGCTGTAGACGTCTGCCAGCCTGCGGATCTCATTAAAGTACGCTTGAATGTCCATGTGGATGTCCGGATCCATGTGGCCGGAAAAGCCCAGCTGGGTAAAGCCCAGCGATATGGCCTGCTGCACCATCTCTTCCGCAGTGTTCTTACCGTCGCAGAATGTGGTGTGCGTGTGGAAATTGGCAAGTAATGGCATACTATCCTCACTTATTGAAATTATCGCGATATACTCACGCCTACCAATCTTATCACGAATAATACATGGCGTAAATCACATTTTTGCATAAGGCAGAAACTGTTGCGATATACCTGCTCAAGAAGCATTTGGAATTCTTCCTGTTATGGTGTATACTTTGCGAATAAATATTCAGTACGAAGGAGTCCTATGGCAAGACAACTCACCCGCTGCCAGATGATCGAGCGCAGCATTAATAAAAAATATAGAAAAGAGCTCTGGGCACCGTTCATGACAGCAATCGTAAAATATGAGCTGATCTCCCCCGGCGACAAGATCGCGGTTTGCATCTCGGGCGGAAAGGACAGCATGCTGATGTCCAAGCTCATGCAGGAACTTCATAAGCACACCAGGGTCCCGTTCGACGTCATTTATCTGGTCATGGATCCGGGTTACAATCCGATAAACCGCCAAAAAATCGAGAGCAACGCCGCTCTCCTTGAGGTCCCGATCCAGATTTTCGAGACGGATATCTTTGATGTCGCGAACAAACAGACCAAGTCGCCCTGCTACCTCTGCGCCCGCATGCGCCGAGGCCATCTCTACGCGAAGGCCAAAGAGCTCGGATGCAACAAGATCGCGCTCGGCCACCATATGAGCGACGTCATAGAGACGGTCGTCATGGCTATGATGAACAGCAGCAAGCTGGAAACTATTGTCCCCAAAGTCCACAGCCTGAACTTCGAGGGCATGGAGCTCATCCGGCCTATGTACCGCATCAATGAAGCCGATATTATTGCCTGGGCAAGATACAACGGCCTCGAGTTTATTCAGTGTGCCTGCCGTTTCACCGAGACGACTTCCAGGGACAATGCCGAGACCACGTCCCGGCGCCGCGAGACCAAGGAGCTGATCCGTCAATTGAAAAAGACCAATCCGGAAATCGAGACCAGTATCTTTAACGCGTGCCACGCAGTCCAGCTCGATACTTTCCCAGGCTATAAGACCCGCGGGGAGTTGCACTCTTTCACCGAAAATTACGAGGACTTTGGATAAAAAAATCCTGCATCCTACTGCCATCCCGGCAGCAGAATGCAGGATTTTTAGTATTATGTCAACTCATCTCAATTCCGATCCCGCTCCAAGTCTCGCGAGCGCGACCTGGATTGATTAGTTACAGATTCTTCACCATAAGGCACCTGATCGCGTTCAGCACGCAGATCACCATGACGCCGACATCCGCGAATATCGCAAGCCACATGTTGGCTATACCGAGCGCCCCGAGAAGCAGGCAGGCCAGCTTCACACCGATGGCGAAATAAATATTCTCATACACTATGCGCATGCACTTTTTGGCAATGCGGATAGCCTTGGCAATTTTGAGCGGATCGTCGTCCATGAGGACCACATCCGCAGCCTCGATTGCAGCGTCTGAACCGAGGGCACCCATCGCAATGCCGATATCAGCCCGGCCGAGCACCGGCGCGTCGTTGATGCCGTCGCCTACGAAGGCCAGACGGTCCTTCTCAGTTGACGAGGCAAGAAGCTTCTCGACGTGCCCGACCTTGTCCGCCGGGAGGAGACCCGCGTGGTACTCGCTGATCCCGACTTCGGATGCCACCGCTTGGGCCACATTTTCCTTGTCGCCGGTCAGCATGACGGTGCGCCTTACGCCGGCTTTAGCCAGGGCTTTCATAGCTTCCGAAGCGCTTCCTTTCAACTCGTCAGCAATCAGGATATGGCCGGCATACTCTCCATCCAGCGCAATGTGGACGACCGTTCCGACTTTGTGACAATCTTCCGCCGTAATTCCAAGCCTTTTCATAAGGCGAAGATTTCCCGCGGCGACCTGCTTACCATCTACAACGGCGACCACACCCTCGCCCGAATACTCGGTCACATCAGACACACGTCCGAGGTCGAGAGGTTTGCCGTAGGCTTCCTGAAGGCTTCTGCTGATCGGATGGCTCGAATGAGCTTCCGCCAGGGCAGCGAGCTCAACAAGCTTCTTATCTTCCATCGTGCTGTGATGCACACCGGACACGACAAAGTTTCCCTTGGTTATAGTTCCGGTCTTGTCAAATACGACCGTCTTCACCTGTGACAGCGTCTCCATGAAGTTGGAACCCTTGATCAGAATACCCTGATTGCCGGCCCCGCCGATGCCTCCGAAAAAGCTCAGCGGAATACTGACGACGATAGCGCAGGGGCAGCTGATTACAAGGAAAGTCAGAGCTCTGTAGATCCAGTCGCCCCACATCGGCTGCATACCGATCACGAGCCGGATAATTGGAGGAAGGACCGCCAGGGCAAGTGCACTGTAGCACACCGCCGGCGTGTAGACTTTCGCAAATTTCGTTATGAACTGCTCAGACTTCGACTTCCGCGACGTCGCGTTCTCCACCAGATCAAGGATCTTCGAGGCAGTCGATTCCTCAAATTCCCTCGTTGTCTCGATCTTGATGACACCGGTCATGTTGACGCAGCCGGAGATGACTTCATCACCAACCTGCACATCTGCCGGAATACTTTCACCGGTCAGCGCGGCTGTATTGAGTGTCGTGTGCCCCTCTATGATCACGCCGTCGATCGGCACTTTCTCACCCGGATTCACCACAATAGTAGAACCCACCTCGACGTCATCCGGATCGACCTTCTCTATCTGCCCATCCTCTTCAATATTGGCGTAATCAGGACGGATATCCATGAGATCGGAAATATTCTGCCGGCTCTTTCCGACGGCGTAGCTCTGGAAGAGCTCACCGATCTGGTAGAACCACATAACGGCAACACCCTCAGTGTACTCGCCGAGAGCCATGGCTCCGATGGTCGCAACCCCCATAAGGAAATTCTCGTCGAACACCTGTCTGTTCATGATTCCCTTGAACGCTTTTCGAAGAATATCATATCCGACTGTGAGGTAGGGAATCATGAATAATGCAAATCTGAGAATCGGCTTATCATCAAGCGGCAGAAGCAGGAGGACGGCCATCATCACTCCCGCCGAGATGACCCTGATCAGCAGATTTTTCTGTTTTTTGTTCATTGCAAATGCTGTCAGATAAAGATCTGGCAGTCATCCTCCACTATTTTACAATTCTTGATGACGTTCTGCATTACAACGTCCACGTCAGCGCCGTCCTCGAATTCGACCTTCATCTTGAGTGCCATAAAATTGACTGTCGCGTCCTTCACGCCGGGAGTCTTCTTTGTGGCTTCCTCCATCTTATTTGCACAGTTAGCGCAGTCGACATCGATTTTATAGGTTTTCTTCATGGCAAAATCCTCTCTTCCTGATTTTGAAACAGTACTTTTTCTTTTATCATATGAACACTTATTCATATGTTTGATTCTATTCTACCACATCCCGGTGCATTGTCAATACATTTCCGGTCAGTTGACCCGCATAAATCGCGGCTGTTCAGACGGGCTGCTTTCCGGGTTCACTTATCCGGCGACAAAGCATCCTTCTTCGTGAGAAAAGCTGCCGCGCACCCGGCGCGGCAGCCTTTCCTGGGGTAATACTATAAAACGGGGATACATCTTACAGCTGAAAATGACTCTCCATCATCTGATGTTATAAAGGAACTTGACGATCATACCTCTTGTGCACTCAGCTTTGTCTCTGAAGGTTCCGTCGGAGAAGCCGTTCGTGACTTTCTTCTCTACTGCCCAGAGAACAGCTGTCTTGTATGCCGGTGTGATTGTATCCTTGAACGGGCTCTTTGTCGTCTTCGGTTTCGGCTGTCCCTTATATCTCCAGATAAAGGTCACGATCTGGCCGCGCGTGCATGGCTGATCGATTCCGAATGTACCGTCTGAGTAGCCCTTAGTGATGCCCTTCTGCTGGCCCCAGAGGATAGCTTTATAGAAGGCGTGGTTCGTCGGAACATCCTTGAACGGGCTCTGTGCCTTGTATGTCGGATTCGGCTTGCCGGCCATTCTCCAGAGGAACATCATAGCCTGGCCGCGTGTGCACGGATCGTCGATACCGAAGAGATTTGTTCCGGTGTAGCCTTTTGTGATACCCTTATCGACTGCCCAGTAAATCGCTGTGAAGTACGGATGCTTCGGATCCTTGACATCATCGAAAAGTCCATCGTCTACTTCATTCTCGACATAGCTTCCGAGCTCTACAGTATTTTCAAGAGCAGACGCGTAAGCCGAGACTTTGTATTCGGCTGACTGGTCAAGGGCCTCTGCCAGGATTTCAGCTTCGGCTTCAAATTCGCCCGCTGCATCGACTTCGAAGAAAATCGTTGACGAAGCTACGACCTTGTCATTCTGCGTGATCCTGAATTCTACCGGGATGCGCAGAGGCGGATTCTCATCTTCAGTGAAGCTGGATGCAGCGACTGTGTTCAGGTAATCACTGATCTTGTCACTGACAGTAAGTTTGGCAAGCGCTGTGACTGTGTGCTCATCCGCCGACGCGCTCTTCTTCTCGACGGAACCGCTGAGGATCTCCGCGGATGTCATCGTAGAGTAGGATCCCTCCAGAATGTATTGTACCGCCGGGATGAAGTGCGGCAGGTAGAAGGAGCTTGTATGGGTGCCGTTGTCAACAAGGTGATAATGCTCGATTCCCTTTTCTGTGAGAACCCGGCTCATCTGCTCCTGCACATCATAGAAGTTGTACATATCCTGATTACCGCAGGCCATGTAGATCCTGTACATGTCAAGATATTCTTTGGAGACCGCAGCCCCGTCAGAGACGGCAGATGTGTAGTTGAGAGCTCCATAGAAACTGATGACACCCGAGAAGAGGTTCGGATTGAAGAGGCCGAGACCGACGGAACCTGCGCCGCCCATCGAGCAGCCGGCTGTGAATCTGTAGCGCTCATCATTAATTGTGCGATAATGCTCATCTACATAGGGAACCAGATCCTTGATGACCATGTCGCCGTATGTGCCTCTCCAGAAGCTTGACTTTGTCGGGTCATCCGGAATGACAACAATCATATCGCGGATCAGCCCGGCCTTGACAGCCTCATCGAGGACTTGATCGATATCATCGATCTCATATGTCTTGCTTGTGCTGTTGATGCCGTGGAAGAGGTAAAGTGTCGGGTAACGCTTGACATTATCCTTCTCATAGTAATCTTCCGGCAGATAGAGGCGGAATGTCTCTGTACTTCCGGTCGATGCAGACTCATACTCCTCTACTGTGAGGCGGGAGTCACCTGCCGAAATCTTATCATATGCTGCTCTGGAATAAATACCTACCGGGCCTTCATACCAGCCGCCGCCACCGCTGGAGTTGCAGATGCGCACAGCGATCGTATTCTCGCCGCCATAATTGATGTAGGCGGAGTCAATCGGATATACGCAGTTGACATCCCACGGATTCGAGCCGTCATAGACACCGACGTTTTCCGGTGCAATGTCATATCTCATGCCGGAAGATCCGATAAGATGTCCGTTGACATATGTCTCGTTGGCCTCATCGAAAAAGCCGACTGCCATGGTAAGATCTTCTGTCGGGAAGTCAGCGGGAACATCGAATGTACGGATGTACCACGCATAGCCGCCATAGTTGTCCTGGCCGCCGAGGGAGGCGTCAAAATCACCAGTCCACCAGCCGAGGCAGGGCTGTACAATGCCCCAGGACTCATAGACATCCGGTGTGAGGTAAGCGATCCTGTCGAGGTCAACGATAGTCGGGTCATTCCTGCGATAGGTCTTATAGGCCTTGAAATACCAGTTGCCCATAAGGTCGATCAGTTTCTCATCGTCTGCTTCGCCGCAATCCTGTACAGTGACCAGATCCAGAGTGGCAAGTTCATGCTCCATACCGAGGAGAGAAATGCTGGCTGTCACTGTTGTGTTGAGACCGTCCGCCATGTCGCTGCTCTGAAGTTCAATGTGCTTTTCAGCCTGCTCATCAGCCGTGAGAGTTCCAAGGGATTCGCTAACACTGTAGAGCTCGCTGCCTGTGAGCGGATCTGTCATCTTAACTGTCAGTGTGACATCCGGGATCTCATCAACATATTTTTCGATTCTGCTGTTCACTGTGATCTTCACTGTCGCGTCGATCGTGTTATCAGCGCTTGTCACAGCCTGAGGCGTACAGCTGAGGCTTCCGGCAAAGAGATTCTCTGTAAATCTCCGGCTGAATCTGTTCAGGGAACGATGAAGACCTCCCATATAGAAGTCCGCATTCTCCTCTCCATCGAGTATCGCGTATTCTACCATTTTCGGATCCGGGGTGCTGTAAAGATAATAGGATCCCCCGTATGCCCAGTAAGGATTCGATCTCTTCTCAAGACCTGCACCGATATCGGATGTTCCGCCGGCTATTGTGCTGTCAGCGGATCCGTTCGGTGCGTCGATGTAGAAGAACTTATTTCTCAGGAAGTTGCTGCCTCTGCCGCCCATACGGTCCATACCGGCTACGAAATCATTGTATACAGACCCCTTATCTCCAAGATACGGATTGGCATCACTTGTAAAATCGCCCATGAGAGATCCGAAGCAGTGGAACAGATTTGCAACCTCAGGATGACTATTACTCTCGATTGTTGCAATCTCATACGTCATATAACCGCCGACGTTCACGCCGAGCAGGGCACGGTAATTAGGGTCGGCAATGACAGAGTAATTGCTCTCGATCTCCGCTACAAGCTCCGGGAGCTTGGCCACATAATCTTCGCCGGCCTTATACTCCGGCATGACAACAATCATATCGATAGCTTCATCGCTGGCCATGATCTCATCGAGGACAGCCTCAATTCCGTCTTCGAAATACTGGTCCGCGCTGAAGCCGTTATACGGCATCAGATAGACGGACGGGTATTTCTGAGTCTCTGTATATGTCTCAGGCACATACACTCTGTACTTATAAACCGGAGCGATCTTGCCGACTTCTTCCTCATTTTCCTCAGAAAGAATTTCGGCTGTATCTTCGGCCAGTGCGGCCTCCGGAGCTTCAGTGTCCTCCACCGCGAGCGCAACCTCCTCCGCGGTGTCCTCCACCAGGATCTCGTCCTCGGCAGCTTCTTCCACCATTATCTCCTCATCCGGAAAAGCATCGGGTCCACCGGCATAGACTGACGCGCTGAGGGAAATGGTCATCGCAGCTGCAAGGAATACACTTAGTAACTTTTTCATCTCTCACTCCTTTCCGTCCATGCACAGCGAAACGAGTTATCTGCTCACTCCTCCTTAACGAATGAGCCACATCAGCATTTCGAATATGTGGACAGTATTCTGATAATAATATTATCGTCTTTCAGTGAGAGATACCATTGAGTGTCTTGTCCGGCAACTTGATGTTTTTTTACTATCTGTTTTTCTTTCTGAACTCGGACGGCGGCATGCCCTTCTGAGCCTTGAAGGTGCGGTTAAAATGCTCCAAAGACTGATAGCCGACGATCTCGCTGATCTGATAAATCGGGATATTGCTCTCAAGAAGGAGCCGGCAGGCCATTTGCATTCTGTAGGCTGTGAGAATCTCCGTGAAAGAATGGCCGGTCTCCCTGCGGACAAGGCGGCTGAAGTATGCGGGGCGGTAGCCGAAGGAATCGGCAGCTTCCTCGAGAGATGTATTTGCAAAACTTTTATGCAAATATTGATATATCCTGTATCTAATATCCTTCTCCCCCTGCGTCAGATATTTATCGGCGTCGCGGAGTAGCAGCGAAAAGAGGCAGATCACCAGACTCTTTTCAATCATCTCGTAATAGTGGCGGTGGCAGTAGTATTCGAGGAACATACGCTCAATGCATTTCCTGATTTCAGGATCCTCGCCGCAGGAGAAATAGAGGTACGGCGTTCTGTTCTCCCCGCGCAGCACGCCCTGAAAGAAGTTCGACAGCAGGTTGTCATTGGAGAGTATATCGAAAAAGGCTGTCTCGAATGTGCTCTTCTTCAGCATGATATTCAGCACGATGCCGTCATCCGAAAAGACCTCCAGCGCGTGGCGGGTGCCGTCAGGCAGGATGATAATGTCGCCCGGCACCATCTCGTAGCTCTCCGTCTCGCTGAACCGGTTGACTGCCCTGCCCTCCATGACGCAGACTACCTCAATATATTCATGCGAATGATAGTAGGACGGCGTATAACGGCTGTGCTTCCAGACAGACAGGTCCGCCGCCAGCGGAAAAATAATCGAGTATTCCCCGAGCACGGAAAACGGCGCAAAAAGTTCGGGGACCGTGAGTCCCCGGTTCTGCAGATCATTGATATCTAACGACTTTAAATACTCTTGATATGCCGCCGGGTCACCCTGCTTTTTCATATAGAGATCCCTGTAAAAGAGCTCGTGCTCCTCCCACCTGTGGATCAGTTCTTCAAACTTGTATTCCATAAAACATCTCCTGAAGTAAAAAATCCCACTTGCACACCGCGGAAATAATCCGGATGTGAAGTGAGATTACGTACTGCCTGTCATTAATTAGCAAAAACTTCCTGACCGAATTTCTGCCATCTCCGGTAAGTATTACTCTTCTATGTGTTCAAGACCCTGATTGATGATGGATCTGACATGTTCGTCTGCCAGAAAATAGATGACCTGCTTGCCGTCCCTTTTGTTCTTGACCAGCTTTGCGTTCTTTAATATCCGCAGCTGATGTGAGATCGCGGACTGGGTCATACCCAGAAGCTCCGCGAGATCGCATACGCAGATATCTGCTTCAAAGAGTGCAAATAGTATACGGATCCTCGTCGAGTCCCCGAACACTTTAAAGAGCTCTGCCAGGTCATAGAGTTCATCCTCGGCCGGCATGTGCTCCCGCACTGCCCTGACAGTCTCGGCATGGACCTCCGTGTGTTCGCAGTGTTCAATTTCATTTATAGCCATGGCGATTCCCCGCTTTCATTTGAATATTCGTTCATATGTAATTAAGGCTATCACAGGAGTAGCATTATGTCAATTGAGCGGAGTTGATATTACCGGTATTAATGGTTCACGTGTGGATAGTACTCGTGTTGCTATTATGTAACAGTTCAGACAGGCTGTTATTGTACTTCGCTTACGGCAGCAGGGCATCCATCTTCGTGAGAAAAACATTGCGGGTCCGACTGAGAGATCAGCAATGCATATGCATTGCTAAGCTCGAGGAAAGGACCTGCGTTTTTCGATGAAGATGATGCCTGCGCCGAACTTTGACCTTCCGTACAGCCTGTCTGCACTGTCACAGCACTTTGATACTCTTGTTCAAAAGGTTGAACAATCTGTGACTTCTATTGACTTTTGAAATGTTTCGGCTATTATGAAATTGCGCCGTATCCGCGCCTAAGGCGGAACAGCAGCAGGAGGAAACAAAATATGAAAAAGAATTACGATCTACTCACACTCGTGCAGCTCGCAATGCTCATCTGCATCCAGCTCGTCATGAAAGCCATCGGACTCGGAAGCGTGCCGGTAGGCCCGCTCTACATGAGCTTTCTGACATTGCCGATCGCAGTGGCAGCCATCATCATCGGTCCGGCAGGCGGTGCCATCACCGGAGCCGTATTCGGACTCGTGAGCTTCAAGGACGCACTCACCGGAGGTTCTGTCATGACGAGCACGCTTCTCGGCGTCAGCCCGATCCACACCTTCATTCTCTGCGTCGTGACCCGCACACTCATGGGCTTCCTTACAGGAGTTGTCTACTCGCTGGTAAAGAAACTCGACCACAAGAGAACATGGAGCCTCTTCGTCGGTTCCATCGCCGCCCCGCTTCTCAACACGCTGTTATTCATGGGTTATATCTGCCTGGTCTTCTACCACACAGATTATGTACAGGGCCTGGTGAATACGCTCGGCGTATCGAACCCATTTGCATTCGTCGTCGCACTCGTCGGCACGCAGGGACTCATCGAGGCTGTGCTTGTCGGAATCATCGGAGGCATTGTGTGCAAAGCCCTCTCGGTTTATCTCAGAGGACAGTCAGCGCACATGACAGTAAATCGTACAGTATGATAAAATGAAAAAAGACGCCGCCCGTTGGCATCTCGCGCTTCTAGCAGCGAGGGTCCGGGCGGCGTTATTTTTGTTGTCGGGGCAAATTTTCTGCCTGCTTGCGGCAGAACCATCTTTGCGCAGCTGCGATCTGTCGGTGGGTGTCACGCATCACAGAAAGCGCTCGATTGCCTTCTGAAAGTCTTCGATCGAATGGCTGTCGCCGTCCTCCATCGCATGGATCAGGCAGTGGGTGATGTGCTCGTTGATGATCACCTTGCCGAGACTCCGAACGGCGGAATTGACTGCGGACAGCTGAACGAGGATGTCCGCGCAGTCCTCATCATTTTCAACCATATCCTTTACCTTCTGAAGATGGCCGATGATCCTGGCCAGCCTGTTCAACACCTTTTTCTTGTGCTCCGGGGAGTGGTAGTGCCCGTGCACATGAGCGAGGTGCTCTTTTTCCTGCAAATGTTCATGCGTATGGTCTGCCATTTTCTGCTCCTCCTCGGTAAAAATTGGTGAGCCTTGAACCGGTCCAAAGGCTTTCTTCAGGCGCGATACCTTTTATAAAACGTATTATAGCACACGTCGGCTTCTCTTGCGCGAGTTTTCGTATCACTGCAGCCTGAGCGGCAGCTCCAGATTGTTCTCTTCAAGAAGCGCCTTATCCCGCAGTATCTTGTCGGTCGGTCCGTCGGCTATAATTTTCCCGCCGGCCATCAGGACCGTGCGGCTGCACGTATCCATGATCATGTCGAGATCGTGGGAGGCAATGATATTCGTCGCCTGAAGGCGGTTCAATATGTTAATGATATTCCGCCGATTCTTTGGATCGAGAGCAATCGACGGCTCATCGAGCAGCAAAATCTCCGGCTCCATGGAGAGTATCGTCGCGATAGAAGCCAGCTTCTTCTCACCGCCGGAAAGCCTCATGATCGGTCTGTCCTTTATATGCGTGATGCCTGTCTCAGCCAGCGCCCGATCCGTGCGGGCTCTGACCTCGCTCTCAGAAAGTCCGTAGTTCCTCGGTCCGAAAGCCACGTCCTCGCCCACAGTCGTCATAAAAAGCTGGCTGTCCGAATCCTGGAACACGTAGCCGATCTTCTGCCGGATCTTTGGCAACGTACCCTTTTCGACCGGAATTCCGCCGACCGTCACACTTCCCGCAAATCCCGGGTTCAGCCCTACAAGAATCTTGAGCAGGGTGGATTTTCCCGCTCCGTTCGCGCCGACCAACCCGACAGATTCACCCGGAGACACGCTGAGTGAGATATCTTTCAATATATCCGCGCCTTTCATGTATGCAAATGTCAGATTCCTGATTTCAATTTTTCTCATTTTTACTCCATTTATTCATACATCCGATGTACTGACCATTGCCGGCCTTTTTCCACATAAAGCATGCGGCTGATATATCTCAGTCGGGGAAAACTAAGCTTCTACAAGCGGCGGGCAAATCAATATGCTATTCGTCTCAGTGGCGTGACACAATCCCCTGCATTATTTTTCAGACGAACAATGATCCCACCATTTCAAAAAGAGGGAAGTTCCGGAGAAACAAAAATGCGCAGCACCAGACCGCAAGATAAAGCAAGTCAAAAGCCCGCCATCGGATACCGGATTTCAGGTATCGAAAATCCGAAGAATAACCTCGGAGAGACATGCTGGCGAAGACGTCATTTGCACGATCCATGCTGCGAAGAAGCATCTGTCCGGCGAGTGACCCCCAGACTTTAAAATGCACACCCTTCTGACCCGGAGCCCGAAGCGAGTAAGCCTGCGTAATCCGTTCTGTCTCGGCAAGGAGCAGCCCGACATAACGGTAGATGAGCAGAGTCTCAGTAATCAGGATACCGGGAAGGTGAAGAACGCTGAGCGCGTAACAGATATTTTCGATAGACGTCGACGCGATCAGGATGTAGGAGGCCAGGACCGCGAACACACCCTTCATGATCAGAGTCAGCATAGAGACAAATCCCGCCCTCACAGCGAACCCGAAAAGGAGCATCGGAGCCCTGTCGAAAATCGGATTGAAGATTCCGATCAGGCACACAAGGGGCAGAACGATGCGCACTCTTCGAAGGCAGTCAGTTATGCTGAGATCGCCCGCCATGAACAGGATGAGCGGATAGAGCCCCATGGACAGCACGCCCAGAATATCATAAGGGTTGAACGAGACCAGGCAGACGATATAAAAACATGTACACGCAAGTTTGACCAGTGGGTGAATGCGGTTCAGCCACTGGTCTCTTTTTTGCAGATCTTCAATTCTGTGAATTTCAGTTATTGCACTGCTGATCTTGCTCATTAATGTCTTTATGCGGTTCGTGCCTTTTTGTAAAACTTGAACGCGGTGCAGCCTCCGATGCAGACGAGCGCAACAACCGCGCCGCCGACGATGCCGGAGAAGGATGTCCCCACTGCCGATTCGCTTCCTTTGAACGCGTAATCAGGCAGAAGCGATGTGGTTTCCTGAACGCTGCCCGCAGCCTCATAGATGGATCCTTCCGCATCAAGTTCCGTACTTCCTGTGACTCTTTCGAGCGACCATTCGAGTCCGTCAGGATAGGATGATGCAAATAGCGACAGGCCGCCGCCGATCAAAGCCGCGCACACGCCGATGATGGCAAGAGTCTTGCCGACAGAGAGGCGGTTTTCATTTGCAGAAGCATAAGAGCAGTAGAGAAGCTCCGGCCTTGCGGAATATACAAATGACAGTACCGCCGCAGTGATAAGCCCTTCAACCGCGCCTATGGCAAGATGGATGGGTTGCATTGCAAGCAAAAATGTTGAGAACGGAAGCTCAGTGATGCCGGACGCGAGGGTCTCGAGGACGACGCTGAAAGCACCCATCTGCAGAGTGACCACGGAGCCGACTATCGAAGCCGCAATGATCTTGCCGCGGGTCATACCGCCCTTCATGAAAAGGCGCCAGATCAGGGCACCGACAAAGCACCCGTAAAATGCCATGTTCCAGACATTACAGCCGAGGGCCAGCAAGCCTCCGTCCGCAAAAAGAAGACATTGAATCAGCAGCACACTGATCATTGTCAGGAACGCGCCGCTGGGTCCGAGGAGCGCAGTCAGCAGCATACCGCCGCAGAGGTGGCCGCTGGAACCTGTGCCCGGGATCGTGAAATTGATCATCTGGGTAGCGAAAACAAAAGCACCCATAATTCCCATGACCGGAATCTTTTTCGGATCCGCCATGTCTCTTACTTTTTTTACGGAATATGTCGCCGCTCCGGTTGAGCACAGATACATTGTGCCTGCGACTGCCGGCGCAACGAGCGCGTCTGCCATATGCATAGGAAATCCTCCTCATGGGTCATTCAAAACTCTTCATGCTTTCGTCCCGTGATCAGAACCAGAGTTTAATCGGATTTATATTTCAAGTCTCTCTCGAAACTTGGCGTGGGATTCCAGTCAGTGCCAACTGACATTATTCCAAAATGAATCCCTGTATCCTGTGAATATTTTACTGCACTAAAGCACGGATTTTAAGCCCCATGGGGGGATATAATTTTGCACAACAGACTGCTACCTATCTTCCAGACGTAAAAGGAGTTATCGAATTAGTGCGGCTGCCCTTCTTCCAGACGTAAAGAGCCGGCGCATAATGCGCCAGCCCATGATTTACACTCTCGTCGCCACATATCTTCCGTCTTTGTCCCGATCGACCCGGATGACAAGGTCGTAGGAGTCGACCTCTATGCACTTAAAGAAGTCCG
Source organism: Lachnospiraceae bacterium (assembly GCA_045112155.1). Taxonomy (GTDB): domain Bacteria; phylum Bacillota; class Clostridia; order Lachnospirales; family Lachnospiraceae; genus Chordicoccus. The sequence continues at coordinate 28,237 of JBGUHN010000083.1, forward strand.
GCTTCGGATAAATGTGCTGCGTATTTTCATTAAAGAAATGTTCTGCGCCGTTCCACTCAAGCTCACGCGCACGCTCCTTTATATCGGGCATCGGATGCCCAAGGAGGATGCTCTTAATGTATTCGGCGCAGAGGACGTCTTCATTTGCACGGCGAACACCTGCGTTGCCCATCGCGCAGAAGGAGACAGTTTCCGGATCCTTCTTTTTTATATACTCCGCGATAGCCCGCGCGTTGAGAAGGCTTCCTGTGATGATCTCATCCGCGCCGGTCGCGTTCACGATCCCCTGGGTCCCGGCGCTGGTCGAGTGGATCAGCGTCTTTCCGGTGAAATCAACGCCCGCGATACCCGTCGGCGAGTTGCCGTAATCACAGCCTTCGACCATGGCTCCGCCGCGCTCTCCGAAGAGAAGCCAGTCCGGATGCTCCGCCTTCAGGGCAAATGCCTCATTCATGTCGCCGATCGGATAGATTTTTACCGCTCCCTGGGCGAAGAGGCAGACTTCCAGAGAGAATGCCCGCAGCACATCTATAACGACAGTGAGACCTTCGGCCTGTTTTGCTCCGTCAATCAGTTCTAATATCTTTATGTTCATATGCACCTCACATTAAGATCAGCGATGTTACAAGCGTGCAGACGGTGGTCGAACTCTTGTAATCGCATTTCTCTCATAATAGCACACAAAAAAGCCCGTCTCAACTCGCTTTCCCTGTCATGCATTGTCTGAAAATGCAGAACCATGAAAGTCTGATTAAGACGAGCTTTGTTCACTATTATCTGCCTCATGTTGTCTGCGCGTACTCTCTGAGCTTTCTCTTCTTCTCCGCGCTCATGCGGCTGGGCACCGCAATTTCAACCGTGACATACTCATCACCGCGCCCGCTGCCGTTTCGTTTTGGCATGCCTTTCCCACGCAGCCTGATCTTCGAACCCGGCTGCGTGCCCTCTTTGACCTTGCATTTGACCTGCCCGTCCGGCGTCGGCACCAGCACTTCTCCGCCGAGGACCGCTGTCTCGAAAGGCACGCGGACCATGGTGTAGACATCGCTGCCCTTCTGGAGCAGCACTCCCTCACGCACAGGGATGTCCTTATCCGGACCGCCGGAGCTCTGCCCCGCTGCCCTTCCGCCTCCAAATCCGCCGGAGCTTCTGTATGTCTGTCCGCCGGAAGACCTGCCGAAACCGCCGAATCCACTGCTTCCGAACGCCTGCTTCAATATGTCATCGATGTCCATGTTGCTACCGTTGAAGCGGAACTCATGATATGTTCCGCCGGGACCGCCTGAAAATCCCGAGAAGCTGCCGTTTCTGAACTGCTGCCATGCACCTCCGGAGCCGTAGGGGTTCCCTCCGCCGGGACCGGCACTTCCGTCGAAGGCGGCAAAGCCGAACTGATCGTAGAGCTTTCGCTTCTCCTCATCGCTGAGAATATCGTAGGCTTCCTGGACCTCTTTGAATTTTGCCTCGGCCTGCGGATTATTATCATTTGCATCCGGATGATATTTCTTGGCAAGCTTCCGGTAAGCTTTCTTGATGGCATCAGAAGTCGCGGTTTTGTCCACGCCCAGAACTCTGTAATAATCCCGTTTTGCTCCCATACCGCTTTCCTCTTTTCTTATCTTAAAAAAGGCTGCACACCCCGTTGGATATGCAGCCCATTAGTTCCCCGGGGATGTCTCCATTATCCCACATAGGGTTATATTTCTCAATCAGCGTTAGTCGATGTTGATGAATCTCTTCTGCTCAACGACCGGCTGTGCTTCCTTCTTCGGGATATCCAGTGTCAGGATACCGTCCTCATACTTAGCCTTGATGTCTTCCTCTGTGACATCTTCGCCGACGTAGAAGGTTCTCTTGGCGCTGCCGAAGAATCTCTCTCTGCGGATGTACTTGCCACCCTCATCCTTCTCGTCCTTGCTTGTGTCTGTCGTTGCTGTGATCGTCAGATAACCGTCCTTGAGTTCGGCTGTGATATCATCTTTCTTTACTCCCGGAAGAGATACAGAAACTTCGAAGCCTTTCTCCATCTCCTTGACATCGGTTCTCATGAGCTCGTGTGTCGGTCTGGACGGAGCGTTCATTCTTGTGAAATCCTTGAACGGATCCTCGAAGAAATCATCAAATACGTTTGTTCTGAAAATACTGGGCATTAACATAATATATACCTCCTCTATGTAAATGTGTTAATTAGGGTATGCTGAATAGACTCGATTTTTACGCAAAACGCATATATCCGAACATGCTTTCGTCCTGGTAGAATTGTATATGAGC
>JBGUHN010000084.1:0-11908 GCA_045112155.1 Lachnospiraceae bacterium
ACACGTCCTTTATCTATCTTTATTGCATTATTCATCTATAATAAAAATCCATCCTGTTTTTGTATCCATCTATAATTCACCGTATCAAAGATCCGAAAGCCGGGCTGTTCCTGTTAAGAGGACGTGATATATGAAATGAATATTGACATTGTGTCAGAGCTTGCGTATAATAAAGATGCTGACAGAGTGTCAGTAAAAGAGAAAGAAGATATTGTTTCGTGAACAGATAGCGGAACGGACAAGTTCGTTGATTTGATGAATAGTAAAGATTAGCAGACAAATGCAGACAGACTGAAAAAGGAGAGGACTCATGAAGTACAAAAAGCTCGGCAACTCAGACCTTAACGTATCGCGGATCTGTATGGGATGCATGGGATTCGGAGATCCCGGACGCGGCCAGCACAGCTGGACCATTGACGAGGAACACACCAGGGAGATTATTAAACGCGGTCTTGAGCTGGGTGTCAATTTCTATGATACAGCGATTGCTTACCAGAGCGGCACCAGCGAGCAGTATGTGGGACGCGCGCTCAGGGACTTCGCAAAGCGCGATGAGGTCGTCGTTGCAACCAAGTTCCTCCCGAGAACTCAGGATGAAATTGAAAATGGCATCAGCGGCCAGCAGCATATCGAGAACATGATCAACACGAGTCTCCAGAATCTCGGCATGGACTATGTGGACCTTTACATCTATCATATGTGGGATTGGCAGACACCAATCTACGATATTATGGATGGTCTCACCCGCATCGTTAAGGCAGGGAAGGCAAGATACATCGGCATCTCCAACTGCTTTGCCTGGCAGATTGCTAAGGCAAATGCACTCGCAGAGAAAGAAGGATTTGAGAAGTTCGTTTCCATCCAGGGGCACTACAACCTGATCTTCCGCGAGGAGGAGCGCGAAATGGTGCCGTACTGCAGCGAAGAGAACATCGCGCTTACTCCATACAGCGCGCTGGCAGCAGGACGTCTTTCCAGAAAGCCAGGCGAAGGCGGTACGAAGCGTGCCGTCGAGGACAGTTACGCGAAGTTCAAATATAAGGCTACAGAGGAGCAGGACAATGTGATCATAGGCCGTGTGGCTGAGCTTGCCGAGAAGCACGGAGTCAGCATGACGGAGGTCTCGCTGGCATGGCTGCTTACCAAAGTGACGGCACCGGTCGTCGGCGCGACGAAACTGCACCACATCGAAGGTGCAGCCAAGGCTGTGGATCTTGTGCTGACACCGGAAGAGCTTGTATATCTCGAGGAGCCGTATGTACCGCATCCTCTGGCAGGAGTCATGGCACAGAACAAACCGTCCGCGGCGAAAGAAAAACATGTCTGGACTACTGGCGATCAGAAGATCAACTGACAGGGGCAATTACTTCCGATCAATTACACTTTTATGGTACCCATGGGGCTGCCGCATTAGGGCGGGTCCGCTGCATGTAGCAGGCGATATTTGCAAATGTCTGCTTATGTAGTATGGACACCGTCTAACGCGGCAGCTCTATCTTTCGCTGCGATCAGGCAGTAACAAACCCATTGCTTTTAGCGGCAGTCAGTTGTCCCGGGAACAAGATCGTGAATCCGGACACGGCTATAATGAAGGTGGTGTACATGGGAAAATCGTGGTAAGATTGTAGGCGCGAAAGGAGGGGGAGTATGATCATCAACACCGGACAGAGGACGGACATTCCGGCTTTCTATGCCGAGTGGTTCGCGAACAGGCTGAGAGAGGGATTTGTCTGTGTCCGCAATCCCTATAATCCGAATCAGGTCAGCCGCTACCGCCTTGACCCTGCTGTAGTGGATGTGATCGGCTTCTGCACGAAAAATCCGGCACCGATGTTTCCCTATATGGACCTCCTTCGGGATTACGGGCAGTACTGGTTCGTCACGATCACGCCGTACGGACGGGATATCGAACCGAATGTTCCTGATAAGCATCGCTTGCTCGACGATTTCAGGAAGCTCTCCGATATTGTCGGGATTCATTCTATTGGCTGGCGGTATGATCCGATATTGGTTTCGGAGCGGTATACGGCTGAGTATCATTTGCATGCTTTTGAACAGATTGCGGCTGCACTGGATGGGTATACGGAGACTGTCGTCATCAGCTTTATCGACCTGTACCCGAAAGTCCGGCGGAATTTCCCGGAAGCGCGGGAGGTGCCGAAGGAGATACGCCTTGAGCTTGGAAAGAAGTTCATAGAGATCGCTTCTTCGCACGGGATGACGGTCAAGCCCTGCGCGGAGGGGGACGAGCTTGCCGCCTATGGGGCAGACTGCAGTGGATGTATGCAGATCAGGGATTATGAAAAGGCTATCCAAAGTCGGCTTAATGCCCCGAAAATAAAAGGCGCAAGGGCAGAATGCGCATGCTATCTGTTCTGCGATATCGGCGCTTACAATACATGTAAGCACTTGTGCAGGTATTGCTATGCAAATGCAGAACCGCATATTGTGCTAGTCCAAAGCCGCCTTCATGACCCGAAATCACCGTTTCTGATCGGCACTTACAGGGATGACGATATAATTCATGATGTACCGCAGAAGTCATGGATCGACGGGCAGATGAGCCTTGCAATTTGAATTTGTATATAATATTTTGATAGGAAGCTATTACGGCTTTTATCAGGCTGCCGGATGAGGTCGGATAACCTGAAGAAGTCCGGAGAACCGGAATCAACATTAGAATGATGGGATTCACGGACTGTGAGAACTAATAAACCGGAGGTATGACTATATGAGTTACTTTACACTTAGAGACGGAGAAAAACTGTATTATGAGGACAAAGGCGAGGGCCCGGAGACACTTATCATGATGCACGGCTGGACAAGCTCGCATGATATTTATCTGGAGCCGGTGGAAATCCTGAAGAAGCAGGCCAGATGCATTATTTATGATCACAGAGGCCATGGAGGCAGCAAGAATGCGAACAGCGGAAAACCCACCATGGAAACGCTGGCGGAGGATCTGAATGATCTCATTCAGGGGCTGTCGCTGGGGAATGTTACACTTCTCGGATGGTCCATGGGTGCCGGTGTCGTACTGAACTATGTCCGGCTCTTTGGCTGCAGCAGCCTTAAGCAGATCATTCTGTGCGACATGACGCCGAAGCAGCTGAATGACGAGGTGTGGAAGCTCGGACTGTACAAGGGCAGATATACGAAAGAAGACGTGGAGCGGGATAAGGGCAAGGATTTCTATTCCCTCTATAAGGAATTTGCCATCGGGGCTGTCCCGAAGCTGAAAAAAATACCCGGCTTTCTACTTAAGAAACCTCTTAAAAAGAGGCTTGCCAATTGCGACGAGGCTGTACTTAGAAGTCTTTCCGCATCCATGAAAGCTCAGGACAATCGCAAGGCGGTCGAACAGATTACCGTGCCGGTCACATACTTTTATGCAGACCCCGGGTCGCTGTTCTCACCTGAGCTTGCGGAATGGTACAGAGCTCATATCGAGACGCCTTACAGGGCGGTCCGATTCCCCAAGAGCTCACATATGCTGGTGAGCGAGTACCCGGAGAAGTTTGCGGAAGAAGTCGGCAAAGTTCTTCGCTTCGGTCCCGTGTGATGTGCATCTTATTCCCTTAAATTGCATCTTACAGGTGGAAGCCTTGAATAAGAAATGATAACCGATACAATGTCATCATAAGCATGAGGTCCAAATCGTGAGACGGAAGTGCTGGATTGGGAACTGCTTTACCAGCCGCTTGTAGAAGCGGAGATCTTCCCTCACTGAGATAAAAAGGATGGTGACATTTATGGGGCTTGTCGTATTTTTGATTCTGGCTGCATTTGCAATAGCACTTACTGTCTGGACTTGCTCACGAAAAAGAGAAAAGAAGAGTTATCGCCTATGCCGGCTGCTTATCCGTATGGCGCAAACGGCGGTACTTATCATCGCAATGCTGCTTCCATTCGGGCAGAAGTGGCGTTTCGTGCCGGCTCTTGTGTTCCTTGTTATTCTGCTCGTGATCGACGCGCTTACCATGCTGATTGCGCAAAATAAGGCAGGCAGAGTGCAGAGAGCGGCCGGCGCAATTTTCTCCTGTGTGTTCTTTATTCTGCTCGCTGGTCTCTTTCTGATTCCGGCATTTATGTTTACAGGATACAAGGGGCTGCCTGTCTCAGGCCGGTATCAGATCGGCGAGGCAAGAGCCATTCTGATCGACAGCGACCGGGAGGATCCATTTGAGCAGGACGGGAGCCATCGCGAGGTGCCGGTGCACTTCTATTACCCAGTGACCCAGGAGGGGAGCGAGGAACAGTTCCCGCTGGTCGTATTTTCCCACGGAGCTTTCGGCTATTATCAGAGCAATACATCCACCTACATGGAGCTTGCGAGCAATGGCTATGTGGTCGCGGCGCTTGATCATCCGCATCACGCATTTTTCACGGAAGATACTGATGGGAAAATGGTCATTGTGGATCAGGCTTTCCTGAATGAGGCATTGGAGCTGAGCGGCGAGGGAAGTGAAGATGACAATAATGAAGAGACTCTGGCAATTTACAGGAGATGGATGGAACTACGCACGGCAGACATGAACCTGGCGGTAGATGCGCTGATTAAGGCTGGCCGTGATGGTGAATTAGACGAGAGCTGGTTCTTGCCGGACAATGACAGCGCAGTTATTCTTGATGTTCTTCGTATGGCTGATACTTCGAAGATTGGACTCATGGGACACTCCATGGGAGGAGCGACCAGTGTAGCTCTTGGTAGGGAGAGAAATGACATCGCGGCTGTCATTGACATTGACGGGACAATGCTCTCAGAATACACAGGTATTACTGACGGTAAGTTTACTGTAAACGAGGAATCGTATAGGGTCCCGGTACTCGAATTTGTCAACTGGGAGCAGGCGACTGAATTGGCTGAACACATAGAGGAATACCGGGCAGAAAGCGGAGCTTACCCGAATGATGAACTTATTCGGCATGCAGTGAGCGGTTTTACTACTACGATCAAAGGTACAATGCACATGGATTTCACAGATCTGCCCCTGCTGTCCCCGATGTTGGGAAACCTGCTGGGCAGCGGCGAGCGGGACACTGCGGAAGTTATGACGATTGTCAATTCCAAAGTGCTCGAATTTTATGATTGTTATTTGAAAGGTGAGGGCGTATTTACAGTGCAGGAATCTTATTGAGCGCCCGCAGGATAAAGCATGGACGTTGAAATCGAACAGGTGGGCAGAGAGAGAAAAGAACAGGTCCTGATCCGCTGCCACGCGGTCACGGAGGAAGTCCGGGAGATCGCGGCTTTCGTCAAGTCGCGTCAGGGAAGTCTCACCGGCACGAAGGACAGCAGGCAGTATGAGATTGCTGTCTCGGATATTTATTACTTCGAGTCGGTAGATGGCAAGACTTTTCTCTATACGAAGGATCAGGTCTATGAGACCTCGTATCGCATCTATGAGCTTGAGAGCATGCTGAGACCTAAAAACTTTCTGCGGGTCTCCAAATCCATGCTTCTGAACCTGATGAAGATCCGCTCTATTCAGTCGGCTCTAAACGGCCGGTTTGCGGCTGTCCTCTTGTCAGGCGAGGAAGTGATTATTTCCCGCAGCTATGTGAAGGGGCTGAAGGCTGCGCTGAGAGGAGAGTAGGATGGATCTGGGAGAACAAGAACGCTTTGAGATGGAAGTCTGACGGTGCTGAGAGGAGAGTGTGATAAATGAGCTTTAAACAATTCTTTATCGAAAAGCTGTCTCTGTTTTTTATGCTCACGACGCTGATCACAATCGCGATCTTCGTGATCGGCTCCGCTTTCGATGCGGAGGCGCGTTTCGGATACGATGCTATGCTGGCTCCGGTCCGGTATGCGGCCTGCTGCGTGCTGCCTACATTTGCCACCTATTCAAGACGAGAGCTGAAAAAGAAGGAGCTGATCGCCCGCATGGCCCTGGAACTGGTCCTGATCGAAGCCGTCATGCTGTTTTTTGCCTTCACAAGCCCGGTCATCGATACGAACAGGATTTCTGTGGTCCTCGTTATTGCGGGCAGCGTGCTCATTATTTACATCATGGCCAGACTTTTTTCCTGGCTTCGGGAATCCGCGGAAGCCAGGGTGCTGAATGAGGATCTGCGGAGGTTCCGGCAGCTGCACGGTCAAAAATGAAGGATATCCCTCCATCCCCTTATATCGATCGGCTCGAACCGCTTCTTGAGCTCCTTGACCATATGTCCGCCGCCGGCATCCGGGATCAGCACATCACACTCTCCGCGGCGAATCCCGAAGAGGACGGTGCGGGGGGCTCCGGTATACTTGCGCAGCTCCTCGAGCATTGCGCGCTGGGTGGCCCTGTGGTCATAGATCCTAAGAATCAGCTCTCCCTCACGGCAGTCAAAGATGTCAAATCTTGTTCGTATGCTGTCAGCCCACGGCTGCTGCATTAAAAGATCATGCAGCTCTGTGATGCGCACGTCAGGACCGATGATCGTAAAGTACAGTACGTTATCCACGATGTCTTCATCTGTGCTGACATAGTTCCTGTAAGGAGAGTCCTTCTTTTTCTGATAGAGGGTGTATAACGGTTCTGCCGGGCTGCCTTTTTCAGGTGCCTGTCCGCTAAGTTTCATACCGCGGACATTGATTACCAGAAGGTTTTCTTCGACATTGCTCACGAGAAATGGCTGCATTTGCCCGACCAGAAAGTTCGTGACTTTTGCTGCAGCAGACCTTTCCATTGTCACTGTCTTAAGATACTCCTGCGATTTCATGTCATACAGCACAGCCCCGTCCATCGCTATGATCGGAAGGCGAATACCTATGCCGGTAGTCAGTTCCCGAACTGTCGCCGGCGTTTGTTTTGTTGTGACAGAGAAGAGCATACCGTCCTGAATGAAGCGGTTGAGCTGTATCCTGGTGAAGGGGGAGAGGCTGCGGTCCTCGCGGAAGAGGACGTGATCGACCCCCGAAACGAACAGCGTTTCCCGGTCCCGTATCCTTGGAAAATGGACCGAATTGGCCAGGACCGCAACGCCGACACCTATGATTGTATCAAGGGTCCTGTTGAACACAAAAATGTAGGGGTTGGCGTCACCGATATGGTTCATCGTGATGCTGAGAAAGACGACTGCTGAAAAGTAGGAGGATTCCGTGACTTTGATTACGACAGTCGAGTACAGGACAACGCCGATGAATATTGCCAGAATGATGTAATAGATGAGAGTGTTTTCATATTCGAGCTGACCGCCGGTCACCCAGAGGGCGCCAAAGAGGACACAGGCTCCCCAGAATGCGCCGATCAGGGTGCCGGTGATTCTGTTTTTGCCGACTTTGAGCATGTTGGGGGAGTAGGGTTGAATGCACTGGAGTGCCGCGATGATGGAGTAGAAAGGTGCTCCGCGGCGGCCGCGAAGAAAGTAAATAAGCAGGCATATGAGTGCCGCGGTGACAGACCGGAGGATTCTCTGTCCGGGCATGGGGAAGTGGGTTTTCTTTGGTGCTGATTGCTGCATTATAATATCCATGTATTTTGTGCCTCAATTGATTTGTGCGGTTAGTTAGTAATTATAGCATAGTTGGGCCGGGGACGGTTCTTTTTGCGTGGATTTTTTCACGTAAAAAGAACCGTCCCCGGCTCTTGCATTCTGCCACCGCTTCTGCTATAGTTAGTAAGCTTGACCTGAGGGTCAGGCCGACAGTTCATTTGTACCTTCCTGTCGTTAAGCAAAACCGGGACTGATTTAATGAAGCCATGGCTTCGTTATTTTGCGCAGGAATAAGGCCACGTGGACTGCACTTGCCTGCGCGGTCGGCTTTGCTTAAGGCAAAGCCTTTTTTGTTTGGGCGGGAGGCAGGGCTGCCACTTGGCATTTTGGAGAAATTATGAAAGCACTGGTTTTATTCAGCGGCGGACTCGACAGCTCTGTCTGTCTGGGCCTCGCGGTCAAAAAGTACGGGGCGGAGGAAGTCATCGCCCTTTCGATCTACTATGGTCAGAAGCACAAAAAGGAGATGGAGGCCTCCGAGAAGGTGGCTGCCTTCTACGGAGTGGAACGACGCACGCTCGATCTCGGGGAAATCTTTAAGGGCAGCGCGTGCACCCTCCTTGAGGGCTCTGCGGAAGACATTCCGCATGAGGAGTACGCCGAGCAGCTTGCTGCCAATGCCGGCGCCCCGGTCAGCACCTATGTACCCTACAGGAATGGGCTCTTCCTCTCCGCCGCCGCGTCAATCGCCATCGGCCTCAGCTGTGAGGTGATCTACTACGGAGCCCACGCGGATGACGCAGCCGGAAATGCCTACCCGGATACCAGCGTAGAGTTCAACAACGCGGTTGCCGAATCGATTTATATAGGAAGCGGGAAAGCCCTAAGGGTCGCCGCCCCCTTTATCGATAAGCCGAAATCCTATGTCGTGAAGGTAGGGCACGAGATCGGTGTTCCGTTCGAGCTGACCTGGAGCTGCTATGAGGGCCATGAGAAGGCCTGCGGCTTGTGCGGGACCTGCCGCGACAGAAGGAAGGCATTTGCGGAAAATGATCTTGTCGACCCTATCGAATATGAAGCAGACATGGAGGAATGAGATGTCAAATGAATTGATTTTTATTTTAACTGTTCTTGTGTATCTGGGCAGCGTTCTTGTCCTGTATAAGGTGTTTGGGAAGAACGGGCTTTTTGCATTTGCAATATTCGGAACACTTCTCGGAAATATTGCTGTGTGCAAATGTGTCGACATCTTCGGCCTGTCCACCACCGCCGGCAATGTCCTGTACGCGTCTACATTCCTTGTAACTGATATATTGTCCGAGAAATACGGAAAGAAGGAAGCTTCTCACGCGGTCGCCTACAGCTTTACCATTATGGTCCTTTGGATGCTCGGAACGCAGATGATCCTTCTCTTCACGCCGAATTCAAATGACTATATCAGCGAGAGCCTTGCGGTCGTGTTCGGTCTTGTTCCGAGGATTACATTTGCAAGCCTTGTCGGTTTTGTCTGCAGCCAGAACATCGACGTGTTCCTGTATCACCTGATCTGGAAGAGGACCGGCAACACGAGCGAGAAGCTGTGGCTCCGCAATAACGGAAGCACGCTGACCAGCCAGGCCATCGACACAGTGATTTTTACCACACTTGCCTTCTGGGGCGTCTATCCGACCGGCGTGTTTTTCAGCATCCTGATCACTACGTATCTGTTCAAGGCGGTCGTCGCGCTTATGGATACGCCGTTTATGTACCTGGCACGCGCGATCGTGCCCATGAATGAGGAGAATTATTATGAGAGAGAACGAAAACTTGACGAAGCTCGGCAGCGCGCATACTGAATATAAGACCGACTATGATCCGGGTGTCCTGGAGTCCTTCGGCAACAAACACCCTGGGAATGACTATTTCGTGAAGTTCAATTGCCCGGAGTTCACGAGCCTCTGCCCGATCACAGGTCAGCCGGACTTTGCGACAATCATTATTTCCTATGTTCCGGACGAAAAGCTCGTTGAGAGCAAGTCTCTGAAGCTCTACCTGTTTTCCTTCAGGAACCATGGAGATTTCCACGAGGATGTCGTGAATATCATCATGAAGGATTTAATCAAGCTGATGGATCCTAAGTACATTGAGGTTTGGGGAAAGTTCCTTCCGCGCGGCGGACTCTCGATTGATCCCTACTGCAATTACGGAAAGCCGGGAACCAGGTGGGAACAGGTCGCATGGGACCGCATGCGGTATCATGACATGTATCCGGAAAAAGTTGATAATCGATGAGACATATATGGGGCTGTCGCATTAGACGGTGTCACCGCTGTATATGGCAGACATTTGCAAATAACGTCTGCCATATACAGCGGTGGCGCGCCTTGATGCGGCAGCTCTTTTATGTGCAGTCAGAAGTTCAAGACCTTCAAGCGAGACTTGAAATGGTCAGGTGTGTACAGATATAATGGAAACTGATAAACGAATGAGTGTCAGCCGTATAAAAGGCTGATGAGAGAACAGATGAGGAGAAACCTGATGAATTTTGTGTTTATTTCACCTGCCTATCCCGTTACATGTACGTATTTCTGCAATCGCCTGAAAGGTCACGGTGTGAACGTACTCGGCATCGGGGACGTGCCCTATGATTCTTTGAACGATCAGCTGAAGAGTTCTCTGACAGAATACTACTATGTTTCCTCACTTGAAGATTACGACCAGGTCTACCGCGCAGGCGCGTTCTTCATCCATAAATACGGAAGGATCGACTGGCTGGAGTCGCTGAACGAGTACTGGCTTCCCACGGATGCCCGCCTGCGCACGGACTTTAACATCGCTGTTGGTACAAGAGAGAGCGAGATCGGGGATCTCGTAAAGAAGTCCGGCATGAAGCGGATTTTTGTGGAGGCCGATATTCCGACCGCCCGTCAGCACATTGTCAGTGACCTTGCGGCGGCAAAAGCCTTCATCAAGGAGGTCGGCTACCCTGTTATTGTTAAGCCTGATATAGGTGTCGGCGCAAACGGCACATTTAAGCTGAATTCGGACGACGAGCTGGCCGCTTTCTACAGTGATCTGCCTTCCGTTCCGTATGTGATGGAACAGTTCCTCTCGGGCGATATCTGCACCTATGACGCTGTCATTGATTCGAACTGCGAGCCGATTTTTGAATCCATGTGCACCTACCCACCGGTGATCGACTCGGTCAACAACGATGAAAATATACATTTCTACACGATGCCCGAGGTGCCGGAAAGACTCAGAGAGCTCGGAAGGAAGACCGTAAAAGCTTTTAAGGCGGACAGCCGTTTTGTCCACTTTGAGTTCATCAATATTACAAAGGATTTTGACGGCGTCGGAAAAGCCGGCGACTATGCCGTGATGGAAGTCAATATGAGACCGGCAGGCGGTCATGATCCGGATATGATGAATTACGCGCAGTCCGTCGATGTCTTTAACATTTATGCCGACATGGTCACATCGGACCGAAGCGATATTAACGAGTCTAACGAGCATTACATCTGCGCGTACGCAGCCAGAAAAGACGGATATAGCTTCTCCCATACAGATGAGGAGATCATGGAGCGCTACGGCAGCAACATCGTGATGCGGAAGGAGATGCCGCCGATCGACTGGCCGTCTATGGGACGATATGTTTATATGGCAAGGTTCAAGGAAAAAGAGGAGATGGACAGGTATTTCGCGTTTGTTCTTGGATGAGCGAGATTTGAAAACTGATGTACTTAATAAGGGGCTGCCTCATTAAGGCGCGCCACCACTATATATGGCAGACGTTATTTGCAAATGTCTGCCATATATAGTGGTGATACCGTCTAATGTGACAGCCTCTTTATTATGTCAGTTGATTCCGGCTGGGTTCTGCGTCGAGTCACACAGGCGAGACACGATCAATGCGTTACCTCCATATTTTCCGGGAGCGCGTAACTGAGGATCATTGCGACAACAAAGACCACAGCTACGACATTTCCGCTGAAGACGTCCTGTACGATCTTCGGGAAAATAGCCCAGATATCCTGCTCTGACGCAGCGGTGAAGCCGACGCCGACCGCCAGTGACAGGGAGGCGAAGAAGTTTCCGATCGGAGGAATAAGTTAGCCGGCAGGGACCCGCGCTTGTTTCTTCAGTCATTGTTCACAAGGAACTTCTGTATGTTTATTCAAGGGGCGTCAGCCCCTTTTTCTTTTTTTATTCTGCCGATCTGTGGTCTAAGGAAAATATTGGCATGGTGGACCATGATTGGTGGTGATCGGTATGGACATAGCGGCTAGGGTCATGTATAATATGGAAAAGAACATTTGTTCTGATTCGTATTGACACATGAGGCATCATATGGTAGAATAAATATATGGAAAAAGATATTGATTTTACTGTTAAAAATGAACTTACATATGGTCGGGGATATGTCTATTCGCTGCAGTACCATCTCGTATGGTGCACGAAGTACAGGAAGAAGGTGCTGCGCGGCGGGATCGACACGGAATGC
>JBGUHN010000085.1:0-6562 GCA_045112155.1 Lachnospiraceae bacterium
TACTTCCGCCGAAGGGCGGCTCGGCGAGAACCGCGGAGGGGTAACGGCCCATGGAGCAGGAATCCACCTGCCGTCTGGTAATTTCCCAGAGGCACGTAAGGCGTGCCCGTTTCCAGGGGTGTCGTGGACAAATATGGAAAGATCATAGATTGAATAAAGATTTGATAGATATATATTCAAAGATCCGGGCTGCCGACGCCGAACGGCACCGACAGTCCGGATGAACATAGCTTACCATGCAGATGATTTTTACTTATCCAGATGAAAGAAAGAGACAGCAACAGATGAAAAATGGGAGGAGCTGGAATGCTAATGATGATGAAGACAAAGGAGAGCGAAGGCCTGCGCCCCGACTGGATCTATAAGCGGGGCGATGTCTACTGGGCGGACCTGAACCCGTTCTTCGGATCGGAGCAGGGAGGGACCCGTCCGGTACTGGTGCTGCAGAACGACGCGGGGAACTTTTTCAGCCCCACGCTCATCGTAGCGCCGATGTCGTCCCAGGTGGACAAGAGGACGGACCTGCCGACGCACATCGTGCTGGAGCAGGTACGGGGGCTCGATGGACCGTCGCTCATCATGCTCGAGCAGCTGAAGACGATCGACAAGAGGCGCGTGCGGAGCTATGCCGGGAAGCTCACGAAGGAGCAGATGGCGGAGGTGGAAGCGGCGCTAACCGGGACGCTTGGGATTTATATCACGGAGGCGGTGGAAGCACCGTGAATATCCCCGGCAGTATGGACAGGGTCATACATGGACCTGATGGACTGCCGGAACTGCGGTGGGAAGGAATTGGAAGAACATGATACAGGGACCTGGGATATGGGTCCACGGACAGAAAAGGAGGAACAGACAGTGACATGTGAACAGATGACAGGGATCAATGACAGGCCGGAGACGGCAGTAAATGGGAGCCTTTCCGATGGGAAACGTTCCTATACAGTAGAGGAGATACAGACTATCCTCGACATCGGCAGGGCGACAGCGTACCGCCTGATCAAGAGGGACTGCTTCAGGTCGGTGAGGATCGGAGGTCATATCCGAATTTCGAAGAAGAGCTTTGACGCGTGGCTGGACGGCCAGCCCTGAGGCCTGTCAAGGATGCCGGCAGCCGGACGACAAACTACCGGAAAGCAGGAAGCCGACGTACAATGACGATAGCAGCCAGACCCCGGCCGGGACAGGGACTGCAGTCTTGTATTGGAGGTGAATGGTATGAGGAAAAAGAGCATGTCCGTGATGGAAATGGGAAGGCTGATCGGCCTTAAGAAAACGACAGCATACTGGCTGGTGAACAAAGGGCTGTTCGAGGTCCGCATCGTCCGCGGCAAGCAGAGGGTCATGGTGGACAGTTTCAACGAATGGCTCGAAGGGCAGACCCATTACAGGATCGTCAGGCAGCCGGCGGTGAACGACATGGACGGAGGAAAAGAAGATGGCATCGATAGTTAAGAGGAAGAAGAAGTACTCGGTGGTCTATTCGTACACCGACGAAAATGGAAAGGAACATAAGAAATGGGAGACGTTCGAATCGAACGCCGAAGCGAAGCACCGGAAGGCTGAGATCGAATTCGCGAAGGCTAACGGGACGCTCAAAGGCCCGTCCGCGAAGACGGTCCGCGAGCTGCTCGAGGACTATATGTCCATTTACGGCGTGAATACCTGGGCGATGTCCACATATGAGTCGAGGAGGGCGCTCACCAGCAATTACATCAACCCGATCATCGGGGACAGAAAGCTTGCGGACCTGAACCCGCACATGATGGACAAGTATTACAGGGACCTGCTCAAGGTGAAGTCCGTGACGGCTAACAACGTCCATCCGAGGAATGAATACCTGACCCCACACACGGTGCGCGAGATCCACAAGCTCCTGCGGAACGCGTTCAACCAGGGCGTGCGTTGGGAGCTCATGACGAAGAATCCGGTGGAACACGCGTCACTTCCGAAGGAGGAGCATATCCCGAGGGAGATCTGGACGGCGGACATCCTGTTCAGGGCGATCGAGGCCTGCGAGGATGACATCCTCGCCCTCGCGCTGAACCTGGCGTTCTCCTGCTCCCTCCGGATGGGGGAGATGCTGGGGCTAACATGGGACTGCGTGAACATAGAGCCGGGAGCAATCAGCTGCGGGAACGCGAACATCTTCGTGAACAAGGAACTGCAGCGTGTCAACCGTGAGGCATATGAAAAGCTCGACGGAAAGGGGGTCCTGTTCACGTTTCCCGCCGTCCTGCCGAGCACGAGCACCCGGCTGGTCCTCAAGGAGCCGAAGACGAAGACGAGTACCCGGAAGGTATTCCTGCCGCGGACGGTGGCAGAGATGCTCGTCAGGAGGAGGCAGGAGATAGAGGGATACAAGGAGCTCTTCGGGGAGGAGTTCGATGATTACGGTCTCGTGTTCTGCTCATCGAACGGGCACCCGATCGAGGGGCAGGTCATCAACCGCATGTTCAGCAAACTCATCCGGGACAACGGTTTCCCGAAGGTGGTGTTCCACTCGATCCGGCACACGAGCATCACGTACAAGCTCAAGATCAACGGCGGGGACATGAAGTCGGTCCAGGGGGATTCGGGTCATGCGCAGGTCAAGATGGTGGCCGATGTGTACTCGCACATCATCGATGATGACAGGCAGAGGAACGCGCAGCGGTTCGAGGAGGCCTTCTATTCGAAGCCGGAGGAGCAGGATGCTGCCCCGGCGGGAAAAGAGGAGAAGAAGGAAGAGACAGACATGGAGGTGCTGATGCGGCTGCTCCAGAAGCCGGAGACGGCACAGCTGCTGAAGCAGCTGGCGGCGGGCTTATCGTGATCTGAGAGCTTTATAACGGCGGATAGGTGTGGGATACCCGTTAGCACGGGATGTTCCACACCTTCTGTCTGGAGATAAGATTGGCGGTCATTTCCGATAACGGACAGATACTCAGATGGTACTTATTGAGACACTTGACGTTCTGCTGAATTTTCGGGCTTTGCAACAGGGCTGCAACAACGAGGGCATGCGACGGACAGGGATTAGATGAAAACAGTGATAACTGCAGGCTATTTGGACCATCCAAAAAGCTTGAAAACATGCAATATTTGATAACTTGTGATAACGTGAGATGCAAAATTCGGGCGAACTCCTAAGCGGTAGGTCGGAGGTTCGAATCCTCTCGTGGACGTTCGAGGACAAAAAAGTGGATGGAGCATAAAGCTCCATCCGCTTTTTTTTTCGAAGCCCGTCGGGCTTCGAATGGTTCGGTCTCGCCTGCCGGCTCGGTCGGCGCTCCGGCTCCGCCGGGTCGTCCACAGGACGACCGCGCCCTCTCGTGGACGTTGGATAAAAAAAGTGGATGAGGCATTTCATGCCCCATCCGCTTTTTTTGTTCGAAGCCCGTCGGGCTTCGAATGGTTCGGTCTCCGCTTCGACGGTCAAGTACAAAAGCTCAGCTGAAGAAATGTTTATGGAATATTTCATTGCTTATTGGTTCTTGTTCAATTATGATTAACTTGAGAATAGCGACAGGATATAAGAGGGGCTCGTTATGCTTAAGGAATGCTACTATTTCGATCAAACGAACTGGAAATCGGAAGATTATTATACTCTTCATCTTTTTCTGACAAAGATGATTGAGAATTATGATACGACCGTTGGCTCATATGATGGCAATAAAAGAATAGAGGAAATAAAAGCATTGGATCTGTCCAGAATGACTGAAGAATCAAAAGTGCTGCTGTACTGTATTATACAGAATGAAAAAAAGCAGTTTCTTCTCGATCTCCCAAATCTATCCGCTTTAAGGGTGCAGAAGCCATTGGAAAAACCTCTGTATATTACAACTCGAAGAAGAAAGTATAATATTCCAATTTACAGACAGTATGGAGTTGTCTATTGACTATGAATTTGAAAGTATCACTGAATGATTTCAAAGAGTATTTAGAAATACTCGATGAACGGCTTTCTTGCTATCGGCAGGAAAGAAAAGGGACTGAACAAATCGAATTTCCGGTAGAAATATATGCTATTGGAGGTTTCGCACTAATGTATTATGGCCTACGTTATAGCGGAACAGAGGACATTGATTCTGTCAAACTACTGGAAAAGCCGGTTAAAGAAATCATCCATGAAATAGCAGCTGAACAAGAACTTCCTATTGATTGGCTTAACGATATTCCAGGATCAAAACTGTTTTATGAAAAAGATTCATTCAGATGGATTGATACAGGTTGGCAATATAAAAACATTCGAATCTATGTAGTTAAGATGGAAGATCTTTTATATAACAAACTCTGCATAGCAGATAAGATGCTGATGCAGTATACGGAACGAAGTCACTACCGGGATTTTGATGATATCGAAAGTATTATAGATGCTTTAGGCTGTAATTATAACACTATAGAAGAATTAGTAGGTTGGTTCCGTAGCCAAGGTATCAGACTCCATGATTTTCCAAATGTCTATAATCAGTTTTTTGAACTCATAAAGGAAGACGATCTTTATTGGCCGGATGGTCATATTTAATGGAGAAATGAAATCTTGGTAGCTAATCGGTTAACATTATTGTAATTATGATATGCAGCTAGACATACAAAGTATCTGTATGAGATAGAGATAATTAGATAGAATAGCTCAGCAAGAGATGATAAAGCTGACTGTTTGCTGAAATTTTTGGGCTTGCAACAGTTTGGAACTGATAAGGGCGAAAAACAGTGATAAAAAGCGATATGCCGGAGGTCCGGTCTTCGCTCTCGTGCCTTGCTGGTAAGGCACGTGCCACAGGCACACAGCGCCTTCTCGTGGTCCTTATAGGAAAAAGTGGATGAGGCATTTCATGTCCCATCCGCTTTTTTTGTAGCACTAACCCGGCAGAGCGAGGCGTGCTCGCACGAGTAAGCTCTTGCCGGGTGCAAGAACACGGAGCACGAAGTGCGGAGTGTTCGCGGTGCGAAAATCGAGTAGGGGGATTCTACCTACTCGATTTCAAAGCCGCCCGGGCTTCGAATGGTTCGATCTTTGATTTCCACGCTGCTCCGATCGGCTCATACTACACCTCCCAGCTCAGCATGTTCTTAAGATATGGGTCTGCACCATACCGTCCTTCCAGATATTGCTTATCGTAGGCAGCCGTATTGTTGATCGGGTCGTTATTTTCTTTTCGGAGCTCAGAGAGAGAATATACTATACTGCTGTTTTCTTCATTCAGAGCTGCAAACCATATCTCATCCCTTCGGAAAATGCTGTTCTTCATTGTTGACATGTCATGTGAAGTGAAGAGCAGCTGTGCACCATTCTTATTGATCTCCGGATTTGTAAAGAGCCTTATCACATATCGGAGAAGTTTTGGATGCAGCTTTGCGTCCAGCTTATCAACGACCACCAGACGTCCTTCCTTCAAGGCCATCAGGATGACGGGGAGGGCTGCAAAAAGCTTCCGGGTTCCGTCTGATTCGCTTGAAAATGGAAGTTCATAAAGCACATCATGCAGAGTTCTCTGCAAATAAAATTCGTTGCTCTGATTATCGAAGCGGTATCCGGAAATACCAATGCCCATGTCGTTCATCATGGTAATGAACTGTTTCTTTGATACGTCATCATCAGAAAGCAGGATCTGCTGTTCTGCCAGAGGATTCGCGTAATTGCGGACGATGCATTCCTCGAACCAGCGAATGACTTCCACAATCACTGGAATGGAATAGTTTATTGCAAGGAAGGAAAGCAGGGGCATCTTGGCGTTCACTTCGGTATTGATATTCTTGGTTCCAAGGACAGTGCCAAGGGATATTTCTCCGTTGTCTCGGTCAAAGACCTTGGCGGCACGGCTGGCACCGAGCTTTCGGCGATAGAGTGTTTCTGTCTTTATTTCATTGTGGAGCAGCACAATAAAATAGCGATACTCATATTCACCAATACGGAAAAACAGCTGGAATCGGGAAGGTTCTTCACGGGAATCTTCATCGAACAGATACGGTATACAGGGTATCTTCTGCTGCATGATGAAACGAGCATGATTTTTGCCGAGCTCATAGACAGGCTCTGTTACAAGTGAAATTACACATCCCAGTGCAGCAAGAAGGTTTGACTTGCCTCCGCCGTTTGGACCATATATGACCCCGACTGGCAGGATATCATTTCCCTTTTCTGTCTTTATAAGACTTTCCTTGTACTCTGAAAGAGCTGCGGCTTGAAAGTCAAATGTTGTTTCATCCCGGTAGGAACGGAAGTTACTGAATGAGAACTGGCATAACATGAAAATCACCTCTTTTCAAGGATTATGATAACACTGATACATAACAAAAACGATATTTGATAAGGAAATATAAAAATAAATTGCGAAAATCACATTTAAACATCACTTTTTGGTTAAATGAAATACTGAATACCGCGCCGTTAATCGAGGACATGGTACCCGAGATGCGCGCGTCATCAAAGGAAAAGGTGTACAGCCTCCTCTCCGACCTTGCCGCCGCCGGGTGCCTGACGGCCTGGGACGGAGAGAAGCGCATGCGCCCTTCGCTGAGCCCGGAGGAGGCCGCTATGTGGTGCGGTGATGACAGCGCGAGCGTGAATGAGCGGATGTGC
>JBGUHN010000086.1:0-45031 GCA_045112155.1 Lachnospiraceae bacterium
GCCAGTAAGTTTGACCTGGCATTCACCCACGCCCATGCGGTGCGGCAGCTCCTATGGACGTGGTACTCTGCTGCTACGCTTCATAGAATCGTTTCTCTTCCAGATGGTAGAACGCTCTTCGCGTGTCAAGATTCGCGACAGCGAAAGAATCACCGTTGACCTCGAGCAGCCCTTCATTGATATGCTTCAGCATAAGAAGGAAACACTCATGTATAAAATCAACCGTGCTGCTCTATCCTTATCCGTCTCTTCCCACGATACAGCTCATTGAATAAATATGATTACCGTAAAAATAAGGACTTGCAAGTCTGCGTTTTGCCGGCAGTTCGGACTCAATTCGCTTACTGCCATCCGTTCCCTGCACAAATATGTATCTATGATCAAATGATACATGCGCTTCTTCTATCGTTATGAATTTTCCAGATAAAGATAAGAAAGCTTAAATCCCATGCTCATTGATACCTCCCCATCCGCTGTGTTTTTGCGCATTCATCTCCTGATTCTACCGTCACGAGAATTCTGCGGCTCTGTGCTTGAAGAAGCGGGGGCTTCCTCCACTGACTTGGATAAAAAAAGTCGCTGTCCAAAGCCAATTGGCCATGGACAGCGACTTTGCGTGTGAAGTTATTTTACTGCGGGCGCCTTGCCGCTCCTTCTGAAGGCCTGCCGTATTCCCCTGTCTTTTCTGTTCTTGTCACGGACAATGACATTTTTTTGGGAAAAGTACTCATTTTTCTCAAAAGAGCCTCTTACAACGCGGTCTTTCAACAGATCGACAGCAAACGCCTCTTTCCTTAACGAGTTTGTAATCCCAGATGCCATCTTGGACCTCCTGTGTGACTGGTGGTCATATGCCACATTTATATAGTTAAACAATAAGTTACCATAAAAACCATGTGCCGTTCAAGCGCCACTATAAAAATCTTTAAGATTATTCTTCGTCTAACCGTCAATCGGCGATCGCAAATGCGTTGCTGTAAAGCATACTGTAATTCATATCTAAAACGAATTCGGTCATGAGGCGGTTCTGATTCAGATACTCTTCCTGCCCGACTGCAGTCTCATTATAAGAATCGGCTATATAAATGCAATACTTCCACATTTCTGACTTAACAAACTCATCATGGAGTTTACTGAGGTTCTTCGTACCTTCCAAAATATCCTTCGCCAGATAATCAAATTCATATACTCCAAGCAGCAGTTCTCTGTGGGCATATATGAGCGAACTAAAGTTTCTGCACAGATACCTGCAGTGCAGGAGTTCACCAAGGAACATCTCACGTTCTTTCTTGATGTCTTTGCCGATG
Organism: Lachnospiraceae bacterium; assembly: GCA_045112155.1. GTDB lineage: Bacteria > Bacillota > Clostridia > Lachnospirales > Lachnospiraceae > Chordicoccus. The sequence goes on from JBGUHN010000086.1 coordinate 1,308, forward strand.
ACGGGATTCATGCTTCCCTGAATAGCAGATGCGCAGACTGCTATCATATCTCAGAAAGCCGTAGGGGGTCAGCCCAAGAACTTTCACCATATAGAGATCACTAGTGACTTCACGATAAACATCTGTCATATTGCTCACGATCAGCAGAGATGACGGCATCGACGTCACGATATGAGATTCGGCGAAATTGACAAATCCCTTCTCCTTCCCGTCAAGGTCGGCAAATACCCCAACCTGAAGTAATCTCGCAATTTTCCTGCTGTGATTTCCGGGCAGTAAAGCGGAATGCTCTGCATGGCTACATCGTGCTCTGTCAGATCCTCGTAGATGCTCAGCCCCATGAACTTGCTGAACTTTTCTGATTCAGAGCAAAATTCATCCACTTCCAGCGCATCAAAATAATCCATTGCCAGCATGATTTCCGAGCCGCCCACATTTTCATGCGCATCGGAATCATGCACTGCTTTTCTGTAAAGCCTGATTAAATTATATCTGGCCGGAAAACCTGACGCGTCTCTCATAAGGACCCCCTGTTTCTGTTTCATCGCTTATCGATTGCAAGCGCTAGCGCAGCTTTATCACTCTGTTATTATACTACAAATGACCCCCGTCTCTGATACGGGTTACCGGGTCAGCATCAGAGCTCATACAGCTTTGAGTATTTCTCCTCCAGATAATCGAGGAAATCGTCAGGTGTAAGCTCGCGGCCAGTGATATCGCGGATCCACTCAGCGGGAGCCAGAAGGTCAGCCTTCTTCCAGACATTTTCCTTCATCCATCCGTTGATCTTCTCGAAATCGCCAGCAGTGACCGCGGCATCGAGATCAAATTCCCTGCGCATGCAGTTACTGTACATGGCGTTGTACATGTTGCCGAGCGCATACGTCGGGAAATAGCCGAATCCAGAGGTCCAGTGAACATCCTGGAGGACACCGGCGGCATCATTTGCAGGACGGACCCCGAGATACTCCTCGTACTTGTCATTCCAGACCTTCGGCAGATCATCGATACTGACCTCGCCCGCCACGATTGCTTTCTCGATCTCGTAGCGAATCATGATATGGAAGATGTACGTGAACTCATCGGCTTCTGTGCGAATGCAGGACGGCGACACGAAATTGACCGCCTCATAAAACTCACGCTCCGTAACATCCGCGAGGACATCCCCGAAGATTTCCTGCAATTTCGGAAATACCAGGTGAATGAAGGCTTCGGATCTTCCGATTATGTTTTCGTAGAATCTGGACGTAGACTCGTGCTGACCCATGGTCTTGCCGCCTGTGATGTTATGATCCCAGTCTTCTCTCGGCTGATTCTGATCGAACAGCGCGTGTCCTCCCTCGTGGATCGTGCTGTACATGCTGGAGAGGAAGTTATTCGGGAAGAAATGCGTTGTCACACGCTCGTCGTCCGGCCCCATGCTGTCTGTAAAAGGATGCTCCGTCGTCGAGAATCCGCCGCGTTCAAAATCAAAACCGATCACGCCAAGCAGGTATTTGACCGCTTTCTCCTGGGTCCTGTCGTCGACTGTGCGTTTCAGGAAATCCGTGCGAATGACTTTCTTGCTGGCCATAATTTTCTTAAGGAGCGGGACTAGGCGGGAACGGCATTTGCCAAAAACCTCATCCAATTTCTCGGAAGTCATCCCGCGCTCGTATGTATCGAGCAAATTGTCGTAAAGGGCGGGGCTCTTCTCGTCCATGAGCTCTACCCGTTTAAACTCCACATCGCGAACCGCGGAGAGGGACGGCGCGAACTGCGTGAAATCTGAGCTCTGTTTCGCCTTCAGCCAGTCAGCATAAGCTTTGTTATACACTTTCGAGAACTCGCGGTCCTGCTCCGGGGTAATGTTGCGGATCTTCATGTCCTCGCGGTGCAGCTGCTCCGCAAGAGCCCTGTCATATACATCCAGCTCATCGCGGTGGTCATACAGCCAGCCGGCTGCCACGAGGAAATTCGGGTCGCGGTGGATCTTGAAAATCTTGTTGGACAGATAGGCCTGCGTCTCGCCTGCAAGTTCCATACCCCTGGGCGGGCACACCGTCTCCATGTCGAATTGGACAACATGGGCGGCATGATTAAGCAGCTTTTCCTCCTCAAAGAATTCATTGAGTTTTTCCAGCATTTGTTTTGTTAAATCAGTCATACTTTCTCCTTTATATGAGGTGCGGTCTGCCGCACATTTTTCCTAATTTACCGGCTGCGAACCTATAGCCTTCAGCCAGGCAGGGCAAGATACGTACTTAGCACCATTCTTTCACAAGACGTAATGCACTCATCATTTTCAGGATTGTGAAGGGTAGGTATCATTCGTTATTTCCAATTTTCCTCAAGGAATTTAATGAGCATCTCCCCCATAATCACGCTGTCCACTATGTAACTTCCGTGATCAGCGTCTTTCACGAACACCAGTGTTGAGTTTGGCAGGTTCTCCGCCAGAAGCCATGTCTCCTCCGGGAGGATCAGATCATCGTCACCCGCCGTGACAAGCACGGGAATGGTTATGGACTTAAGGGATTTCGGATCAATGTGGGGTTCTGTCAGCATCAGAGTGATGAGCGGATCCGGCTTCTTACGATTGAGTTCCGTGTACTCCTCTATGAACGATGGAATAATTCCCTCCGGCTTCAGATTCGTTCCGCTTACCGCCATGATTCCGAGCGTGCCGGGGTGGCTCAGCTCTAAGAGAAGGGCTATAATGCCTCCGTCGCTGTGACCGTACAGAGCGGGTTTCTCGAGCCCCAAAGCTTTGATGAACTGATAGATGTCTTCCGCCATGTCGGCGTAGTGGTATTCTGACAGAGGAACATTTGCACCGTGCCCGCGGGAATCCGGAGCATACACATGGAAGCCGGCGGCGGTCAGCTGTCCTATCACCGTTCCGAAAAGGTTGTGGTCCTCAGCGTTGCCGTGTATCAGGACGATGGGGCGGCCTTCGCCGCATTCCGCATAGTGAAGAGTCACACCGTTTACATCGACTGTTTTGTTTGCGTCATATTTTGTCATATCAGGATCCTCAATCTTTTCAGAAGGTTCATCGCGGGATATTATATCGTGACTAACCAGAAGGCTCATCGTGGCATACCGTATCATGGCTAACGCGCATTATTTCTGGCATGCTCAGGTACCCCATAAGGGCGGCATGCAGGCTCGCGAGTAAATGTACTGCAAGGACAGTACTGCGCAATATACACTCACATTATACACAATCTCAATATAAGAATAAAGATGCATTCAGGCCGGTTGGGACGTCCCAGCGGTGCAAAATCATTGATGAATCTCAATGCCGTCACGGCTGCACAGAACCGTGACATCTCCGTATTGTGTCTGCATGCAGTCGGCCCCGATACTTTTGATAAGTCCAAGGGTTTTCTCATCTGCCGGGTTCTTTTTAGAATCGCAGATCACAGTGTGCGCTGGTTTCGTCGCACTCAAAAGATCTGCCAGCGCTTTATTGTATGCTCCGTGATGCGGAATCTTGAGCACGTCGCACTCACAGGCAGCCCCATCTTCCAGCCATTCCCGGATCCTCTTTTTCTCGCTATCTCCTGTGAATATGAGCCGTTTACCATCGAACTCTACAGTAGTGATGAGAGAAAAATCATTGTCGTACTCTTCGACATGTGCAGGTATCTCATATGAAGCAGGCGGCTCAACAAGAATTGAGGCACTTCCGAGCGTCAAGTTCAGGTTTTCAGTCACATTTTCCGGATTTATTCCGGCTTTTCCGAGGGCTTCCATAAAATCCGTGTACTCAGTTCCGCTGCCCGTGTAAGCAGGCAGGAGCACTCTTTCAATCTTGATTCCCTCCACAAAAGTGTCGGCTCCGCCGACATGGTCCTTGTCGAAATGAGTAATCATGAGCACATCAACTTTTTCAATTCCGCGGCTTTTCAAGAAAGCAAGGACTTCCTTTCCGTCATCTTCCTCGCCGCAGTCGATGATCATGGTCTTATCCTGACACATAAGGACTATGGCATCCGCTTTGCCGACTTTTAGGAAGCGTGCTTCGAGGGTGGCTTGTGCGGCAGTGTCATTGTTATTGTCAGATTTATAGACCTTCCCATGTGTGACTTGTGTGCTTTCTTCAGAGTTTGTTCGAATTGTAGGATTTAATTGCTCAGCACCGGCCATGTCACCAGAACCGTTGGCACAACTTGTTAACATGATAACTGCCAGTGAAAAGCACAATATTTTGCCAATCACTGCCGGCAGAATATGTCCCCGCTTAATGAAATCAATGGATTTTATCGTGTGCACTTGTACCTCCTTTCATTTTGCGTGTGAGTTTCTTTGCAACTTCTGATGAATTTCTGATTAGTTGCCCTTGCCTCAAACCCAGCGGCAGCTCCTCTCAAGGCCGAGATAAACGGGGCCGCCAAAAGCAGCCCCGGATGTCTCAAACTTATTTCCTTCTCATAAAAACAGTCTCCTGCAGCGAACACCACTTATCCGCCACACACACAATCACAGCCTCCCGGGATCTCGGCACAGCGCGCAGAGTCAGCGGCCACATATGAGTACGTATAATGTCCTGTTCCTTCCTGCCGACATGAAATATTTCACTGGCATTCGCTCTTGCCTTCTCAGGATGATGGAATCCGTGAAGCCTGTGGCTCCCGTCATCATACGCATGCCAGTCATACAGGTAAAAATCATGAAGCATCGCCCCGATAGCAAGTTTCTTCTCATCTGCACCCAGATGCAGCTTACGATTGATTCTGAGACTTGCCGCCGCCACACGCCTGCAATGGTCATAAGTCGTAATGCTGCCGTGCTGTGTATATGATTTCATCTCAAGCACCTTCGGGTGATCCAGATATTCTCCAAGCAGCGATTTCAATTCTTCCCGTTTCTCGTCCTTCAATTCAAGCCTCCAATTATGTCTCACAAATTTGAAATGGCAAAGGATCCTGCCCTGCATCCGCCGTCATAATTTCCGGCAGGATCCGTCTCAGCTCCCCACATGGAATATCTCAGTATACACCATCCTGCCGTTTTTCTGTTCCGATTTCATAAGAGATATCTTCTTTACCATCATATCCTTTTTCGGAACCGTGATTCCCTGCGGTCTGGCATTCGACGCCCTCCTCACCAGTGTGATGTGCGGCTCGAACTTCTTTTTATCATACTTGATGCCGGCCGCGTCAAGCTGTCCGCCGAGGGCTTTCACGTAAGCCTTGAGCTTCTGTCCACCCTTGGCCCCGACCCACAGAATATCACCGAAGTTCCCAAGATCCGTAAGGGACAGCATGAAAGGTGCAAATGTCGTCGCCTCCATCGCCCTCTTCACCCCCTCAACATTCTGGGTCTCGCCGATGAAAGCAAGAGTCAGGTGCAGGTTGTCAGCCGGGCTGTAGCTGCCGCCCACATTCTTCTTTTTAAGATCATGCATAACGGAAATCAAGCCCTTCTTTATATCGTCTGAAAATTGTATCGCAATAAACAATCTCATGTTGTTCCTCCACAGGATAACAAAAGTCATGTTAAGCATAGCATTTTCTCTGACGTAGTTCAAACTAATTTCCCGCACACAAAACACAAAACTGTAAATGAATGACAATATTCCCCGCTCATATTGACAGAAAAATGAATAATTATTAACATAGAAATGAGGATTTTTTTGTATCATTTGGACAAGAGGTTTCTATGGCAGCTGTTGAAATTCGGGGAATCAAAAAAAGGTTTGGTCGAAAAGATATCCTGCGGGATATTTCTTTTGATGCTGAGAAAGGGGAACAAATCGCCATCATCGGAAGGAACGGATCCGGCAAAAGTACACTTCTTCAGATCCTGACAGGCCTGTTGAGGCCTGACGACGGAAAAGTCACTTACTTTAAGACAAGTGTTCTGGGAAATCGGGCAGCTTTTTCCAGGTATTGCGGCTATCTGCCCCAGGAAAACCCGCTGTTAGGGGAACTCTCTGTTCAGGATAACATCAGTCTATGGAGCGGCAGGCTGGGGCGGCCTGACGAAAAACTCATCAGTATGTTCGACCTTGAGGATATCTTAAAGACTCCTGTCAATCGTCTCTCCGGCGGTATGAAGCGGAGAGTCAGCATTGCATGCTGTCTTGTCAAATGGCCTCCGATTGTTGTCATGGATGAACCTACGTCAGCCCTGGATTACTACTTCAGAAAAGAAATACGGCGTTGGATGAAGGAATACCGGGAAGCGGGAGGCATTCTGATCGCAGCGACGCACGACGATGCCGAAATGAGCGACAGCAGCCGTATTCTCAAGATTGAAAATGGAATCATATCGTAGCTTTATGGCAATTGTGCCGATTCAAACATTATGGGGGTAAGAAAAATGGAAAACCAGTACAATGCACAGACCGACGACATGTTCTATGGACCAAACAGTCCTTATGCGGGTATGGAGCCAAAGAAGAAAAAATCCAATCCTCTGCCAAAAATACTGATCGGAGTCATCACGATCGGTCTCCTGCTCGGTATCGGAATCTACGTCTTTCTCAATTATTTCAGCAAACCTGGCGACAGGATCCTTATGGCAGCAACGAATACTCTGTCCGGAAACCAGTTCGCGACTGCTGCCGGTAAAGCAACAAAGCTGGCCAAAGAAAAAAAACTCGGCGTAAATGTAAACGGCAGCTTACGGGCTGACGGTGAGACTTTTTACATTGACAGTGAGTTCGGTACCGACCTCGACGCAAAGCAGATATCCGGCAAGGGCAATGTAACCTTCGGTGGCTATTCATTTGATTTTGGTCTCTACATGGATGATTCAAGAATCAATTTATCTATGCCTTTGGTCTTCTCTTCCAAACTTGTTTATGACTATACGCAGATTCCTACCGGTTATTTAAAATCACTTGAGGATAGTATGGAGGGGATTACATTTGCAGAAATAAACGACGTACTATCGGATTCGTGGGAGCAGAGCAACAACTCAGCAAAATTCCTCGGCAGCCTCCTTCTCGAGACACGCAAAAACATCAATGAACTTGAATGGCAGAAAGCCGATAAAAAGAGCTGCACGTACAAGAACAAGACCGTCAATGCCGGAGGCTTCAAGACTGCCGTCACGAGTGATACACTGGCAAAATGGGTCCGCTCATATTCGAATCTTTACACGAACTATATGGAGGACACTCTCGGAAGCGGATATATGAGTCTTCTTGATCAGGCAGACTCAAATCCGGTGGATGCCTTCGAGGATTTAGCCGAGGCTCTCGAAGAACTCGATAGCTCCTGCGATGTCGAAGTCTACATGGCAGACAAACGCATTGTTGACCTGGTCATATCAGAAGATGGAGAAACATACTTCGAGATGGCCGTCAAGGGCGGTAACTATCCGCTTGAAAATGTCGATTTTATTACGCCGGACGCAACTGTTTCACTTGAAGGAACGACAAACGGAAGCGAGGAAACCGTCGATCTGATAGCTGATGGTATGAAACTCGGCTCATATTCATATGATTCGAGGAGCGGTGATTATTCTGTAAGAGGATCGGAAGGATCTGCTATAACCGGCCGCCTTGATACAAGCGGTGATGATATTACATTTACGATCGACTCTTTAGCAATTTCAGGCGAAACTATTGATTGCAATTTTGAGTACAGCATCACCACATCGCCCGCCATTAACAGGGATGCGGCAGTCGGCACAGAGCTGCTTCTCAATACAGCTGCCGAAGAAGACATTGAGAATCTGGCCATGGAAATTGTCTACAAATTCATGTTTTAATCACATAAGGTGAACCCGGCATGATATCCCGATATTTTGCTTTCCTTATAATAGAATACAAGAAGGCTTTCAGATGCATCGGCCACATGCTCTTCAGTATTACATGCAGCATCGGGCTTATTCTGGGTGGTATTGCAGGAGCTGGTCTCCTGCTTTATCATTCCGGGCTGCTCGAACCTATAAAAGTCGGAGTCGTCGTCTCTGACGAGAGCAAATCCCTGAACATTGCGATCAATATGCTGGAATCTATGGAAAGCTTCACATCGGTATGCGAGATTGTCACTGTTCTCGATGAGGATACTGCCGTGCAAATGTTGGAGAACCGCGAATTAGAGTCCATCGTCGTTCTGCCGCCTCATTTTTACTCAGATCTCGTGTACGGTACAAATACTCCCGCACGGGTCATTTCATCTGAGCATTCACTTCTCGAATCAGATTTGTTCAAAGAAATATTGCGCGATGGCGTGCTTCTGATCGACACGGGTGAAGCAGCAATTTACGCAGTGAACGATACCTGGGCTGACCGGGACACAGGGGAAAGTTTTAATGAAATGAATCAGTCCGTTACTATGGACTTTATAAATGCAGTACTGCTGAGAGATCGTCTTTATAAACCTCACAGTACATCTATGATTTCTTTTCCTATTTTGATCGAGCTCGGACTGCTGGCTGTCTTTCCCCTCCTTTTCTGTCTGAACTTTGGATTTTTCTACACTTCCCAGGATTTTATTGTCGAACAGAAGCTGCGTCTTTATGGCATGCGACCTAAGATGATTGCGCTCACGAAAATATTTGTCATGGGCAGTGTTGTATGGATCCTTGCGTCGGTATTATTATTTGCAGGCATCCATGTTGTAAGCATGTTACCTATGTCGATACCTGTGTACGCCCCCTCCGGAATGTTCTATCTTGGGCTGCTTCCGGTGATGCTGTCCGTGGCGGCATTCTTTCATTTGCTCTACTCTTACAGCAGAGGTGACCGCTCAGGCGGCGGGATCTGGCTCATACTCTCTATTGCCATGGTGCTCCTTTCCGGCGCCTTCCTGCCTGTCTCCTGTCTTCCGGAGATCCTGCAGAAAATCTCGGGCTTCCTGCCGCTCACCTGGTGGACGCGCTCCGTTGTCAGCCTTGCAACGGGACACGGCCTGCGCACTGCTCTCGGCGTGTGCGCGCTCATATTTTTCATCGGATGGGGAGGGAGTAAATCATGAAAAGACTTTTCATCTGGTACTATCTGTCCCTGAAAGCATCGCTCAGGAGGCCTGCCCTGTGGGGAATCTTTCTCCTTGCTTCCATCATACCTTTTATACTGGCCTCCACCGTCACTGCGATCAAAGAAAATAAAGATATAGAGCTTTATATTCCCGAAGACTCTGTTTATGCAAATGAAATCCTCGAAAGTCTGAATGAAATGGATTCCGTGATGAGATTCATACGTGTATCCTCTTCCGATGCTCTGATTCAAGATGTGCAGGACGGCAGAGCCGACACCGGATTTTTGTTCTCAGAGGATTTTGACCGGAAATTTGCACGAGGTGATAATAACTCCCTCATCTCAGTGGTCACATCCGCATATTCTTCGAAGGCGGCCGTTGCAAGGGAGACTATATTTGCCGCATATTACAAATCTTCAAGTAGGGTACTCCTCCAAAAAGAATCAGAAAAGCACTTTCCTGCTGACTCTGATTCAGCATTTACTCACATGTCAGAGCTGTACGAAAATTATCGCACGAGCGAACTGTTCAAAATTGTTTTTGAGACTTACCAGACAAGCGAAAAAACAGTATCGGATAAGGACGTACAGAATCCGCAAAAACTTTATCCGATTCACGGAATATGCGCACTGATCCTTTTTATGCTTCTTCTGCTTGGAAATTCACCAAGCAGCGGAGCGGGAATTACCGGAATCATGCGGGGGCTCCGCCGGTCTGAACGATTTGCGTTTTCACTGATCAGCAATCTTGCGGAGATAAGTATTCCGGGGATCATTTTCATTGTACTTTCCGGCATTTTGGAGCCCCTCCGCGGAATCGCCGTTCCGATGCAGATACTGATCTGGCTTGGCTTTCTATTATATGCCGCCCTCTGGGCAGCCTTATTCACCCTTTTCTTCCGAAGCAGGCTGACCTACCATTCCTGGATGATGACCATTTTGGGGTTGAACCTCGTCCTTTGTCCCATCATCTGGGATCCGGCCATGCTGCATCCGGGGCTCAGGCTCATCGGATATCTGCTGCCGGTAGGAGCAATGCTGAATACGCTTATATGAACCCAGCGCAAAAAGGGCTGTCGCATTAATGCGACAACCCTTTCACTCTTTCAAATCATATTTATCTGAGCATGTTATACAGTGCTCTTACAAGTTTTACAACAAATCCGCTTGCAACGCCCTCCCGGATGAGGACGCCTTCATTGACCTCATCAGCCTTGAACTGGATCTCAAGCGCAGCCTTGAGTACAGCCGGATCTAATTTGCTCATATCATCGTTGTTCAGAGTTTTAAGATTCTCATACACAACCCCTTCTTCTTCGAGTATCTCCTGTGCTTTTCCTGTCATAATACCCGCGCGGTAAGCATCGGAGGTCATGCGGAACTGAAGTATATCCTTGAGGGCTGAATGGCTCTCGGACATTGCATGTGCGTTGTACTCGCGGCACCAGTCTTTCAGGATCTGATCCTTGTCGACCAGCTTCAGAACAAGATAATACTTGAGGCAGAACTTCACGATCTTATCATCAGCCGAAAGCTCCGGCTTCTCGATCGATACATCCTCCGAAGCCGCTTCCTGCCTGGGTTCTTCAACGACGAACGCGCCCGGAAGCTTGCGGGCGATCACCGCTCTGTATATATCCGCCATCTCCTGGCTGGACAGACTCCATGTGATAGCATCAAATGAACCCGGATTCTCATCAAGGAACTCCTTCACCGCTGTTACGGCAGTCTCCGCAGCCATTTCCGGCGGGAAGTGGCAGTGGCCTGTACCCAGGGACGGGAACGCGATAGAGCGGGCTCCTTTATCGAGAGCTGCCTTGAGGCAGTTTGTGTAGCATTTGGTGAGGAGGACATTTGCCTTCTCAGACTTATCGGCTCTCCAGGACGGTGTGACCGTGTGGATAATATAATCCGCCTTCATATCAAATGCATCCGTGGTGATCGCCTGACCCGTGTTGCAGGTTCCAAGTCGCTTGCAGACCTCGTGAAGCCTCGGGCCGGCAGCCACGTGGATGGCATGATTAACGCTCTTTGGCGCACCGTCCGACAGGAAATAATTAGTGCTATTGACAACGGCCGCGCAGTTCTCAAGCTTTGTGATGTCGTGCTTAATTGCGTCTACTCTCATTTTGATCTCCTTTCAAAAATCTGCCTTGATGACCGGCAGCTGAATGTACATGTTTTAGCTCAGGGATTGCACCTTCCGCAGGGCTTATATCCCGCTTCTATGAGTTCCTCCCGCGTGCCGAAAAATTCTTTTCGGTTCTTTTCCTTCATATCCTGCACGCTCTGGCACTCGGGAAGGTGAAACCGCCCGCTGTTCGTGTTTATTATGTAAGTTACCTTATCGTCCGGAACATAGGGTTCATTTTCTTTTGAATTAATGTCTTTTTCTCCGGACTGTATACCCGATTCAGTGGCGCCCTGCCCAGCATCGTCGGCGCCTTGCCAGGCATCGTTGGCGAACTGCCCGGCATCGCTGGCGACCTGCCCGGCATCGCTGGCGACCTGCCCGGCATCGTTGGCGACCTGCCCAACTTCATTGACACCTACCTCGGGATCCGACTCAGCCGATATGCTCCTTGAAGTCTCATAATTCGGATCCAGCCGATTATCGCCTGTCTTATAATCAATCAAAACGCCCGGCTGAACATTAAAGCAGAACATGTTGAGGCTCAGCCTCTCCCCCCGGTCCTCAACAGAGTATGCCTCCATCTGCACTCCTACCGCAAGAAGGTCGTCGCCGATATATCTCGGCGTGACTCTGTATAAAACATGATTCCCGGTGTCTTTCACGTACCAGTACACGCGGTTCTCGATGCCCAGCATTCCCTCAATATTGAGATATCGTGTTCCGGTAATCAGATTTCGCTCGTCAGCATTGACACCGCAGAGAGAGAATGCAATCAGATGGCACCGGTTGTAGAGATACAGACCGTCAACAAAATCATATTTCACGGTGTGCCACCCGGAGGGTCTGATCATACCGATTGACCCGCGCTCCTCGGTGGCCAGCATCGAAGGACCGATGCAGCCCCACGCACACCCCGCGCGTCCGAGCTGATCCAGTTCGCTGAACTCGTAAAACTCTTCTGTGCCGATCTCATCCTCGGTGAAATCCGGAACGTTATTGTTGATTGGAACAAACTCGTCCCCGTTATATACGGGGATAGCAAATCCATCTTCGGTCTGGCCGCCTCCGATTGCGCCGCTGTCGGAAGCTTCCAGATGAAATACCGAATCGGAGGATTCAGCCGGAGGGATGGCTGAACTTGCGGAATCTGCCGTGTCTCCGCCGGAACCTTGCGGAGCTGAAGGAGAGATGGTCGCATTTGCATAACCCGTATGATCGTCAGGCGCGTAAACGTGGCTGAGCAGCACTCCTCTCACTTTGAAGAAACCGAGCAGGACGAGGACAAACAGCAGGGCCGGCAGAAGAATTCTCAGTATTCTTTTCAAATCCACCTCCGTATCAGTCGTCCGGCCTGTTCAGATACCACTCGCCTATCTTATATATTCTGTCACTAAGCACTGCAAATATTATATCAATCTCTACATCAGGGTTGGCCTTAATGAAATTACGACATGCCTGCACGGCAAGCTCCCAGGCCTCATCCAACGGGTAGCCGAAAATGCCCGCGGATATTAACGGAAAACCTATACTCTTGCAGCCGTTGATCACAGCCAGCTCGAGTGATTTCTTATAGGCGTTGTACAGCATCTCAGCTTCGCCGTGTCTTCCGTCCGAATATATCGGGCCGACAGCGTGAATGATATATTTGGCTTTCAGATCAAAGCCCGGGGTAATGACTGCGGAACCGATCTTACAGTGACCGATTTTGTTGCAGGCTTTGGTTAGCTTGTCATATCCCGCTGCCTTAAAAATAGCAGCGCAGACGCCGCCTCCTGCCAGAAGACCGGAGTTGGCCGCATTTACGATTACGTCAGTGTCCAAATCAACGATGCTTATCTTCTGAATCTCTATTGAACTCATGTTAAACCTCTCTCCTCAATCAAAAAATGACCACCGCCTGCCAACCGTATGGTCCAACTTTTGGGGTCAATGCATACGGACTGCCCGCGGCTCCCGAATGCCATTTGAAAAACTTGAATTGTTTATCATATTGTATATAATACCACACTATTCATCGACTGTGAACTTTGTAGTTGGCTATTTTTCACAAAATATGCGGTCCTTCTTACTCGAATGCTCTTGTAAGAAGGACCGTCTCGCTCAGTTGGTATTTACTTTAGGCCTCGTCACCAGATAGAAAGCGTACGCCGCCTCGGCGATTATCATTGCCCAGAACAGTGCGAACGCAAAACCGGGAGTCTTTTGCCCGCCGATAAAAATCCTGTTCGTAATGTCAATCGCGCTGTGCGCGATAATAATCGACACGAGATCTCCGCTTTGGATATAAATTGCTGCAAATGTAATCCCGACCACCATTGAATAGCACGTCTGCAGAAGAACCTGCGGTAATGGCTGGGCAACTGCATTTGTAATATGCATCAGCCCGAAAATTACTCCGGAAAGCAGCATCATTGTGAGCGGTTTCATCCCTTTGGTTTTCATGTTGTTTATAAAAACAGATCTGAAAACAACTTCCTCGAAAAACCCCGGAGCCAGACCAAGTATAAATACTTCTACGTCGGGAGCCGCAATCTCTCCGCCGGTGATAAAGCAAGAGACAGCAGGAAGCTTGCGATGATTAGTAATATCTCAAAAACAACAGGTTTTTCCCGGGCAAATTTTATCATTTGTAAATCTCCTTTTGTTTTACATTCCTATTAATACCATAAGGCTCCGAGACATGAGCCTGATCTGCCTGCCCTGCAGGGCTTGCGGTTCATATTTATTGTCCCCCGTATATGCGATCTTATGCCACTTCATATCGGCAGGCAGGATCGGAAGCTCCATCGTATGCTCCTCCCAGTGAGAGTTAACGCCGCAGTAAATAAAGCAGTCCCTTTCTGTCCCGAAATCCTTTTTCGGCTCCGCGTACATAAAGCCAAATACAAGGAAAGGATTCCACATGTCAAGCGACCATGGTTTCTCCCCGTGGAAAGACAGTTCCGGATAGCCGCTGCTGTTCCTGTCGGTGAAATACTCTCTTCTGCGAAGTACAGGATGATCACGGCGAAGAGCGATCAGAAGTTTGCAGAACTCATAGACATCAGAAAATTGCTCCCTGTTTTCCCAGTTGATCCAGGACAGCGGATTGTCCTGACAGTAAGCGTTGTTATTGCCATGCTGCGTGTTCCTGAACTCGTCGCCGGCAAGCAGCATGGGTGTTCCTCGGCTCAGAAGAAGCAGCGCCAGCGCGTTCTTGATCCGCCTGTTTCGCAGAGCTTCGATGACCGGGTCATTTGTAGGACCTTCCACTCCGCTGTTCCAGCTGCTGTTGTGGCTGTTGCCGTCGCGCCCTGCTTCACCATTTGCATCATTATGCTTCTCATTGTAGGACACCAGATCATTCAGCGTGAAGCCGTCGTGGCAAGTCACGAAATTGATGGTCGAGGGCTCCTTTCTGTTCTTGTACATGTCGGGCGAACCCTGAATGCGGTTAATGAGCTCCGGCCCTGCCGAGGCGTCACTCCTGATAAAGTTTCTGACGCAGTCCCGAAAATGCCCGTTCCACTCAGCCCACTTATCCGGAGCCGGGAAGGAGCCGACCTGATATAGCCCGGCGGCATCCCACGCTTCCGCGATCAGCTTCGTCTTGGAAAGGACCGGGTCGTGGGCAAGTGCTTCAAGGAGAGGCGGACTCTGCATCGGCTTTCCGTCTTTATCGCGCGAGAGAATCGGAGCTTCATCGAATCGGAAACCATCCACATGATAGTCGACCACCCAGTAGCGAAGGCAGTCCAGGATATGCTGGCGAACAACGACGTTGTTGCAGTTCACGGCGTTGCCGCAGCCGGAGTAATTCATGTAGCCGCCCTTTTCGTTCAAATGATAATAGGTGCGGTTGTCGATGCCTTTATAGCTGAGGACCGGACCGTCATCCCCCATCTCCGCCGTGTGGTTGAAAACGACGTCAAGGATTACCTCGATACCGTTCTTGTGCAGCTTCTTGATCATGTTCTTCATCTCGTCCGCTGCCATCCCGTGTGCTCCCGAATAGGCATAGGACGATTTCGGCGCGAAGAACGAGATTGTGGAATAGCCCCAGTAATTGAGCCGCTTGTCCCCGTCGAGATAGAGGGTCTCCTCCATCTCATCGAATTCGAATACAGGCAGGAGTTCCACACAGTTGATACCAAGCTCCTTGAAATAGGGAATCATGTCGACAATAGCGGCGTACGTACCCTTATATCTGGACGGGCTTGAGGGATCTTTCGTGTATCCGCGGACGTGGAGCTCATAGATTACCAGGTCCTCCATCGGGATCTCCAACTGGGTATCATCCTCCCAGTCGTAGTCATCGAGGATGATTTTGCAGCGCATTTGCCTGCGCTCGGATTTCTTCTGCCCCCAGAATTCGTGGCCGCTGATCAGCTTGGCGTACGGATCCAGCAGCGATGCGTTCGGGTCGAAACGCAGACCTTTTTCCGGGGCATATTGGCCGAAGAATCTCCAGGTGTACTCAAGCTCCTCCGGGTTCTGTCCGAATACCATGATCGAGTAGTTGCTGCCTGTCCGGAATGCATCGGGCACGGGGATGTGGGCAAATGCTTCTTCCGCCCCCTGGTGGTACAGGACGAGCTCACAGCCCTCGGCGTCCACAGAGTTGATTGAAAAGTTGATGCCTCCGTTGCCCGACAGCGTGGCTCCGAAGGGGAAAGCGTGTCCCCTGCAACAGGTGACACCGTCGATTTCGATAAAATTGAGTTCATCTATACGTGCCATTGTAATCTCCTTTGGGGACGGTTCATTTCGAGTGAGAAATCACACCCGAAGAGAACCGTCCCCGACGCGTGAGCCCAACACGTGAGCCCATCTCATCACTTATAGAATCGATATAACATAATGGCCACCTGCAGCCTCGTACTGTTCTCAAGCGGGCCATACCTCTCTTTTGTAAAGCCCTTCACGATACCGGCACTCACTGCCCAGGCGATTGCCTTCTTCACATTTGCGGTACAACCTGAAATATCCTTGAAAGTCACCGCATTCAGCTGGGCCTGCGTCACTGTCGGCTGCCCCGCAGCACGGTAGAACATGATTGCCATGGAATCGCGGGTAATGTTGTCGTTCGGCCTGAATGTACCGTCGGAATAGCCCTTTATGATGCCCGCATTCACCGCCCAGGCGATAGCCTTCTTCGCTGTCGCGCTGCAGCTCTGCGTATCAGGGAATTTCACTGCCGACAGCATTGCGTTCGTGACCGTCGGAGTCCCCGCAGCGCGGTACATAAAGATTGTGAAATCCTGCCGCGTACAATTCTTCTTAGGTCCGTAAGTCACACCGTTATACCCGAGGCTGATCTTTCGGTCCGCAAGCCAGCAGACTGCAGTGAACTCAGTAGCGGTAGAATTGGCCCGGGTCACGTCATTGAACACGACCTTCACCTTTCTCGATGCGCTGATCGTTCCGTCCGGAGACTTAGCTGTGATCGTCGCTGTGCCGTAGGTCTTGCCTGTAACCAGACCGGTGCTGCTCACCGTCGCCACTGCTTTATTCGAGCTGCTCCATACAAGACTTGACGCGGGAAGCTCTCCACCCGACGTCGTCCTTGCCTCCAGCTGCAGAGTGTCGAGCGTAGGTATATTGACCCCGTCAGTCTCGCTCAAAGTGAACTTCTCAGGCTTCACAATCGTCATTGTAGCAGTCAGATCATAGAAACTCTCCTGATCGTATCCCTTCGGAGCCCGGAAGTGGGCTGTCACGACATAGGTGCCGGGTTCCTTATGATTATTATTGTCATATGTGACCCGGACTGCGTCTGACTTGTTCTTAACCTCAAGGCTGTGGTATTTGCCATCATATACAAATGTCTGATCCTCGAACTGCATTCCGCAGCTTGTTTTGAGACCTTCAAGTGCCGCAAAGTCATATATCCATGCTCCGTTCGACCACTTGTAATAGCTCCAGACAACGGCAACGAGAAGCTCTTCACCCTCATTTCTTGCGGTCAGCACCTGCCTCAGCATCTTGAGGTAGGAGTTGACTTCCTCCTCAGTCGGATTATCTCTCGCGTTGAGGATATTTTCAAAGAGATCCGTGTTAGTGTCGCCGGTTATGACTATGTGTCCTTTGCTCTCCCCTTTAAGGACAAAACTCTGAATATCGACACCGCCGGCATAAATTGTCCCATCCACGGTCAACTGTACCGGGTCGTTCCATCCCAGGACTGACAGGACCGGAGTATTCAGCGTCCCGTATACCTTCAAAGTGTCCGGGTAACCCACACTAACGCCATCGTACACGTTGACCACGGCAAAGAGCGGTATATTAATATTTCCCTTAAGCTCAATAAAGTTCACCGCCTGCTCAGTTGTCGCTGAATTATTAAATCGGTTAGCCCTTGTCACCAGCTGATGGTTCCGCGTCGTCCAGGTCGCTGATACATTTTCCGCGGAAATCCAGGTCGTCTTCCCATAGATATCCCTGAGACCCACTCTGATGATTTTGAAATTCTTACCGGTCACATCCTCGTCCCTGTCTAGATAGACAATGGATTTAAACGTCTTTCCATTATCCGACGTCACCTTGTATTGTTTGAGCTCGAGTTCGTCGCCATTTGCATTTTCAAGATCAAGCTCGACTTCGGCGAGCTTATACGCATTGGTGTATGTAACTGTGAGCGGTACTGCCTGCTGGGATGCAAATGTCGTCAGCCCCAGCTTAACCTCACTCACCGCAGGCACGGAATCGTTTAGCAGATAGCCGACAGAAGTCTGTTTTTCACTGTTGTTAGCCACTTGCAGGTAGTACGTGCCTCCTCTGAGCTCAAAGCATCCGTCCGAACCGCTTACCTCTCTGTTCGTATCCGTGTACAGGCGGAGGTAGGCACGATCCACCGAAGTGTAGAAACAATAGTCCTTAGGCTGCTCAATCTGCCAACCGTCCCCCACTTCATAGACGGGAGAAATGACCACCTTATAGAAATAGGAAGTCTGCGCGGGCTGTGTCTTATCTTTGTCGGCAGTCAGCGTGCCCGCTACATACTTGCGGGTCGTCAAAGTGACCGTGAATGCATCGGTAATTCTGACCTGTCCTTTCCCCGGTATGACATAATTGGTTCCGGGGACCTCAAATTTCACCTCATGGAGCTCGCCCTCATCATCAATTGTCGGTCCTTCGAACCAGTAATCAATGCGGCCTTTGTCATACTTTTTGGTCTCCGGGATCAGGGCTGACACGATCTTCCCTTCTATTTGTGACAAAATCAGCTTTCCGTCCCTTACTTCCTGTTTGTCAAAACTGACCACCGAAAAGTCTTCCTCTGTAAAATTCAGATCGAAGGAATCAATCGTGTTCCATTTGTCCATGCTGAGAATCGGAATCTCAGCTGTCACGAAAGCGTGATCCTTGCTATAAGTGACGCTGACATTTGCATTATTAAAATCGAGCACTGTCGAAATCCAGTCATTCTCAGCCTGATAGGACTCTATTTTGAGCGAAGCCCCGGTGCAGCCCGAATTCTTTGCCTTTATGTAGATCGTAGTCCCCTTGGACAGATGAACGCCGTCGATGAAATAGTCACCGTACTCGTCTTCATAGAGGGAGGACAGCTTCGTCATATTTCCGTAGTTGTCCATCAGATAGGATTCCAGCAGGAACGTCTCATATACATAGGATGTGAAGCTCAGGCGGAAGGCAAAATCCCCGGTCTTTGTCGCTTTATATGAATACCAGTGTTCCTTGCTGTCCTTCGGGATTGAGATTTTTGTCGTGATCGGCGTGATCTCTTCTCCCGCAGGGATACCTCCTTCACTCTGCCAGCCGGTGCCGTTCCATATATAACATGCATTTGCTGATCCGAACGGATAGAACTTTATCTTTTTACTCTTGTCAGCCGGTTCCAGGCGTCTCAGGAAAACAGATACATCCGTACCTTCAGGAAGCTCCTGAACGAGGTCATCATAGAGAAGTACTTTTCCATCTGACCCGAAAACAAGCTGCATCAACCCATCTGTACCAAAGCTGCCGTAAATCGTGCCGTTGACATAGATCGGCGTTGCGCACTTTGAGATGGTACCCGCTCCGACAGTGATGCCTTCGGGGATCGTGATGCTGCCGCCGTCATAGTTCTTCAGGTAGGAAAAACTAGCCACAGTGCCCGCCGGGAGAACATCCAGAAATTCCTGCAGCGTTTTAACGTAGAATGTGTCCAGGCAATTCCGGAAAGGAGCAAGCTCACTATTTGTCTTATATTCATACTCTTCTCCGTCATATTCCACTAACACGCTTGTGAGACGATAATTCCCGCTGCTCTTTATCTCGTCATCATAATCAAACAGGCGGAGAGTCAGTGTCCACAGACCGTTTTTATCTTTCTGCTGCTCATCCAGAACAAAATTGATCGTGTGCGCATAATCACCCGTCGGATTGGTCTCGGTATAAACAATCCAGACATCGTCAAACTCCTGCGCCGCCAGCGTTGTTCGAAGGATCAACTGCACCGAATCGTTGAGGTAATCATCATTCTCATCCCAGTAGCTGCGACGGAAGCTGGGGTCATCGCTGACAAAGTACAAAAATGTATCATTGGACAAAGTCATGCTATTGACCGGGAATGCGGGGGTGGCGGAGACGGTGTCCGCTTCATCCGGCTGCTCCGCGGCGATGTCGGGGGCGGTGGGGATAGCGGCGTCCTCTACAGGTATGTCTGCTGCCACTTCGTCCTCTTCGATTTCAGACACATCGGGAATTTCAGCCTCATTAGTTACTATCTCATCAGAAAACTCTGCTGCGGAGACTAGTTCTTCTGCCTCGGTCGGAAGCTCCGCCGCCAATGCCGGGGACATAGATCCTGTCACCACGAGGATTCCGGTCAATAATGCTGCCATCCATTTCTTATAACGTTTCATAAGAGACCTCCTTCAGTTGGACCACTTCCGGCAATTATATCTGGCAAATTCTTCATTTCTGGACATTTGCCCCAATATTTTAGTGTATTATAGTATAATAATAGATTGATGGTCCTCGTCTAAAAAAAGGACAATCAAGTCTCGCTCACGGGACTGGGTGCTGGATTCGGATCGACTCTGGCTGACATAAACTAGTCAAGTGCACCACTTCATGCAGCGTTTCATGTCATTATGTATCATTTATTTAGAAAGGAGAAAAAACTTGAAATCATTCCGTCTCAAACATCACAACATCCCACTCCTTCTTTGCGGCATCTTCTATGCCGTCCTGTGTATCTTCAGCATCGTCACCGGCCTCATTTACATGAGCGGCAGAAGAAAGCTCAATCCGCTGGAGCTGTCCGACAAGTTCATGGAACGGCTTTCTGACCCGGAAAAATTGAAGAGATTTACTGTGTTCATGGGGTTTGTCACCGTGGTCGTCGGCATCGTCCAGGGGATTACATCATTTGCAATCATCAGAGCCAAAAAGCGCCTTCACTACAGGATCGCGCTCGGCTTCACTTTATTCTCCATCGGCTCCGTGGCGGCCAAGCTGAAGGGCAAGATCAGCGCGTTCCCGCTCCTTAAAGCGGTTGCCTACGTTTCCATTCTAATCGTGCTGCTCCTTAAGAAAACGAGAGAGCTGTTCTTCGGGAATCTGTGAGGTGCTTCATCCGACTTATGTCTTGTAAATCGGATGATCTTTCACCAGACATTACAAGAACAATCATTGGATTTTTACAGTAGTGAGCTGTTCTGGCATGTTCATGATTTGGTCAAAATTTATAGTATAATTATCACATAATTTCCGACAACATTCCACAATTATAGTATGTATTTTCATTTCAGATAACATTTAGAAGCTTTTATCTCGTGATTATAATCTGTAAAAAAAGCTGTCCCCACCGCAAGATTGCGGCTGAAGGACAGCTTTTTGCATGGGACGAATCCAATCAAATCAACATGATAAAGAACATATATATGTTCTTCGAAGCAGGTTTCTGATGCTTCCTATTTCAATGTCAGTCATGCCAGTTCCTTTTTTGCTAAATCTGCTGCCCGCTAGTAATCAGGCAGTCGATCTTGCAAAATAAGACGCATGTGCAGTGCCATATGAAGATAAAATCATATGCTATAGGCAGTCATGCCAGCTCGTCTTTAAATAAATCCGCTGAAAGTTTACAGAAATGGCCAGCTTAAAAGCAGTCACCTTTATTGATTTTGATAATAGGTGATGGTAAGAAATTCTTATATGAGATTTTGAGTGGCAGTAGACATAAAGTGATTTCGCTGCAACCTACTGCCCTCAAAAACATCCGGGCAGTCATCATCCACCGGTTTAAACTTTGATGACTGAGTACTTGCTTTCTTGCTTTCAGTTGATTTGTGTTGATTTCACTCTTCGCGACTGCCTGCCTCCATATCCGGGCAGTCATCATCCTCCATTTTGAGCTCAGATGACTGAATGCCTACTTTCCTGCTTTCAGTTGATTTGTGTTGATTTCACTCTTCGCGACTGCCTGCCTCCACACTCGGGCGGTGTCACGTGATTTGGACGGTCCTTTTCACGTGGATTTTTCCCCGTTAAAAGAACCGTCTATTAGTCACTACGCGAAAAGAACTATCCCCACCACGTCATATCGTCGATATCCTCGGCGTTATCTCCTCCAGCACCTCCAGCAGAATCCGCACCGTATCAAGCGACGTGAACATTGTGACCCCATTCATTATCGCGCACCGCCTGATAGCGGCGCCGTCGCTGTAGTGGACGCCGGACAGGATTGCCCTTGTGTTAATGATGTAGCTGACATAGCCTGCCCTGATTGACCGCAGTATCTCATCACTCCCCTCGCTGATCTTCCCCCGGATTCTCGTCCGGATTCCGTGCTCCTTCAGGAACAGCCCGGTCCCGATCGTCGCCTCAATGTTGAACCCGAGCTCGTAGAACCTCCGGATGAGCGGCAGAGCCTCCTCCTTGTCCTCGTCAGCCAGCGTGACAATGACGGTCCCGTACTCCTTCATCTTGATGCCGGATGCCTGCATAGCCTTATAAAACGCGCGCTTGAGGCTCTTGTCATAGCCGATCGCCTCACCGGTCGACTTCATCTCCGGGGACAGGTAAGCATCCATTCCGTTCAGTTTTTCAAATGAAAACGCCGGCGCCTTCACATACCTAAATTCCTTCTCAGGCAGACGGAAATCTGCAAATCCCTGCTCCCTGAGGCTCATCCCCAGCATCACCCTCGTCGCGATACCCACAAGTGATACCCCTGTCGATTTCGAAAGGAAGGGGACACTCCGGGAAGCCCTCGGATTGACCTCGATAATAAACACGTTGTCCTCATCATCAACGATGAACTGAATATTATAGAGTCCGACGATGCCGATACCGATGCCCAGCTTTCTGGTATACTCCCAAATCGTCTCCTTCACGCGGTCCGAGACCGAAAACGGCGGGTAAACGCTCGTGCTGTCGCCGGAATGCACGCCGGTCCGTTCCACCAGCTCCATGATGCCTGGCAGGAATACACTCTGACCATCGCATATTGCATCCACCTCTACCTCTTTTCCGACAATATACCGGTCGACCAGCACCGGACTATCCTCATTGACAGAAACTGCGCTGCTTAGATATTGCTTAAGAAGAGTTTCATTGGCTACAATCTCCATAGCCCTGCCGCCAAGAACATAGGAAGGCCGCACCAGCACCGGATATCCGATCTTCTCCGCTGCGCGGAGGCCTTCTTCAAGGCTCATGACGGCCACGCCCTCCGGGTGAGGTATTCCGAGCTCTCTGATGACCATTTCAAATGCATCTCTGTCCTCCGCTCTATGAATCGCCTCCGGACCTGTTCCGATGATCCTGACACCCCTCCTGGCTAAAGGTTCCGCCAGATTCACCGCCGTCTGCCCGCCAAGAGAAGCAATCACACCGAGGGGCTGCTCTAGGTCGACGATGTTCATGATATCCTCCACTGTCAGGGGCTCAAAATAGAGTTTATCAGCCGTCGTGTAATCCGTTGAGACCGTCTCCG
The DNA here is from genome assembly GCA_045112155.1 of Lachnospiraceae bacterium. Classification (GTDB taxonomy): domain Bacteria; phylum Bacillota; class Clostridia; order Lachnospirales; family Lachnospiraceae; genus Chordicoccus. The sequence goes on from JBGUHN010000086.1 coordinate 24,288, forward strand.
GATTGTTGTTGATTACAATCGCTTCATACCCCATCTCACGGATCGTCTTGACCGCATGAACAGTGGAATAGTCAAACTCCACTCCCTGTCCGATGCGGATCGGTCCTGAACCGAGCACGATAATCTTCTTTTTATCGGATATGATTGACTCATTCTCGTCCTCATAAGTCGAGTAGAAATACGGCACATAGCTTGCGAACTCACTTGCGCAGGTATCAATCATCTTATAGACAGGACGAATGGCGTGCCGCTTCCTGAAAATGCGGATATCCTCTTCATTGCATCGAAGCAGCTCGGCAATGTAGGAATCTGAGAATCCCATACGCTTGACATCGTAAATGAGCTCATATATTCTACTATATTCAACAGGCTCATTAACCGTATCTGCATTTTCATTTACAAGAACATACCTCCCCGCCGCCTCGCACGTATCCGCATATGCCTCCAGCTTTTTCTCATAGTCAACAATCTTTTTGATCTTGTCCAGAAAGAACATGTCAATCTTCGTCCTGGCGTAGATGATCTGCGGATCCGCCCCGAGCCACAAAAGCTCCGAGATAGCATAAATCCGGTCGTCCGTACCCTCCTCAATATAGTGAAGAAGCTTGTCGATTGCCTCCGTCCGATTCTCCGGCGCTTTCTTACGCGAGAGATTTTTCACATCGAACTTCTCAAGATGGATATGGTTCTTCCCGTCTTCCAGCGACCGAATCGCCTTGAGCAAACTCTCCTCCATCGTCCGCCCGATGCTCATCGTCTCGCCGGTTGCCTTCATTTGGGTGGAAAGGACATTTGAAGCGAGCGTGAATTTGTCAAATGGAAATCGCGGCATCTTTGTCACCACATAATCGAGAGCAGGCTCGAAGCATGCGGGGGTATTGGCAAGCGGAATCTCATCCAGATTCATCCCGACCGCGATCTTAGCGGAGACCCTCGCGATCGGATAGCCGGTGGCCTTGGAGGCAAGCGCGGACGATCTCGAGACCCTTGGATTGACCTCGATGACATAATAATCAAATGACTCCGGGTCCAGCGCGAACTGCACGTTGCAGCCGCCCTTCACCTTAAGCGCTCGAATAATCCGAAGCGCGCTGTCCCTCAGCATGTGATATTCCTTATTGGTAAGCGTCTGGCTCGGGGCTACCACGATCGAATCTCCCGTGTGGATTCCGACCGGATCGAGATTTTCCATGTTGCAAATGGTGATGGCGGTGTCATTTGCATCTCTCATCACCTCATACTCAATCTCCTTGTAGCCTTTGATACTCTTCTCAACGAGAACCTGATTGACCGGGGACAGCGCGAGTGCGTGCTTCATCATCTCCCGCATCTCTTCCTCGTGATACGCAAATCCACCGCCGGTCCCGCCCAGCGTAAAGGCCGGCCGCAGGATGACCGGATAGCCGATGGCCTCCGCGGCGGAAAGACCTTCCTCAATACTCCCGGCAATGGCCGATGGGACGACCGGCTCGTGCAGTTCCTCGCACAGCTGCTTGAATTTCTCGCGGTCCTCAGCCCTGCGGATACTCTCCGCGTCGGTTCCGAGAAGCTCGATCTCGCACTCATCGAGAACGCCCTTCTCATAAAGTTGCAGGGAGAGATTGAGGCCAGTCTGACCGCCGATGCCGGGAACGATTGCATCCGGCCTCTCATAGCGGCATATCCTGGCCATATACTCCAGAGTAAGCGGCTCCATGTACACCTTGTCAGCGATCGTGTGATCAGTCATAATGGTCGCCGGATTGGAATTGGCAAGAATGACCTCATAGCCTTCCTCCTTGAGGGCAAGGCAGGCCTGGGTTCCCGCGTAATCGAACTCGGCAGCCTGGCCGATTACGATCGGTCCCGAGCCGATGACAAGAATCATATGAATGTCTGTCCGTTTTGGCATAATTCAGCCTCTTTTCATCAATAATCTGCGCTGCTATTTCTCGGCAGCTCCTTTCAACCCATTTCCGTGTTCTCTCCGATACCTACCGTTTCTCCTGCAGGATCCTACAATCTTCTTTCATCATCTTGGCGAACCGTGAAAACAGGTACGTACTGTCCTGCGGTCCCGGAGCACTTTCCGGATGGTACTGGACCGAGAACACTCTGTCCTCCTCACAGCACACTCCTTCCACAGTTCCATCCAGCAGATTGATGTGTGATACTGTAAGACCAGTCCCGGCAAGTGATGCCTCATCCACCGCATAGCTATGGTTCTGGCTCGTAATTTCAATTTTACCTGTCCGGATATCTTTCACCGGGTGATTTCCACCCCGATGACCAAACTTCAGCTTATAAGTCTCAGCCCCGTACGAAAGCGAAATAAGCTGATGTCCGAGGCAAATGCCGAAAAGCGGAACACGTCCCCTGATCTCACGAAGTGTTTTGATGACCTCCGGCACATCCATCGGGTCACCCGGACCGTTGGAAATGAACACGCCGTCCGGAAGTAGTGACATAATCTCCTCACTGCCCGTGTTGTAGGGTACTACGGTGACATTGCATTTGAATTTATTCATCATCCGGACAATATTGGATTTCATGCCGCAGTCGATGGCCACCACATGGAATCTCGGGTTCGATGTCCGGCTGTACCATTTCTTTCTGCAGCTGCACCGGCTGACCGCATCCCGCCTGACCGGCGTCTTCCCTATCAGCCGAAGTCCTTCCTCCACGGACATGTCGTAATCTGCCAGCACCGCTCTGCGCGTCCCAAAATCCCGGATGCTCCGCGTAAGCTTCCGGGTGTCCACGCCGCTTATCCCCGGCGTTCCGGTCTCCTCCAGAAATTCCGGCACTGACCTTGTAGACCGGAAATTGGACGGCATCTCATTGATATCCCTCACGATCAGGGCAGAAGGTCCCGTCATCTTACTTTCATAGTCGTCATCTGCCAGACCGTAATTTCCGATCAGCGGATAGGTCATTACAACCGCCTGGTCGGTGTAGGAGGGGTCAGATAAAATCTCCTGATACCCGACCTGCGAGGTATTAAAAACGACCTCACACACGACAGTGCCCCCGGCGCCGAAACCGATGCCGGGGTATACACTTCCATCCTCCAATATAAGCTTGCGATCATATTTCATGCTGTTTGTTCCTTTCGAACATCCTTTGATACATTATGCACATTACTGTCTCCATCACACTGTCACCGACGCTTTACGTCTTTGAGGCTATTCCAAACATCACATATCTCAATCATCATGGCTCATCACCACATACAACTGCTCATGACTCAGGTCATTATAAAGTGTGCAGCGACCATCACTGACATCACAGATCCGAACGACCGACTCAAGACCGTCAGCGTCAGGCAGCATCTCACGGAAGAGGTTCGGAACCTCAAGGAGCTTTTCAGGATGATAGACTTTGGTGTGCTCATCCTCGAATACAGCTGTGTACAGAATCCCGGCCTCAACGAGGTCCTGGAAGATATGGCTGCCGTATGAAAGCTCGGGGTTGTAACCCACCCCGGACACCGACAGCTCACAGATCACCTCAAATTCACTGATGTCGGCAAATGTCGTCGGCACCCCCAATTCCGGCGATGTCGTTCCAACCCTTCCGGGAACAATCAGCATCATATGCTTTCCTGAACCCCTGTATCTCCAATTGATCCTCCCTATGGCTTTAGCCACGGAATCCTTCTGTGCGTATGGCAGTTTATAATAGGAAATCGGATCGACATATAAAATAAGGTCCAGAGGAACTGCTCTTGAAAGCCCCATCGAAGCGCCTTCCGAGTGAAGCAAAAGACTCTCCTTTTGTATTGTCTCCGGAAGCCGCACATCTCCTGTGTCCTCAAATGCCTGAAGCGGACGGCACTGAAGCAGGTTAATCATATATTCCCGGTTCTCGGAAAGATTCAGAGTGAATTCTATATCGACCGGCTGGCCGTACTCCTTCTGAATAGTCTGCATCATCTCCTGAAGCCCCCTCATCATCTCCCTGCGGCTGACAAGGCCCTTGCAGGAAATGAACATAACGGAGCGGTACTGGCCGCGCTCACTGAAGCGCTGCTCGATCTCGTAGTCATGTTCAAGCAGCGCATTCTTGAGATACCGCGGCAGCTTCGACTCTATATCCTGCAGCTGTAGTTTTTGCAGACATTTCTTTTCTTTATCAATTACTTCCAGCTTTCGCTGTGAGAACTGATGCTTCTCCGCAACTGTGACAAAATTAGTGGCTTCCGGTCGGTCAAGATTGACCAGCCTCGGGTAAGAGCCTTCCGTTCTGTCGACAGCCGACGTGCCTAGCCCCATGACAAGCCGAAGCATTCCTGCCGACGGATCCATCTTCTTGTCGAACCGGTACATGCTGTAGGAATAGCCGACTCCCGCGGCGCAGGGCATATAATAATGGTCATAATGCGAGCCGGATACGCGCTGTACTAAGAGAGCCATCTGCTCGTCGCGGCCGGCAAGATTCCGCCGCTTTCTGTAGTCCAGTGCCGATAGGCTCATCGTGCTCGCATAGACCTGCCGGACTGCATTTTCAAACTCTGCGAGGCGTTCTTCGAGGGAGCCTGCATTTGCACAGAACACTGATTCATATTTTCCTGCAAATGCATTCCCAAACCCATCCTCCAATATACTACTCGACCTCACGATGATTGGATCGTGGCCGTAATACTCCAAAAGCAGGCAGAAGCGCTCCTCCATCTCATGGGAGAAATGTCCGGCTAGAAGCCCCTCCGAAAACTGCTTAGCCAGAGAAAAATACTCCTCCTCCCGCCGCTGCCGTATCCGCAGGTCCCACAAGCCATTCTCGACAATATAGGAATAGTAGACATCCGATCCCACGAACCAGGAGTCGTGCGGTTCCATGACGTCATACAAATCCGGCCGCTTATTCTCTATTATCTTTCGTGCCAGCAGCATACCGCAGGCCTTCCCGCCAATCATGCCTGTCCCGATCATACGGTCTCGGACAAAGAAATAATCCATTGGACCGAAATTTTCACGGATCATTTCGCGCATCTTCTCATCCCGCGTCATCATGATTCTGCACATACGAGCGCAGGCCTCCGTGACGTCAGCTCCCATCTCATACAACTGCTTGTTCAGGTTGAAAAAGCGGTCCCAGAAATCCGTGTTCTGCTCATCCCCCGGTCTCTGGTGGCGGTTCATGACCTGATAAAAACGGCTTGCCCGGACGCCGTCGAGGAGTGGGGTAACGGTTCCATTTGCGCGATCATAAAAATGCGGCAGAAACATGGTGTCCGAATTTCGTTCCCACACCTTATCCGGCCGTACGTAGACCGCATCCCCGTACGAATACACATCAAGAAAGAGCTGCGTCGTATCCCGGATTTTGCCGATCGCCTGCAGCGAATGCTTCCCCCGAATCAATGGGAAAAACGCGACGGTGTCCAGAATGAATAAGAACGGACAGGTCACGCGGAAAAAATTCCCCATCATAAGATCGGTGGACCAGGCTGTCTGAAGTTCCGAGAGACAGTCGAACACATAGAACGCGTCCCTCCCTTCCCGCTCGATCAGGTTGTGGATCTCGCCCGTGAAGTTTTCGAATCTGTGCGAGAGCTCAATTTGGACCGTCCTGACTTCCGGATGATCAACAACAAGGGGCGGGTGGCTGGCAAAGCGCACATAAATAATGTTCCGATGGTCCTCTATCGCCTGTTCAATATAAGGATCCAGAAAATAGTGGAACTCCTTCAGATCAGAGACACGCCACACCACATTGTCTCCCATCCTGATATTGTCGAGAACCTGATCCATGGCAGGTATCCCGGATTTGACACGTTCAAATGCAGCCATCATTTGCCCCTTTCCTAATTGCAACTCATACTTTTTCTGCGTGTTCCTCACACCGATGTAAACGGATATAAGGTAAGCAGGAATGTTCTTTCCTGCTTACCCGAAATTTCTTACTCTACATCCTGCAAAGCTTCAAGGTCTTCTTCTCCGGTTCTGACCTTTACGACCCTGCTTACCGGGTAAACAAAGATCTTGCCGTCACCGATGTGACCTGTGTACAATGCTTTCTTCGCTGCCTCAATGACTTCGTCGACCGGGATCTGGCTCACTACGACCTCGACCTTGACCTTCGGAAGGAGTGTCATGTCGATCTCGACGCCTCGATATCTCTCACCGGATCCCTTCTGAATTCCGCAGCCCATGACCTGTGTTACTGTCATGCCTGTGACGCCGAGCTCATTCATGGCTTTTCGAAGTTTGTCATATCTCGACAGCTTCGCGATAATGACCACCTTGGACATGCCTGTGTTGATTACTGCACCATCCGCTCTCACCACCGAGACAGCCGCGTCGCGCTTTGCCTGCGATGCCTCCTCATATACATCCGTCCCAAGGTTGGTGTTCTCGTTGACACTCATTGTCATCGTGTTGGAAATATCCATGATTGCAAATCCTGAATAAGCGGACGGAAGACCGTGCTCTGTCGAATCGAGACCGCTGATTTCTTCCTCTTCCGTCACCCGAAGACCGACGGTATACTTAATAATGCTGAACGCGATGTAAATCATAACGACCGTCCATATAGCCGTCACGAACATGCCGCCAATCTGTTTTCCCATCTGGGTAAATCCGCCGCCGTAGAAAAGTCCTTCCCGAATACCGGCTTTGGCAAATCCGGGCGCGCTCTCCGTCGCAAATAGTCCGACTGCGAGCGTTCCCCATATACCGTTCAGCATATGGACCGCCACCGCGCCGACCGGGTCATCGACATGAGTCACGTTGTCATTGAACCATACACCAAATACGACAAGAAGTCCGGAAACCACACCGATGACAGCCGAGCCTGCGCAGTCCGCCACATCACAGGGTGCTGTGATAGCAACCAGTCCTGCCAGAGACGCGTTCAGGCACATTGAGACGTCAGGCTTGCCATATTTAATCCATGTAAAAATCATGCAGGTCACCGTTGCGACCGAAGGCGCGACCGTTGTTGTAAGGAATACGGATCCGAGCGTGGGTACATCAGTCGCCGCCGCACCGTTGAAACCGTACCAGCCGAGCCAGAGAATAAATACGCCCAGAGCTGCGATGACAAGGTTGTGGCCGGGGAACGCATTGACCTTGGTCACTTTTCCGTTCTTATCTCTGTCGAACTTACCGATTCTAGGACCAAGCATCCACGCGCCTACAAATGCGCATATGCCTCCGACCATATGAATGCAGTTGGAGCCTGCATAATCGTGAAATCCCCACTGCGCTAGGAAGCCGCCGCCCCAGGTCCAGTGCGCTTCGATTGGATAGATGAGCGCAGAGATGATGGCCGAATAGATACAGTAACTTGAGAACTTTGTTCTCTCAGCCATGGAGCCGGATACGATCGTTGCCGTCGTCGCGCAGAATACAAGGTTGAAGACAAATGATGAATAGTCAAACGTGCTGTAATGTGTGAACACGTCAAAGCTGAAACCGCCCATGAATCCATGGAGAACATTTTCTCCCAGCATCAGCGATGCGCCGCAGATGAACCACATGACCGTGCCGATGCAGAAATCCATAAGGTTCTTCATGATGATGTTGCCCGCGTTCTTTGCTCTGGTGAAACCTGCCTCACACATTGCGAATCCGGCCTGCATCCAGAAGACGAAGGCAGCTCCGATGAGGAACCAGACAGCGAAGATCTCGCCGTCAAGAACTTTCAAAATCTCAGTAGTTAATTCCATAATAATTCTCCCTCTCATTTGTAAAGTCTCGCATATAAGACCTCTCGCGAGAATCAGACAAAAAAACAATGGCATTTTAGAGTGAGCTATCTCTTAAAACGCCATTGTTTTACAGTGTTTTGCATTTACTTATAATTGCTTATTTGGGACGTATCAGAGCGTCCATGTTTTTGTTTCGAAATCTGCCAGCCGGCTTTCGGCAGTTCCGCGTAATAGAAAAGGCGCCTTGGAATTTCTTCCAAGACGCCCTTGTCTTTTATGTTTTCACATTCTACCTGTTACGTCCTTCCATGTCAAGAGATGAATTGTTCTTAATTCCAAACAATTTTGAAATCCTAAATCTGAAGCAACGACAAAAGATTCGGACAGACATCCAGCGAAATCTCTGCCCTCCGCTCACGCGGAGCCGCCTCTCTCGCCTCCTCAAACCCAGCCGCAATCTCGACACCTCTATAGCCGTCGTGATTCACAAGAATCGCGTTTACCCCGCAGCTGCCGGCCATCACAATATCCGAATGCATCTCGTTGCCAATCATGACGCTCTCCGACGGATCCAGTTGATGCTTCACAAGAAGCTCCTGCATAAAACGGGGCTCCGGCTTCTTCATCTCATACTCGGAAGAAATAAAGATATCCTCGAAATATGAAGTCAGCCCAAGCTCTTCCATCTCAGGCCTTGTGAAAAGACTCTGGGCATTGGACAGCAGATATACATGCTTTCCCTCGCGCTTTAGCCCATCGAGAAGAGTGAGTGTGTCCGGGTACAGCTCGAACTTGATTCTTGAGATAACACGGAACGCATAGGCAAATGCACTGCACCACCGAACAAGCACTTCATCACTCCATTCTCTGGGATTGCCCCAGATGCCATCGTTCCTGGCGACCGGCGGTGACAGAAGCAGCTCAATAAATACATCTCCCAGCTCAATCTCCGGAAACTCAGTACCCAACTCAGCCGCAAGACGGACCTCGTGTTCATGGATGAGCTGTCTGTACCTTGTTCGCAGTTCCATCGGTTCGTACACTGCACCATATGCGTCCATGATAGCAGCGATGCGCCGCCAGAATTCAATCGGCTTCTGGTCTGTGTGAATATCAATCAGGGTGGCGTAGAGATCGAAAATATAGTTTGTATATCTCATCGTCATGTCCTCTCGTGTGGAAATAGGACGATTCTTATCACGTGAAAAAATCCACATGAAAAGAACCGTCCCAATTCCCGAACTAATTAATCCTGATATAGGTCTACTATGCAGCTCTTCTTACAGAAGCATATGCCGAAAGATACGACCCCGGCATACCCATCATCCAGTATGCCTTCCTCATATCGACGCGTTTTAATCTGCTCAAATGCCTCCGCCAGTCCGTCCTGCATCTCATTATACTTCTTGCGCACCTTTACCTCGAATATGTAAGCAGGATCGAGGGGTTTTCTCGGATATAGAAGGACATCCGGTCGCCCATCCCCTTCTTCACGATTTGATCTTGCTCCATAAGATGGGAAGCCTGTGAGCATGGAAAGCAGATATCCATGGTAGAAACTCTCTTCAGAATCAAATGTGCTTATTGAACGCTCCAGCAGTTCTGTCAGGATATCTCCAATCCTGTTCACATTCTTTGCCAGTATTGCCGCATAAAGTTCTTTGCGGTCGGCGCTCTCCACAAAGCGGTCGAACCACAGGCGTATCTGGTTTTTGTAAATACTTTTAACTTCAAGATTAGGGACACACATTGATACATAGATATCTTGTCCATCCCGTCTCTCCGAAACTTTCTTCATGTAACCTGTAAAAAACAGGAAGTTCCATATGTTATCTTCCGACTCATACACATCCGCATAGGTAATATCCTCATGAATGCGCTTCTCAATCGTCCCTCCCTGAATCAGAACATCGAGCTCCTCTCTGATCTTTTCGTCTGCTCTAAGGACCAGATTCTTTACAATAGAGTTGGATGAAGTGTTGGACCAGTACGGTTCAGGGAAAGATCCCGGTCTGTCCAGTTGTGCATATACATACTTGGTCACACTCCATGGGTTATAGATTTCCTGATTTCCAAAAAGGTATCCGTCATACCATTCCCGAACTTCGTCAAACCTGTCAAGCATGTTATAGTCTGAAAGCATCTGCATGGTCTCACTTTCCGTAAAACCGAAGGCTTCAGAAAAACTGCCGGATCTGACAGATATAACATTCAGGTTATTCATCCCTGTAAAAATGCTCTCCCGACTAATACGCAGACAGCCGGTTATCACTGAAAACTCCAAAGAATCATTTGTCTTCAGGGCAGACTCAAAGAGCAGACGGATAAAACCGACCATCTCGTCATAAAAGCCGCACTTCCATGCATTTTCAAGCGGGACATCGTACTCATCTATCAGGATAATAGCATTTGCCCCATGATGCTTTTTCAACAAAGCGCTAAGATCCTTCAAAGCAAGCGCGTATTTTCCTACTTCCTCACGCGCAGCATCATCTCGTTCCTTCTGGCTCCTGAACACCTTTGTACGCGCATCCCACTCTTCTTCTCCTAACCAGAGCTTTCGGAACAGGGCTTTCTCCCGTTCATCAAGTTTCTCAGAATCTTTCAAATACAGATGTCTTTCGTATTCCAGAATAATCTCATGACGAAGACTTGCAAAAGAAGTGAAAAAATCCTGCTGCTTCGCCCCCTTAAGGCTCAGCTTGATGACGGGGTACTTCCCCATTTTGGAAATAATCTCTTCCCCGCACTCCATTATCTTCATGCCATCGAAATACCTGGACTTATCTACTACATTTCCTTCCCCGTCATACTCCAATTCAAAAAAAGTCTGTAGCATTGACAGTCCCAGAGTCTTTCCAAAACGCCTCGGCCTTGTCAGCAGGGTCGCTTCACCGCCCTTCTCCAGAACATCGCGGACGAGAAGGGTCTTATCAACATAGTACAGATTCTGATCGATAAATTTTTTATAATTATCATACCCGATTCCGATTTTCTTCATGCCCTGTTACCCGCTCCTTTGATCTTACCTTCAGACTCTCTTTCATACAATTCTGTCATTATTTTACATGCTTTTGGGGTTTATTCCAACTGTAAAAAGATTTTCTGTCAATTCTTCGTTCGTATCCTCTTATAAAACAAATAATGCTATAATTTATTATACACACGGTAAATATGAGCGAACCGACGGCATGATTTGCACATTGCGCGCTATGAATTAGCCTAAATTGAACTGAATACACAGCTCTGATATAATGGATAAAAGATTATTTCTGCAGATGTAAGGGAGGACGCTATGAGAATAGTCATAGTGGTATGCGCGGCATGCGCGATCATGATGGTATTAATCGCCAACCTGCTCTTGAAGCCGCAGGCGACTAAAAAGTTTTTCATCATTGCAGGCGGAGCAGCCAACTTTCTTGGCTTCTTCCTCTACGGGTACGGCTACTCGACCAATCCGGAAGAAACCACTCTAATGGCCATTGTCAAAACTCTCTTTGCCGTCTTCGGAATGTTTCTCGGAAAAGATTCCTTCGGAGACATGAAAGCGCTGCCCTTCTTTGCCTTCCTGCCCGTCAAATTCTTTTTTTATACGGCGCATATCCTCGCTCTCTATGTCACCGCGAGCGCCGCGATGACTGCCTTCGGCGCTGGCCTTATGAACCGGGTCAGGGCTCTCACGCTACGCAGGGGTGATTTGAACATTTTCCCGTTCGTCAACGATCATACCCTGTATCTCGGAAATGAGCTGTGCGGTCAGGGAAAAAAGGTGCTCTTCATTTGCAACAAAGACACGACCGGTGAAGTCATCGAGAAAATTCAGGAAATGCGGGCGGTCTACACCTCGAGTGATGCCGCCTCCTCGGCGTCCGAGTTCTTCCTTAAGTCAATTGCGCTGGAACGCATGAACCGCCAGGTCACAGTGTACGCGCTTGGGGATTCCGTTTCGGATAATATTACCTACGCGCGCAACTTCCGCAAATCCATGGAAAATCTCAAGATCCCTGCTGCAGGCACGAGACTTATTCTTGGTGCAAATGAATACTTCGACACCTCCTCTCTCATGAACAACGACTCGCACTACGGATTTGAAAATGTCCACGTCTTCGATGACACCGCCCTGGCAGCAAGAATCATGATTGCGGACTGTCCTCCTTACAAGACACTTTCTTTCGATGAAAATGCCCGCACGATCGACGACTTTAATGTAATGATCGTAGGATTCGGAAGCATGGGACAGGCGGTTTTGAGAGCGCTGCTCATGAACGGTCAGTTTTACGGAAGCCATTTTTCAGCCATAATATTTGACCCTGCGGAGAGCTCGCAGAGCGGGGCTTTCAAGATTATGTACAGTGAAATGCTGGAGCGGTATGATATTTCATTTGTCGGAAAGGATGGCCGCAGTGATGAGGCATTTGATTACCTCCATCGTCACGCTGCGGAGCTGAACTATGTCGTAATCGCCACCGGAGGGCAGACGGATTCCGAACTGGAATTTTCTTATGCCAATATCCTTCACACCATACACCCCGAAGCCTACCTCGTCTCGTGCCGCTCTTCAGAAGTGACGGAGATCCGCACGGAGGTCGACGGAATTGTCCGAAAGACCTGGCCGCTTTATAACCTGGCAATCGTGTCGGGGGAGGCTCTTGATAAGGATGCCATGGATCTGAATCATCAGTACTGCGGAAATAACGGAAAGACTGTCGAGGAGAACTGGTTCGCGTGCGACTACTTCAGCCGCCTGAGCTCAGAGGCTTCCGCCGATTTTGTTCCGGCATTTCTTTACATGGCCGGAACTACAAGGGATGAAGTGTTAAAGCACGGGCTCAATCTTACCGAAAAGCAGGAGGAGGCTCTCTGCCGGACGGAGCACATGCGCTGGTGCGCGTTCCACTTTGCCCATCGCTATCGAACAATGACACCGGAGGAATGGAACGAGCGTGCGGCCGTCTATGCCCGCGAAAAGGCAGAGAAGGGCTCTTCCAACATTAAGATCGGCAAGAATCGCGTGGGCCGGACTCACGCCTGCCTGATTCCATGGGAAGAGCTTGTTGAGCTGGACGATAGGGAGAAGGCTGTCACCGGGGTCGATCCGGATTATCAGGAGAGGGACCGCCATACGATACAGCTGATTCCGAAGTTGATCGTATGACGAATTGGGGACGGTTCTTTTCACGCGAGAAATACCACGTGTAAAGAACCGACCAATTTCCCCCTATCTTTTTAACTGTCTGCCGTGATTGCGGCCGATGACGAACAGGGCTGGCGCAACATCATATTGCGAAAGCCCTATTTTATCGTGAAAAAGCGCTAATTCGTGTCTTCACAATCCAATCATCACCCAATTCACTCAAAATACACAGTTGTATGGTATTGTGCTGAAAACATAAACAAATCCCTTCGTAAAGGAAAATGCCTATGAATAACGAAGAACAAAATCTTAACTTAGAAGCACCTGCTTCTTTGCCGGATGATTCTCAAAAAAATAATAAGACATCAATCGCAGTAAAACTCAAAAACGCAGCCCTAAAAATCGCCAGTGTCTTCAGAGAGTACCCCATAACCCTCGGTTCCATCGTTCTGATCGCCGCAATCGGAGCCGTCATTATCGACTGTGATTTCGACACTGAGATCTGCGAGAGAATTATTGTGTTCCTCGCCGCCCTCTCCGTCCAGACCCTCTTTATTGAGGAGCACATGAAGGATAGACAGGCACTCAGAATCGCGGGATACGTTATCGCAGCGCTTCTGTCCGCATTTTTCCAGTATTTTGAATTCTCCAGCGGCGAAGTCTTCCTTGGGATGCCATGGTATAAAGCCAACGAAATAGTTACAGATATCTATGTCTCCTATTTCGCTTGCCTCGGTCTCGCCTCCATCTACCACATGTACCGCCGTCAGGGAGACAGCTTTGAATCCTACTGTCTGAAAACATTCTTTGGCCTCGTTCGGACCAGCGTAGTCTACGGGCTGTTCGCCGCCGGTCTCGCCATCATCATTCTGATTTTCGACACGCTCATCTTCCACACGCACAGCTTCATCGGCAGGGTGGAAATCTTCCTCGCGGGCGGCATTTATACTCCAGCCATGCTCCTTGTCGTGTCAGGCAAAAAGGGCGGCGTCGGGCGCTTCGCCAAAGCCTGTGTGCTGTACGTGCTTGAGCCCATGCTGATCCTGGCCATGTCGATCATTTACATTTATATTGTCAAGATATTTGTTACAAATGACATCCCCTCCAACGCCGTCTTCTCCATCATCACAAGCTTATTTGCAGCAGGAATGGTGATATGGACGCTGGCATGCGGGATCGGGGAAGACAACATTTTCTGCAAAATCGCAAATATCCTCCCCTTTGTCTTCATCCCCTGCATCCTTCTGCAGGCATGGAGCGTCCTCATCCGTATCAATGAATACGGATTTACGCCTTCAAGATATTTCGGAGTTGCACTTGTCATATTTGAGTTGATCTATATGGTGCTGTATTTGCTTCAGCGTCTGCTCAAAAAAGAAGCGATTGCCCTGATCCTCTGGGTTGCTGCGCTTGCTGTTGTGACTGCGCTGCTGGTGCCATTTGCAAATTACACATCCGTCTGCGCACGCTCTCAAATCAAGCGTCTGTCCGAAATTAAGATCACAGAGGAGCTCAAAGATTCGGATCTCAGCGAGCTCGCCGGCTCTGCCTACAGGGTCCTCGTGAATGACTGCGGATATCGCGGAAAAGAAATCGTCAATCAGATGTTTACCGATGACGAGCAGAAAATTCTCAAATCCTGCTACGGTACATCGGATTCCGGTCCCAGGACATATTACCTGAACGGCAGTGATGAGCTCGTGGGCTTTGATGTTTCGAAGTATAAGACGCTGACTTCCGTTGATGGTAATGGTACCGAGCCGGTTTCTGCCGTCGAACTGTCAGTCGACGGGAAGGTGACGTACACGGCAGACCTGTCAGAGTTCGTAAAGGAGCTTGAGGAGTTCGGAGCTAAAAAGGCCGTATCCTCGCAGTATGAGCCATTCAATTTGAGCGAGTGCGGTCCGATAGAGCTGGATGAGTATTACGATCTTAAGATCACATGGTTCAACGCGGATTATAATGAGGAGACGGGAAAGCTTGAGTATTTGAGTATAAATGGGTATATGCTTGAGAAATAAGGTGGATTCTTATAAAAATTCATAATAATCTGCTGTCTGTGTTGAGGGTGGGGACATGTGCTTGAATTATTTATCTTTCAATGTCCGCCGCATAACATGCAGTCAACAGGGCTGGTCTAGCTGATTTTACAGAGGCAACTGATTCTGGTTATCTTGAGGAATTAGTTGCCTTTGATTTTGGGCGAGCTAATCTCTTTATTACTCTTACTCGCCATTTGATTTTGGCTGAAATTATGCTATTATAAAATAGTACTTTGATAAAAGGATGTTGCAATTAGAGCGCACCTGTCAGAAGGATGATGTTGTGGATCTTATGCGGAGAGCGAGGTCGTTGTATCTGGTTTTGCGCAGATGGGTCTGTCCGGATAGTTGGATGAGAGCTGTGGTTCATGTTTTGAACCTGGGGCATTCAACAGAAGGAAGCAGCATTCTGAGCTCCGGCTATACGTATTTTAATGAAAATCGTGCCCCGATGATTCTATCCATTTTTAAAAATCGAGTCACAAATATGAACAAATTGTAAACAGCCAGAAACTCAGATGAATATCCGCTATTATCTAAATATTCAGAAAAATACCCCGAAAATTGAGGCTGGAAAGCCGCATAAAATCAACAAATTTTGAGGGGCAGAGTAGAAATGATGATTGCCCGTTCTAGGGCATTGACACCAGCTGACATCCGCACCATATCGGCAAAGCCTATTCTCGTAGAAATGATGATTGCCCGTTCTAGGGCATTGACACAGCCGTTCTTAATTTCAGCTCAGTTTTGGCAAGGCGATGTAGAAATGATGATTGCCCGTTCTAGGGCATTGACACCGGTTCTTCATGTCGAAATGCCGGTTGAACTGCACCGTAGAAATGATGATTGCCCGTTCTAGGGCATTGACACCTCGTATGGAATCTCCATACAGTCGATGAGTTCCTTGGTAGAAATGATGATTGCCCGTTCTAGGGCATTGACACCTTATCAATGTTACTTGATAGTTTGTGTTTTCCCGGTAGAAATGATGATTGCCCGTTCTAGGGCATTGACACCGGTCTCCCCATCTTCGCATATTTCCGCCGTTACAATGGAGTAGAAATGATGATTGCCCGTTCTAGGGCATTGACACCTTGCTACGCGATTGATATCATCCTCAGATATGCAGGTAGAAATGATGATTGCCCGTTCTAGGGCATTGACACCATATGCTCCGGGGATTTTCTGCCGGTCATCTTGATCAGTAGAAATGATGATTGCCCGTTCTAGGGCATTGACACCATACAGGTCGATGACCTTCCCGACGTTTTCTGCCGTTTCGTAGAAATGATGATTGCCCGTTCTAGGGCATTGACACCCGGCATTCGGCAGTCCTTCTGGCGTGTCTCCCGAGTAGAAATGATGATTGCCTGTTCTAGGGCATTGACACCGTAACCGTTTTTCAGGAGACCGCCACGCCTGTCAACGTAGAAATGATGATTGCCCGTTCTAGGGCATTGACACCTCTTTTTGCACAGCCTGCTCGGCTGCAATCCGACGTGTAGAAATGATGATTGCCCGTTCTAGGGCATTGACACACTTGTCCCAGAGCGAGATTACCCAATAGTTAATCCCGCGTAGAAATGATGATTGCCCGTTCTAGGGCATTGACACCAAGGGTAGCTTTGTCCATTTCCGGGTCAAGTTGAACGGTAGAAATGATGATTGCCCGTTCTAGGGCATTGACACCTCCCGAGCTTCGTCAATGGTTTCAACGAACAGGAGTAGAAATGATGATTGCCCGTTCTAGGGCATTGACACAAGAAATCACAGATAATAGCCTTCTCTTCATCGCATAGAAATGCTATCCGTCCCTCTGATAACATCAGCAACAAAACCACTGGACATCGGATCCGATTTATATAGAAACGATGTTTTCCACACTGAAAGATTCTTATCATATTTCCGGCACCGCGACTTAGCACACCCATTCTTTTCCATACGTTCCACAAGCCGCCATCATTCAAAAACATCAAAAAACGCTCCGTCGTGGAGCGTTCTTTTTTTACAATCATTAATTAAGTGGGTCGGTATTGTGCTCTCGATGCAAGTCTTTTAAACACGAAATGAAACACTTTTACGCCAGCCCAACACCGGATATAAAGTGCTAGATACAGGCAATGACGCCAGTCGAATGGTTGGACACGCCCCATCCTCGATCATATTCGAAAAATCCTATTATCGATTCATTTGTTTCAATCCTCTTCCTCATATCTTTCCATTCATTTTGCAGATTTATTTTGCAACAATGGTGGGGATTATGCAAATGTCCTTTCGCACACATTTGCATCTCACCCCTTTTTACGGTAACATGGAAGTGTGATGGTCTCACCACACAGCTGCTGCCACTCTTCCATTCGCCAGGAGGTCTCCCATGAAAGAAAAAGGTTATGTCATCGGCTGCCCCAATCCGCACAGCGTCGCGGAATTGATTGTCGGAAAACGCATCGACTGGTCCAAGCAGAAAGACGAGTTCGAAACACTGGCGGACTGCTTCGGCATCACTAAGGAAGGTTATCTGAGCGACGAGTCTCCCCTCTTCTCTCCAGCCGCGGTCAGGGATGACAGCGGTACCGTCTATACGTTCACGGATGAAGAGATGCAGGAGCGTCTTGTAGATTTCATGGAGAAGTATGCGAGACCGGAAAAAGTTACGAGAAAGAGGACGACTAAAGCGCTGACCAGGGACCTGAGACGGCCCGGTGCTATTGCAAAGGTGCCTCACCTGGAATCTCAAATATCTCCCGACATGGGGGATAAGGAAGTCATAGACACTGACAGTGCAGGGGCTGCGGAGACTATAGACGTTGACGGTGCAGGGGCTGCGAAGGCCATAGACGATGACGGAGCAGGAATCACAGAGCCACAAAAAGCTCCTGACACGAGCACAGATGAGCTCGCGCAGACTCAGATATCTCCTGCAGCCAAGAAAGGTGAACTTACGCAGGCACAAAAGAGAGCACGAACCCTCGACTTTCTGCTGAATAATACAAGCAAATCAATTAATAAACCGACCAAAGCACTGTCATCGATGCGAAAGGCAAGGTCACCGATAACAGTGAAACCAAATGCATACGATGAACCGTACCTGCCCGACGGCATGGAATGGAGAGACAAGGGATATTTCTTTAATGAGACAGCGCGGTTTACTGACATTTGCCAAAAAAGCATCGGCGACTGCTACTTCCTCTCCGCGCTGTGCTCAGTTGCGTTCGTCGACTCGTTCCGTATCAAAAACACGACCGAGATGCGATACAAGTACATTGATGGCGCACGCGAGGAGACGCCATGGCACCGCATTGAGTTCTATGTCCCGGAAAAGCCGGTCGAGGAAGGAATCACCTGGTGGAAGGATAAGAAAAAGACCGTTCAGTCCATCGTCGTGTCCGAGGAGATTCTGGTCTCCTCCTCGACAGGGCGCAATTACGGAGCGTGCGGTCCAAAAGAGCTGGTCAAGAAGACAAGTGCAAATAAAGCCGAAGCCGACGCCTGCTGGCCCGCCGTTTATGAAAAGGCCTACGCAAAGTTTCTTGAGGGCACGACCAGCGATTACCCTGACATGAGCAAGAGTTCTCATATATGGTGCGGCTACTCCAGAGACACGCTGAAGCAGATCCTCCACACTGAGGAAGTCGAGGCTAAAATGCTGAAGTTCCTCAGCATTGATGAGGTCCTTGAGATCTGCCGGGCTGCCTACTGCCACCCCACCTGCGCATCGATTTATGAGTATATCAAAATCAACTCCAAAAAGAAGGAGACGCACTATTCTGAGGCAGGGACAAAGAGCTATTATGAGGAGAATCTTGGGCTGTTCATCGGGCATGAGTATTCTCTGCTCGACTGTACTGTCATCGATGGCACGACCTATGTCGTGCTCCGGAATCCGCACGGCAGTAATCTTCAATCTCTGAAGAAGAATCCAAAGGTCTATCATGACAGCTGGGGCTACGACTACGGCGAGCACTGGGACAGCAAGTATAAAGGATCCACATACCGCTATAAAGGGCTGTCCGGCAACGATGACCCGAATGCTTCCAATGGGATATTCCTGCTGGAGATCAATGAGTTTAAGCGGGTGTTCAGTGATATAACTTACTATACAGGGACGGACTTCGTGTGAGATCGTGCTGCGGTTGCAGGTGAAATTTCAGAGGCAGCTGATTTTAGATTTCTTGAGAAATATGATGCTTCAAGTTTCCAAGAAAGAAAATATCGACCCAATCCAGGTTGGTCAGTACAAAAAAAGAAATGCCTGCATCTACTAAAGTGTAGCAAACCAAATCGCAACTCGTAATCACGGTCAACATCACCCAAAACACTTGTATGTATCAGTATTTCCCTGATTAATATACATCATTGGTAGTGCCATTAATCTCCTTGTCCAGCCTGCTTCCCATTTGATTTTTTGGGTAATTGTGCTATTATATATCTGTACTTTGATATAGGGATTTTGCAAATGCAATACACCTGTCAGAAGGATATTGTTGTAGATCTTACGTGGAGAGCGAGGTCTGGGTATCTGGTTTTGCGCGGAAGGATTCATCCGGATAGTTGGATGAGAGCTTAGGTTAACAGGTTGAGCCTGGGGGCATTCAACAGAAGGAAGCAGCTTTCTGATTTCTGGCTATACAGATTTTGAAAAAAAGCGTGCCCTGATAATTTTGTCCATTTTTAAAAATCGAGGCACAAATATGAACAAATTGTAAACAGCCAGAAAGTTAGATGAAAATCCGCTGTTATCTAAATATTCAGAAAAATACCCCGAAAATTGAGGCTGGAAAGCCGCATAAAATCAATAGATTTTGAGGGGTAGGGTAGAAATGATGATTGCCCGTTATAGGGCATTGACACATTTTGTCATATAGATTTATAACCATGCCTGCAGGTACTGTAGAAATGATGATTGCCCGTTATAGGGCATTGACACCCCTCCCGTCGGGAGTTCGGTCAGTGCGAAGCACATATGTAGAAATGATGATTGCCCGTTATAGGGCATTGACACCTCGATATTGACTCGTTTTTCCTTGCCGTTGCCGGAGGGTAGAAATGATGATTGCCCGTTATAGGGCATTGACACCGGCCTATCGAGCATCCGGTCACAAAGGCATTATTCGAGTAGAAATGATGATTGCCCGTTATAGGGCATTGACACCCCCTTGATAGTGACTTTTTTCTCATTTTTTTTCATGTAGAAATGATGATTGCCCGTTATAGGGCATTGACACAGATGTTTTTATTTTTTCTGGACTTCTCTTCCGCCTCAAGGTAGAAATGATGATTGCCCGTTATAGGGCATTGACACCGTCGACATAGGCAGTTTTCCCCGTAACCGTGTTTCCAGGTAGAAATGATGATTGCCCGTTATAGGGCATTGACACCGTCATGTAGATGAAGTAAACCCAGAACGCGACGCCCGTAGAAATGATGATTGCCCGTTATAGGGCATTGACACTTCCACTGCGCGAGCAGTAGTAGTTCGTGCCGCCGCACAGTAGAAATGATGATTGCCCGTTATAGGGCATTGACACCTCACGACCAGGGTTCTTGGCGGGCTGCTCTAACGGCTATGTTGAGATAATGATTGCCGTTCCATTGGACTCCCCCTATGTTCGGTACATTCAACAAATTAATCCATAGTAACAGCAGGACACCACGCAAAATCGCAACAGTATAAAAACGCAAAAAACAGAACGCCCCTCATCGAAGCGTTCTGTTTTTTGCGTTTTTATTCATCTCCATTATTAACCCATAAGGGGGCGCTCAGATTGACAGCTCCCTTTATCAAGTTTGCACTGCAGCTAATGTTTACGATCATACTGCATAAAGGTTCATTGCCTCTTTTCTGATCGTAAGCGTCTAATATGTGGTGTTGCAATTCCACGATGATGCACGAGGCTGCAATCACTCTGATTATTCAACAGTATAGATGTGTGTA
>JBGUHN010000087.1:0-68578 GCA_045112155.1 Lachnospiraceae bacterium
GCGCTCGCTAAGGACACAGGCAACACATCTCATCAAATGTCACTGAAGGAGTATTATTATGAAAAACATCATCAAAGCCTACAACAGCACGAGCCTGATCATACGTATAGCCGTCGGTCTCGTCATCGGCGCCGTTCTCGGTGTAGCGTTCCCGGGAATACCCGTACTCGCGCTGCTCGGCAAACTGTTCGTCGGAGCACTGAAGGCCATCGCGCCTGTCCTTGTCTTCGTGCTCGTCATCTCTTCACTGGCTCAGTCAAGAGAAGGATTCGATCCGAGATTCGCGACAGTCATCGCCCTCTACATGGTCAGCACACTGGCAGCAGCTGTAACTGCCGTCGTCGGCAGCTTCATGTTCCCGCAGACCCTGGTCCTCGTTGCAGACGCCGCTGAGCAGGCCGCTCCGTCCGGCATCGGCGAAGTCCTTGGAAATCTGCTTCTCAACATGATTGCCAACCCGATTGAAGCAATCTCCCAGGGCAAGTACATCGGTATCCTCTTCTGGGCAGTCGTCCTCGGTCTTGCATCCAAGAAGGCAAGCGAGACGACAAAGCAGGCTCTGAATGACATCTCAGACGCCGTATCAACAGCAGTGCGCTGGATCATCAACTTCGCCCCGTTCGGTATCTGCGGTATCGTTTTTGAGAGTGTCTCCACGAGCGGTCTTTCTATCTTCACAACATATGGAAAGCTTCTTCTGCTGCTCGTCGGCTGCATGCTCTTCTCCGCGCTGGTCGTCAGCCCGACAATCTCTACCTTATTTATGAGAAGGAACGGCTTCCCGCTGGCGATTCGCTGCCTGCGTGACAGCGGTGTCACAGCATTCTTCACAAGAAGCTCTGCGGCCAACATTCCGGTCAACATGGAACTCTGCGAAGAGCTCGGTCTTGACCGCGAGATGTACTCAGTCTCTATCCCGCTCGGCGCCACGATCAACATGGACGGCGCGGCTATCACGATTTCCATCATGACTCTGGCAGCCGCTCACACTCTCGGCATAACAGTCGACGTTCCGTCTGCTATTATCCTCTGCGTACTTTCCGCAGTCGCAGCGTGCGGCGCATCCGGTGTCGCCGGCGGCTCCCTGCTGCTCATCCCAATGGCATGCTCAATGTTCGGCATCTCCAACGAGGTTGCTATGCAGGTCGTTGCAGTCGGTTTCATCATCGGCGTCATTCAGGATTCTCTGGAAACAGCTCTGAACTCTTCGGGCGACGTTCTCTTTGCAGCCACCGCTGAATACCGCGAGTGGATCAAGGAAGGCCGCGAGCTGCCGAAGTTCCTGTAATTCAGGCTTGACCAGATGCTTTGGTCAAAGCCAGACATTTTAATATTGAAGTTATAATCAGGGTTGCCGCCGATGCGGCAGCCCTTTTTATCTCAGTGGGGGGAAATTTCTCGCTTCTATAATCGGCAGGTGACTGCAATATTTGACCACTAATATGCGTCTTTTGCTGTATTTTTTCTCTTTTCTTTTTAAAACTTCCGGTTATAATAAACTCTCGATTTCCAAATTTTCAACGCACGGAAATCAGCAATCACTTACGGCGATTCGCTCAGAACTAAATCATCTGACCAGGATCCCACACATTCGTCTCGCAAATGAGACCATATTTAACGGAGGTATTTTTAAAGAACCATGAAAAATATGACGAAAGGAAGTCCCCTGAATCTCATTTTGACATTCACGCTGCCGCTGCTGCTCGGTAACCTGCTCCAGCAGACCTACAGCCTTGCGGACACCGCGATCGTCGCCCGTTTCCTTGGCTCTTTGGCCCTCGGCGCAGTCGGCGCAACAGCATCTGTCCAGTTCCTGGTCCTCGGATTCACGAACGGCAGCGCTACCGGCGTGTGCATCCCGCTCGCCCGCGACTTCGGTTCCGGCAACATGCACAGGATGCGCAAGGGGATATATAACGGAACGATCCTGATGGCCATTACGGCCGGATTAATGACGCTGGCATGTTGCATCCTCACTGATGTGATCCTGCATGTGCTGAACACACCGGCGGACATTTATGCTGACACGAAAACCTACATATTTATTATCTTCCTCGGCATCCCGTTTGCTCTGCTCTACAACTACACGGCGAGCATACTGAGGGCTATAGGAGACAGCAGGACGCCATTTGCATTCCTCGCCATTTCGGCTGTTCTCAACATCGCGCTCGACATTTTCTGCATCGTCGTGCTCCACTGGGGATGTGCCGGTGCCGCCATCGCGACCGTGTTCTCACAGGCTGTATCCGGTGCCGCGTGCGCGCTCTACATCGTGCGAAGATATCCGGAGCTCGCATTCACGGCGGAAGATCGCCACATTGACTCCGATGTCATGAAGGAACTCGCGATCATGGGCTTCCCGATGGGACTGCAGTTCTCGATCACTGCGATTGGCAGTATGGTCATGCAGTCTGCAAATAACGGCCTCGGCAGCCTCTACGTCTCCGCTCTCACAGCGGCGAGCCGTATCAAGAGCTTTGCTATGTGCCCGTTCGACGCGATCGGCGCGGCGGTGTCGACATTTGCATCCCAGAACGACGGCGCTGACAAGGGCAACCGCACGAAGACGGGTCTTTCCATCGGCCTTGCGCTCAGCGTGAGCTACGGTGTCATAAGTGGACTTGTGCTGATTTTCTACGGCCGCGAGCTGTCACTGCTGTTCGTCTCCGCGGAGGAGGCGGCGGTCCTTGAGGCATCCAACATGCTGCTTGTGTGCTCCGGTTTCTTCTACTGGACACTCGGCATCCTGAACGTCTGCAGACCTACGATCCAGAGTATGGGCTTCACCGCCCGCGCTATGCTGGCAGGCGTGCTCGAGATGGCCGCCCGCGTTATCGTGTGCACGGTCTTCGTCACAAGATTTGGCTTTATGGCAATCTGCTTCGCAGACCAGATGGCATGGCTCGTCGCAGCCGCGTTCGTTCTCGTTACTGCTTACCAGATGGTGCGCGCGGCCGAGGGGCGCTACTACGACAATCTGCAGCCGCTCTATGAGCGGATCGGCCTCGGTGTGCCCGCGAAACATCATTTCACGGTGATGCAGATACCGGCGGTCAGGGCATTTGTGGCTTCTGTCACACCCGGCGCGCTGTAATTAAATAGTTTATTTTGCAAAGTGGCTGTCGCAAATATTGCGGCAGCTATTTTTTATCCTCTCACATATGTCTGTGTTTAATCCCGGAAAATCCATTATTTCATGGAGTTCCGGGATTTCTATATGCTACTTATTGATTTTTGTCATTTGACACACGATGATCATGATCGGATAATTGAAAATTTCTATCATCAATTGTTGACGTGATTAGTCACTCATGATATCCTAATGATAGGATTATGCAATTTTCCAATCATTTGTTACTTAAGGAAGATAATTATAAATGCACTTGAAGAAAAAAGATATTGAATTATATCTTCAGGATGTGTGGAATGCCATTGATGCTGGAAAATATCAAATAGCTCCTCGCCGCAAAAATCGAGAGCTTATAACTGACTATGTAATATCTGAGACAGATGTATTAGATATTATCAAAAGTCTTACGCCAATGGACTTTTCAGAGGCTGTGGCGAATGATCACAAAGGCAGAGAATACGAGACATTGTACATTTTCGGAAAAGAGACTGCTTTATTAGAACGATTTGGGAATCAGGAAAGAACTGTATCGCTCTATATCAAGTTCAATAAGATTTCAGACCTGTATGTATTTGTTATTTCTTTCCACGAGCAAAAGTACCCATTATCTTATTATTTCAAAAAGATATAAAGTCTTTGGAGGTAGCAATATGGCAGTAAACAGGAGGACATTTTGCATAGAGTGCATGAAAGAAACAGAATATGCACTCCGCAAAACACCAATTACAAAAACGATTCGAGATAAAGAATATCATTTCAGTATTACAACAGCTTATTGCAAAGAATGTGGATGTGAAGTTGGGGTAAAGGGGATTCTTGATAAAAACGCAAAGGAAATTGACGACCAGTTCAGAAAAGCAGAAGGAATTATTTCAACAGATGAAATTGAAAAACTGGGGAAAATCTACGGTCTGGGAAAGGCTCCTCTATCTATTGCACTTGGCTTTGGAGAAATAACAATTACTCGCTACCTTGCCGGTCAGATTCCTTCCAAAGAATACTCGGATATCATGAAATCAGCCCTATCTGACACAAAAGTAATGAGAGAACTTGTTGAAAGCAACAAAGATAAGCTTGCAGACGCCGCATACAGAAAGGTCACCGCTTCAATCAACGAATTAGATGCTTTATTTAGTGTGCCCTCAAAAATGTTGATGGTAATATCATATATCTTCGAGACATTAGAGGAAGTGACTCCATTGGCATTACAGAAACTCTTGTACTTTATTCAGGGTTTGTATTCTTCAAAATATGGCGCACCACTATTTGAAGATAATTGTCAGGCTTGGGTCCACGGTCCGGTATATGCTGATATTTATGAGATGTTCAGCAGTTTCAGATATGACCCAATTGATGATCCCCGATTTGAATTATTGAAAGGGAAATCAATCAGTCTTGATGAAAAAGAACTGGAAGTTATCGATCTTGTTGTTAATACATTCGGAATGTATGGCGGAAAAATTCTTGAAGGAATAACACATGAGGAAAATCCATGGAATGATGCACGCGAGGGATATTCGGATAATGAGCCTTCACAGGAGGAAATTTCCAAAGAGGCCATAAAGGATTATTTCGTCGGAGTAAGACAAAAATATAATTTGGATACAGAGGAAGGTATCATGGATTATATCCATAAAAAGCTCGAACAGCACAGATTGTTCAGGTATTTGCCTTTACAATAGAAAAAGCCGGTGCTAACCGGCTAATCCCTTGCCAAAGATATGCTCTTTGACATACTATCTTCTCAACTTTATAGTATCAAAGTGGCATTCCTTGAGCAAGGAGAACTTGCGAAAGGGGGTAAAGATATGTCCAAAACTGTACATCACGGTGGCAAGGTTGGCGTAGCTGGGAAAGCATTAGCTAGCAAGTCTTCTAACAAATCAGCGAAAAGCAAAGCTGGCACAACCTTAGCAAACCACAAAAACAAATGTCATAAGTAATGCTACATAATGGGATCGTCGCACTAATCACTTAGTGCGACGACTTCACTTAAATCTCTGCCGCATCAAGCAGCTTACTTGTCAAATCCCGCCTGGACCCGCTCATCTCATAATAGCGCCAGCTCCCGATCCCGGAGCCCTTCATCATCCGAAGCCCCTCATCCGCATACTCGTCCTCAAGCCGGAGTGACATGCCGCAGCTTGCGGTGATCACTCGCGGGGTCGGCATGACCACGGCCTTCACGGGCGCAAGAAGGCGCTCGGCCTCTATGGCCGCGTGGGTGGATCCAAATGCAAATACATAAAAGTGCTGCATCATAACGTTATCGTGTTCGAAGATTTCTGCATTCTCTCAAGAATCTCATACATATTGGATACTGTGCCTGCCTCAAGTTTGTCAGACAGGCCATAGAAATTCAGGCATGTCCCACAGACGAGGACCTCGCATCCGCGGCTGATGAGCTTCTTGACGCTTTCTGTGATCTGCGGCTCCTCGCCCGCGACCAGCTTGACACCGCCGTTCATGAAGAGCAGGGACTTCGGAACATTATCTCCCTCTGACAGCGTGTAAATTGCCATGCGAATCAGATTCCTTCCGAGTACCGGGTCTCCCTCGCCGAGGTGATCCTTGCTGACAAATACAGAGTAGTTAGCGGTCGCCGGAATTTCGCAGAACTGCTCCGGCTCTGTCTCACGCCCTTCAGCCGTGAGCTCACCGGTGATATGGATCTCATAATCTCCATCCTTTCCGGATGATTCCACAGTAAGGCCGAGATTGGTCGCCATCTTTGTCAGGTTCTTCACTGCAGTCTCGTTGTCCACTGCGACTGTAAGATCTGTGCAGCCCCCGTCGAGTTCCTTCTTTGCCATGATTACCGGCATCGGGCACTGTTTTCCTCTTGCATCTAAATACATTTTTATCCTCCTTAATATTGAGTAAGCCCACTCACGAAAAACTCTTTGAAAGGACTTTACTCTAATTCTGAGCATTTTCTGAGCTGCGCAGCGGGAACTTTTACTCCGCCACCTCTCGCACCGCATACGCCGCATACTCGACGTCCTCCGCCGTCGTTCCGTATCCGAATGAAAACCGGACCGTCCCCTGCGGAAATGTACCGATTGTTTTGTGGGCGTTCGGCGCACAGTGCATTCCTGTTCTCGTGCGGATCCCGAACTCCGAATCGAGATAATAGGCAGCCTGGGCATTGTCGTCATACTCAAAGTCAAGCGAGACAACGCCGACGCGCTTCTCAAGATCTTTTGTCCCGCATATTCTGACATGAGCATCCGAAAGACCTTCTATGAACTGTCCGGTCAGTTCCATCTCCTGCCGGCGCCGCTTCTCCACGGTCTCTTTTAATGTATACTTGAGTGCGGCATTCAGGCCATAGATTCCCGGCAGATTCATAGTGCCGGATTCAAACTTATCCGGCATACATACCGGCATCTCCTCACTGTCGGAGAAGCTTCCGGTCCCACCCATAACGAGCGGCCGCACATCTGCCGCAAAGCTCGGTTCAAATAGCGTCGCGCCGATTCCCTGCGGGCCCAGCAGACCCTTGTGCCCGGGCACGCAGAGGGCTGCGAGGCCAAGTTCCTCAAAATCAATCGGATAATGGCCGGCTGTCTGGGACGCGTCCACGACCAGCGGAATGTGATGTTTACGGCAAACTTCCGCAGCCTCCTTGAGCGGGAAAATTGTTCCGCAGACATTTGAGGCATGGCATATGACCATGAGGGCTGTGTTATCCCTTATCAGAGGTTCGATATCTCGTGGATCAGTAATTCCGTCCTCATCAGCGGGTATCCTTGAAAACGTCACCCCTCTCTTCTCCATGTCCACAAGCGGCCGCATCACCGCATTGTGCTCGAGCGAGCTCACGACCACGTGGTCACCGGGCTGCACGCAGCCGCGGAGAATCTGATTGAGCCCGAAGGTGACCCCCGGTGTAAAGACAACATACTCAGAGCCGTATTTAAAATTAAAAAGCTTCATCAGCATCTCCCGCGTCTCCAGCACGACCGATGCGGCGGAGATGGCGGAGGCGTAGGTGCCGCGGCTTATATTTGCACCCACCTCTGTCATGTATTCGTACACTGCGTCGGCGACCCCGGGTGCTTTCGGGAATGATGTCGCGCCGTGATCCAGATAAATATTCTTCATAGCAGGTGTACTAGCTTTCCGTCTCTGGGCACAACCTCGCCGATGACAGAGACTTTTGTTCTGAGGTCAGCTGCGAGCAGCGCCTCGTAGAATCCGTTCGCCTCTTCTTTGGGTATTGCAAATAGCAGCCCGCCCGACGTCTGCGGATCATACAAAAGGTCAAATTCGAACTCAGCTCTCGTTCCCCGGTCGATGAGATGACCGGTGTGATCTTGATTTGCATACGTGCCGCCCGGTACAAGTCCCATGCGGGCATAGTCAGCGGCATCTTTTACAAATGCTATATCGTCCACGTGAATATTAAAGGACACATTGCTGGCCTCAGCCATCTCGCAGCAGTGGCCGAGCAGTCCGAAGCCGGTTACGTCCGTGCAGGCATGGACCGTAAAGTTCTGTGCGACCTCTTTGGCGTACTTGTTCAGCCGGGACATGATGCCCGCGACCTCCTCGACATTGTCAGGAGTCGCGATGCCGCCGCGAATTGCTGTATTGACTAGCCCGACGCCGATCTGCTTGGTAAGAATCAGTACGTCGCCCGGCTTCGCCCCGAAATTTTTCCAGATCTTGTCCGGATGAACAAATCCTGAGACGCACAGACCGTACTTTGGCTCCTCATCCTGCACGGAATGACCGCCGACCAGAACTGCGCCTGCCTCGCGTACCTTGTCCGCGCCGCCTTTCAGAATCTCGCCCAGAATTGAAATATCCAGAGTCTTCGGGAACGCGACGATATTTAACGCAACCGCAGGCTGGCCGCCCATGGCGTAGATATCGGAGAGGGCATTTGCAGCCGCGATCTGGCCGAACATATACGGGTCATCAACGATTGGCGGGAAAAAATCCAGCGTCTGTATCATTGCCACGTCATCATTGATCTTGTATACCGCCGCGTCATCACCGGTCTCAAGGCCGACAAGCACGTGCTCGTTTTCAAACTTCGGCAGCTTGCCCAGGATCTTCGCGAGGGTGCCCGGCCCGATCTTGGCCGCGCAGCCTGAGGCCTTGGCATACCTTGTCATATGTATTTTGTCACTCATATCTTTACTCCGTTCTGCAACAATTTCTTCTGTCACGTTGAGTTCTGATGACCAATAAATCTCAAGTCTCACCCGCGAAGTTCTATGCGGAATCCACCCTGCTTTTCTATATCAATCATCTCATCGACTGCCTTACTGAGCCATCGCTTCCATCTCTTCTACCGCCTTCTCGAACACGGCCAGAGCCTCGTCGATCGGCTTCCCTGTCGTGAGATCTACGCCGGCTTTCTTCAGCAAGCTGACCGGATCCTCCGTGCAGCCGCTCTTAAGGAACGAAATATAGCGGTCGACCATCGGCTGGCCTTCCTCGAGGATCCTGTGCGCGATCGCGACTGAGGCAGCAAAGCTAGTCGCATACTGGTAAACATAGAAATTCAGATAAAAATGCGGAATCCGTGCCCACTCATAGGCAATCAGCGGATCAGATACCATATCCTCGCCGAAATACTGCTTATTGAGTTCCAGATAGGTCTCGCTCAGCGCGTCCGCGGTAAGCGGAATTCCCTGCTCCGCCATCGCATTGGTCTTCCTCTCGAATTCCTCGAACATGGTCTGGCGGAACATGGTGCCCTTGAAGGTCTCCAGATAGTGGTTGATGAGGTAAGCACGCTCATTCTTAGACTCCGCCTTGCCGAGAAGATATTCGAGAAGCAGGATCTCATTTGTCGTCGAAGCAACCTCCGCGACAAAAATCTTGTACCTGGAATTGAAGAAAGTCTGCTCATGGTCGGAATACCAGGTGTGCATCGAGTGTCCCATCTCGTGGATCAGAGTGAACACATCGGTCAGGCGGCTGCTCCAGTTGAGCAGCATGTAGGGATGCACTCCGTAAACGCCGGAGGAATATGCACCTCCCTGCTTGCCTTCATTTTCAACAACGTCGATCCATCTTTCTGCAAATGCCTCTCTGACCACAGACACATACTCCTCCCCCAGAGGCTTCAGCGCTTCGAGCACATCTTTCTGGGCATCCTCGTATGTGACAGTCACCGTGTAGTCGCTGACCATCGGCGCATAGACGTCGTACATATGAAGCTCGTCGACGCCGAGCATCTTCTTGCGCAGGCGGACATAGCGGTGCATCTTGTCCAGGTTCCTGTGGACGCTCTCGATCAGGTTGTCGCAGACGGCAGGCGACACGTTGACCGCGCTGACGGCTGCCTCGAACGTTGAGGGATACTTTCTCGCCCTGGCGAAGAAGATTTGCTGCTTCACCTGTCCGTCGTAGAGGGCCGCGGAGGTGTTGATGAATTCCTTATATTTCGTGTAGAATTTTTCAAATGCCTCTCTTCTCAGCTCCCTATCCCCCGACATCTGCGTGGGTACGAACCTGCCGCCGGTGAGCTGAATCTCTTCCCCGTCCGAGCTCTTCACGGTCGGGAATTTCAGATCCGCATTATTGAGCATGCTGAAACCCTTCGACGGCGTTTCCGCCATGTCACCGGCGGAGGCCAGCAGTTTTTCCATTTCTTTCGAGAGCGAGTGGTCGCGAAGGCGTACAATCTCGCTTATTGTCACGCGGTATTTCTCAAGCCCCGGCTCTGCCTCGTAGTAGGAGGCCAGCATCTCATCCGGGAGCTCCAGGATTTCCGGCTCGAGATAGGCTATTTTCTCCGAGATCTGCACACCGGCGCTCTGAGCGCGCTGGATAAGGACCTGGTGGGCCTGATCTGCAGTATCCTCATCATGCAGAAAGTTCGCGTAGTGAATAACCGCGTAGAATTTTATCATGCAGGCTTCATAGAGGTCCATTACGGCAAGCAGGCTCTTCGCGTCCGCAGCCGCGCGCCCTTCGAATCCGGCAATCTTCTCCGCCAGATCAAGGCTCTCCTTAAAGTCTTTTTCCCATGCGTCTGTCGACGGGTAAATGTCTGACAGCCGCCAGGTGAGTTCGACCGGGACTTCATTTCTTTTTGGTAAACGTTCCATAGTAACCTCTCAGTTGATGCTTATTGGGTAAAATGCCCACTAACATCTTACCATTGCACCCTTAAACCGTCAAAGCCGCTAAGCAGGAGATTTATAGCGAAACCTGATGATATCTGGCAATTATTGAAATGAATTATAAAAGGCAGCAGTTCCGCCTTGTTTTGGCGGTTCTGCTGCCTTTCATGTTTATATTCATTGGACTTGACGGCAGAGGCAACAGCTTCAGCTCATGCTAAAGCTTCCGCTGCCCTCACCACATGCTCCATCAGCACTGAAGTTGTCACGGTCCCGACGCCGCCGGGCACCGGTGTAATTGCGTCCACGATCGGCTCGACCTCTTCGAAAACCGCGTCACCCGCGATACCACCCTTGCCGTCCTTTTTGTCAGGATCCCAGTTAATCGACACGTCGATGACAACCTGGCCGGGCTGCACAAAATCTTTCGTGAGGCTCTTAAGCACTCCCGCCGCCGTGACGATAATATCCGCTTTGGAAGCGATCCCGGCAACATCCACGGTACGTGTGTGGCAGACAGTCACCGTGGCATGTTTTCCCATCAGCATCATAGTGACGGGCTTGCCCACGACCAGCGAGCGCCCGATTACGACCACGTTCTTACCCTTTAGATCAATGCCGTAAAAATCAAGAATCTTCATGCATGCTTCCGGTGTGCACGGCGGGAAACCAAGTTCCTTGCCGGTGTACACCCCGGCGTGACTGAGATCCGTCATGCAGTCGACATCCTTTTCCGGGAGCAAATGATTGGCAATCTCACTCTCACACTTTCTGAGCTCTCCCGGTAACGGGCGGAACAGAAGCACGCCGTGCACGCTGTCATCGCCGTTCAGCTTCTCTATTCCGGAAATAAGTTCTTCCTTCGTGACACCTTCCGGATAAAGGACATTCTCTATTACAATGCCGCACACTTCCGCTCTCTTTGCGGCCCCGCGCTCATAAGCGAGATCGGATGGATTTTCTCCGCAGCGCACAATCGCAAGCTTCGGCGTGATGCCGCGCGCGCGGAGGGCTTCAGCCCTTTCCCGTATGCTCTCGTTAAGAGACGCCGCTACTTCCTTACCGGATAACAGTTTTGCCATGTTATTTACCCCCAATCGAATTTGTATAAACCAAATCGGTCAATGAATCTTCCTCACGCGGTTCCGGACCGCGTCCTATGAAGGTGGTACTCTTCTGCCATGTTTCATAGACAAAATATATCATAAATGATTGCAATTTCCCACTCAAGGCTGGAAACAATTAAAAGCGGAGCGAACATTTCTGTCCACTCCGCCATTACTTCATTATTCAATGCTTACCCGCAAGCGAACTCGCAGTCCACCGCTATAGAAGCGGGTCATCTCGCGCTGGGATACCAAAATCTATTTAGAACAGACCGGAAATCTTTCCGTTATCATCCACGTCGATTCTGCATGCAGCCGGTGACTTCGGCAGACCCGGCATTGTCATGATCTCGCCTGTGAGGGCTACAAGGAAGCCTGCACCTGCGGAGACCTTGACCTGGCGGACAGTGACTGTGAAGTCTGTCGGCGCGCCGAGCATAGTCGGGTCGTCTGTCAGAGAGTACTGTGTCTTAGCCATGCAGATCGGAAGCTTGTCGAATCCGATGTCTGTCAGCTGCTTGATCTGCTTCTCAGCATCCTTTGTGAACGCAACGTCCTTGCCGCCGTAGATCTTTGTGACGATGTCACGGATCTTAGCTTCGATCGGCTGGTCGAGCTCATAAGAGAATGTGAAATCGTTCGGCTCTTCGCAGAGGCGGATGACTTCATTTGCAAGCTCGATGCCGCCTTCGCCGCCTTTAGCCCAGACTTCGCTGAGGGCGACATTTGCACCAACTTCTGCGCACTTTGTGCGAATAAGCTCAAGCTCAGCCTCCGTATCCATCGGGAAGCGGTTGATTGCGACCACGCACGGCAGCTTGTAGACCTGTGTGATATTCGTGATGTGCTTCAGGAGGTTCGGAAGACCCTTCTCGAGGGCTTCAAGATTCTCCTTGCCTGTCTCTGCCTTCGGAACGCCGCCGTTGTACTTGAGCGCGCGGGCTGTCGCAACGAGGACGACGCAGGACGGCTTAAGACCTGCCATGCGGCACTTGATGTCGAGGAACTTCTCAGCGCCGAGGTCGGCACCGAAGCCTGCCTCTGTGATCGTGTAGTCAGAGAGCTTGAGAGCGATTCTGGTGGCTGTGACTGAGTTGCAGCCGTGAGCGATATTTGCAAATGGTCCACCATGCACAAATGCCGGTGTATGCTCCAATGTCTGCACAAGGTTCGGCTTCAGAGCATCCTTAAGGAGGGCTGCCATAGCGCCTTCTGCGTGAAGGTCGCCTGCTGTGACCGGCTTCTGCTCGGAAATCTTGCCGTATGTATAACCGACAACGATGCGTGCAAGGCGCTTCTTGAGGTCAGCGATGTCGCTTGCGAGGCAGAGAACTGCCATGATCTCGGATGCGACTGTGATATCATAGCCGTCTTCACGCGGTGTGCCGTTGACGCGTCCGCCGAGACCGTCGACCACGAATCTGAGCTGGCGGTCATTCATGTCCACGCAGCGCTTCCATGTGATCTTTCTCGGGTCGATGTTCAGCTCATTTCCCTGATAGATGTGGTTGTCGATCATGGCTGCGAGCAGGTTGTTGGCTGCGCCGATTGCGTGGAAGTCACCTGTGAAGTGAAGGTTGATGTCTTCCATCGGAACGACCTGTGCGTATCCGCCGCCTGCAGCACCACCCTTGATGCCGAAGACCGGACCGAGTGACGGCTCACGGAGAGCGACTATGACGTTCTTGCCAAGCTTCTTCATTCCGTCTGCGAGACCTACAGTTGTAGTCGTCTTGCCCTCACCTGCCGGTGTCGGGTTGATAGCTGTAACCAGGACGAGCTTGCCGTTCGGACGGTCTACTTCCTTCAGAATGTTATAATCAACCTTTGCCTTATACTTGCCATACTGCTCGAGATATTTGTCGTCTACGCCCGCGATCTTAGCGATCTCAGTGATGGGCATCATCTGTGATTCCTGAGCAATTTCAATATCTGTTTTGAATTCAGCCATGTTTTCTCCTCTCTGATCAGAACCTTTGGGCTGTGTTTTGACCGGCATTTCGTTTTTCTGCGCGGAACACTCACTTTGCGGACCTCCAAAACAGCCGGTATCATTTCCGCCCTACATAATAGCGAAAAGCCTTCCTTTTGTCATGACTATCTTGCAAATTTAAAAAAAATCTCCGAACGCTACTAAGAACGTAACATTCGGAGATCATTTTTGTGCACATTTGTGGAAATCATCAGTATTATTACAGCATGATGCTGAATTTAGATGTAGTCCATCATGCCGGACTCGTTGACCAGCCTTGCGACACCGTCGGATTTGTTCAGCACATACATATGGATGCCGTTGCAGCCGAGAGCTCTGTACTGGTCGATCTGACGGATCGTGTAGAGCATACCTTCTTCCTTGAAGGCTGCCTTCTTGGCTTTTACCACATCTTCCGGCTCAGTCGGATTGTAAGGATTCGGGAAGATCCAGTGCTTGGTGAGCAGTCGGGAGAGCTCTTTCGGAATGACACTTGCGTTTCTGTTGTAGGCCATTGTGATTGTCGCTGCCTGATCCGTGATCGGGATTACACCAACATCGATCGGCATCGTGACGCCCGCCTTTCGGATCATATCAAGCCATCTCTTGAACTGCTCCATGTCCCAGCACAGCTGCGTCATGATGTAATCCGCGCCATTATCCTGTTTCTGCTTGAGGAAGGAAATGTCCGCCTCTATGCTCCTGCAGGCAACATGGCCTTCCGGCGAACCGGCGACCGCGATCGTGAACTTGTCACCGTATTCCTTGCGGACGAACTTGACAAGCTGGGTCGCATAGTGTAGATCTCCGCCCGTACCGGTCCAGCCGACCGGGAAGTCTCCGCGCAGGGCAAGCATGTGGTTGATTCCGTGCTCAAGATAGGTGTCGAGCTGCTGCCTGATACCCTCTTTTGTGTTTCCGATGCAGGTGAAGTGAGTCAGCGGGATAGCCTTTCCGTCCTGTTTGATTTTGTCGAGAACTTCGAGGTTCTTGCCTACATTTGTCCCGCCCGCTCCGTAGGTGCAGGAAATATAGTCGGGTCTCAGTTCATAGAGCTGGTCCAGAACACCTCCCGGGCTGCACAGTTTTTCCATTCCCTTGTCTGTTTTCGGTGGGAATACTTCAAATGAGAATGCCATCCTCTCTTTAAGAATATCTTTTACACTCACGATTTTTTCTCCTGACATAGCCATTTTATCGCGAAAATCCACATTTGCAGAGGCTCTTCGCAGATTTCTGCTTCCTGCGTAACACAAGTGGGCGTTCTATTATAAACAGATAAAGTAATTCTCTCCAAATAGCCAAATCCCAGATGGTCCACTCAAAACGCGATACAGCAATTATAGCACATTGTCGTGTGAACTTCCAATAAATGAGCTATTGATGATAGTTATAGTGGGTTACAGACAAGACTTATTGCGTTTTGAGGAATTGACTCGCGCAATTAGTCAAACAGTCTTTCAAAATTATTAGTCAAACAGCCTCTCTAAATTGTTACAATTCTGCATATATGTTTTGCGTATACATCTCCGGCATGCTTTGTCTGCTTATACAAAACATGATATACTAGTTTATGAAGCTTGCAGGACCAAAGGCAGCAAGTTTGCCTTAGGAAGCAGGATTTTGCTGCTTCTGCCGAAGACCCGATGAAACACCTTTTTGTCAAAGGCAGCAAACTTGCCTTAGGAAGCAGGATTTTGCTGCTTCTGCCAAAGACCCGATGAAACACCTTTTGGTCAAAGGCAGCAAACTTGCCTTAGGAAGCAGGATTTTGCTGCTTCTGCCAAGGACCCGATGAAACACCTTTTGGTCAAAGGCAGCAAGTTTACCTTAGGAAGCAGGATTTTGCTGCTTCTGCCAAAAACCCGATGAAACTCGCCGAGACCAAAGGCAGCAATTATTCTTCAAAATCAAGATTTTGATGCCTCTACCCTCTAGAGCACATGAAAACCAAGGAGAACACTATCATGTTTGAGAAACGAACCGTGATTTATAAAAAGAAAGACAAAGAAACCTGGACAAAAATCAAGAGCGCCCTGAAAGACGGTGGTCTCACAGGTTTCAAAGCAAGCCACTACCTGCAGGACTCCGTCATGGCCGGCGGCTGCGGGGCAAAACTCGACCCACGCGACTTCGGCAGCAAGGGCAAAATCGATCACGAGGTCTATGTCATCAAAGTGAAGGATAATGATGTGGACAAAGCCAAGGATATCCTTCTTAAAAATGGCATCGTAGCAGAGATTGATGAAAGTCTTCTCACGGATGCCGCCCTCAAAACCAAGAGACCTTATATCTGATACAAGAACCAGCTACCCCAAAGCCAGTCTTTAAATCAAAGCTAATAGACCGCATTTCTGATGCAGAAGCCAATCTCTCAAAGCGAACTAACTAAATATCTGTATATCGATGCATGAATTTACACCACCGCTACAGTTGATGAACTTGCTAGTCTAATACAGGCAATAGATTTATAAATCTATAAAGGAGGTCACCATGAAAATGAAATATTTAGTAGGCATTCTCACAGCAACTCTTCTCACAGGTACCCTCTCCGGATGCGGAAGCCAAAGCACACAAAGTACCACGGCACCTGCCCCGGCTGATTCTAAGGT
This sequence comes from Lachnospiraceae bacterium, assembly GCA_045112155.1. Lineage (GTDB taxonomy): Bacteria > Bacillota > Clostridia > Lachnospirales > Lachnospiraceae > Chordicoccus. Next base: position 15,909 of record JBGUHN010000087.1, read on the forward strand.
CGAATCACAGACCACAGAAAATGTAGATAGCAAAGCCCAGTCCGAATCCTCTGTCCCGCAGGAAACGCAGACAGAAACTCCAGCCGCCACTCCGACCGCAGAGCCGGAACCTGACTATTCAGCAGCCTACGCTGCTTATCTCGGTGTCCTTCAGGAAAATCAGCGTTATATCATTGCTTATGACTGGCAGAAATCGGACCCGGATGTGACGGAGGCGAATTCGAAGCCGGTGGCATTTGCAGATGTCTACGGAGACGATACACCCGAGCTCCTCTTCATGCGAGGGACTGCCGGCGAAAATGGTGCGTACTATTACCGGGCAAATCTTGTCGTATGCACCTATGAAGATGAAACTGTAAAGACCCTTTACGACGATCTTCTCGATGTTGCCGTCGCGGGCGGCACATGCTGCTGCGTATTCGCAGGCAAGGACAAAACTCTTTATATTTATGACAGCATCGGCGATGAGGGCGTCGACTACTATTACCACCGTCTTGCTGCTTCAGGCAGCACACTGGTTCCGGTCGAAAATATCGCTCACTCTTCATATCCGACTGAGGATTACTCCTCATTTGAAGACACATACTACATTGATGATATAGTAGTCTCGCACGAGGAATATGAAAAAATAAAAAGCGCCTGGTATGACAACACGGACAAAATTCTTCTTTCAAGTGCAAATGACGACGAATTCCTCGTCGGATTACACCGCGAACAGGGCAGCGAAGCTCTGACCTATGATGAGGCGATCGCAAAGCTCAGCGAGCTTCTTCCAAGCAGCTCCCCCGTGTCGGATAGCACTTCGGGCAGCGCTGCTCCAGCAGAACTCACCGCAGAAAGTATCTTTGGCGCGCTGAATGGGAAAGAGTTTGAATTTGCAAGCGGAGTGGGCGGATGGTCATCGGAGCTGACATTTGCAAATGACGGAATATTCATGGGTTCCTACCACGACTCTGACATGGGTGACACAGGAGACGGCTACCCTAACGGGACAATCTATGTTTCAGATTTTTCCGGAAGATTCGAGATCGCCAATGTCATAAACAACAACTCAGTCACTCTGAGGCTTGTTGAGTCCGGAACATCAGAGCCGGTCGGCAATGAGTGGATTGATGATCAGGTCCGTTACGTCGCATCGGATCCCTATGGAATCGTGGGCGGCGAAGAGTTCATTCTCTACTTCCCCGGAACGCCAATGTCCGAGCTCACGGATGACGGCAGGCAGTGGTATAAGATGCCGAGAGCCTTAAGCGACTCGGAGCTGCCACAGACGCTGCCGTGCTATGGTCTCTATAATGTGAATGAGGCAAATGCTTTCTTCTCTTATGACTGATGATCAAAAGAGGGATTGCAATTACTACTTTTGCTGCAAAATGTGACGTGGCAGTAGAGGAGCAAGCCGATTCTGTGCAGAATGGGCTGCGACAGTAGGGAATCAAGATATTATTATTTCTACTGTCGTTTACTGCTGGTTTAGTTTGAACCCCTCCCCATGTCGGCTTTGCCAAGGACCAAAATCGAAAATGAGCTGTCGCATTAGACGGTATCACCACTATATATGACAGACAATTACAAAATAACGTCAGCCATGTAGTGATGGTGCTCCTTAATGCGACAGCTCCTTTTAAGTTAGGTAAAGTCAGCTGACATGAGAGTTTTTAAGGTATTGTGATGGAAAAAAAGCGAGGAACATTTTACGGTATCGGCGTCGGTCCCGGAGACCCGGAGCTGATCACGGTCAAAGCACTCAAAATAATAAAATCCTGCCCCGTCATTGCCGCCCCCAGAACGGGGAATGGTGATATGGTTGCGCTGGACATTGTGTGGAGGACAGGTATCCTGTCAGAATCTGCAGAGATCGCTGAAGAATTTGACAAAAAAATCCTTGCCATGGATTTCACCATGGACAAGGACCCTGCCAAGCGAAAAGAGAATTATAGAAAAAACGCGGAAGCCGCGGCCAGGTACCTGGACAACGGTCAGGACGTCGCGATGGTGACCCTTGGCGATGTCTCCCTGTACTCGACCGTCCACTATATTGCAGATGAGCTCATATCCCGCGGCTATGAAATCATCATGGTTCCCGGAGTTCCGAGCTTCTCTGCTGCCGCAGCTTCCCTCGCGATTCCTCTTGCGGAAATGGATGCTCCTGTCCACATCATTCCCTCCGTCCGCAATAACTCTGATGACTATCTTGATCTGCCGGGGACGAAGGTGCTGATGAAGGCGGGGAGGCATTTGCACAGAACACTCGATGAACTTGACAGACGGGGGCTGCTCGATGTGACATCCCTCGCGGTCAATTGCGGCATGGACGACGAGATTCTGATCAAAAATCTTGGGGACGATGAGCCGCTGCCGGATAATACCGGATATTTTACGACGGTAATCGTCAGGGATTAGTCAGGCGGAGCTTCCCTCAGCATCATGGCGATCAGCTCGGATACCCTTTACGGCAATGGTCGCAAAAATCAGTCAGGCGGAGCTTCCCTCAGCATCATGGCAATCAGCTCGGACACCCCATCAGCAAGCTGCGCAATCGTCTGGATCCGGACATACTCCTTGCCGAAGATCTGGTGCACGTTGTCAAGGTGGGCGCTCGATCCGAGGAAAATCGCGGATGCTCGGATTCCATCTTCTCGCAGAGCGCTGACTGCCTTTCTGGCCTCGCGGACCGAAAGCTCGCCCTCATACTCTTTCCCACCGCGCAACCCACCTGATGCAATCGGCATCGAGTCGTTCGGACTTGCGTCTGTCAGGATGAGCAGGATGTGAGACTGCGTATGGTTCGGATCCTCCTCGCGGATCATCCTGCCGACGGTGCGGAAAGCCAGCGAGTCGCGGTTCCAGCCGCCGGCTGTATAGCCGAGCACACTTTCAGGATTCTTTTCCACAGATTCTTTCAGCTTTTCAATCACCGTAAAGCCACGGATTGTCCGGTAGGACAGTATCTCAAGCGGTATATGGATCCGCTCAAGACTGCTTGCGATCACATAAGCCTCTGCGGCAATTTTCTCCTGGGAATACAGCCGCGACATCGACGCGTCCAAAAGCAGGGTGACACGGATATTGTTTTCCGTCTCATCGCCGTCACGAAGGAAAACATATGGATCGTGGACCACGCTGAGCCTGTAGGCATTTCGCGCTACAAGCCTGCCGGCACGGGCTTTCTCCGGCAAATGTCTCGAATAACTCTCGAACAGCGCCCCAAGCGCTGCCGACAATCTCTTGATGCTCTCATTAATCATGAGGGCATTTTCATTGCGGTACTTTTCGTTGCGCCGCCGTTGCTCTGCTGACTTTGTGAGGAAGTCTCGCGCATCTTTGGAGATTGTTGTATTTCGTGAGGCAGTACTGTTATCTGTGCCGGATTGAGTCCGAATGTCACTGATTTTCGCTGTGGTCGTGCCTGCATTTATCGGTGCGCCAGCTTCTGCGCCATTTCTTTGTGCCTTCACCACCCACAGCCTGCATGCCGCATCCCCGTCCGTGCAGAGCGCTTCCTCAAAAATTCTCATTTCTTCATCGCTGTATGCGCAATCGCCGAAGCACGCTCTAATATAGTCCTCATCTTTTTTATCCGGTGCAAATCCATATCTCATCCCGGCTGTATGAGTCAGCAGCACGTCTTTATCAGTGATTCCTCCTCCGTCCGCAGTCCGGACCATCAGCTTCTCGCTGCTGCCCCGCCGCTTGCCGAAACCACGTCTCAGTGAGTCCGCAAGTTGAAAACTTCTCTTCTCCTCGCTGACACCGGGAGTAAATCGGAAGAATTCTTCAAAGAACTCATTCATGCGGGAAATCAACCCTTCTGTGTTAAGGTCTCCCTCAAACTTAAGGAACTCGTACATTTTCCTCTTCTTACCTGCAAGGAGAACATGTCTGCCGAGTACTTCCGACCATCTCGCTGCCTGCTGGTCATAGACAGCCATGCTCTGCATCTCCACCTGCTGGCGGGAGAGAGAGTTTTGGGTGCGGAAGAAGTCATTTGCACGATCGATGCGCAGCTGAGCCAGAATCGGCCTCTCCGAAAGTTCCTTCGCGAACACACAGTTCTCAATTCCGAGCCAGAGGAACTCATCGTACTCATCGGCGCTCCGCGAGTTCTTGTAAGAGTCAAAGAAGGCTGTGAGACAGTCCATATCGAACCACTTGACCGCGAGCCCGATGACCATGTTGAAATACATATCGACCTCGCCAGTCGGGTAGAACGCAATATAGGGCGGCTCAAAATCGTACCGCCCTGCCGCATTCCATATGTAGTTTCTTGCCCGCCGGGCATTCCCGGTGTATTCACGTCTGATCATACGTCTTACTCATTCTTTATGCGCCATTCTCTCAATTCCTGCTTTTTGCGCGTAAAACTTCCTCAAAACGCGGCATAAGCCCGCCCTCACTCAAAAACCACCTTCCGATTCAGTTCAGCCGGTATCCTCGCCTTCACTACGTCCATGATTAGCGACTGCTCGTAGGCGTCAAATGTCTTATCCACGATGCACATCCTAAGAGCCTGCCCTGCTGTCAGCCCCTCGCGAATGAGGCTCAGCGCGTCAAGCAGTCCGCGCAGGTCTAGCGCCCGGTCTGATATCTCGGCTTTCTCCGTCTTCCTCATGAGTTCCACAAACAGTTTCACGAACTGTGTGCAGATCTTCGGATTGATATCCGGGAAGCTTCTCTTAATCAGCCGGTCAAGATCGTCCTCGCTAATCTCCGGCACGGAGAGAATCGCAAATCTCGAACTAAGAGCTTCATTGAGCTCCCTCGTCCCCGCGTACCCATAATTCATCGTCCCGATAAAGCGAGTCTGCGGTTTCACCCGAATGAGATCATAGCCCGGCACATCGATCGCCCGTCTGAAATCCAGAGCGCTGTGAAGAACTGCCAGCGATTCATTTTTCGCCATATTAATCTCGTCGAGGACGCCGAAACCGCCCCGGTCAGCGCACAGGTAGATTGGTCCCGGTCTGAAGGTAACTCTTGTACCATCAAATGTATCCGTCCCGATTAGATAGCTCGCATCCATATTGATATGGAAGGACACGTTCCAGACTGGTTGGCCGAACGCTGCCGCGAGATTCTCGCACAGCACGTTCTTGCCGGTAGCCTTCGGACCGGCAAGCAAAAGGTTCCTGCCCGCAAGAAGAACAGCGAGTGCCATCTCCCAGGTCTCTTTGCCGTAATAATAGTACTGAGGCTCCGGGATTCGGTCTCTATATTCCTCGCTCACCGGATATCTGCCGCGGAATTCTTCCACTCCCTGGATAAGATCTCCCGACACACCTTCCTCTCTCAAAAAATCAAGAATATCACTCATAGTGCTCTCCTTCTATCAGCTCTCTATCGTCCCGTATGATTCCAACCGGGGCTGTCGGCTCTTCCGCTATATTCGCGCTTGTGAGGCAAAAGTGCGGAAGAATTCATTCAAGAATGTCTTTATACCCGCATTCCAAAAACAGCGGCTTCACAATCACTACCTCATCATGCTCCTCCTGCGACACTTTTACGCTCGAATCGAGAGCCTTGAGGTCTGCCTTCATAAGCTCGTACGCTTCCTTCTTCGTCTTTGCGTGTCCGCTCTCAAGTATCCGGATCATACGCCTGATCACGATCGGGTGCGCGTACTGGGCAGGCAGATAGAAGTCACGCTTTTCCTTCACGTACTTCCTTGCATCCGAGAGTGCCGCTTCCCATCCTTTAGCCGCCGCCTTTTTCGAGTTCTGTCCGATCGGCAGGATGTTCGTCGCAATCGCAAAGAACACAAAGGCTGCCCCGATGAGCAGAATGTAAGGTGCCATAGCCACTTTTTGTGCAAATGCATACACCGCCCCAGCAATAATCAGCACCCCAAGTACAGCTATCACTGATACAAGAAGCACGCTGCCGGCCGGTATCTGGTCGACGATCCTCTTTCTGCGAACGGTGATTGACAAGTTATCGGATATTTCCGGCTTTTCTTCAAGGTAGCGAATGTCACTGTTAAGTCCGGCAATCTCCTTCCTGACAGGCGCTGATATCTCTTTTTTAGGAGCCGCATTCATCCTTGCAGCCTCCTCTTCAGCCTTCTTTGTCACTGTCGGGATTTCCGGATGATGCTTTTTGATCCAGGTCAGGATCTTATCGACGTCTTCTTCCCGCTTAAAGTTGCTCTGCTTCTCCGTGCCATCCTTTAGCACAACGACAAGATAGGGCATCGTGCCGAACGCCCCCTTACCTGTAAAACCTCCGGCGCTCATGGCTACTCGCTTAAAGACCCGTCGGATTTCAGGATACGGCGCATAAAACCTTCTTGATATATAGAAGCTTCCCAGATAGATGGCTTTCTCCCCGACTCCGCAGGGACCATACTTTGTGCAGGCCTTCTTGTCTTTCGACAGTTCTTCGGGGCTCAGCTCCATTTTTCCGATTGGTTTTGGTGTGATCAACATATAAACCTCCGATATAGTCTTTCGGTCGGAGAAAACATTTGCAAAATTGCAAATGTCTTCTCCGGCCAAAAGAAACTCTGAAAAACACAAGTGTCTTCTCAGCCAAAAGAAAGCAGGGAACGGAGCATCCTCCGTTCCCCGTAATGGTATTATACAATATTCGCGTCAGATGTGCTTCTTATGCCTGATTCTTCGCGCTCCGGAGGAAAATGAAGAGGAACAGGATCGCACAGATGATACCTACCGGGTATGCGATCAGTGTGTTGCTCTTCAGTGCCGGGATCATGCCGAGGCACTCGGGAGCCATGACAAAGTAGGTCGCGGAGACCGCGCTCATGAATGTTGCCGGGACTGCGCAGATCAGATAATTCTTGCCTTCTTTAGCAAGATACATTGCGCCTGCCCAGAGAACGATCATAGCCAGTGTCTGGTTCGTCCAGCTGAAGTATCTCCAGATAACTGTGTAGCTGAGGAAGCCAAGCGTGTTGCCGAAACCAAGGAAAGCACCTGCGCCGAGAACCGGGATGCAGAGCTTCAGACGATTGCCCATCGTCTCCTGATCGATCTTGAACCAGTCAGCAAGCGTAAGTCTTGCGGAACGGAAAGCTGTGTCGCCGGAAGTAATCGGGCATGCAATAACGCCGAGCATAGCCAGGATGACGCCGACTGAACCCATCGTCTTCACGCAGACATCATAGATAGCTACGGACTGGCCGCCGCCAAGAATTTCCTGCAGACCTGTGTTGAGGCCGCCGGTCACTTCATAGAGTGAGCAGCCCGCTGCAGCCCAAACCAGAGCGATGCAGCCCTCAGCGACCATTGCGCCGTAGAATACGAAGCGTCCCTGTCTCTCAGACTTAAGGCAGCGTGCCATCAACGGAGACTGTGTCGAATGGAAACCGGAGATAGCGCCGCAGGCGACTGTGATGAACATGAAGCTCCAGATCGGTGTGCCTGCCGGATGCATGCTGCTGAAGTGTGTCCAGATTTCCGGAATTGAGTATCCATTCATCGGGATGCCGATGCTGACGCCGACAGCCATCGCGATAAGGCAGATACCGAATACCGGGTAAATACGGCCGATAATCTGGTCAATGGAAATAAATGTAGCGATGAAGTAATAAATAAGAATGATGGCCAGCCATACAGTTGTCTGAGCGAACGGTCCTGTCACGCCCTTCTCAGAGAGAAGCTTGACCAGAAGGCCTGCCGGGCCTACTGCGAATACAGTACCGACCATGACCAACAGAACGACCGCGAAGATACGCATGATCGTCTTCATGACCGGACCAAGGTAGATGCCGATGACCTCAGAGATAGATGCACCGTTGTTTCTCTCCGAAAGCATACCGGCAAAGTAGTCATGCACAGCACCTGCGAAAATAGTACCGAAAGTGATCCAGAGGAATACGATCGGTCCCCACAGAGCACCCTGCAGAGCACCAAAGATCGGGCCAAGGCCCGCAATGTTGAGGAGCTGTACCAGGAACAGCTTCCATGCCGGAAGTACAACATAGTCAACACCATCGTTAATCGCGACCGCCGGGGTCTCCCGGTCATCCGGTGCGAAGATACCGTCAACTACCTTACCGTAGGTGAAGTAGCTGGCAATTAGAAGAACAAGACAAATAAGAAAACTAATCATAAACTCGCCCCCTTTTCATATATATCTCTTCTTCTGTTGTGCAGAATTTCCTGTTTTCTTATAGGATATACATAAAATCGCAGGGAATTCTCTAAGTTATTTTATACACAATCACTATACACCTAATTTTTCAATATTGAAATACCATTTGAGATATTTCTGCAATATTTATCAAGAACGCGTAACAGTTCAGACAGGCTGCAGTGAAGTTTCATAAACCGGCGCAAACATCATCTTCATCGAAAAGCGCAAGTCCTTCTCTGCGAGCTAAAAACGCATACGCGTTTTGATCTCTCGGTCGGACTTACAATGCGCATCGACCGAAGATGGATGCTTTGCTGCCGGAAAAACGAACTGTGAGATGCAGCCTGTCTGAACTGTTACAAGAACGCCTCGTGTTCTTGACGAACAGCGCAAATTGCGAAACACCTTCATCATAGTGCAGTTGCGATACGTTTAAGAAGACGCGCCAGCCTTGTCTACAGATGCCAACATTTTACGAAAGGACCTCCCTCTGAATGCGATTCCACACACGCTTCTTGTCACCGCTCCACAAAGGAGCAACGAGCAGGCGCTTGTCCCCATCCCCCGTGAGCCTGTGGATGACCACATCCTCCGGGATAGCGGCTACACACTTTCTGAGGATGCGGATGTATTCGTCTTCCGTCAGAATTTTCACTCTGCCTGCATTATACTCCTGCTCTAGATCTGTCCCGCGCAGGATGTGGAGGAGCTGCAGCTTGATGCCATTTGCTCCGGACGCGCACACATATTTCACCGTCTCCACCATGTCGTCTTCGCTCTCCCCCGGAAGTCCGAGGATCACATGCGTGATGACTTCTATTCCTCTTTCCCGAAGATTCTTCACTGCCCTGTCATAGACAGGCAGATCATATCCCCGCCGTATATAGCGGGCTGTCTCCTCGTGGATCGTCTGTAGGCCGAGCTCCACCCACACCGGTTTGATTTCATTCAATTCCGAAAGTAGATCCAGAGTCTCCGGCGGCAGACAGTCCGGCCTAGTTGCGATGGAAATGGCGACAACATCCGGGTGCATAATTGCCTCCGTGAACAGAGCTCTCAGCTTTGAGACCGGTGCGTAGGTGCCGGTGTAGGCCTGAAAGTAGGCGATATATTTGCCATCTTTCATTTTCTGCCTGACCCGTTCCTTCCCTCGCTCGATCTGGTCGGTAATGCTGAGATCCGAGCTCTCCGCAAACTCGCCGCTGCCCCCTGCAGAGCAAAATATACAGCCTCGCGTGTCAATCGTTCCATCACGGTTCGGGCAGGTGAAGCCTCCGTTCAGGGCAACCTTATAAACTTTGCATCCGAATCTGCTGCGCAGATATTCTCCTAAAAGTTTCATAAAAGTGTTCTTCCTATAAAAGTTAGTAGTATAACCACCCTTTGGGGTATGACCCTTCAAAATCAAATCCATAATACGCATCCAATATTAGAGGAACCGCTTCGAGAACCCTGTAATCTAATTGCGGCCGATAAATCGGCCTTTTATCGGGAATTCCTTGCAGAACTTCCGATAAGATATATTATGTACTAATACTCTAGCGCATCAGAGAGCAAATTGATACAATGATTTTTAGCGGTGTACGATTTTCAATCGACCAATCGCGATTACATGCCATGTTTAGCTAGGAGGGAATAAATGCAAATTAGAAATCTTGAGAACAACAGTAGACGTATCATAAAAAAGCTTGGTTATTTCAGTGTTTTGGAATACCAGAAAGATTTAAGCGTTAATAGTGGCAATTCCATTCAGCAATACTACATGTCCGAGATGGGTGTCCGGCGCCGCCAGCTTGTAATCGGTATGAGCGGGAAAAATACTGCCGTCATCCAGGCCGGGGCCATGCAATGGACCGCAGGAAATGTAGTTGCAACGACAGGATTGAAAGGCGTCGGTGACTTCTTTGGAAAAGCAATCAGAGGAGCCGTCACAAAAGAATCCGCTGTAAAACCGGAATACAAAGGTCAGGGGGTCCTTGTATTGGAGCCGACCTATAAACACATTATCCTCATAGATGTTGAGCAGTGGGGCTCAGGCGTCACGCTGGAAGACGGCATGTTCTATGCGTGCGATGGAACTGTCCGTCAATCAATTGTCGCAAGAAAAACACTTTCTTCAGCTGTTCTTGGAAATGAAGGCCTGTTCAATCTCAGTCTCTCCGGTCAGGGAATCGCCGCCCTCGAGAGCAATGTCCCCGAAGAAGAGCTGATCCTGATAGACCTCCAGAACGATGAACTTAAAATCGACGGTGATATGGCTGTGTGCTGGTCATCCGGACTCCAGTTCACTGTAGAAAAGTCAACTAAGACTCTACTAGGCTCCGCAGTGAGCGGCGAAGGACTGGTCAATGTATATCGCGGCACCGGCAGAGTATTAATGAGTCCGGTTGCAAATACAGCCAGCTGGCTGAATGCCACTGTTCCCACCAATGCAAATGCCGCAAAGTAACATACCGAAACATCTCTGAACACATTAATTGGTGCGAACCCCAATCTTTTATGAAATAGGTTTCGCACCAACTTTTTTCATCATCTTGGTCTCTTCCCGATCAGCTTTATAATCTCCTTCTCATCATTCCCCGGAAAACAAGTCCGTACCCGCTCCATAATCTTGTCCCACGACTCGGCCGGCTTCTCGTCATATCTCGCCGTGACCTTCTCATAGCCCCAGATTGCCTCCGGAGGGAGCAGCACAGAAACCGGCATGCCATACTCCTGGCCTTTTTTGTTCTGACGCCTGTGAAAGTCAACAATCACAAGATACGTCTGCATCTGGAGTGAAGTGATAATACCGGGAAAGTTCTTCGAGCCTTCCTTTCCGAATCCGGCTTTCCTTTTCAGTTCCGTCGATAAAAGCCAGGTATCCGGAAATGTCATGTCGCCGTCATCATCTCTCCCGGTCAGCAGATCCATGATGCTTTTTTCTCGTCTGCCCACCAGACCGTCTTCCCACCTGGCGTCAAAGTCATACCCATCCCGCCTGTAATTGGCAAAATACGGAAGCCAATCTACACTAATGAAGCCTGCCTTGTTGCCGAAAAACTTTCCGTAGGCTACCTGGTGGCTTTTCGCAATAATTTCTCTCCACTCCCACGGGTCCTGCTCCGGGTCTCCTGTCCACCAGAAGAGCGGTGACACGTGCTCCTCCGCTGAAAAGCCGCTTACACTATTTGCAAAGAGAGGCAGAAAGCCTACCTCATTCACCCAGTTGATCAATTCCTGCCATGTGCGTATACGATAGGGATTATCCCAGTCGAGGCCGCGCATGATCCATTCTCCGTTTTCGTTCGCCATCTTTTTGCACCATTCTCAACCCTTTCTGGCAACAAGGTATTCAGCAACGGATTCTTCAACAACGCTGTTGAGACTTATACTGTGGTTATATGCGTAGACCGCAGCACGCCTGTGAAGATCTGGATTTTTAAACCGTACATTAAAGCTTCCCTTAAACCCTTTTTCCGGAGTTATTCCTTCCTCAGCACAAAGCGCGAGATAGTCATCAACAGCACCATGAAAATCATTAATGAGTTCAGATACCGTCGTCCCTTCATAAGAAATTAGTGAGCGAATCCCCTGAACTTTGCCAAATAGAATCTGATCAGCCTCAGAAAACTCAACGCTTCCGATATAACCTTTGTATTCCATTGTATTATTCATATCAGTCCCTCCTGTTCCAATTTCTCGCAAAGCTGCCTTCCACCTGAATACTTCGGTTCATCCAGAGCTGTGTCCCTTACTCCGTTGTAATCCTTTCCAGAGTATCCTGCCTCTTTTGTTTCTTCACATTTGAGACATTCAGTCATTTATTTCGTTCCTCCATTGGAGACTTGCAGTTGTTGCCATGGATACAATTATCTCTAGATTTGCCTGATTTCTCCGAATCCTGTCATAGGTGGCATAGATTTCGAAAGCTCCCTTCCCGCCACAAATGTACACAGAACGCGGATCAAATCATCAGCCGAGATCATGGTTTACATATCGATCGGAAGTTTGATTTAATAATAGCCTCGATATGTCGTATTATCGGGCTGTACATGTAAAAGGGGTTCGCATAGCATTATTTTACTATAAGATCTGGACTTTTCGAAGTCCGTGGCTTTGTTTCAGTGAAACTTCGATCTGATATTTTCTATTTCAGCCTTGCCTCTGGTAAATGATCTGGTATAAAACCTTCTAATTAAGAAGCCGGCAGTCGATCTTGTAAAATAACATACATATGCAGTGCCCTGCAAGGGTGAAATCATCTGCCACAGGCAGTCACCTCAGTTCACTTTTAGCTAAATCCGCTGAGGACGTGACCTGAGTTTAAGGCTAAGGAGCAGTCACTTTTTTTGAATCTGAAATTAGATGATGGTAAGACTTGATTAGATCAGGTTTGAATCAGCACTTGACAAAAGGTGGTTTCAACGAATGTAACTGCCCCATATGTCATGCGGGCAGTCATCAAGCGTCTTTTGATACGTAGGTCACTGCCAGCCATCGATTTCTTCAATCAGCCGAATAAAGGTGATTTCAATAATAGCTACTGCCCTCCATGCCTCCCAGGCAGTCATGTTCCTCTGTTCTAGCTAAGATGACTGAAAGCCAGCTTTCTTGCTTTCAGTTGATTAGACGTGATTTCATTGATAGCTACTGCCCTCAAACCTCCCGAGCAGTCAATGAACGCCGAGCAGAACCAAAATGACCGTCGCCGCCACTCAACAAAAAGGGCTGCCGATCCGGCAGCCCCCTGTCAATTCTTTATTCTTCTGCTTTATACTTCGCGTACTTAGCCTTGGCCTGCTTTGCTCCCTCCGCAAACAGCGTCTTCGCGTTCTCCGGGAACGTCCGGCGCAGCGACGCGTAGCGAACCTCGCCGTCGAGGAACTCCTCATAGTCCATGGTCGGCTCCTTAGAGTCGAGCGTGAACTTCTTCTCCGCATTCGGATTGAAGCGGTACAGGAACCAGTAGCCCGCGTCGACAGCGCGCTTCATCTCGTCCATGACCTTGTCCGTGCCGCACTTAAGACCGTGCTCCATGCAGGGCGCGTAAGCGATGATAACGGACGGGCCGTCGAACTCCTGCGCTTCGCGGACCGCGCGGAGGCACTGATTGTAGTCCGCGCCCATGGCGATCTGAGCTACGTACACATTGCCGTAGGTCATCAGCATGCTGCCGATATCCTTCTTCGGCTGCTTCTTTCCTGCAGCTGCAAATTGCGCTACCGCGCCGACCGGCGTCGCCTTCGAGGACTGTCCGCCTGTGTTGGAGTAGACTTCCGTGTCGACTACGAGGACGTTGACATTCTCGCCGCTCGCGACAACATGGTCGAGACCGCCGAAGCCGATGTCATAAGCCCAGCCGTCGCCGCCGTACATCCAGAAGGTCTTCTTGGCAAGCTGATCCTTATAGCGAAGGATCTCCGCAGCCTGCGGATCTTCCTGCGCTTTGAGAGCATTAATGAGCGCTTCTGTCGCTGCCGGTGAAGCATAAAAATCATCGTAAGTATCAAGCCATGCATCGATGGCTGCGCACATGGAAGCGTCACCGCATACCGCGCGATAGTTTTCTACCCTCTCCTTCTCGGCAGCTCTCTGATGATTCACAGACAGCACCATACCGAGAGAGAACTCTGCGTTATTTTCAAAGAGGGAGTTGGACCATGCCGGACCGCAGCCTTTCTGATTCACGGTGTAAGGAATGCCGGGCATTGCGGAGCCCCAGGCCTGAGAGCAGCCGGTGGCATTTGCCCAGTAGACACGGTCGCCGTAAAGCTGAGTGAGCAGCTTTGCGTACGGAGTCTCTCCGCAGCCAGCGCATGCTGCCGAGAACTCGAGCAGCGGACGGCGGAACTGGCTTCCCTTGATTGTATACGGATCGAAAATGTCCTCTTTCTCCGGAAGAGCGAGCGCGTACTCCCAGGAAGCGGATGTGTCTTGGGCTTCCGCCATCGGGACCATAGTGAGAGCTTTCTCCTTTGCCGGACATACATACGCGCAGCTTCCGCAGCCCGTGCAGTCGAGCTCAGAAATCTGCATCGTGAAGTACATACCGGAAGCCTGCTTACCCAAAGCTTTGACTGCTTTCATACCATCAGGCATGCCCGCCTTCTCTTCCTCTGTCAGAAGATACGGACGAACGACTGCGTGCGGGCAGACATACGCGCAGCGGTTGCACTGGATGCACTTATCTGCGCTCCAGACAGGAACTCTTGTCGCGATGCCTCGCTTTTCAAATGCCGTAAGGCCCATATCCATGACGCCATCCTTATACCGCATCAGGCGGCTGATCGGCAGGTCATCGCCCTTCTGCTCATTGATCGGGTCAAGAATCTCGGTGACATATTCCGGAACATTTCTCGGAGCCTTCGGTGCGTCCTGCGCATCCTTCCAGTCTTCCGGAATTTCCACTTCCACATAAGCGGTAGCTCCGGCATCGATAGCCGCAAGATTTTTGCGGACGACGTCCTCGCCCTTGGCGAAATAGGTCTTCTCCGCCGCCGCTTTCATGAAGGACACGGAATCCTCAACCGGGATGACCGGCATGATGTTGAAGAAAGCAGACTGAAGGACCATGTTGAAATGACCGCCTAGACCAAGTTCGCGGGCGATCTTAATCGCGTCGATTGTATAGAGGCGGATGCCCTTTGTCGCGATCTCACGCTTTGCCTTGGCCGGCAAATGCTGCGCAAGCTCCTCCGCATCCCACGGACAGTTGATGAGCAGGCTGCCGCCCGGCTTCACTTCCGACGCAATATCATACTTCTCAATGTAGGTCGGGTTGTGGCAGGCGATGAAGTCCGCTGATTTCACATAGTAGGAGGACCGGATCGGCTTGTCGCCGAAGCGGAGATGACTCTTTGTGATACCGAAAGACTTCTTTGCGTCATATTCAAAGTAGGCCTGGGCAAATTTCTCCGTGTGGGAGTTGATGATCTCGACGGTGTTTTTATTTGCACCTACAGTACCGTCGCCGCCAAGTCCCCAGAACTTGCAGGCCACAAGGCCGTCACCGGAAAGATCCAGTTTCTCTGTCTCCGGCAGGGAGAGGTGCGTCACATCGTCGATGATGCCGATCGTGAAGCTGTCGAGCGGCTTTTCTGCCTTCAGGTTGGCATACACAGCGGCGATCTGAGACGGAGTCGTGTCCTTGGAGGAGAGACCGTAGCGGCCTCCGACCAGAGTCACATCCGCGCGGCCGCGAAGGGCTGCGCACACGTCAAGGTAGAGCGGGTCGCCGGAAGCGCCCATCTCCTTCGTGCGGTCAAGGACAGCGATGGACTTGCAGGTGGCCGGAATAGCGTCCACAAAGCGCTTCACATCGAACGGGCGATAGAGGTGGACCTGGATGAAGCCGACCTTCTCGCCGCGGGCATTCAGATAGTCAACTGTCTCTTCGATGCAGCCGGAGACAGAGCCCATAGCTACAATCACGCGCTCGGCATCCGGAGCTCCGTAATAGTTGAAAATGTGATAATCTCTGCCGGTGATCTCGTTGATCTTTCCCATATAATCTTCAACGATATCCGGGAGGGAAGCATAATCCTGGTTGCTGGCTTCTTTGATCTGGAAGAAGATGTCCGGGTTCTGGACCGTCGCGCGGATCATGGGATGCTCCGGATTCAGAGCATCTGCGCGGAACTTTTCGAGAGCCTCCCGGTCAAGGAGAGCTTCGAGGTCCTTATAGTCCATCTGCTCGACCTTGTCGATCTCGTGGGACGTGCGGAAGCCGTCGAAGAAATGGATAAAGGGAACGCGGCCCTTGACGGCTGCCAGGTGGGCGATGCCGCCGAGATCCATGACCTCCTGCACGCTTCCCGAAGAGAGCAGTGCCCATCCGGTCTGCCTGCAGTTCATGACGTCGGAGTGGTCACCGAAGATCGAGAGCGCGTGGCCGCCGACCGTACGGCTGGCTACATGCAGAACGCCCGGGAGGCGCTCACCGGCAATGCGGTGCATGGTCGGGATCATCAGCATAAGGCCCTGGGAAGAGGTGTAGCTGGTGGCAAGCGCGCCGGTCTGCAGCGCGCCGTGGACGGCTGCGATCGCGCCGGATTCCGCCTGCATCTCTACAAGTCGGACTCTCCTGCCAAAAATGTTCTTCTTGCCCTTGGCCGACCAGGCATCGGTCTTTCCCGCCATCGGGGATGACGGTGTGATCGGATAGATGGCCGCTATTTCTGTGAATGCGTATGCAATATATGCGGCCGCCTCGTTGCCGTCGACGGTCACATAGTGTTTTTGTCTGTCAGACATTTCTTTTTGCCTCCGTTGCAGTGTTTTATGCGGCACAGGCCGCAAACGTAATTACTATTTCCGAACAGTTCAGACAGGCTGCATCTTACAATTCGCTATCCGGCAGCAAAACATCCATCTTCGTGAGAAAAGCATTGTAAGTCCGACCTCCAGCTCGCGTTCCGCTCGCTGTCGGGCGGTCGCCAAAGTGCCTTCATTTCGTGCGAGCACGATTCAGGCACCTTGGCTTGTCGCCTACGCAGATCAGCAACGCATATGCGTTTTTAGCTCGCAGGGAAGGACTTACGCTTTTCGATGAAGATGATGTTTGCGCCGGTTTATCGAGCTTCAGTGCAGCCTGTCTGAACTGTTACATTTAAGCTGTAACAATGCTCGCTGCCTTCTCAAGGCCGAGCTTCTTGACTGCCGCTTCGCGCATCTTGAACTTCTGGATCTTGCCCGCGTCGTTCATCGGGAAGCCGTCCACGAATTCGATGTACTTGGGAACTTTGTGCTTAGCCATGTGGTCAAGAACGAACTTCTTCATCTCCTCGACCGTCATAGTCTCACCCTTCTTCAGGATGATGCAGGCCATGATCTCCTCGCCCATCGCCTGGTCCGGAACGCCGATGACCTGGACATCGCTTACCTTCGGGTGCGTGTAGATGAATTCCTCGATTTCCTTCGGGTAAATGTTCTCACCGCCGCGGATGATCATGTCTTTCAGACGACCGGTGATGCGGTAGTTGCCCTCCGGTGTCCTGCATGCGAGGTCACCAGTGTGCAGCCAGCCATCCTTGTCGATCGCCGCCGCGGTAGCCTTCGGCATCTTGTAGTAGCCCTTCATAATGTTGTAGCCGCGGGCTACGAACTCACCGATGACTTCATCCGGGCAGTCCTCACCGGTCTCCGGGTCAACGATCTTGCACTCGACCTCCGGAAATGCGCTGCCGACTGTGGTAACACGGACTTCCAGCGGATCGGTCGTGCGGCTCATTGTGCAGCCCGGGGAGGCTTCCGTCTGACCGTAGACGATAACGATTTCCGTCATATGCATCTTCTCAACGACGTCCCTCATGACTGCAATCGGGCAGGGGCTGCCTGCCATGATGCCGGTGCGCATGTGGGCGAAGCTTGTCTTCGGGAAATCCGGGTGGCTCAGCATGGCAATGAACATGGTCGGAACGCCGTGGAATGCGGTGATGTGCTCATTGTGAATGCAGGCCAGCGAGGATTTCGGTGAGAAATACGGAATCGGCAGGATCGTTCCTCCGTGGGTCATGGTCGCGGTCATCGCGAGGACCATGCCGAAGCAGTGGAACATCGGAACCTGGATCATCATTCTGTCCTCTGTAGACAGATCCATGCCGTCGCCGATACTCTTGCCGTCGTTGACGATATTGTAGTGGGTCAGCATGACCCCCTTCGGGAAGCCTGTCGTGCCTGATGTGTACTGCATATTGCAGACATCATTGACATCGACCGCGGCTGCCATGCGGGTGATCTCCTCGATCGGAGTTCTTGACGCGTACTCAAGCGACTCTTCCCATGTCAGCGCGCCGGGCATGCGGAAACCGCAGGTGATGACGTTGCGCAGGAACGGAAGTCTCTTGCAGTGCAGCGGCTGACCCGGCTTATTATCCTTCATCTCCGGGCAGAGCTCGTTCATGATCTCATCGTAATGAGAATCGCGGTAGCCCTGGATCATGACCAGCGTGTGTGTGTCTGACTGGCGAAGCAGATATTCAGCCTCGTGGATCTTGTAAGCCGTGTTCATAGTGACAAGGACTGCGCCGATCTTGGTCGCTGCCCAGAATGTCAGATACCACTGGGGGATATTGGTTGCCCAGATGGTGACCTTGGAGCCCGCTTTGACGCCGAGCGATACAAGGGTTCTTGCAAATTCATCCACGTCGTCCCTGAACTGACTATATGTCCTTGTATAGTCGAGCGTTGTGAACCTGATGGCTGTCTGGTCCGGGAACTCCTCGACCATGGTATCAAGGACCTGCGGGAAGGTCTTGTCGATGAGGTCGCCCTTCTTCCAGACATAGCGGCCTTTATGCCGGTTGCTCCAGTACAGATGGCGGTTGCCTCTCTTTGTGTTTTCATAGGGTCTCATTGCATTTTCAAAATGCGTGAGGATAATCTCAATGTCCTCAAGACCCGCGATCCATTCCGGATCCCACTCGAGAGATACGAAACCGTCGTAATTGACGGAGCGGAGCGCGTTCACGAGATCCTGCATGGGCAGGCCGCCCTCGCCGATGAGTTCCGGACGAATCTCCTGACCGTTTCTTCTGAAGTCATGGATATGTACGTGCTTCACATACGCGCCGAGGTTGGTGATCGTCTCCTCCGCATCCTCTTTCGCCACGACCGTTGTCGTGTGCATGTCCCAAAGGGCAGCGAGGCGGTCATCGGAGAAGCGGTTCAGAAGGTCGCGCAAATGCAGCGTTCCCGCATACGCATCCGCCGTCTCAACGAGGACAGTCACCTTTCTCTCGCCGACGATATCGAGGATCATGGACAGGGCTTCCGCGGCCTCGTCCATATTTGCATTTTTCGTGTGAATACCGATGAACTCGATGCCGAGGTTCAGAGCCACTGTGACGCACTCATTGAATTCTCTGATGAATTCAGGTGTCGTGAAATCGTTCACAGTGTTCACGCACGGAATCTGAAGGTTCTTCGAAATAAGGTAGCGTCTCGTGGCGGCTGCCCTCTCCGGGTTGGACGGGGAAGTTTTGCCTCTGAAGACCGAGCCCTGTATATCATAGAGCTCGATGCCCTGCATGCGCGTAGCTTCAGCAACGTCGCAGAACTCATCCCAGCTCATATTTTTCCAGTTTTGTATTGAAAATGACAGCTTCAAAATTCTTCCTCCTCTCAGGCGGTCACTGCCCACCGATGTAAGCAGTGCCCTGACTCTTCAAATCTCAGCCTTCCTCGTAAACGATCTTATTCAGAGCGCTGATGTAAGCGCGGATCGACGCGCCGATAATGTCTGTGGAAATACCGTTGCCGGAGTAGACTCTGCCGCCCGCGCGAAGCTTGACCAGAGCGCTTCCCATGGCATCGCGGCCTTCTGTGACAGTCTGGATCTGGAAATCATCGAGCTCATAGTGGTGGCCGATGACCTGCTCAATAGCCTGGAAAGCTGCGTCGATTGGGCCGTCGCCGATGCCTACACCGCGGACTTCCTCGCCGTTCCTCGAGAGCAGGAGATTGGCTGTCGCCGTGATCACGTTGCCGCTGTTAATGACATAATTTACGATCTGATATGTTGCCGGAACTTCCATCGCTGTGCTCGCGATAATCGCGTCAAGCTCCTTGGTTCCTACGAAATGCTTCTTGGCGGCGACTCTCTTAAAGGATTCATACACCTTGGCGTTGTCCTCCTCGCTGAGGTCATAGCCCATCTGACGGACTACCTTGATGACTTCGGCGATGTCGTCGTTCTGGTCGAGGCAGACATTTGCAATATCTCCAAGACCGATATTGGAGAAGCGCGATACCTCTTCCTCTTCCGGCTCAAGGATTTTCTTCAGCTGCATGACAGATCTGTGAAGCTCAGTCGTCTTGACCTGTGTCATGATATCGTAATCATTGCCCTTGACCTGGACGAACTTGGCAAGCTCTTCCATTGTCACGAAACCGTTCGGAAGGACCGTGCACTTCACGCCGACCGCGCCCTCGCGGACCGCTGCCGCAGCGCACGCGACTGCCATATGCATCGTGTCGCTGATCTGTACGTAGAGCTCGATGTCTGCAAGACCAGGGACATTTTCCATGATGCCTTTGACGAAAGCGCCGAACTCATCAGGTGTCATGATGCCTGCTGTATCGCAGACCGTGACCTTGTATGCGCCCGCATCGATAGCTGCGTTAATTGCCTGATAGAGGAATTCCGGTTCCGCGCGTGTGGCGTCCTCGGCTGAGAACTCGACAAACTCGCAATAGAAGCGGGCTTTCGATACCTGCTCTTTGATGAGTTCAAGCATTGCAGGGGCTTTCTTGTGGCACATATACTCCATCTGGACAGGGGAGACCGGGGCGATGATGTTAAGCTTCGGCTTCTTCGCGCTCTTGACGGATTCCCATGTGTCCTCAATATTGCCGACGGAGATGTCAACAGACGCTGAAATTCTCGTTACGACCATGGACGCGATCGTGCTGTTGGCAAGCTTTTCCGCTCTGCTGTCAGAGATCGGAGCGAGCTCGATTGTGTCGGCGCGAAGCCTGTCGAGGCTTCTGGCGACTTCCAGCTTCTCCTTGAAGGAGAGTTCGCGGCCGCGTGCATTTGCAGCCTGTCTGAGTGTCATGTCGATGAATTTCAGTGTTCTCATAATAATCCTCCTCTTGCGCCGTGGCGCTATTACTGGTCGATTGTGGGGGGTGGCTTCGTGCTCTTTGCCTTACTCTTGTCGAGTCTTCCGGGCTTCCGATTTTCTTAGAGCCCGGACTGGCCGATTTTCTCACATTTTGCCGGTGTATGGCAGTCTGTTATGAGCTATCGGTTGCTCACATGAAAAAGCCCAGAGGCTCACGGACTTTTCCTGAACCTCTGGGACGACTAATCTAATTAATCGCGGTACCACCCAGATTGCCGCATAGCGGCCACTCTGCAGCGCTCCTACAAGCGCCTGGTCTTGGTAACGGGACCTTCCGGATTTCCCTACGCAGCCGAGGCCTTCAGGAAATCTGCTCTGGCATGAGACTGCTCATCTGCACTCACACCGGCTCACACCAGCCGCCGGCTCTCTGAAGTGGTTGACAGTTCGCATAGTGCCGTCATCGCATCTCAATATCGCTAGTTTAGAATTTTAAAGTAATGAATTGATTTTGTCAACCCAAAATTTTGCTGCCTCCGCCGAAGACCTCGTGAACCCTGCCGGAGACAAAGGCAGCAATCACTCCTCAAAATCAAGATTTTGATGCCTCCGCCGAAGACCCCATGAATCTCGCCAGGAGCAAAGGCAGCAAACATGCTCAAAAATCAAAAACTTGCTGCCTCTGCCCTTGACACGGGGAGGGGGCCATCACTCAATAAAATATTCTTTCCCAATAACGCTCTTCTTTACTATAGACAGGGCAGGCGCAAACCACGCAGTAAAGTGATCCGGTTCCCGCTGCATCCACTCAGTTAATTTAGAAGGTTCAATCCATATAAAATCCATGACCTCTTCGGAATCGGGATGCAGCCGAACCGGACCGTCAGTTTCCCAGATAAAGACATGGTCAATTTCATGCTCAGAAATATCCCCAAAATCTGCAAAGTACCGAAACTTACCCACTTCAGTAAGTCCCGAGACCATACCATCACCGCAAGGGATCCTGAGGCCAAGCTCCTCATATGCCCTGCGCACAACTGCGTCCTGAAGAGTCTCCCCTTTTCTTGGATGCGAGCAGCATGAATTTGTCCACAGGCCGCCGGAATGATACTTGCCCGCAGCCCTCTGGTGTATCAGCAAGGTCTTGCTGTTCTTATCAAATACAAACAGCGAGAATGCTCTATGCAGTCTCCCTGCGATATGAGTTTCCAGTTTTTCCCCGTATCCAATCTCGTCATCATTTTCATCAACCAAAATAAGCAAGTCTTCCACTTTTTCCTCCCCGACATTCTGAAACAGCATTTCTCACACGCCTGCCAGCACATTCATGTTCCGCAGCTCGCCGTCCTTAATTCCATCATTCACTGCATACGCATGCTTCTCAAGATCCGTGCAAATGGCCGTCGTAAGCTTCCGCCTGACCAGCCCCTCAGTGACATCTGTGGCAATTCCCTCGATCACAGCGTACTTCTCCTCCTGCACGTGGGCTTCATTATCAGTCGTAATAATGTACTCCATGAGTTCGGCATCGATTGCGAAGTCCGGCAGTTCACGCAGTGCTCTGAAGCTCCACTTATAGTAGGGCTGGTAGACATCGGAGAGCAGGAACATGACCGCCATCGCGTGCTTGACGAACTCCACTGCCGCAAGCTGCGCTGCTGCCTTCTCACCGTGCCTTATGCAGCGCACGTAATTATATTGGCCCGATTGAGCCATGAGAAGCAAATGCCCTGCCAGCTTCTTTCTCTTAATATCCTCTGGATACCCGGCAAGCTGCTCACGGATTCTCGTGACCTCTCCATAGTTATCAAAAAAGACCTTCCCATTGACCGCTTCTGCCAGATAGTGTTCAGGCAGCGTCAGCCAGGCTTCCATCGTAAGTTTACCATCATAAGCGCCGACCTTGTCATTAAAAAAATCGGCTGTCCTTATAACACCGTGACGCATGCCTCCCACCGGTGCCAGCATCTCACGCTTGACGCCCATGAATTCCTTCGGGAGCTTTGCGTAAGCCCTCTCGAGCTGAAATGCCGTCCGCCTGTCGATAACGGATTCGTCCGGCAAAAATATGCAGAATCCCGGCTCAAAGTCGTGGTCGCGGGATACCTCATCGTCGTAGCCGAAGCACTCCGACCCGCTACCGAAAAGTCCGACCGCAAGATACGGCAGGATATCCGGGAGCTCCTTCTCAAGCATCGGCCGTCCGAATTCCTCAAAGTACTTCTCAGATAATTCAAGTCCTTTCATTTGCGTCCTTCCTTTTACGTCCTTCCTTTTATGTCTTTCCGTTTGGCTTTCTCCGCTTTTATAGGAGTACGTCAATGTGACTATTCTCAACTATTTTAACCATACTCCCCTGTATTGATCAGATCTCTTTAGCTGTTACCTGCAAGGCGTCCCAGTCTATTTGTCATCAAAGCTATCATCTCCTCTTTCCTGTCATTCGGAAGATGTGATCCCTCGATCTGACTCCTGAAAGCATCCGCCCTTGATATGAGCCGCAGTATCATCTTTTCCGCTGTTTTTTTTGACAAATCACAATGTTCTGCCAGAAGAAGAAAATCCTTGCGTCTCAAATTTCTCTTTTTCCCGTTCAAAGTGAGAGCTGTCTCCTCACGGTCGGCAGGCAAAACTATATTGACCGGCAGCATATCGTACGCATCTGACAGAAGAAAATCCCTTCTGCCGGGATTCTCTTCCCTGAGCGAGAAGTTTTTCAAATGCATATCCGAATTCCCGGTAATAAACGAAAACAGTATTCTCAGATAGAACTCAGCAAGATCGTTTCCGATATGGTCTGAATATTTTTTTATGACCGCTGCGCACCGCTCGTAAGATCCCCTGTACTTATCCTCCGTAAGTCTCCCCGATAACTGACAGAAATCCTCCATCGCGTAAAGTTCCACATGCTCTCCTTCTATCTTTCTGTCGATTCTCTTCGTAATGTAGGCATATGATTCCCCGACTTTCATCAGGGCATGCGGAACCGTTCTTATACCGGCTATATTAGCCATACGCATCACCATATCTTCATATTCCGGAAGATATGCATATTCTTCGGTCTGCGGCTTCAGAATATATCCTGCAGGATAGTCGACCATTGTCATCCGACAGTCCGGTTCTTCTGAAAGGTGCAGAGAAATCTTTTTCTGAACACCTGTCACAGTAAATCCTTTCGTCACCGTTTTTTCTGCCAGCTTAAGCAGCTCCTGCTCCGACAGGTCAATCCGAGGAAGCACATCTGTGCCGAAAAAACGTCTGATGCATCTCCTGTGCCATTCATTTGCACGTTCATCTTCGCGCGCATTCTCTTTTATTTCTTTTCCACAGCAGAGACAACGCATAAAATCCCCCTCATTCCAGCCGATTACTCCATTCTTCTAACACTGACATCTCCGATACAATCGCTGCAAACAGCAAGCAGTGCACCGAAACGATCCTTTCGATCCAGCTTCCATGTTTTTTGCGTAACAGCAAGAAGCCACCCCTCCGGAATCAGACCGTCAAAGAACGGAAACAAAACATTGCTCCGGTATTCTTCTTCTCTGAGCGGCAGCGTCAAACTTACAGCCGGCACACTGCCACGCAGCAGATAGTCCTCATCATATTTAAAAGCGTATCCTTCATCAGTCTCCGTAATAATTCCGGCAGGAATTCCCTGTATATATACTTTACCCTTCCTATACTCGCTGCTCATGCGTCATCCTCCCTGCTCATTTTCCCGGGAACTGCCTCCATGCCGAACATTCTGAGAGCCTGATTGACTTTGTCGAGCCTTACGGTCTCTTTTCCCTGCTCCAATTCACGCACAAAACGAAGTCCGAGCCCTGACCTGATTGCAAATTCTTCCTGCGTCAGACCTGCTTTTTTTCTTTCCTGCTTGATATAGTTTCCAATGCAATTTTTCATATTTTTCTTAACTCCTGAAAATGTCCACAACATAAAAATACACCCTTACGGGTATAATGTCAACTGACGTTGTCACTTTTATACCCGTAAGGGTGTAAATAGCACTATTGCGCACACATATATACCTTTTCGGGTATAAATTAGTGATTCAGAAAAAATGCCTGGGCACGAGTAAATGCACAAAGTCCATTCAAGTCTCGCTCGCGAGACTTGGCGTGGGATTCAGGTCAGCGTGAGCTGACATAAATAAAACTATTACGATTTACCGTAAATCTCCCCCGCACGCTTTTCGAATTCGCGCGCAGCACCGAAGTATCCGTAGTAGGAAAATGTAGGCGCACACTTCTCCAGCACGAACGCATAATAGCCCGGCTCAGCAACATTGGGGTCCTTAAGGAGTTCATATGCTTTGTCCAGACACGCATAGACATCAGATTCCGCCTCCTCGCTCCCCTTCATCTCCTGATAGAGATCTGCCATATTGAGGTAGGTGATGGCCTGCTCAAGCCTTCCGTCCGGCACATCCGCCATCACTTTGATAGCTGACTCATAGAGGGGCAGGGCTTCCTCATATCTTCCCAGAGAGACACAGGTCAGTGCCATATTGTTGTAGAGCCCGCCAAGCAGGTCCTTATTCGTCCGCTCCGACGACTCATATACGGCTCGGGCCTTCTCAAAGAGTTCCATAGACCGCTCATGCTCACCGAACGCGTTATAAGCTGTGGCGGCGTTTACATAGGTCGTGCCGGAGCTGATCGTGCCTTGGAATTCAAGCTCATCTAATAGTGCTATGGCTATCTCCGCATTTTCAAGAGACTTGTCCTTCTCCCCCGTCTTTCTGTAGTGACCGGTCAGCTCATTTCGGAGCATCAGCTGGCCTCGAAGGTCTCTTCCGAGTTGGGCTTCTTCGAGCCAGTAGAGCAAATGCCTTTCAGCACCTTCATAGTCCCGTCTGGCCATATACTCGTTCATCTTATCAATAATCCGCATCTGCGGCACGGACCTCACGCTCTTTTCCGCTCCATAGGGCTCCTCACACAGGAGACAGCGAGGCTCAATATAATCTTCCTGGTTAAGTATTTCATTCGTCATATCCTTATCTCCTATATCGAAAAAAGATCTACTCCGGTTATCACATTTTGAATCACATCTGAATACTCATTCTTTTTTATCTGAATACTCACTCTTCTGTAATACGAACACTCATTTTTCTTTAATACGAATTCTGTGACATGCGTGACATTTATGTTCATTTCGCACTTTTTTATTGATAATCTGCTGAATCTGTCATTTTCTATGAATTTCAGCAGGTTATACGATGTATTTCGTCGATATTCTGCTGACTTTCATAATTATAAGATTCGATGGTTACATGCGCAACTGTATCGGACATTCACCATAAAGTCTTTTATCTCAGTGGGGGAAGAGCCCCGCTTCTACAAGCGGGTAAATCAATATCATACTAATCCATAGGCAGTTACTTTAGCTCGTTTTTAGCTAAATCTGCTGCTCGACCGAACGCAAGCAGTCAATCTTGCAAAATAACATACATATGCAGTGCCGTATGAGACTCAAATCAAGATTTCCAGGCAGTATTATCAGCTCACTTTTGGCTAAATCCGCTGCCGAGCCAAAGAAAATTGAATTGAAGAAGCAGTCACCTCCTTTGATTTTAATATCAGATGACCGTATGACTTTCTTATATCAGATTCCTGCCTTAAGTCACTAAAAGGTCATTTCATTGATATCGACTGCCCGCTTCACCACCCGGGCAGTCACGAAACGCCGCATTGAACTTTGATGACTGCCCGCCTTCATTTTTGCTTTCAGTTGATTATATCTGTTTTCATCGAAAGCTACTGCCCTTCTTGACTCCCGGGCAGTCACGAAACGCCGTATCGAACTTTGATGACTGCCCGCCTTCATTTTTGCTTTCAGTTGATTATATCTGTTTTCATCGAAAGCCACTGCCTTCCACAAACCCAAGCAGTCACCAAACGCTGTATTGAGAAAAGATGACTGCCCGCCACTTTTCTTGCACGGCCAACGCACGGCCAACGCACGGCCAACGCATGACCAACGCACGACCGACGCACGACCAACACACGACCAAAGCACGACCGAAAACACTGCCACTAAAAAAGGCTGCGAAGAAACGAATTAACGTTTTTTCACAGCCTCCTTTTATGGTTTCCGATTTACTTTCTATTCATCAGCCATCCCTTAATATCGGAGACACCTCTGTATCTCTCAAAGGAGTTAGCGTCAGCGAGGACCAGCGTCGGTGCGGACATGATGCCATACTTATCGCAGAGGTCCGGGTTCTCATTGGCATCAATGATGTCGTAGGACACTCCCGCGCGGTCGAGCATAGCAATAGCGGCCTTGCAGTTCGGGCAGGTCGGTGTCTTAAAGAGCATAACCCTTGTACCTGTCGCTGCCGGTTTCTCAATGACTGCAGTCGCTGCTTTCTGCGGAGCCGCCTGCTCCGCCGCGGCACTTTCCTTGCCAGCTGCGCTGATCGTATTCATGACGACGTTGACTTCCGGTTTCGGCTCTTCCTTGTGAACAATCGGTGCCGGAGCCGGGTTCGGACCCTTGTGCAGCAGTCTCGATCTGCCGATGTTGTAGACGCGGCGATCCTTGTACTCCTGAGCCTTGCCGTCGTTCCAGTTCTGGACCGGTCTGTAATAACCGGTGATACGGCTGTAGACCTCTGTCCTCTGATCACAGATCGGGCAAATGAACTGCTCGCCCGTCAGATAGCCATGATTCTTGCAGACGGAGTATGTCGGGGACATTGTGTAATACGGCAGCTTGTAGTTCTCTGCAATCTTGCGGACAAGGTTGGCTGCTGCCTTCCAATCCGGAAGCTTCTCGCCGAGGAAGGCGTGGAAGACTGTGCCGGATGTGTACAGTGTCTGCAGGTCATCCTGAATATCAAGAGCTGAGAAGACATCCTCTGTGTAGCCGACCGGCAGATGAGAGGAGTTGGTGTAGTACGGGGTCCCGTTCATATTTGCAGTAATGATGTCCGGATAAAGCTCCTTGTCATGCTTTGCAAATCTATATGTCGTCGACTCCGCCGGTGTCGCCTCAAGGTTGTAGAGGTCGCCGTACTTCTCCTGATAGTCGGAGAGTCTCTCACGCATGTGATCGAGGACCTCTCTCGTGAACTGCTGTGTCTTCTCGTGTGTCAGGTCTGCGCGCAGCCACTTCGCGTTGAGGCCGACCTCGTTCATGCCGATCAGGCCGATGGTCGAGAAGTGGTTGTCGAAGGTTCCCAGATATCTCTTTGTGTACGGATAGAGACCCTGCTCAAGAAGCTTCGTGATGACTGTTCTCTTTGTCTTGAGGCTTCGAGCGGAGATATCCATCAGGTTGTCAAGACGCTTGTAGAAGTCTGCCTCATCCTTTGCGAGGTAAGCGATCCTCGGCATGTTGATCGTAACGACGCCGATGGAACCTGTGGACTCGCCGGAGCCGAAGAAGCCGCCGGACTTCTTTCTCAGCTCGCGGAGGTCAAGGCGAAGTCTGCAGCACATAGAGCGGACGTCGCTGGGCTCCATATCGGAGTTGATGTAATTTGAAAAATACGGTGTGCCGTACTTGGCAGTCATCTCGAAGAGAAGCTTGTTGTTCTCGGTCTCGCTCCAGTCAAAGTCCCTTGTGATGGAGTAAGTGGGAATCGGATACTGGAATCCACGGCCGTTGGCGTCGCCCTCGATCATGATGTCGATGAAAGCCTTGTTGACCATGTCCATTTCCTTCTGGCAGTCACCGTATGTGAACTGCATCTCTCTTCCGCCGACGATAGCGGAGAGGTTCTTCAGATCGTTCGGGACCGTCCAGTCAAGTGTGATGTTGGAGAACGGTGCCTGTGTGCCCCAGCGGCTCGGCGTGTTGACGCCGTAGATGAAGGACTGGATGCACTGCTTGACTTCGTGCTGGTCAAGATTGTCGATCTTTACGAACGGAGCAAGGTATGTATCAAATGATGAAAATGCCTGAGCTCCTGCCCACTCATTCTGCATGATACCGAGGAAGTTGACCATCTGGTTGCAGAGTGTGGAGAGATGGCATGCCGGGGAGGATGTGATCTTTCCGGGTACGCCGCCGAGACCTTCCTTGATGAGCTGCTTCAGACTCCAGCCGGCACAGTAACCTGTCAGCATGGAGAGATCATGCAAATGAATAGCTGCGCTTCTATGAGCCTTGGCAATCTCGTCGTCATAGACCTCGCTCAGCCAGTAATTTGCTGTGATCGCACCGGAGTTGGAAAGAATCAGGCCGCCGACGGAATATGTGACCGTGGAGTTCTCCTTGACACGCCAGTCATTGATCTGAAGATAGTTGTCAATGAGTTCCTTGTAATTGAGGAGAGCTGAGTTGACGTTGCGGACCTTCTCGCGCTGTCTGCGGTAGAGAATGTATGCTTTAGCTACATCCGCATAGCCGGCCTCGGAGAGGACCTTCTCAACACTGTCCTGAATACTCTCGACATTGATCTGACCGTCAATGACCTTGCTCTCGAAATCCGCTGTTACGTGAATCGCGATGAGTTCAATGACGCTCGGATGGTACTGCTTGTTCAACGCGTCGAAGGCCTTGGTGATCGCATCTGTGATCTTGCTGATCTCAAATTCAGCAACCTGGCCGTCTCGTTTAATAACTTTATACATATCTCGCCCTCTCCTCAAAATTGTCTGAAATATATGGTCTAAAACAGAAAATGAGCTTTCAAAGCCCGTTTGCGAACAGGCAGCCTGCAGCCGCCCACCCAGCGCGACGCGCATCTCGCGGCATAGCCGCTTCGATGTACGTTGGCCTCACATGCGCCTTCGTGCGAGCACGCCCCGCACGTTCGGCCTTATCGCGTAAGTTAACGGCCGCCGTCCGGCGACCGTTACAATACTATCACTCTGTTATGATAAAATCAATATCTTCTATTCATTTTCGTCAAAAGCACTATATATTGTGGTTTTTCTTACATATATATGTAGAACCATCAATATCTGTCAAAACACACAAGTCCAGGCACCACATATGCGCACGCTGATCCGGGGTGCGCCTCCCATCACCGGCAGAGCCAAACTTTCCTGCACCCATATGCACGCAGACAGTCACTGTGCCAGGCAATCAGTGCAAATCAGTCAACGCCCCGGATCTGCACATCTCCGACATATCTGCCGACGATCTCTGCGTATCGGACAAGCTCCTCCTTCGACGGCGCGTGCAGATTTCCGAACGGAACTGTGTCCCGGTCCGTGAAAGCCTGGAGGAAATACCTCGGAGCACCTTCAATCAGCTTCCCGATTCCTTCAAAATCGCTCTCCTCGTGGAACTCCCTGACGACGGTCGTCCTGAACTCATACTCGCAGCTGCTGTCTTTGAGCAGCTGAATGCTCTCGCGGACATTTGCCAAATCAAATGTATCCCGTCCTATAGTAATCGCATACTTCTCCGGGCTGTTCTTTATATCCATGGCTACATAGTCGACAAGACCGGCATCGAGGATCCTGTGGAGCAGTCCCGGATGGTTCCCGTTCGTGTCAAGTTTTGTGGCATAGCCCATCTCCCGGATGCGGCCGAGCATGTCATAGAGCCCCGGATGCAGACACGGTTCACCGCCTGTGATCGCAACGCCGTCCAGAAGGCCCTGGCGCTTTCTGAGGAAGGCAAGGAGCTCCTCCTCGCTCATGACCGGCGGGGCTTCCCCTGTGACAAGTTCAAAGTTGTGGCAGTATGGACACCTGAAATCGCACTGCCCGAGAAAGACCGTGCAGGCCACCCGCCCCGGGAAGTCGAGCAGTGTCATTTTCTGAAGTCCGTGGATTTTCATGTTTCTCCTTTCTTAAACTCGCGCTGCCAATCTACAGCCAGTGTTTTCTCTTGAAATAGAGCAGGCCGCCGACAATCGATAAAAACGCGACGATTATGATGATCGGATAGGCCATCGGCGACTCCAGCTCCGGCATATATTTGAAGTTCATACCGTACCAGCCGACAAGAACTGTCAGCGGCGTGAAAATGACAGTGACGATCGTGAGGACCGCCATGTTATTGTTCTGTTCCACAGCGATGGCTGAGGAATAGAGTTCTCTCACCTGCACGGAATAATCCTGCAGATAGCCGACGATCGCCTGCAGTCGGGTAACGCGGGCGGAGAACATGTCGAAATAGCGGAGGTTGGGTTCCGCGAAGAAGTTGTTCTCATTTTCATAGAACTCCTGACTGAGGTCCATGAGCTGCTCATAGTGAGTCCGAAGGCGAAGCAGAGCGCGTCTCAGCTCCGAAATCCGGGCGATGACTGAATTATCAGCCTTCCTAGCCAAGATCTTATCCTCGAGCGCGGCAAGCTCATCCTCAACATTTCCGAGATAAGCCAGATCGCCGAACACGATTTTATTCAGAAAATCATAGAGGAAGCGCTCAAAGCTGGGCAGCCTCCACTTGCGGGTCATCTTGAGTTCTGTCACGATCTGGGAAGCCAGCCCGTCATCATCAATAAAAACAATTCCCTTCTCATCAAGAGCAAATGTAAACTCGTGATCCTGCTCCGTCACATTGATCTTGTCAGGGATCGTGAATCCTCCGGTCAGCGAGTCGACGTTAACTTCCGCCTTCGTTGTGTGGATCCGATCATACTCAATATCGAGGTCTATTCCCATCCGGAACGCGTCCTTTTCCACCTTCCACTCCGCGGATGTCATAACGGCAACATAGGGCCTGTCGGATTTCATGCACATTTTCAGTGATGTCGGTATGAGTTTCTCATCAATAAGGTAATACATAAGAAATCTCCTGATTTATGTCGCTCCGCTGCCAATTCGCCGGCGCAACAGTCCTGTACCGCATTTTTCGTGAATGCATTGTCACTCTGTCGGCACAGGCGTCTCCATGCACTTTGTGAGAGCCAGTGTGCCGGTCCTTGTGATCTCAACGATCCTGACATTCTTCAGCATCTTGAGGAAAAGAGCCACTCTCTCCGGCGTATCACAGAACTGAATCGTCATCATGCTGTCCGAGAGATCTATGACCGTCGCTCTCATGAGCTGGCAGATCTCGATCAGATCCTTCCGGTTAGACCGTGAATATCGGACTTTAACGAGCATGAGCTCGCGGCTGACGCTCTCCGACTCATCAAATGTCTTGACCTTGATGACGTCAATCTTCTTGTTCAGCTGCTTCTCGATTTGCTCCAGGATGTGTCCGTCCCCGGAACTTACGATGATCATATTTGAAACATTCGGATCATCCGTCTCCCCGACAGCCAGTGACTCGATATTAAAGCATCTTCTCCAGAAGAGGCCAGCCACTTTAGAAAGTACACCTGCCCGGTTCTCGACAAGGACTGAATATATCCGTTTCATATGGCTTCCTCCTTTCTCATGCCAGGGCGTCCGGGTCGACTTCGCACTCGAGGATCATGGATTCATCCGGATCCTTGAGGAATGCTTCGATCACCGAATCTGTGTCAGTTCCTTTTTCAAGGTGCAAATATCCCATCCCATAAGCCTTAGCCAAATACACAAGTTCCGGATCCCCCTCAAGGATCGTTGCGCTGAACCTGTCATGGTAGCGGAAATGTTGGTACTGATGCACCAGTCCGAGTGTGCCGTTCTTTATGATGACCAGCTTGACCGTGACTCCGTACTGTCTGGCTGTCGCAAGTTCCATCATTGTCATCTGGAAGGCACCGTCGCCGCACACGGCGACGATCTGTCGTTTCGGCGCTGCGATTTTCGCTCCGATCGCAGCCGGAAGGGCATAGCCCATCGTTCCCATGCCTCCGCACGTCATGAAGCGACCGCCCCTGATCACAACGTAGGAACAGGACCAGAGCTGATTCTGGCCGACATCTGAGACATAGACGGCGTCATCGTCCATGGCCTGTGAGAGAGCTCTCATGAACCGCTCCGGATCGATGCCCTTCGGGATTTTTCTGGCTTTGAAGTCCCGCATCCATGAATTTCTTGCCCCGATCAGATAATTAATCCAATCATCATAGTGAATCTGCGGCTCCCGCTCACAGAAATCTTTCAGCACGTGGCGGATATCGCCGACGAGCGGAATTGTCGGGCCTGCGTTCTTTCCGATCTCAGCAGGATCCACATCGATGTGGACCAGAGTCTTTCTCTCGATCAGCATCGGATCGCGGATCGTGCGGTCAGCGACGCGGGCACCTGCCATGATGATGAGGTCCGAATCGCGCATCGCAATATTGCCGAACGCGTGGCCGTTATTGCCGACCATACCAAAGTTCAGGGGATCCTCCGTCGGAAGCGTGGAAATTCCCATCATAGTAGACACGACCGGGATTCGGTATTTTTTTATAAATTCGCGGAATACGGGCACAGCGCCCGCAAGATGAATGCCGCCGCCCGCTATAATAAGAGGCTTTTTGGCTTCAGCGAGGGCGTCCAGGACTCTCTGCATCTGGAGCGGGTGGCCCTTGACGGTCGGACGGTATGTCCTAAGCTGCACTTTCTCCTCATAGGAAAAATCGTCAGCCTCCCCCAGCTGCATATCGAGCGGCAGGTCTATGAGCACCGGTCCGGGACGACCCGTCCGGGCAATATAGAAGGCTTCCTTCATGATACGGGGAATGTCATCGGCATCATGCACGATATAGCTGTATTTGACAAATGACTCAACGGCGCCAGCCACATCTGTCTCCTGGAAACCGTCCGTCCCCATGAGCTTCGAATCGACCTGGCCCGTGATGCAGACCATCGGGATCGAATCGGCGTAGGCCGTTGCGATCCCGGTCATAAGATTCATCGCGCCGGGACCTGACGTCGCAATCGCAACCGCAGGTTTCCTGGAAATCCTGGTGTAGCCGCTGGCTTCATGAGCCGCGTTCTGCTCCTGGCGGACAAGGACGACTTTTATGCCGCTCCTATCGAGCTCGTCGAAGACAGGGCAGATGACCGCCCCGGGGTATCCGAAGACCACTTCAACGTTTTCCAATTCAAGACATTTCACAAGCGCCCTGGCACCAATCATAGTCTGCTCCTTCCCTGCTGCCCACCTTCAGGCCGGGGGTGTATCTATCGATTTCACCGTCCCGCCAGGCCGGGTCCATATCCATCAAATTCATCATCTAGTCTAGCCATTATAATACAAGGCGTGTTTTCTGCGCAATATTTGCGACACAACATTTCGTTCTCTTATACAACTCATGCCGGCGGGCAGTCTCCTTGGGTCTGTGCCGCGTTCGTTGAGTGCCCGATGGCTTTGAGGGCAGTCGCTACCAGCGAAATCAACTCTTGTCGACTGAAAGCAAGATTGAAGGCTTTCAGTCATCTTTATTCCTTGCGGCGCTCCATGACTGCCCGGGTGATGAAGCGGGCAGTCGCTATCTGTGAAATGACCTTTTATCGACTGGAGACAAGAATGAAGGCTTTCAGTCATCTTTATTCAGGCTGGCGTTCCATGACTGCCCGGGTGGAGATGCGGGCAGTCGCTATCTGTGAAATCTGCTTTTGTCGACTGGAGGCAGGAATGAAGGCTTTCAGTCATCTTTGTTCGGGCTGGCGTTCCATGACTGCCCGGATGGAGATGCGGGCAGTCGCTATCAATGAAATGACCTTTTAGCGACTTAAGGTAGGAATCTGATATAAGAAAGTCATACGGTCATCTGATATCAAAATCAAAGAAGGTGACTGCTTCTTCAACTCAAATTTCAGTAGGTTGAGCAACGGATTTAGCCAAAAGTGAGCTGATAATACTGCCTGGAAAACCTGATTTGAGTCCCATATGGCACTGCTTATACTCGTTACTTCTCAAGATTGACTGCCGATTTTTGATTGTAAAAACTCGGGCAGTCATGAACAGACAAACTTGAAGACTGAGACTGCCAAGTCAGCAAAGACAATCATTGTACAAATCCCTCTAGAAATGAAGGTTTTTATTTGGCAGGCATGTGATATATGATATTATTATATAAAGAATTGTATCGAGGAATGCATCAATAGAAAACCCAGAGAGGAAAATGACTATGAGCGAAATGAAACCGATGCCGGGAAAAGACGGCAACAAGTATGTTCCCTATAGCGAACGAAGCGGTGATACATCCGTTGTTTATTTCACAAGAGACCTCTCTCCGGAAGGTCTGAAGAAAATCTATGACAGGGTATCGGAAGGACTGACAGGAAAACTGGCGGTCAAACTTCACACGGGTGAAGCCCAGGGGCCGAACATCATCCCGAGACCGTGGGTCAGAGCCCTGATTGAGGATAAGATCCCCGATGCGACTATTGTCGAGACCAACACCTACTATGAGGGATCCCGTTACACGACAGAGCAGCACCGTGAAACATTAAAAGTCAACGGATGGACATTCTGCCCGGTCGATATTACTGATGAGGACGGAGTTGCCACATTTCCGGTCGAGGGTGGTAAATGGTTCAAAGAAATGCATGTCGGAAAGAACCTCCTTAACTACGATTCATTCCTTGCCCTGACCCACTTCAAGGGGCATGTCCAGGGAGGCTTCGGCGGCTCCAACAAGAATATTGGCATAGGCTGCGCGGACGGAAGAATCGGCAAGGCTGAGATTCACACCACTCCGGGTCAGGATGATATGTGGGATATTAAGAAGGAAGAGCTCATGGAACGCATCTCAGAGTCCACAAAATCTACCATTGATCATTTTGCCGGCCATATCTCGTTCATCAATGTGATGAGAAATATGTCCGTCTCCTGCGATTGTGAAGGACCGGATGCGGAGCCGGTCGTAACGCCGGATGTAGGTATTCTTGCCTCCTATGATATCCTTGCGGTGGACAATGCCTGCATGGACCTCATATACAACCTTCCGGTCGGCGGCGGTAAAGCAATCATCGAGCGCGTCGAGACAAGACACGGCCTGAGACAGCTGTCCTACATGAAGGAGCTTGGCATGGGCAACGACCTCTACAAGCTCATCGACATTGACAACGGCGACAAAGAGATTACAGCTGCAGAGGCAGTCTGTGATGTGAGGCCGGGCTGGACTCCGGACCGTTTCAACACATTCTACGGAAGGAACAAAAAGCGCGAGGACGCATGATGAGTCCATGCCTATCATCTGGTAAACGTTGCATATCAATCTGCATCACACCTGAAGCATAGGGGATCACGTTGCATATTAATCTGTATCACACCAGCGAAAAAATCACACACAATAAGGCTAAAGGGCTGTCACAATGTGACAGTCTTTTTTTTCAGTGGGGGAAGCCCCCGCTTCTGCAATCGGCGGGAAAATCATTATCCTGCTCGTCTCAGTGGCGGGTTACAATTCCCACTGAGATAAACGCTCCACGAGGGCGCACTTGGTGCCCTGTGGGTAGAACATCCGGTTGACGTTCGATTTTACCTGCAGGGCACGTAGGCACCGACCGTAGCGGAGCGAAGACCGCAGGGATTCGGTTGGGAATTATGTCAGCTAGCGCTGACCCGAATCCCGCGCCAAGTCTCGCGAGCGAGACTTGAACTCGCTGATAGATCTTTTAGTTAAAAAATTCATTGGAGAGAAGCCAGCAGTCGGTTCTGTGAAATAATGAACATACGCAGTGACATATGAGGGTTAAATCATATGCCATAGGCAGTCACGCTGGTTCGTTCTTAAATAAATACGCTGAAAGTCCATTTAAAACATGAGGTAACGAAGCAGTCAACTTTATCGAGTTTGACATTCGACGACGGTATGATTTTCATATATCAGGTTTTTGCCAGCAGTAGATAAAAGGTCATTTCATTGACAGCGACTGCCTCCAAAATCACCCGGGCAGTCATGGAACGCCAAACGGAGCAAAGATGACTGAATGCCCTCATTCCTGCCTTAAGTCGACAAAAGTTGATTTCATTGATAGCGACTGCCCCCATGCCACCCGAGCAGTCTTGAAACACCAAACGGCACTATGATGACTGCCCACCAGCATTCCTGCCTTCAGTCGACAAAAGTTGATTTCAATAAAAGCAACTGCCCCAAAGATGTCAATAAAGAAGCTGCCGCTCATAACGCGACAGCTCCATACAAATCTCATATTGAATTCACTCCCCACCACAGAAGATGGAGATATCCCTGTACTCTCGTCTCGCGAGCGATACTCGAAACGTTATACAAGCACCTTTGACAGGAAATCGCGAAGGCGCGGATTCTCCGGATTGGCAAAGAACTCCTGCGGCGGCTTGTCTTCCTGGATCTTGCCCTTGTCGATGAAGATCACACGCGAGGCGACTTCCTTGGCGAAGCCCATCTCATGAGTGACGACCACCATAGTCATGCCGTTCTTGGCAAGCTTCTTCATGAGCTCAAGAACTTCGCCGACCATCTCGGGGTCGAGCGCACTTGTCGGCTCGTCGAAGAGCAGGACCTCCGGGTCCATGGCCAGCGCGCGGACGATAGCGATACGCTGCTTCTGACCGCCGGAGAGCATGTTCGGGTACTCGTCGGCCTTGTCGGCAAGACCGATCCTGTCAAGAAGCTCCATAGCTTTCCGGTCCGCCTCAGTCTGCGTCATCTTGTGAAGCTTGACCGGGGCAAATGTAATATTCTTCTTGACCGTCATATGCGGGAACAGATTAAAGTGCTGGAACACCATCCCCATTCTGGAGCGTACATGGTCGATATCCCTGTCAGTGACTTCTTTACCGTCAAGGAAGATCTGACCGCCGGTCGGCTCCTCAAGGTGAGTGAGGCAGCGAAGGAATGTGGACTTGCCGCAGCCTGAAGGCCCGACCAGAACGATCACATCGCCCGGATCGACTTTCAGGTCGATACCATCAAGGACAACAAGGTCTCCAAATCTTTTCTGAAGATTCTTAACGTCGATCACTTTGTCTCAGCCTCCTTTCGAATATACCGAGCAGGTATGTAAAAATCATGACCAGGATGAGGTAGATGATAGCTGTGATGAGCAGCGGGAACATCGCCTCATATGTGCGGTTCATGATACCCTGGGCTGCATACAGAAGCTCCTTTCCGCCGATGACAGTGATGAGTGACGTATCCTTGAGAAGGATAATGAACTCATTGCCCAGGGCGGGAAGTACAGACTTGATTGCCTGCGGGATGATGATATACAGCATCGTCGTCATGTAGTTGAGACCAAGGCTTCGGCCGGCTTCCATTTGCCCCGAATCGACAGCCATGAGGCCGCCTCGGATGATCTCGGAGACATACGCGCCGGAGTTAATTCCCAGAGTCAGCGTACCTACAAATGTAAAGTTTCGGCTGCTCGAGAACACGACCATTCCCATGATGAGCAGCTGGACCATCATCGGAGTTCCGCGGATGATCGTAACGTAAATTTTGAAAATCAGATTTAACAATCCGAGCAGAATGTTTTTCTTTGATCTCTGCTGGTCATGGGCTGTGCGGACAAGCGCTACGAACGTACCCAGCACAATACCGAAAATTAATGCAAATGCAGTTACCAGCAGCGTCGTCGCAACTCCGTTCAGGTAAAGCATCCACCGGTCATTATATAAAAATGCCTGATAGAACTTCACGAAGAAGCTCTGTGTAAAGCTCAGCTTCTCCCCACTGGCAAGGAGCTGCGAGAGCGTTTCATAAGACTCAGCCAATTTTCCGAACCGTCCTTTCTAAGTAAAAACCGGATCCAACGCCCGCACAACCAGCATTGGATCCGGAATCGAAACCATTTTTAATTTTACCGGTAACGGGCTCTATTATTGCTTATAGGAATAATTATTATTCCGCTTTGATATACTTAGCAACGATAGCGTCTACTGTGCCGTCTGCCTGAAGCTCTGCGAGTGCTGTGTTCACAGCGTCGAGCAGTGCTGTGTTGCCCTTAGCCATACCGATTGCATAGTCTTCAGAAGTATACTCTGTGTCAAGGATCACAAGACCCGGATTGGCACCGACGAAAGCTGTTGCCGGCTCTTTGTCGATAACAACGCAGTCGACCTGACCGTTGTTCAGAGCCTGGACCGCTGTAAGGCCATTGTCGTATGATGTGATGTGATCTTCGCCGTAATCATCTGTGCAGTAAAGGTTACCTGTTGTGCCGCGCTGTGTTCCGATCATCTTGCCCTCGAGATCCTCGACAGACTGGATGTCTGAACCTTCCTTGACGATGATGACCTGAACGCCTGTTGCGTAGGCATCGGAGAACTCCATGACTTTCTGGCGCTCTTCTGTGACGGAGACACCTGCCATAACGATATCACTCTTGCCCTGCTGTGCAGCGAGAAGAGCTGCATCGAAATCCATATCATCTACCTGAAGTTCAAGGCCCAGCTTCTCAGCGATTGCGCCTGCAACTTCGATATCAATTCCTTCAAGTTTGCCGTCGTCTGTTGTCATCTCATACGGCGGGAATGCTGCGTTGGTGCTCATTGTGAGCTTGCC
Source organism: Lachnospiraceae bacterium (assembly GCA_045112155.1). Lineage (GTDB taxonomy): Bacteria > Bacillota > Clostridia > Lachnospirales > Lachnospiraceae > Chordicoccus. The sequence goes on from JBGUHN010000087.1 coordinate 54,825, forward strand.
GGGTGTAACAGTTGTGAGCTCACCTGCCTCAGCTTCGGAAGACTCCACGGTCTCAGCTGCCGGAGCGGCTGTCTGGCTCTCAGATGAAGCGCCGCCGCAGGCTGCCATGGATACGACCATGCCTACTGCCACGAGGACTGCCATAAGTTTCTTCTTCATAATAATATCCTCCTATTATACATAAGTGCCGGGAGACCGCTGCCAATAGCGTCCTCGGCGGACTTATTTAGTATAGATACATATTTTTATATTGTCAATCACAGCTTTACCGCTTACGACACTCTTTTTCTGCTTTTTTTCATCTGATTTTTTACATTTTCGGGTGAAACACGCGCTTTGCGGGCACAATCTTCCGTCAAAAGTCAGTTGCATAAATATTCACTTCCCTGTATGTTTATGCAACGCTCCTATCTCAGCAGAACATGTCCGCCGGCACCGGCCAAATTCCAGGAGAAGTAAAACTCTATCAGCTTACCAACATGTAAAACGGAGAGGTGCCGCCACGCGGCTGTCCTCCCCGTCACTTCATATCTATATAACGAACACCATAATCATAACATATCAAATATTCTCTTCACCTTAAGATTCTCATCGACAAGCTTTCCCTGAAGCTCTCGGTCATATCCTATAAAGAACAGAGCGATCGTATCCGGGCCGACATGGGACCCAGTACAGAAATCGTAGGACGTATTGATGAAATCCCGGACCTTCACACGGCTCATGATGCCGTTCATCACATACAGAGAGTCTTCATAGGCGTCTGCATGGGCGATGCCGAGGATCTGCTTTTCAGGCTCGACTATATTGTCACACACGAAGTCAATCAGCGCATTGAGAGACTTTTTTCTTCCCCTCTTCAGGCAGTGCTGCACAATAAATCCGTCGCGGTTGCCACACAGAATCGGCTTCACCTTGAGCAGGTTGCCGACCACCGCCGTCGCGCCGTGGAGACGGCCTGTGCGGGCCAGGTATTTCAAATCATCGACCGTGAATGTCCCGTTCATGCTGTGGGCGGTCTCTGCCAGAACGTCAGCAATCTCAGTCAGCGAGTATCCCTTATCCTGCAGCTCACGGGCGTAGATCGCAAGAATTCCCTGGGCAAGAGACGCATTAAGAGAATCCACCAACCGGATCTCACGCTCCGGATATTCCTCTCGAAGCTCCTCCGCAGCAATACGAGCAGCGTTAAAAGTACCGCTTATGTTGCTGCTTAGAGAAATATAGAGCAGATCCTTTCGCTCCTTAAGGACGGGCTTAAAATGCTCGCGGAACTCCTCGCTGTTGATGAGAGAAGTCTTGACCTCCGCACCGCCGCGGATGGCATCGTAATACTCCTTACCTCTTGCCCTCTCCTCCTCAAGAGACAGCCCGCTCTCAAACCCGGGCACCTTTCGCCCGTCGACAATATTTATAAAAGCAATCACATTGATGTTATATTTTTCAACAAATACAGCCGGGATATTTGCCCCGGAATCAACAAAGATTTCAAACATGTCAGCATCCCTTTCTGAAGAAGCTATAAAGCTACAATTCACATCATAGCACCTTTCCCGCTATTTCTCAATGTGACCGACTGCCATTTGAACACATTGAAAAAAATGTCTAATGCTGCCCAAATAATATTTTCGTGTTTTTGTTCTTTATATATTTATTTACTAAATTCCGGCAATATTCGCTTGTATTATTCAGTTAATAGACCGATAATTAATTAAAGGTATCTCTAATTCAAAGCCTGATCAGAATCCAAATCTGCCATCTCATATTCCAAAAAACCAACTCTGCCTATGGAAATGGAATGTCGGATCAGCTATATATGCCAATTTGACCATACAAATCGGAGGTGATACCCACATGAACAAACACGTAGACATTGTCGTTGTCGGTGCAGGCAACGCCGGTCTGTCCGCCGCGCTGCACTGCGCCACAGAAGGTAAGAAGGTCCTGCTCATCGAGCAGCACAATCTGCCGGGAGGCTGCGCCACAAGCTTTGTTCGCGGCCGGTTCGAATTCGAGCCGTCGCTGCACGAGCTCTGCGACATAGGCACAGAGGACGACCCGGGCGATATCCGGCAGATGATGAATGAGTACGGGGTCAAAGTTGAATGGAGGCAGGTCCCGGACTGCTTCCGGATCATCAGCAAATACACCGACGGCACGCCAATGGATGTATCCATGCCGTTCGGTGTCGAAAACTTCATCGATAAGATGGAATACTACGTTCCGGGTTCGAGGCCGAAAATGGAGGAATACTTCGAGCTCCTCAATGAGATCATGGCCGGCACGGCCTACATCAGCAACTCGAACGGCCACGCCGACTCCGAGGTCCTCAAAAAAGAATACCCCAACCTCCTGCGTACCGGCGCTTATCCGGTAAAGAAGGTCTGGGACGCGATGAAGATCCCGAAAAAGTGTCAGGACATCATGTCGACCTACTGGGGCTACCTCGGAATCGACATGGAGCGCATGGCTTTCATCCACTACTGCAACATGTTCATGAAATACGTCGCCCGGGCTGCCTACATCCCGGCCCACACGTCCCACGAGATCAGCAACGCCATGGTCGAGCGCTTCCGTGAGCTGGGCGGCGAGGTCTGGTTCAACTGCCGGGCAGAAGAATTCCTGTTTAACGGCGACCGCCTGTGCGGCGTCCGCACGACTTCCGGCGTCATCGAGTGTGATTATGTGCTTGCAAATATCAATCCGGACATCATCTACGCCAAAATGATGCCGAAGGAGCTCATCCCCGAGAGGGAGAAAAAGCTCTCGACCGCAAGAAATCACAACTACAGCGCCCGCATGTATACCGTCTATGTCGGCCTGAATAAGAGCGCAGAGGAGCTGGGAATCAAGGACTACTGCATCTTCCTGGCGGGCACATCGGATTCGGCGGCGGAATACAAGAACCTGCTTGGCGGTTACAAGAAGAATGACTTCACCATCTTCCTGTGCAGCAACATCGCAAATCCCGATGCCTCACCCAAAGGAACGTCCGTCGGTTTCTTCACATCAATGTGCGGTCCGGACGAATGGAACCGGCTGAAGACCGAAAAATATGTGAAATTCAAGAACCTGATAGCTAAAAAATACATTCGCATGCTGAAAAAACAGGCAGGCATCGACATCGCGCCCTATATAGAGGAGGTGTGCGTGGCGACTCCGTGGACATTTGCAAGATACCTCGGAACGCCGGAAGGCTCGGTCTACGGATACGAGACCGCGGACTGGGACGGCATGATGGCCCGCATGATGATGCTGAGTTCCGATTATCCGATCAGGGGGCTCCGGCCGATCGGCGCGGCGGGTCCCAGAGGCGACGGCTACAGCTCCGCCTACGTCTGCGGCAGGTTAATGGCGCGGCTTGCGCTCAAAGATCTTCGAGAGGAAGGAGGTTAAGCTCATGGCAGTAAACGTAAAAGTCGGACTTATAGGTCCGCTCGACATGCTGAAATTCAAAAATATGTCCAAAGTTCGGGAAGATTATATTCAGGCGGCTCCTGCAAATGAGATCACCGCCAACTACCCGATCAACAAAAAAGCAAAGCTTCTCCACCCTGACTTTCAGAAGCTGGTCATCGCAGAAATCATCGATCATCCGGAAGCCGCCTCAAAGACTTACATTTTCAAGGCTAAGGACGGCGGGCCTCTCGCTTACTTCAGGGCAGGCCAGTATATATCACTCAAGATGAAGATCGGCCAAAGCTGTATCTCCCGGCCATACTCCATCTGCTCCGCCCCGAAGGATGCGCTCGAGGGCACTTTGGCAATCACAGTGCAGTCCAAGGCGGATGGATTTGCAGCCGACTATTTTCTTGCAAATGCAGCCGTCGGAGACGAGTTCACCGCCTCCGGTCCCCAGGGAAATTTCTACTATGAAGATCTCCGGGACGCGCCGAATGTCATCGCGCTCGCCGGCGGCAGCGGCATCACGCCGTTCCTGTCCATGGCCAAAGCCATTGCGGACGGGACTGAGGACTTCAATCTGACCATCCTGTTCGGAAACCGTACCGAGGATTCCATCCTCTTCAAGGAGGAGCTTGAGGAGCTGGCTGCCTCCTGCGACAAGATCAAAATTCTCCACGTGCTCTCCGACGAGGAGAAGGAATGCTATGAGCACGGCTTCATCACAGCCGACCTCATAAAGAGGCTGGCTCCGGATGAATACAGCGTGTTCGTCTGCGGTCCTCGGGCTATGTACCGCTTCCTCGAGTCCGAGCTTCCGAAGCTCGATCTTCCGGAAAAGTACATCCGCAGGGAGATCATGGGCGTCGCCAAAGACATCTCCGAGATTCCGGACTATCCGAAAGATGCGGCGGGCAAATGTTTCACGCTGACCATCCGCCAGGGCGTAAACGAGTACACGATCCCGGCCAGCAGCGAGGAGTCCATACTCGTAGCTATAGAGCGCGCGGGCATCGTGGCTCCGTCGAGGTGCCGGGCCGGCGAGTGCGGCTGGTGCCGCTCCAAGGTCATCTCCGGTGACTACTTCGCTCCGGAAGAGAACGAGAGCCGCCGCTATTCCGACCGGGTAACCGACAATATTCACCCGTGCGTGACCTTCCCGGTCGGCGATATGGTGATCGAGGTGCCGGCGGAGTACACCTAATGAAAACGGTTCTTATCACGTGACTATTTCGGTGATTTGGGTACAGTACATGTGATGATTTAGAGAACCCGCATAAATCAAGAAAATCCGGCTTTCGCGGCCGGATTTTTCTTGTATAACTTATAAAACTTCCCACTTACCGATACCAGGTCAGTGGGAAGTCGTTTACTTATATATCATTCTGCTTTCAGCTGCTCCGCAATCTCCGCAACCTTCTCATCGGTCAGAATATACTTATTCCTGAACCAGAAGAACGCAACGAACAGTCCGATGATCGGCAGGATCGTCATCGTCATGCGCAGGCCGGCTTTCGAGGCCGCGGATACGCTCTCGGAGAAGTCGACCGTCTGCTGCGCTTCGGTCGTTGCCTCATTACTGAGCGAGAAAATGGACAGCGCGATCGAGGCGATCAGGGCTGCGACGCCGCTGGCCAGCTTGACGACGAAGGTCTGCATGGAGAAGACCACGCTCTCATCCCTTCTGCCGTTCTTGAGCTGACCGTAGTCGACTGTATTTGCAAGAAAGACCGTCGTCAGAACGTTCAGCATGCCGCTGGCTGCAAATATAAAGAAGCCCGGAATGAACAGCAGGAACACATTGGACATACTTGTAAACGCAAGGACCAGCAGCACTGCGTAGCCGATCATCTCCATCGTCAGGCAGATAAAGAAGATCCTGATGCTGGTCGCGAACTTTCGAAGCAGCGGGTAGAACAGCATCATGGCAAGGATCTGGATACCGCCGCCGAAGGTCGAAAACAGGGTGTAGGAGTTGTACCAGCCTGTGCCGCCGAAATCGTATTTGAAGAAATAGATGACCAGATTGGATGTGATATACATCGCGGTGTTGATGAGGACAATAGCCACAACAACAGTCATGGTCTGATCGTTCTGGACGAGGGCGCGGAACATTTGCCCGATTGATGCCGTCTGCATGTCAACTGTGGACTTCTCGCGGATATTCGCGCAGGTGAGCACGATAAAGACCACGAAAAGAATCGCGACGATGATCGTAAAATACTTGAAGCCGATGCGCTCGAGCATCTGGGCGTTGTCGCCCTCTTTGGCAAATCTCGCGCCGAGAGCATGCACGCTGATCATCGTGATAATCGTGATGATGGCTGAACCGACACCCGCGCAGGAGCGGGCCAGCGTTGTAAGTCCTTCTCTCTCGCTTCCGCCTTCGGTGAAGGCCGGGATCATTGACCAATATGGGATATCCATCATCGTGTAGGTGACGCCCCAGAGAATATAGGTGATGGCTGCGTAAGCGACGAGACCGCTGCCGCTCATTGACGGCGGGGCGGCGAACATCAGACACAGAACGATCGCGTTCGTGACTGTGCCGATCATGAGCCAGGGGCGGAACTTGCCCCATCTGGTCCTGGTCTTAGCGACTATAACTCCCATGATAGGGTCATTGAACGCATCGAACACGCGGGCCGCCATGAGAATAATACCCATCGCAACGGCGCTCACGCCGCAGATATCCTGAAAATAGTACAGGACATAGCTGGCTGAGAGCATATACACCATGTCTTTTCCGACCGCTCCGAGGCCATACGAGGCTTTTTCTTTTCCGGTCAGGCTTCTCTTATCTTCCATCATTCTGTCTCCTCTGTAGTTTTTGAATCAAGAACGGCTTCGGCGTTCTTGCCGCAATAGTATAAAATCCGCTTATTAGCAAATGTCAGCTTCAGCACTCTCCGGCACTTCAACTCCCTTATATTCAATGCACAGCATGGTAAGGTCATCGAACTGCTCCTCATTCTGTACGAAAAGATCCACCGCCCTGCGGACATTCCGCAGAATATCCTGCGGGGAGGCTTCTGGGGCAGAGTTCAAGGCTGCAAGCATCCGCTCCGTTCCGAAAAGCTGATTCTCCCGATCAGTGGCCTCCGGCACGCCGTCCGTATAGAGGAACAGCTTATCGCCGGGCGAGAGGTCGATGGTGTACTCCTTATAGATCATGCCCTCCATGCCGCCGATCACAAAGCCGTGCTTGTCCTTATAGATTTCAAATCCGCTGTCCGCCCTCTTGATTGTCGGATACTCATGTCCCGCGTTGGCGGCAGTCAACTTTCCGGTCGAGAGCTCGAGGATTCCGACCCAGACCGTGACGAACATCTCCTCCCTGTTGTTGGCGCAGATCGACTCATTGGTCGTCTCCAGAATTTCAGCCGGGGACCTTCCGAGCATCGCGCAGTTCTTCACAAGGCTCTTTGAGATCATCATAAAGAGCGCAGCAGGAATGCCCTTGCCGCTCACATCCGCGATCACGAGTCCCAGGTGGTCGTCGTCAATCAGGAAGAAATCATAAAAGTCACCGCCGACCTCCTTTGCCGGATCCATGGTCGCAAAGACATCGAATTCTGTCCTGTCAGGAAACGCGGGATAATTCCCGGGCAGCATGCTCGCCTGGATACGGTTCGCCATGGAAAGTTCCGACGCGATCCTCTCCTGCTCCGCTCTCTCCCGATGCTTTCTCTCAAGCTGCACCTCTTTTTTGCGGATATACGCGTTAACAGAAAAGCCGATGGCGGCCGCCGCAAAGAGGCCGGCTAGAACGAAGAACCAGATATGCTCGTAAAAAGCTTTCTCCTTGATAATCGAGACAGAAATAGTCTTATACCGCCGGGTCACCGGTTCCTGCAGCCGCAGAACAAATTGATAATTTCCGCCCCTCAGATTCGTATAATCGACAGGCGCAAGGCTGTTGCGGCCGACTGTCGTGTACTCGGAATCAAAGCCTTCCAGCCGATAGGATACCTGCGGATTGATCAGAGAATAGTTGTACACAAAGCTGTAAACTGTCAGTTTCCGTACGCCGGATTCAATCGTAAAGTTGCCGGAATCATCCGGATAGAGGCGCATGCCATCCGCGTCCACATAGGGAATCGCCGCTTTCAATACACCGATGCTCTCATAAGGGGCCTCAATATTGACCTTCGCGACACCGGTCGTCCCGGCGATAAAAAGGTCTCCATCGTCTGTCAGGGCACTGTAGGAATTGGCCGTAGCGATACAGGGAAGACCGTCGGAAATGCCGTAGTGCAGAGGTTCAATATTCCGGTTGGCGACAAGATCATCGGACAATGCAATGTATATGCCGTTGCTGCTGAGGATCCAGACTTCTCCCCTGCTGTTCTCATACAGGTCAAAATTATTGGAGTAAGGGAAAGTGTCGACCGTCACGAGCTGATAGTTTTCCGTCAGATAAGCCAGCGAATTTCCTGTCACGATCCAGTAAATATCACGATTAGGGTCTTTCTTTATACGCATTACAGCGCCGGATGTCAGGCCGCTCTCCGTACCGATGTGCATTGTGCGGGTGCCGCTCAGAATAAAGATTCCGCCGCCGTCTGTCCCGCACAGTATGTCGCCGTTCTCAGCTTCCGTAACAGTCAGGATCTCCGTATTGGTAATTCCCTCATGTTTAGCGTATCCGCTGACGACCTGATCCCCTTCAATCACATTGACACCGCCGGTGACCGCCGCAATATAAGACCCGTCCCGACGCTCGCATACCGTTCTCACCTGATCCGAGAACATGCCGTCCGCTGCGGTAAACGCAGTCACTTCTCCATCCTTGTAACGCAGAAGACCGTATTGGCGCCAGGTGGAAAGCCACAAGTTACCCTTGCTGTCGCTGATGGCTGAGCGAATGCGGACACCGCTGAGCATTTGCACAAGGTCCTCTGCCTGAAGATCGACTCCTGAGGCTGTCTGCGCCTTGGTCAGAGGAATATTGACCGCCTCCCCGTTCTCATCCAGAACAGTCAGACCGTCGTCCGAGGCAATAAAGAGTTTATCCTCGTACATGCAGGTGGAATTGACCACTCTCTCCGGCAGCGCATACCGGGAAAAAATGTCCGTGAAAATGTTCGGCGTAATCTTCATCACACCCTGCCTCGTAGATGTGAACCAGAGATTCCCCTCATAGTCCGCCATGACGTCTCCGGCAGAATTATTTAGAGGCAGCTTATCAAGATAATGGAACTCGTCCCCTGTGAGGACTCCGATTCCATTTCTTGAGCAGATCCATATTTTCCCGTCAATGTATTCGAAGCTTTGCACCTGCGAGAGCGGGGCAACATCCAGTGTCTTTATTTCCTGAAAATGATTCCCAAGGAGGCCGTACCGGACTATCCCGTCCATCGTCTCTATATACGCATGCCCGGGATTTTCCGGATCCAGATACATGCAGTTGACTCCGTCAGCGGCAAACTCGGAGTGGCTGATAAAGGAGTCCATTTTTCCCTCCTTTATAGTGAAGACATCGCCCGGATTGGTCACTCCGTAGACCAGTCCGTCTCGGCTCGTGCGCATATGCGAGATAAAAGCGCCGTAGAGTTTCGGGTCCCCAAAGTCAGTAAGGCGCATATTACTGTCGATCATCGTGAGGCCTCCGGTCGTTGCCACGTAAATCACGCCACGGGGATCCTCCGTTATGTCACGGACAGAGGATGATCTGAGACCGTCACTGCTGCTCCACATCCTGAACTTCCCGTTTTCCATAACAGCGACGCCGCTCTCATTTGTCCCGATCCACAAACGGTCCCGGCTGTCCACATACAGGCACTTCACACTCGTGATCCCTGTCGTCGATGCCATGCGCTCAAAGTTCACGCCATCATACCTGACGAGACCGCTGTAACTTCCGATCCAGACAAATCCGTCGCTCGTCTCGGCGATATCGTTGGCCTCGGACGTTGGCAGACCATTTGTATTATTGTAGAGAATAGCCGAATATCCCTCTTCCCGCGATATCGGATCGACTATGGACACTGCTTCCTCAAAAGCTCCCTCGTCTCCCTCTTCAGCGAGGCATACCATCGGGCAGAGGCAGAGGACCGACAAAAAGAAGAGCACAAAAAACAGCCGGAGCAGATAATGCGCCGGATAATGCGTTCTTTTTTTTCGACGGTCAAAGCCGTCACATGCGTTGATATTCTGTCTTGCGAGCATAATCATTATCATACACAGTCTCGCAGAAAAGCTCTGCGGGATGTCAATCTACAAAATACGTGTATCAGTTGATTATCATTATACTATACGGAATGCCCATTATGTTAAAAAAATGGAAACGCAATGTCCTCATAGTTCAAAATTCCGTGTTCCGGCTTTATGAGCCGGCTGTTTTATTGCGCTCTCAGCCCAAATCTGCCTTAATGTACTCCTGCCTCTGTTTAATCTGATCGATCCAGTGCGGGCCGCTTTCATAAAGCTCCGCCAGCTCTGCGAGTGCAGCCGGAACGTCAATCCCCTGCGGACATGCGTGCATGCACTGACCGCATCCGATACAGGCAGCCGGACGTTTTTCATCAGGCAGGGCATCAATCCGCATGGACGGTGTAATGGTCGAAGCGTACTTATAATCATTGTATATCTGAAGGAGATACGGAATATCGAGGCCGATCGGACATCCGTCGCAGCAGTATCTGCAGGCTGTACAGGGAACGCCCTTTTTCAGGTTTTCCGCGATCTCAAGAAGAGCGCTTCTCTCCTTCTCCGTCAAAGGCCACTCCTTACGGAACGTCCGAAGGTTATCTTCCACCTGACTCACCTCATTCATACCGGAGAGAACAACCGTGACACCAGGCAGATCCTGCAGAAAACGGAAGGCATAGGACGCATCGCTCGGTCTGACCGCAGAATCGTCCTCTTCAATATGCAGTGCGTTGAGCTTCGCGGATTCGGTCTCCGGGAGTACCGCGAGTTTTCCTCCGCGGCAGGGTTCCATGACCCAGACTCCGAGTCCGTGACGCATGATGATCTCATATTTTGCCTTGGCGTCCTGAAGGGTCCAGTCGAGATAATTGAGCTGGATCTGGACAAAATCGAACGTTCCCTCATGTCTGGTCAGGAACTCTTCAAGGAGCTTCGGTCCGCCGTGGAAAGAGAAGCCGAGACTTTTGATCTTGCCTTCCTTTTTCATTTGCAGCATATCCGGAAGAATGTGATACTCCTCGCTCTCATAATACTTCACGGACCACTCCGTGATGTTGTGAAGGAGATAGAAATCGAAGTAATCCGTTCTGCATTTGCGAAGAGAGACATTGAAGAGGGCAATATTGTCGATAGGCTCTGTCAGAGAATGGCCGGGGAACTTATCGGCGATATAATAGCTCTCACGCGGGTAGCGGGACAGTGCTTCCGCCATCGCGATTTCCGACTTTCCGCCCAGATAGGGATAGGCTGTGTCGAAATAATTGACTCCTTCTCTGATCGCCAGGTCGAACATCGCGTTGACCTTTGCCTGGTCAATTTCACCGGTAGCGGGATCGGATGCAAATCTCATACATCCGAATCCGAGCTGAGACAGTTTTTTACCGTTGAAATTCTTGTAAATCATATGCGCTCTCCTCTCGTGTCAATGTTTTCATTACTTACGTTTAGCACTTTTATCCACAACCAAGACCGCAGCATTTCGGTTTTCAAATTATGTCAACTGACGTCGATTCGCATCCAGCAATATTCCTCGCTGACGAGCCTGGACCCTCAGAGTAAAAATTTCAGCAAATGCAGCTCTCCACAAATCGTATCGATAGAATCCTTACTATAGCCTTTTTCCTTTGCGATGGAGAGGTATTTCTTGGCTGCCGTTCTGTCTCCAAGCCTGCCGACACAGAGCGCGTAATTTCCGTAGGTGATCGCTATATCATCAGCACATGCGGACATGGGGTCTGCTTCTATCATGAAGATGGCTTTTTCATACTGCTCCTTGGCCTTTTCATTATGACCCAGCTTTAGATACGCTGATCCGATGTTGGCATAGACAATCGGGTCTTCCGGATACAGTTCTTCGGCTATATGGTAGTACTCCAAAGCTTTCTCCGGTAGACCGGCCCTCCAGTATGCCCTTCCGAGTCTCAGCAGCACGGTGTTGTTTTCCGGGGCAATCTCCATTGCTTTGGCCAGCGTCCGGAGTTCATTACGGTAATCTTTTTTCTCGGCGTATCCCTGTGCTTCTGACAGAAGAGCCGCAGCTTCGGCTTCATGTTTCTCCACATCTCCGTCAGACATTTGCTCACCTGTGTATAACTTTGTTCCGCAGTGCTCACACAGATACTCACCTGTACGAATTTTTCTGATGCTGCTGCTCCCGCAGGATGTGCATCTGAGCGGGTGCAGCCCGGACTCTTCCGACTTCGCTCGCCCTTTTACTTTCGCTCCGCAGGCTGGACAAAAAAGGGCATCGTCCGGCAGTGGTTTTCCGCAAGTTGTACAAAACATGTCTTTATCTCCATGAAAAATCTCTGATCATGCATTATGTCATCACGCAAGCATGATCTACCTCTTCAAATATTATACCTGCATAATTGTGGTTTGTAATCTGTTCTTACGCGTAAAATCATAATCCGCTGAAGGTGAATCGTCCCTAATTCACGCTCTTGTGAATCTGCATCAAAGCATGTTATCTTAAACGGTAAGGAACGTGCTATGCAGCAGAAACTGAGCAAAGTACAAAAATAGACGACAGGAGATATAACGGATGGAACGACTTGGTTATTACAACGGTAACTACGGTCCACTGGAACAGATGATGATACCTATGAACGACCGCGTATCGTGGTTCGGTGACGGCGTGTACGATGCCGGGCCATGCAGAAATTACAAGATTTTTGCGCTTAATGAGCACGTAGACCGTTTTTTCAGAAGTGCGGACAAACTAAAGATCGTCATGCCGGTAACGAAAGATGAACTGAAAGACCTGCTGAACGATCTTGTAAAAAAGATGGATACAGGGAACCTCTTCGTATACTATCAGGTCACCCGCGGAACGGGCGTCCGCAAACACGCTTTTACCGAAGGAGCGGGAAATCTCTGGATTACGCTTAACCCTGCCGAGATCTCGGACGGACACACGCCCATACAGCTGGTGACCATGGAGGATACACGGTTCTTCCATTGCGATATTAAGACACTCAATCTCATTCCCTCTGTGATGGCATCGCAGAAGGCGGCGGAGAACGGCTGCGCCGAGGCTGTCTTCTATCGTCCTGGCGGGCGTGTCACAGAATGTGCTCACAGCAACGTTCACATTCTGAAAAACGGCATTCTCTACACCGCCCCGACAGATAATCTGATCCTGCCCGGCATAGCCCGCGCTCATCTTCTTCGCGCCTGCGCCGCTCTGGGCATTGCTTATGAGGAGACCGCTTTCAGCCTTAATGAGCTGTTTGACGCAGATGAGGTCATTGTCACAAGTTCCAGCAATCTCTGTCTGCGAGCAGATCAGATCGACGGTATCAAAGTCGGGAATAAGGACAGCGATACATATGAAAGGCTGCGAGAATATCTTCTGAATGAGTTTTATCAGGCAACAATGTAAAGGGCTGCCGCTGGCAACAGTGCAGAAAGTACTTGGCGGAACTACCAAAGCCCCGAGGTATCAGACTATACAGGCACTGGCATCTGTTTTCCCGCAAGAAACGCAATATAGCACGAAACCCGAATCCGCGCCGAACGTAGTCCGGGAACCCGGTGCGGCTTATGCAACTGAGGCACGCCCAAAGCAGCGTTATCCCCGTCAAGGAAGTTACACCATCGATGATTACCTGGCTCTGCCGGATGATCAGCGCGTGGAGTTAATTGACGGCGTAATTTATGACATGAGTGCTCCCACACCGCCCCATCAGCTGATTGGCGGGGAAATATATGCGCTTCTGCGGGAGTTTTTATTGCGGAAAAATGGAGCCTGTGTTCCCTTTATTGCCCCAGTGGATGTCCAGCTTGATATGGACAATAAGACCATGGTCCAGCCGGATGTATGTGTGGTACGCGATCACTCAAAGATCAAGCAGGTAAGAATTTTCGGCGCACCTGATTTTGTGGTGGAAGTATTATCTCCCTCCACGAAAATGAAGGACATCCTGATCAAGATGAAAAAGTATCACAGTGCAGGTGTGCGGGAATACTGGATGGTTGATCCGGATGCGGAGACGGTCACGAAAATACTTTATCAGCCTCCGACGGAAGAGCTTCCCGATGGAGATATGAAGATGGAAATCTATCCTTTCTTCACCCCGGTTCCGGTCGGCATTTTCAATGATGAATGTGTGATGAACCTCCACCCCCATGCGGTGCTGAGCCGCGTCCTATGGAGGTGGTATCAAAGCCCTTCGGGCTTTAAGTCCCTCCGGGTCTTT
>JBGUHN010000088.1:0-29231 GCA_045112155.1 Lachnospiraceae bacterium
CCGCTCGATCAGGAAGAGAAAGACTGGGTCGCTGAGGGCATCAAGAAGTCCGGTCTCGGCAAGGTCGACATGACACAGTTCGAATAATTGTCGAACACGAATTTAGAAAATTTTATATATCCGCTCAACACGCTCAACAGGATCTCGTATTTACTATAATCTAAGAGACTACCGAAGCTGACATTCAGTGATGGGCATGAATACCCTAGTGGCTGCCGCAACATCTGTTGCGGCAGCCTTTTATAACCGGTCGGATATTTTCTATTTAAGCCATGCCATCAGTAAATTATCTGGGTTAAATCTCATAATCAAGAAGCCGGCAGTCAATCTTGTAAAATATCATACATATGCAGTGCCCTACGAGGGTTGAATCCTATACCATGGGCAGTCACATTAGCTCGCCTTAAAATAATTCCGCTGACAGTCCGCTTAAAACGGCTTTCTTAAAAGCAGTCACCTTTATTGATTTTGATAATTGGTGATGGTAAGGCTACTTATGCCCAGGTTTTAACCGGCAGTAGCTCAAAGGTGATTTCTTTAAACGCTACTGCCCTCTATGATACTCGGGCAGTCATGAAGCGCCGTTTTGAGTCAAGATGACCGATTTGCCTGCTTTCTTGCTTTCAGTAGAATGGAGTAAATTTTAATGAAAGCTACTGCCCTCCATGTCATCCGGGCAGCCACGAAGCGCCGTTTTGAGTCAAGATGACCGATTGCCTGCTTTCTTGCTTTCAGTAGAATGGAGTAAATTTTAATGAAAGCTACTGCCCTCAAACCACCCCGGCAGTCGATAAACGCCGAACAGACCAAAGATGACCGTCGCCACCTCTCAGCAAAAAGAAGCCTCCGCATTAATGCGACAACCCCTTTTAAATTCGAACAGCCTACAGCCGAATCTCCACCATTTTAAGCCGTCAGGAAGGCCGACAATACGGATTTGACAAAAAGTCATTGAAGCCAGCGGTTATTCTGTTATAATGATATATTATAATACATTATAAGGTGGTACTTTATGAACAAGCATTCAGCAACACCGCTTTACCAGCAGCTCGTTGACTCAATTAAAGAACAGATCCTGTCCGGCAAAATAAAAGAAGGCGATAAGCTCATGACCGAGCAGGAATTCAGCGAGGCCTACAACGTAAGCCGCATTACCGTGCGCAAGGCTATGGAGATGCTCTCAGATGAGGGCATTGTCGTAAAAAAACAGGGAATCGGAACCTTTGTCGCTTCCAAAAAACTGAATCGCGTAATGGAGAGCGTTTTGAGTTTTACTGAGAGCTGCGAGAGGGCCGGTCACAAGGCTTCCGCCGAGCTGATCTCTCTGGAATGGAAAAAGGCTTCTGTGAGCGTTGCAAAGCATTTGAACGTCGAAGAGGGTGAAAAAGTCCTCTGCATCCGCCGAATTCGAAGCTGTGATGAATGGAAAGTCATGCTGGAGGAAAATTATTTCTCCAAAGATTACAGCTATCTGCTCGGCGAAGATCTGAGCAGTTCGCTGTACAATATTCTGAGAAGTCACGGTACGGTCCCGATGCACGCCATCAAAACTGTTGCCATCTGCTTCCCCACGAAAAAAGAGCAGGAGGAATTAGAGATTCCCGAAGGGCAGCCCTTATTACTGCACCATGATACCGCAATGGATGCGGAGCACAATGTGATTCATTATACAAGACTGCTCGTCAACCCGGAGCACTACACCCTGACCATCATCAGCTAATCGTCATCAGCCGGCATATATAGGGCTGCATTCCGACAAAAAACATAACGTTATATTACAACCAAGAACTTCCCAAAGAGTTCTTGGTTATTTTATACAATTCTCTGTATATATTTTGCTACTATATTCCCAAAATTTCATCCGGACAAACAAAAAAGTTGTTATACATTATATGATGTTATATAATGATATTGCAAGCACACAGCACCTTTCAGGATGTATGAAGCAAGGAGGAAAAAATGAAAAAAAGGTTCACACGTTTACTGGCGATGGGAATTGCTTCTCTGATGGCAGTCTCTCTCGCAGCATGCGGCTCCTCATCCAGTGGTTCCGCAGGTCAGACAGCCGGCGCTGATTCAACAGTAGCCGCAAACGCAGGCAACAGCAATGTAAAGACAATCAAGTTCTTCCACCGTTTCCCCGATGATCCCGCAAACTCTTTCATCGAAGAAAAGATTGCAGAGTATGAGGCAGCACACAGCGATATCGATATCGTTGTCACCAGCGCTCAGAACCAGCCTTTCAAAGAGAAAATCAAAACTGTAGTCGGAACCGCCGAAGAGCCCGATATCTATTACAGCTGGGCAGGTGAGTTCTCAGAGAGATTCATCCGCGAAAATCTTATCCTCGATCTCACTCCGTATCTTGAGGCAGACAGTGAGTGGGCAGACAGCCTGATTGAATCTCAGATGGTCAACTATACCACCGATGACGGAATGGTCTACGGCATTCCTTTCCGTCTTGACGGCAAAGTATTCGCTTACAATCGCGACATCTTTGATGAGCTGGGGCTTGAAGTTCCCACAACATGGGATGAGTTCCTCGCAGTCCTTGACGCAATCAAGGCAGACGGCACTTACACACCGCTGGCAGAAGGAAATCAGGATCAGTGGCCGGGCGCTCACTACATCGGAACTCTGAACCAGATGCTGGTCGCTGACGATGTGAGAGCAGCTGACTTCAATCCGAAGACAGGCGCTTTCACAGACCCGGGCTATGTAGAAGCTCTTGATAAGTATCAGCAGCTCGTTCCCTACATGAACATCGGTGTCAACGGCATGACTCATGATATGGCTCGTCAGCTGTTCACGACCGGACAGGCTGCAATGTGCTACATCGAGCTCGTTGAGATCACCAACCTCTATCAGGAGACTGAAGGAACTGAGTTCAACTGGGGTATGTTCGTATTCCCGACAGTTGAAGGCGCAGGAAATCCCAACATCCTCACAGGCGAGCCGGAAGGATTTGTCATTTCTGCCAATACCGATTACCCGGATGAGTGCGTAGAGTTCCTTAAGTGGTTCCTCGGTCCGGAAGTCGGTGCCCAGCAGGCAGAAGTTGTCGGCTGGTTCAACGCTTCCAAGGGTGTTGCTGACAACCTTGAGGACGAAGGCCTTCGCGAAGCTTATGACCTAATCATGAATGCAGAAGCAATGGGACCGTGGTTCGACGCTTCCCTGTACTCAACCGTCTGCGAAGAATACCTGCAGCAGATCTCCAACGTCACTAACGGTGATATTTCTTCTGCGGATGCTATGGCTAAGATCCAGGCAACTGCTCTGGAAGCTCAGACATTAGCAGCGGACTAAGATAATCCTCAGTCGTTTCTGCTTACATTATAAGATACGCAGTAAACAGCGACTGAACAGAACTGCTGCCATAGATGACACATCACATGGCAGCAGTTTTTTGTAACATACATTGGGCCAAGGTCTTCGGACCGTGTTCACGCCGAATAAGAAGACCTTCTCTTTCGCTCTTTCAGACGATGACATGCAGCACCTGCCTGTACATATCTGAACAGGAGGCTCATATGAAAAAGAAAAAAGTCAAAAAATCACTATATCTATACATCGTGCCTGGTCTGTTCATGGTCATGGCATTCGTCTATGTACCGATTATTACCAACATCGTATATAGTTTCTTCCGTCTTTCTTCCTACTCGTCCAGTATGAAGTTCGTCGCGTTAGATAATTATCGCAGGTTGTTTACAAATGACACCTTCCCGGTCATGATGCGCAACAACATTTACTACTGCATCATCTCCCTGATCGTTCAGGTCGGCTTTGGCACCGTGATCGCGCTGGTCCTGGAGAGCAAGCTGGTCGGCAAGCTGAACAGCTTCTACAGAAACGTTTATTTCATTCCTTCCCTGATCTCTCTGACCGCTGTCGGTCTGATGTTCAATTTCATTTACAACCCCCACCGCAGGTATGTTGAACGGATTTCTGAAAACAATCGGACAGCCGGACCTTCAGCAGATCTGGCTCGGAGACAAAAAGCTCGCCATCTTCTGTATCATCGCCATGAGTCAGTGGCAGTATACGGGATATATCGCGATGCTGATGATCGTCGCGTTCCAGAACGTTTCCATGGATTATGTCGAGGCGGCAATCATCGATGGTGCCGGCCCGATCCGCCGCGCGATCAGCGTCTATATTCCGTTGGCTAAGGAACAGCTTCTCGTCTGTTCTGTCATCACTGTAATCGGCGCATTCAAGCTGTTTACCGAAGTCTATACCACGACGAGCGGCGGTCCGGGAGATGCCTCCCAGGTCCTCGGCCTCTTCCTGTATCAGAACGCGTTCCTGCATGACGACATGGGTATGGCTGCCGCGACCGGCGTGTTGATATTTGTAATCACTGTGACCCTGTCCATCATTCAGCTCCGGATCACCAGGTCCGGTCAGGATTAAGGAGGTGCCGATATGACAACAAAACATATTAACGGAAAAAAGGTCTTTCTGACCGTCCTGATCCACCTGTTCCTTATGTCATTGGTACTTATCATCCTTCTTCCGATGTGCTGGCTGATCATGAATTCATTAAAGACCAACCAGGAAATGTTCCGTGATTCCATCGCGCTGCCGGCTACCCCGCTCTTTTCGAACTGGGTCAATGCATGGAATAAAGGTCTGTATAATTACTTCCTCAGCTCTATCATCACCAGTGCCATGTCGCTATGCGGAATCCTGGTATTCTCCTCTCTCCTTGCTTATGGTCTGACCAGACTGAATCTGCCCGGCAGCGGTCTGATCTTTGTGATCGTACTCGGCGGCATGGCACTATCTGAGCAGGTGGCTCTTGTTCCTCTGTTCAAAATCATTCAGGCAATCGGGCTGTATAACACCCGCTGGGCCGTAGTCCTGCCCTATATTTCCTTCAGAATTCCGTTCACCATGTTCCTCCTAAGGTCATATTTCCTTGGAATTCCCAGGGAGCTTGAGGAGGCGGCGATCCTTGACGGAGCGTCCAGATTCCAGATTTTCTACAAAATCATCATTCCGATTTCCAAGCCGGTCCTTGCGTCCGCGGCAATCGTAAACCTGAATTTTGTATGGAACGAGTTCCTCTTCGCCAACATCTTCCTGGAAAACAGAAAGCTGATGACGATCCCGCTCGGTCTTATGACCTTCCAGGGTGACCTGAAATCCGATTACGTCACTATGCTGGCCGGTATTCTGATTGCGTCCCTGCCGATGATCATCATGTATCTCTGCATGCAGAAGCAGTTCGTAAGAGGTCTTACCTCAGGCGCCATAAAGGGCTGATTCCGGCTTTCCCGAAAAAGGGAAGCGAAAAGTTTTGTTACAAACTCTATCACACACTAAAGGCCCCGGAAATCCGGGGCCTTAAAAATGGGGTATTTATCGAAAACTTCCTGCCTGCCGGTACCCGGCCAACCTGCGCGGCCGCGTCTTATCCTGTGCAGGAGTTATCCATTAATACTCAAGCTTCCACATGTATCTTCTCATCGTCAGCGGGTGATTGCGGACAATTGCCAGCTGCTCGGCATAGACACGAAGGACACCTGTGATCAGCATCGGGTTGAAGAACTCGACGACAGATTTGTCGATCGCGGAGCTGAGGCCGTAATCCTTTGCGTCGACAACAGTGACCTTGGCATCAAATCTCTGAAGGAAAGTAAGCGCGCGGCTGTCCATCGGACGTGTCGGGCCATCGCTCATGAGCAGCAGGTACGGAACATCCTTGTCTACCAGTTCGAACGGTCCGTGGAAGAACTCGCCCGCGTTGAAGTAGCTTGACGGAATCCACTGCATTTCCATTAAGAGGAACATTGAGAACGAATACGCGCTCATCTGCGCAGCGCCGGAACCCATTACATAGATCATCGGATCGTCGGCATAGCTGTCTGCAAATTTCTTTGCGGTCGGAGTCAATGTCGAAACAGCATTCTCGATCAGGTCGTAGATCTTTGCAAAGCCGTCCTGCATCGCGTCATAATCCGCATAGCCTTCG
Organism: Lachnospiraceae bacterium; assembly: GCA_045112155.1. Lineage (GTDB taxonomy): Bacteria > Bacillota > Clostridia > Lachnospirales > Lachnospiraceae > Chordicoccus. The sequence goes on from JBGUHN010000088.1 coordinate 5,981, forward strand.
TAAGCGTTGAGCACTTCGCATGCAAATGCGAGGACATTCCCCATCTTCTCCATCTTCGCTGCATAGTTCGCATAGAATCCGTGGATGATCTGATATTCAGCATTGGTTGCAAGCGGAGATTCCGGATTAATTGTAACACTGACAACGGAAGCACCGAGCTCCCTTGCCTTTTTGGTCGCTGCGACAGCTTCCGGTGTGCCTCCGCTGAGGGAGCAGGTCACCACGATCGCGGTCTCGTCGCAGGAAACAGGAGTGGAGTAATTGAATTCATTGGCAGTATGGATGCTGGAACGCAGGGTTTTTGCGTTGCGATCCATGAAGTACTTTGCAGGGAACATCTCCGACATGGAAGCTCCACAGCCTACAAAGAGCAAAGACTTGATTTCGGGTTTCTTCGCCTTGATATCTGCTACAATTTCTTTTACGTTCATGGCGTAAATCCTCCTTTTTTAATTAAATACATCATATAACAATATATAACAAATGTCAATTTCAATAATACAAAAACCCAAAAATAAAGTAAAATTAAACTTTTCAGAACCTGTTGGAAAATGATATTTATAATGTTATAATACAAGCATATACAACAAATTCCATAAAGGAGGTTTATTATGAGGCTTATCGGCATCGGTGATAATGTATGTGATGTGTACCTTCATCTCGCGGAAATGTTTCCGGGAGGTCAGGCCTTGAATGTGGCTGTATTTGCAAAAATGCAGGGAATCGACTCCGCGTACCTCGGTGTATTCGGAGATGATGAAGTGGCAGAACATATAGAGAACACACTTTCCGAGTTCGGCGTGGACAAGAGTCACTGCCGCCACGTGCGCGGCGAGAACGGTTATGCGCTTGTCACACTGATCGACGGAGATCGTGTCTTCCTCGGTTCCAACAAGGGCGGTGTCGCAAGAGAATTCCCCCTTGTACTTGATGAAAATGATATCGAATACATCAGACAGTTCTCTGTCGTGCACACCACCAATAATTCCTTCTTTGACGAACAGCTTCCCGTTCTGTATGAAGCCGGCATCCCGGTCTCCTATGATTTCTCCGATCAGTGGATCGAGCGCAGAGAGTGGGCAGAAAATCTGGCTAAATACTGTACATTCGGTTTCATGTCACTCCCGCACAATGCGTCAGAGAACGAGATCCTTTCTTACTGTGAGAGGATGTATGCGTGCGGCTGCAAGAATATTGTAGCAACGAACGGAAGTAAAGGCGCTTATTTCTATGACGGAAAGAATCTCTGGTTCCAGCCCAGTCATCTGGTAAAAGCGATCGATACCCTCGGCGCGGGAGATTCCTTCGCCACCACAGTGCTGGTCAATTATTACAACAGTCTGGAGGCGGACCCCGACGCGATGGCAGGTGACCTGACTTACTATGAGACCGAAGTCAAAAAGGCTCTCGAGGCAGCCGCGGAATTCTCTTCCCATGTGTGCCTCAGCAAGGGCGCTTTTGATCACGGAAAGAGAATCGTTCCCGAGGAATATGAGAAACGGGCACATAAGCTTTAAGGAGAAAAACGTTGGGACTTATAAAGCGCTCTCAGATTGCCGGAATGAACATTCACTATATGAACTATTCTCTGGACTATTTTTTAGATGCTCAGGAGCGTGCAGGCTTCGAGAGCATAGAGCTTTGGGGCGGCATCCCGCACTTCTACCTGGACCCGTCTTCATACGAGGACTGCAAAGCGCTTAAAAAGAAGATCCGGGACCACCACTTAAAGCTCGTGGAGTTCACGCCGGAAAACTGTACTTACCAGTATCAGATGGCAGCCAAAGGCATAAATTTCAAAAAGAGCCTCGAGTATTTTAAAAATGGTATAAGAGCATGTGCTGAGCTCGAGTGTCCGCAGATCTCTACGAATTCCGGATGGGGATACCTGGATGAGACGAGGGAGGAAGCCTGGAAGCGTTCAGTGGAGATGAATCGCATACTCTGCGATTTCGCGGCTGAATACGGCATCACCGTCGCCATGGAGAGCCTGCGTCCGGAGGAGACTAACCTGGGCGTTCGGATCGAAGACGTAAGGAGACTGATCGACGATATCGGCAGCCCGAATCTGCGGATCAATATAGACACAACAGCTATGGGCGTTTCCGGCGAGACCCTCGAGCAGTGGTTTGCGGAATTCGGGACGGCGATAACACATTTGCACTTTATAGACGGGACACCCTACGGGCACCTCGTATGGGGAGACGGATGCCACGACCTCGGACAATACCTGAAGGTCCTGAAAGACAATAATTACAGCGGATATCTTGGACAGGAAATCACGGACCGCCGTTATTTCAAGGACCCGATGACGCATGACATGAGAAACATGAAGGCATTTGAACCGTATATCTCAGAGTGAGATGACCCCGCCTCTACAAGTAATGAACAGCAAAGTATGAGACAATCCCCGCCTCTGCAGGCGAAGGGCGACAAATCAGGAAATGTGATTAAGAGAGGATAGAAAATGTTTTATAAATATACAGACATAAAGAACATCGTTGCGGAGATTATTGAGAGCAGAAAAGAAGAAGGCGGCGTGAAATCCTTATACTTCGTAGGCTGCGGAGGCTCTTTGGGCGCGCTTTATCCGGCAAAAACATTTATGCAGAACGAGTGCGCGGATATCAAATGCGGCTGGATCAACAGCAATGAATTCGTACATGCAGTGCCGAAAGATTTTGGCAGAAATTCCATCATCTGCGTGGCCTGCCACAAGGGAAATACCCCTGAGACCATTGCGGCAGCAAAACTCGGTAAAGAGAGGGGCGCAGCAGTTATCCTTCTGACCTGGCTGGAAGAATCCGAGATCATCGAATTCGGAGACTATGTCATCCTGTATTCCTTCGATGCAAGTCCGGATCACCTTGCCGGAGACATCGATTACGCGGGAGAAAAAGTATTATGCGCACTGTCTGTTGCGGTGGAGCTTCTCAACCAGACTGCCGGTTATGAGCATTATGACAAGTTCCTCGACGGGCTGGACCGCATCTCCGTCATCATCCGCAAGGCACGAAAAATGGTTCAGGCCCGTGCCGAGAAATTTGCACAGGAATACAAAGATGATGACCTGATCTATACTATGGGAAGCGGCGCTTCCTGGGGTTCCGCATATATGGAGTCCATCTGCATCTTCATGGAAATGCAGTGGCTGAATTCAGCATGCATCCACACCGGAGAGTACTTCCACGGACCGTTCGAAGTCACAGACGCAAACCGCCCGTTCATGATCCAGATTTCGGAGGGCTCTACAAGAGCGCTGGATGAAAGATGCCTCGCTTTCCTCAAAAAATATGCAGGGAGGATTGAGGTTGTGGATGCCAAAGAGCTTGGTCTTTCCACCATCGACGTATCTGTCGTCGACTATTTCAATCACTCCCTGTTCAATAATGTCTATCCGATTTACAATCACGCGCTGGCAGAGGCCCGCAAGCATCCGCTTACGACCCGCCGTTACATGTGGAGAGTGGAATACTAAAGCATTTTTTCCGAAACGACCGATAAAATACAATAAAACAGCCTGATCCATGCACATTTCCATAGACCAGGCTGTTTTTCCGTACACTCCAAATCGTTATTACATTGACTCATCCGAGGGTTCCCCAGTCCCCTTCGCCGGAACCACAAAGTACTCTTCGCAGCTGAGGACTCCGTTGCTGATCCCCTCTTTTATTGTATCTTCAGAGACGTCGCTCTTTTTGCAAATGAGAGTCCCATCCTCCCCTTCATATGACTTATCGTAGCGATAGATCCAGGAACCATCCTTCCAGACACCTATCTTTCCGTACTCATTGAGATAGATATCTCCGTCGGCGTAATCGCCGATCAGGCAGAGACCATATCTCTTTTCCGTGATGCTCGGCAGATGAAGATCCAGCGGTGAGATCTCCTCGCAATTCGAGACGCTCTTTATATCCGGATAATTCACATATCCTGCGACGCCGCCGTTCAGGTACTTGACATCCGCTGTGAGTTTATAAAAGCCGCCATCTTTCATATACGGGGTAGCGTCGTACGGGTTGATTTCATCTATGGTGTCAGCGGTATAGACCCGGCCTTCATACATAAAGGCATATATCTCGGCATCATCCACCTCATCACCCCACATCTCATCCGTGGTGCCCGGCCTCACTGTGGGACCGCTGCTGCCGCGACCGCAGCCGCACAGAAGAAGTGCGGCGAGGGTAAGACTTAGGATGAGGCGGATGAAAGACTTGACAATTGAATATCTGGCATAAGAAATGTTCTTCATGGTTTATGACATCCTCTCAAAAGTTTTAGTTTCGCTTTGCTATTGTAGACCACTTTGAACCCGTACTGGGGTCATCAGTCAGGATCATGTTTTCCATATCGACTGGAAGTTTAATTTAATAATTGCCTCGATATGTCGTATAATCTGGCTGTAAGTGTAATGGAGTTCGGATACCCTTATTTTACTATAAGACCCGGACTTTTCGAAGCCCGGGTCTTTGTTTCAATTAAGCTTTCAGTGAAATTTCGGTAGGATATTTTCTATTTCAGCCTTGCCTTCGGTAAATTATCTAGTTAAACCTTGTAATCAAGAGGCCGGCAGTCGATCTTGCAAAAAAATACACATGTGCAGTGCCCTGCAAGGGTTGAATCATATACCATAGGCAGTCACATTAGCTCATTCTTAAATAAATCCGCTGACAGGTTACTCTGAACATGGGGTGTAGAAGCAGTTACCTTTATTGAATTTGATATTCGATGACCGTATGACTTTCTTATACCAGGTTTTTGCCGGCAGTAGCTTAATGCTGATTTCTTCGATAGCTACTGCCCTCCACACCACCCGGGCAGTCGCAAAACGCCGTTTGAACTTTGATGACTGCCCGACAACTTTCTTGCTTTCAGTCGATTAAGGTTGATTTCATTGATAGCTACTGCTCTCCATTCCATTCGGGCAGTCATAAAAGCCGGTCTAAACTTAGATGACTGCCTGCCAACATTCTTGCTTTCAGTCGATAAAGATTGATTTCATTGATAGCTACTGCCCTCCACGCCTCCCGGGCAGTCATAAAAGCCAGTCTAAACTTAGATGACTGCCTGCCAACATTCTTGCTTTCAGTCGATAAAGATTGATTTCATTGATAGCCACTGCCCTCCACGCCTCCCGAGCAGTCGCAAAACGCCGTTTGAACTTTGATGACTGCGTGCCAAAATTCTTGCTTTCAGTCGATTAAGATTGATTTCATTGATAGCTACTGACCTCCACGCCTCCCGGGCAGTCGCAAAACGCCGTTTGGACTTAGATGACTGCCCGCCAACATTCTTGCTTTCAGTCGATAAAGATTGATTTCATTGATAGCCACTGCCCTCCACACCTCCCGGGCAGTCGCAAAACGCCGTTTGAACTTAGATGACTGCCCGCCAACATTCCTGCTTTCAGTCGATAAAGATTGATTTCATTGATAGCTACTGCCCTCCACGCCTCCCGGGCAGTCATAAAAGCCGGTTTGAACTTAGATGACTGCCCGCCAGAATTCTTGCTTTCAGTCATTAAAGATTGATTTCTTCGATAGCTACTGCCCTCCATACCATTCGGGCAGTCATGAAACGCCGTTTGAACTTTGATGACTGCCCGCCAGAATTCTTGCTTTCAGTCGATATAGATTGATTTCATTGATAGCTACTGCCCTCAAACCACCCGGGCAGAAAATGAACGCCGAACAGAACCAAGATGACCGCCACCACTCAGCAAAAGGGGGCCGCCGCACTAATGCGGCAGCCCCCATATCCATTATGCCTGTTATTCGCTTGTCAGTCAATTCATCGCAGGCAGCTCAATCCCCATCTTTCCGGCCGTCTCGACCAGTATATCCAGCGCGCGGATGATCTGCTCCGGTTTGTGCTCGCTGGTCACGCAGTAGCGCAGGCGCGCCTTGCCGCGAGGCACAGCGGGATACACCGCCGGAGGCACAAACACGCCGTGTCTGCCCTGTTCGACCGAGAGGGCAAATGCCTCATCGTCGCCCCCGACCAGAATCGGTATGACCGCAGTCTCACCGGCAAGACAGGTGTTGAGATTGCGCTTGTGGGCTTCCTCAACAAATACCCTGATATTTCTCCTCAGATTCTCAAGTATCTCCGGCCGGGTCTTTAGCAAATGAATCGCCTCGAGCGACGCAGCCGCAAGCGGCGGTGAGATACCGACGGAAAAGACAAATCCGGGCAGCGAATAGCGAAGATATTCAATCAGACTCCGCTTACCTGCCAGATAACCGCCGCAGGTCCCAAGACCCTTGCTCAGCGTACCCATCTTGATGTCGATATCGTCAGGTTCGAGATTGAAATACTCATCAACACCGCCGCCGGTCTCTCCCAGTACGCAGGCGGAATGCGCTTCGTCCACCATGAGGAAGCAGCCATACCGCTTTTTCAGTTCCACCAGCTCCGGCACCGGCGCTATATCACCATCCATACTGTAAGCGCCCTCAACGATGATCAGGCACTTTTCGAATCGATGTCTCTGTGTCTTTAAGATTCCCTCCAGAGCTTTCATATCGCTGTGCGGGAAAGGTTTCGATGCCGCCGCGGACAGCCGGCAGCCCTCGGCAATCGAGTTATGCGCGATGGCATCATAGACAATAAGATCTTTCGGACCGCAGAAGTTGCCCACGATCGTAACATTGGTGGAGTGACCGCCGACAAGGACCAGCGCGGCTTCAGCATGTTTCCACTCTGCGATCGCCGCTTCGAGTTCACCGTGGATCTTCTTTTCACCTGCCAGGAGGCGGCTTCCGCTGGCCGACGTTCCGTATTTGCGAATCGCGGCGATTGCAGCCTCTTCCGTCTCAGGCCGTCCGGACATACCGGCGTAGTTATATGAACCGAAATTGAGCACCGTGCGGCCGTTCATAAGGGATACGTCCGTGAGCGGGGATTCATGGCAGACAAAATACGGATTTTCACCCGTTTTCTCCATCCCCTCAAGGCGTTTCATAAAGGCTGCGTATTCCGGGGTGTCCTCAAACTGCGTGATCATCTTCACCTGCTCCGGCCGAACTTCCTCTGCCTGTTCGGTCAGCCCGTGCTGCAAATCATAGATAAGACGGGCTACGTCATTAACACAGAAACACGACAGAAAGGCTTCATTCGGGATGAGCAAATCAAATTTCTCTTCAAGAAAGATCGACAAAGATATACTCTGCAGGCTGTCTCCCCCCAGATCATCTATAAAATGTGCGGTATCGGAAATGTCTGCCTTATCCATCTCAAGTACTTCGGCGAACAACTCCCTCACCTGCTCACGAAGTTCTTCCTTTTCACGCTCCTCATCAGGCGGAGTACTAACAATCGGCTGTCCATTAAGCGGCATATAACGAATACCTCCCTCCTCGATCAGCCGTCGAAGCTCTGTCCGGCGGACTTTGTGACTCGTTGACAGCGGCAGCGGCTCCGGAGTTACCAGCACCCTGCGAATCTTTTTTAAAACAGGCAGCTGGCCGTTGCGCTGCTGCACCTCAGAGTAGAGCTGCTTTAGATAATCTGCATTTGCATAAAGCGCACCTATATTGAGTAAGAGCGTGGCCTTCTCGCAGCCACATGCGTCCCTGACCCCAAGCACAGCCATCTGATAAACTCCGGGAAGCTCTGAGAAGACGTCCTCCAGCTCGTCCGGATAGATATTCTCCCCGGACTCATCGATAATAATATCCTTCACCCTGCCGACGACCCAGATCCTGCCGCTCTCATCCATGCGGACCACGTCGCCCGACACATACCAGCCCTCCGCATCCGTAGCGGGGGGCAGCATTTGCCCATCCTGAAGGCGTCCGATGTGCATCGTCTCACTGCGGATCCAGAGCTCTCCGTGACAGGGATCGCTTCCATCAGGAATAATTTTGTATTCCGCGGTCTCAAATGCCCATCCCAGGCTGCCGTTTATTCTCTCTCTAAGTTCGTTCCGGGATTCGGCAGAAGTAACGCCCGTCTCCGTCATGCCGAAACCGCCGATGGTAGAAATTCCGATGCTGTTAAAGAAGCGCAGCTTGTCCTCCGTAATATGGCTGCCGCCGATGACGAACTCCTCGATCTGCGGGCCAAAGAGCTCGCTGTGAATATTTGCAAACATCTTTCTGGCCTGAGCGAGGCCTCCGATCGGATCTGTTTCCTGCAAATGCAGTGACAATTCCTGTGCCTGTCGGAATCTCTCCGCCATCTCAGGAGTTTGCTTCGCAAGCCGCTTTTTAAGAGAACTGTAGACATTGCTGACCAGCAGCGGGACAACGATGGCAAATTGCACTTTGAGCTCACGGCACGTGCCAAGGATCGTCTCCGGAGAGCGATCCTGCAGAAAGACCTGGGGATAACCGAGCATCCAGGTCCAGACCAAATTCGTCATAAAGCCGAAAATATGGTTGAGCGGCAGGAAACACAGTGTGCGAAGCGGTCCGCGGCATTCCGCGGTGATCTTCTCACCTTCCTGCGCGTGTATAATCGTCCGCGCCTGCAGGCAGACCTGCTTTCCGCGAAAGACATAGATCTTAGCCGTATCAGTGGTCCCGGATGTACAGAAGGCAAGTTGATCGGCCCAGCTGCCCTCAGTCGGCTGCGTATCGCCGGTCAGCAGGTCTTCCGGATATGCCTGCGGCAGCGAAATTCCGGTTCTTGGCCGTGCACAGACGAGAGCGACGGCGCCTGCCTGACCCAGCAGGTAGGTCAGTTTTTCATCGTCGAGCGCGGGATCGAGAAGCAGCGGTTTGCGTCCGGCAGCCACCAGCCCCCAGAAAATGACCGGCCAGTTCTGACAGGTCTCAAGAGCCAGACCGACCCACTCATCGCGCGCGCCGAAACCAAGACTTTCAATCTTGCCGCCGCAGCAAACTGCCATTTCCTTCAACTGACCGAAACTATAGCTGCATTCCTTGCCGTCCTCCAGCCAATATGCTGCCGCTGCCCCCTCATCGGCACAAAGAATGTCGAAAAAACCCTGAAGACTGGCACGTTCATCAAGCAATTCACATTTTTGTTCATATGAATATTTCATCTTCACTCTACCTCCTTTTCCCGGGTGCATAATACAGTTCCATGATCCTATAGAAAAAATACCCGCCAATGACCTTGTGCAGATAAACAGCAAAGCGCTGGTCGGGTCGTGCCACCAGCCTTCTGGCCGGCGGACACTTTTTTCCGAGTACATTCGCCACAGCAGCCGCTACCCGCTCGGGCGGCATGCCGCCGTCTTCATCGCGGGTGACCCTGGTCACCGCGCCCCTGTACCAGGCCGCATATGGTGAGTCTTTTCTTTCGGAGGCACACGCCCGGGTGCGATATTTGCGCGAGCCGTTCCTGCAGTCTCCCGGCTCAATCAGTGTGACTCGCACACCGAAACGGCGAACCTCCTGGGCAAGACACTCGCTCCACCCCTCAATGGCATGTTTGGATGCGGTGTATGCGGACTGGAACGGAATACCTAAAAGCCCGTTGATCGACGAAAAATTGACGATGCGTCCGAACTTCCTGTCTCTCATGTGCGGAAGCACAGCCCGGACCATCCGCGCCATTCCAAGAAAATTTGTCGAAAGAACTGCCTGAAGCTCATCCGCAGAGGTCTCCTCGCAGGATCCGAATGTCAGAAATGCCGCGCAGTTGACCAACGCGTCAATGTGTCCTTCCTTCTCCACGATATAGCGGACAGCCTCATGAACCGAAGCATCATCGCGCACATCAAGCACAACCGGCGTACATCCTTTCGGCGCGTCAGCTCCCTGTGCAAATGACCGCGCGCCCGCATACGTGCGAAACCCCTGTGCCGCAAGGTACTCCGCTGTCGCACGTCCCAATCCGGACGAGGCACCGGATACGAGCACGACCTCCACTTTATTCCTTCCTCTCATCATATCCCTCCTTCCTCTCCTAAGAGGGCTCCGCCCCCGGCAAGAGCCTGCCCGTGCCCTAAAGGACTAGCTTCGCGTCGCAAGCACGGCCCGCTCTGCCGGGTTGGTGCGTCAAAAAAAGAACGCCGTCAGACGCTCTTTTTCCTTATAGTTCGTCCTCTATTTAATTGTAGCTGTTTAAAAATATAAATCCCCCAACAATATTATCAGTTTTTTACTTAATCCCCGGGATGACGATCCCGCCCCGAACAGCATTCACAGCCAGCTCCGTCCGGGTGGAAAACCCGGTCTTCGAAATAAGATTATTCACATGATAGCGGACCGTAGACACACCGAGGAACAGGGTATCCGCAATCTCCTTGTCAGTCAGGCCCTCTGCCAGCAGACGCAGCACATCCAGTTCCCTCTCGGTGAACTCAATGCTTTTGGCAAGGCCGAGAGCTGTCACGGGCGGTTTGTCCGGAAAGACTCGCTCCCCTGCCATAGTCCGATCCATAATCTCGAGCAGCGGCTTTTCCTGCACTTCCTTATACCAGAAAGAATCCACACCAATCTCCCTGGCCCGCTTCAGGAACACACTGTCGGGCATCGATGTCACAATAATGATCTTCGTCCGGGGACACGCTGCCTTGATTCGCGCGGCAGCTTCCAGACCATTGGAGCCGTCATTCATGACGACATCCATAAGGACAAGATCCACCTCCATGCCCGCGCAGTAAGCGTATGCCACTTTGGCGGTCTCTACCGAAGCCACCAGCTCATATCGGCTGCTCGAACCCACAAAGCTTTCAAAAAGCTGTCTCGGCATGACCTGGTCATCCACAATCAGTACCTTATATGCCATAGTATTCCTCCTTTGGAAGCTCAAGTACGACCGCGTAAGACGGATTCTTCAGAATCGTCATTCTTCCTCCCTCCCGCTCTGTCAGATCACGAAGAAGGGCCAGTCCGCCTCTTTCTTCTATTTCACCCGCCGGTTTCTTTCCGTTATTGGTCAGGACCACCCTGAGCTGGTCCTCATCATCCTCGATGTCCATATACAGTTCATTTCCGTGCGCATGCCGAAGTGTGTTGGTAAAACACTCATGAATAGCCGTTGCCAGAATGTGCCTTTGCGGCTCGCAGTTCGGAATCGTCCCGGTCACGAACACAGTCACTCCGAGGCGCGATGCCGTATCTATCATGAGTTCGCACTCATCGCGGGTTCCTGCCGGCAGATCCTTCATGAGAAAAGAGACGTTCTGATACAGACTGCCGATCATAGCGGCTTTTTCGCTCTCCGTCCCCCCGTTCAGAATAAAATGCTTGACGATGAGCAGGTTCTTCCCCATTTCGTCATGAATTCTGATTTTCGCGTTCAGCATCTCGCGCTCTGCTGTCAGATCCACAATCTCTCTGTTCACTTTGGCAAGACGTTCTCCGAGTGCCGCAAGCCCCTTCTGCATTGTCCGTAGTTCTTCCGTCTTACGGTATTCTTCCGTGATTTCGGATGCCGTCAGCATACGGACCTCGCTGTCTTCAAAAGGTATATCCTGCAAGTTGATTTTCCACACTGTCTCATCCGGAAGGACAAATACGTTCTCGTCTCCCACTGTCACGATCCTGCAGCCCGGTCGAATCTGCCCGCTCATCATCTGCTGCGTGAATAGGTCGCCGTTCACGAGTTCGTCCCCGGTCATCTGCCTGCAGAACTCCTTCATTGCCTGATTTACTAGCATGACCCGCCCTTTTGGCGCATAGCACAAAACACCGTCCGGGAAACCGTCCATGGCCTCCTTGATGGACATGCCGGTAATCCTTTCATATTTATGCCGATGAATATTATAGAGCAGCCTCGCCTCAAGGTACGCCATGGCAATGCAGTATAATAACGGCACAACGGTCGGAACAGAAAGCAGCATTTCTCTGATTTTTAAGGCTGTATCCGAATAAGCTGCTCCGCTTAAATACAGATCAAAACATTGCTCGACAATATATGTTGACACAAGCATGGGCACCGCAAGGCGCAGTTCCCGGTTTCGCCTCTGGCGGACCAAAAAGGCAACTACAACCACAGCGCCAAAGAACAGCAGGACGGATATCACGCCTAATGCAGTTCCTATCACGGTATCATAATAAGAGCCGTTTCTTAGAAAACTCATGTCTCCTCACCCCCTTCCCGGTAGAGGAGGACAATCAGCCGGTCCTGTTTGTCATTTGCAAATGTAATCTTCCCGGTAAAGCCTGCGCACTCCCACGAATCTCCGTCTTGTTCGTATACAAAATCATCCGCCTTCAGCATCATACGGACGCTCAGCTGACGCATTCCTGACCGCCCCTGCCCTTCTACGGACTGAACCGCCAAGCGCCTGTCGGTCTCCTGCCCTTCTACGGACTGCACCGCCAAGCGCCTGCCGGCCCCCTGCCCATCATCGCATCGCACGATTATGGCAATATCCGATAAGAAATGAAGGTTCTTTTCTATAAAATCCTCAATCCGCTCATAGGCGTCAATGATGATTTCCGGAGGATAATCGCTTTCGCCAATCCCGGCCATAGCGGTCTCAGCACCGCAAAGACGCACATATTCCAGCGACTCTCTTATGGACGATGTAAGCTCTGATGATGGCAGTTCTCCTCCCTCGGCGAGCAGCTCCATATTGCTGCGCCGCTTGATATACGCATTCAAAACACAGACTCTTGCCAGCTGCTTCTCATCACAATGGTCCCGATCCTTCAGCAGATCCGCGATCTGTTCAAACTGAGGCTTAACTATACGGGAAATATTCTCATACAATCTGCTGCGGGTCTCTACTTCCTGACGCTCCTTTTTGATGCGGTTCTCTTCCATAAGGTACGCATTTCGGTTCTCCATCTGCTGGGTCGCGTCTTCAAGCTGTCTGTTAAGCTTCCTTACCGGACCCATGTCCAAAGTCCACTCAACGCTGCCTCCCGAAATAGGGTGTGATTGTATCTTTATATCCTGGTCCTGAGGAAACGGATAGCTTGCATTTGCCGTCTTGTAGACGACCGATCCTCTGTGATCCAGTATGACAGAAGGCACATAAGCTTTCTCGTAAATATTTTCATAACCCATATTGGCAGGAATCATCCCTGCCTGAATACAGAATTCCAGCGTGGCTATAAGACAGAAAGCGAACATATCGCCCATGTGCCACAGGCGTGTACCGAACAGGCGAATCCCGATTTCGAAAGGATAGAGAACAAAATAAATTACTCCTATGGCAAAAGGAATGAGCGGAATGAGCCTGGCAAGGCGACCGGCACATTTGCGTGATTTGCTCACAAAAAGATAATAGTCAAAAGCAAAAAGGCCGTAAATATATCCGTTGACCACGTAAAACATCCAGCCGTTTTTAGCGTCTTTGTCATCAATCATGATTCCGCTCGGAAAGGATTTTGCCCAAAAATGAAGATCATTGGTAAGAACGCCCAATATCAGAAGGATACCCAACAAGGCGGTAAGATAACATGCGATCGGCAGCGGCTTATCTTTCGGACGGTAGATGTTGACCGCGAGGAAGAGGCACAGGGTCGGCTGGCTTATCATCGGGATATACATTGCGTACCATAAATATCTCCGCACAGTGATCCTGTCGTTGGAGATCAGATCATATCTGAGTATCTGCAGGAAAAAATGAAAAAGAAGACATGCGGCGCAGAGCATCAAAATAAGACGCAGACGATCATCCACGACTCTTCTCTGCACGGTAATTGCCCAAATAATAGTCAATACACCGAAGACCAGTGAAGAAAAGCAATAGACGAAGTCCAGGTGAACAGCAAATGGATGGATAATACCGCAAAGAAAAAAGATTGCCAGGAACAAAGAAATATATCGTTTTGATGCTCTTGTAAGAATCATAGGACATACTCCTTTCCTGGCATTTTCAGGGTAATTACGATAATTCTATTGTACCATGCAATGCGTTCATCTGACAGATGAATAGCATGCAGGTTCTTTAGTTCTGTGACATGCCGTGCGATTGTGACGAACCCAAACCGACATTTCGCCATTTAAGTTGCTTTGTTTCGCGAAATATGGTACGCTATTTCGCGAAACAATTAGTGTGAACACGCAAGTAAACGGAGGGTCATCATGGTTTATATGTCCGTAAATGAAGCCGCCCATAAATGGAATATCTCTGTCCGGCGGGTACAGCAGATGTGCAAGTCCGGCGAAATACCGGGGGCCGTGAAAAAGGGCCGCTCCTGGGTCGTGCCGGAAAACGTCCTGCAGCCGGTCCGCAAGCCCTCGAAAACATCCCGGTCCCTGCTGCCGCTCCCCGTCGGCATATCCAGTTATGTTGAGGCGGTATCGAACTACTATTATGTAGATAAGACGCTCCTGATCCGTGATTTTGTCGACACCCTTCCCAAGGTATCTCTGTTCACAAGACCGCGCCGTTTCGGCAAAACACTGAACATGGACATGCTCCGGATTTTCTTTGAGAAGACAGAAGAAGATACTTCCTGTTGGTTTAAGGATAAAAAAATCTGGTCGTGCGGGGAGACATACCGGAAGCACCAAGGCTGCTACCCGGTCATCTTCCTGACGTTTAAGGATGTAAAATACGCTTCCTGGGAGAATGCTCTTTCCGATATCTCCGAAATTATCCGCATGGAATACTCAAGGCACGCTGAACTTCGAGAAAGCGAGAAATGCACAGATTATGAAAAATCCTTCTATACAAAAATCATATCAGGGGCTGCCGAAGAAGTGGAACTGGCCAGGTCGCTCTCCGTTCTTTCCTCCATGCTGCATAAACATGCCGGCATGCCGGCTGTCATCATCATAGACGAATACGATACGCCGATTCAGCAGGGACACGAAGCAGGATATTATAAAGAAGTCATCGGATTTATCCGGAATCTTTTTTCCGGAGCATTTAAGGACAACCCTCACCTGGCATATGGTTTCCTTACCGGAATTCTCCGTGTGGCAAAGGAAAGCATTTTCAGCGGCATGAATAACCTGAAGGTCAATACGATCATGGATGACCGCTTCAGCGCCTACTTCGGATTTACCGCAAACGAAGTCGAAGAAATGCTGGCATACTATGGCTGTCCCGAAAAAATGCCAGAAGCAAGATCATGGTATGACGGATACCGATTCGGAAACAGCGATGTGTTCAATCCCTGGTCCATCATCAATTATGCCGATGAACATTTCTTCCCGAAAACGTTCTGGCAATCCACAGGAAACAATGCGATCATTGGCGATATTCTGAAAACAGCAACCCCCGAAACCATGGAATCCCTGAAAAAGCTCCTTCAAGGAGGGCAGGTCACCACTTACGTTGATACCGGTGTGATTTATCCGGAGATCCTTCACAATCCGTCAAGCATATACAGCTTCCTTTTAATGACAGGCTACCTAAAAAATGAGGGGATTTCTCCGCAGAGCGACGGGAATTATATCTGTAACGTCTCCATCCCGAACAAGGAGATCTCCTTCGTATATGAGAAAGAGATTCTTACACGGTGGGGCATTCCGGAGACAGAATCTACCGCTGCCCGCATACAGCAGGCCTTTTATGAACAGGATGAGGTTAAGCTTGCGAAATATATCGAAGAGTATCTCCGGCAGACTGTCAGCTTCTTTGACACTACAGATGAGATTTTTTACCAGGGACTCGTTCTTGGGTTTATCGCCATTTTAAATAACCGATATTATGTTCTTTCCAACAGAGAATCCGGGGATGGCAGATTTGATATTCAGCTGATCCCGAAAAACAGCAGCCTGCCGGGAATCCTGATGGAGCTCAAAGTTTCAAAGGACGAAAATGCTGATTTGCGCAAACTGGCTGAAGGTGCTCTCTTGCAAATCAAGCAGAACCGCTATGAAACAGAAATGATTTCCCAGGGAATTAAAAACATTTTCCTATACGGTGTGGCTTTCCGGAAAAAGGAAGTGGAAATAATCCTGAAAAAACCGCAAATGACCGGCGTCACACCATAAGTCATCTGAGGGACAGCATACCAGCCGCCGTCAGCGAGGTCGCCGTCAGAATGAGGCTGTGAAGAAACTGATTCGTTAATTCACAGCCTCTTTTCGATACATCAAGTCGAGACAGTACATTTTTTGTTTTTGGAATTGGCTACTGTTGCTTTGGCAGTAGGAAGCAGGAAAAATCTCATTTGTACTGCTGGCCGTGATTTTGGTCGACAGTACATTCTTCGCATTTGGAAATATCTACTGTCAAAGCCACATGAAGTTGCAGTACATAACAAAAAACATGCTTTTCTTACTGTCGTTTTGAAACAAGAATTCTCTGAGCCGACAGTAGAAATAATTCTTTTTTATTTTCTACTGTCATAGCAATAGCAGCTGACGCAAACAAATAATTCCGAGTTTTTTCACAGCCTCATTATTTTCCATAGTTGCACGTGCCCCGATTACTCACAGCCTGCACACCATTATGTATTCTTCCGCATTCTCATCTACGGTTTCGAATCCGACATGCTTATACATCGAGGCCGCATAGTTCGCTTTCTGCACAGCAAGCGACGCCTGCCGAAAGCCGTGCTCCTTAAGCAATCCAAGCATCCGGCGCATCAACGCTGTCCCGATACCCTTTCCGCGATATTCTTTATATAGTGAAATCGCAAATGAAGGCGTCTCGTCGTCTACATACCCATAATCATGCATAATCCTTGTCCATACAGCTCCCACCACACGGCCATCCGCCTCGGCCACAAGGCAATGGTCCGCAGGACCGGCACCAAAATCATCGTAATAAATCCGCAGCTCCGGGCGCTCCACGATGTCTCTGGGCGGAGCCTCTACACCTTCCGGAATGTAGATTGCCTCGTAGAGGAAATCTTTCAGCAAAGGACGCTCTTCGGTCATCAGTTTTCGTATCATTACATCATTATGGACTTCGACCAGATCTTCCACATCAACACATCGGAATCCCTTCTTCAAGAGAAGCTGCGCAGTCACGCCGGCGCCATCCACCAGTGTTCCGGAGAAGGTGCCGTCATACCGCTGCTTAACGCCGCAGCTGGGGCTTCGCGACTGCAGCACAATCAGATCCGGCTGTTCACACACGGCAATCTCAAGGCATTTCGCTGCACCGGCACGGAACTGGGCATCTACGCTCCTGCCGTCCCCGGCTGTGACCACACCGTCTTTAATTTCAGCGGGAACGCGCGGCGTCGGAAGACCGCCCATTTGCTCCGGGCAGACAGTGATCACGTCATTGTCCGCCATCAGTCGGAGAATCTTCTCATTTCGGTTGTTCCCACCGTTATACTTACAGTTTTCGCCCGCAAGACAGGCGCTGACCATAACTTTCATTGATACAGCTCCCCCAGTACAAACAAATGACTTTACTGCCCGTCCTTTATGCCATATCCCGAATCCTTTAAAGCTTTGAGCGCCTTCTCAAAATTCTCTTCTTTCACAAGGATGTAATCCGTGTTGTAGGTAGAGATCGCAAAAATGCTGATTTCATTTGCTGCCAGCGTCTCAGCAATCCAGGCAAGGATCCCGATCAGGGAAAAATCCAACGTGCCGCACACTCTGAACCCTCTCCAGCCGTCCTCGCGGACCACAGTATTGTCCGGGACTATTTCCGTGGGGCAGACAAGCGAGTTTTCTTCATCTGTAGTCGCGGTGAAGACAAATGGCTGAGCTATGTCAATACCGGAATAATCCGATACTTTGCAGACAGAGAAGCGGGTGTCCAGTGGTTCGAGGGATATATTGGGGGCGGTTGATTTCTTCTTCATATTGCTGGTGGAAAGATTACCTGCAATCGGTTCCATCGTGAACATTTTCCCCCATACAGATGCAATGAAATCCGTGAGCAGGCACTCATATTTCCGGTAACTATCCGGATGAAGGACAAAGATGTACGATCTCTGTGTTCCTCTGTGACAGGTCACCGCCAAGATCTGGGCATCTCGAAGATACTGACGGATCTCTATCTTTGCCTGCTCCCAGTCTTCCTCTTTCCGGCGGCCTTTATGGCAGTAATAGACGACATCGCGACCAGCGCAGTAATACTCAGCTACCTCTTCTGGCAGGACATACTTCTCGCTGCCTTTATTGCTCGCCGCTTTTCGATAACTGATACCATTATCGGGATCCGCAAATATCAACTCTGCATCCTCCAGAAGCAGTGTCGAATTGTTGAACCAGAGGTGTCTGTCCCATTTTCTTGCATTTGCCTCAAGAAGTCCGGACTTCAACATTTCACTGAAATAGGCTGCCCCGGGAATTATCCCGGCATCTTCAACCATCCCTACCGTTTTATCTTTGCGAAAGGCGATTTCTTTTAGGGCATCGAACAGCTCCGAATCATAGTATCTCTCATCCGGATTCTTCAGATATTTCGTAAACTTGCCGTCTGAAGACCCGTCGTCATCCGTCAAATACCAGTTAACACCAATCTTTATTCCGCGGTTTGCGAGAAAGCGCAAAAGGCCGTATTTGCCATAATCTCCGATATCACCAACGTACTGGTTCTTCATATGTTTTCTCCCTCAGTAATACTTTCATCGCCAAATTTTGCAGTACATATAATTCTCTATAATTCTCGCCTTCATGCCTAATGCATTATTGGTTATACTTCATACCCGCTGCAATCAGCGCGAACAGACCTACAGCAAAGCCAACACCGAAGCAAATAAAACTATACGCGGAATCCGTGATGCCAAGAACCACGGCTGTGATTAATAAGCTAAGCCCGATTACTATAAGACCAATCCCGGATAATTTGCAAAAAGCCCTTCTGTTCTCAGGAGAAACATTGCTCACATGATAATTGTGTAATAGGGTGATCATTTCCCTCTTCCACAACAAAAAGCCCAGAACAACAAGAAGAACGCCGACCCCTCCGGTAATTATTACACCGATTATTAGACCGATCATATTCCAGGCCTCTCAATCTCCTTCTTATGCATCAAATGAATGCCGATATGCCCGATTCCCAATATGATAACAGCAACACCGAGAAGAATGTTCTTCCCGTATATGGCCATGAGGCCAAAGGCCAGTACCGGCAGTGTTGCGCCCGCAACCGGTATGCCAATGATGCTGCTGTAAAAGTCCTTCATTGTTTTTTCGCTTCTGAAGTACCTGATCCAGAAGATCTCATATAGTATCATCAGTGCAAATGCCATCACCAGCCACCATGACCAATTCGACCACGGCTTAATGTTAAAATCAGAGAAAATCAGAGCAATGCCGGAAACCAGAACCTCTCCGATTCTCTCGAAGGCTAACAATACCTTGTTTTCGTTGACGACATATTTTTCATAATCCTTCGGCTGATTCTTTGTCCACATGATGTTTGGCAGCATCAGCATGACAAGGAAAATCAGGCCTATATACGAAAATCCAAAATGCATAATGTCTCCCACTTCCTCTTTTAGCGTATCTCGCGCTCTTCATCGATGATCTCCGCCTCACAATTTTCCTCGACGAATAGAGAAATACTCTCCATCAGGCTGTCCGCCTGAGCATTGTGCGGAACGATCGCGGCAACGCCGATCACAATGATTTGATGCGTGTCCTGCTCATCGATTTCAGCCGCAGAAACATGGAATCGGTTCTGCAGCTTTGCGAGTATGCTTTTTACAATCATTCTTTTTTCTTTCAGGCTGTGTACCCAAGGGGCGTGGAGCTTGAAAGTGATAGTCGCTATTATCATAATTTATTACTTCAGTCCTTTATACAGCATCCTTCGATACGTTTTCACAGCTGTGGCAGGCTCCAGGATTCGTATATCTCCGACAAATCCAAACACCCAGCTATAGAATGTCGGGCTGTCCGCCACCTGCGCTCTCACGCAGAAATGCTTATCATCTGCAACCCATGTCTCTACCTCTTCGCCAAAGTGATCGATCACATCCCGCATGCGTTCATTCCTGCACTCCAGAACGGCTCCTATGTTCTTCCCGACATTCATCCGGAACTGGCGGTTCACGTACTCTTCCACGCTGAAGCCTTCTTCCGGGAGTATTGATGGCTCCTCGGTAATCTCCGCATGGCAAATGCGGTCTATCCTGAAATTAATTATGAACGGCTCCGGATGCTTCTCCGAGTGTCCAATCACATAATAGTGATTATCATCCCATACCATAGCAATCGGACTCATATAGTAATATTCCCCGTCATTTCTGAGGACCTTTTCCTTAGTCGGCAGATAATCATAATATTGAAAACTGACCTGCCTTCCCGTATTTATGGCGTCCGTGATCACATCAATGGCATAGTAGATCTGCTCGTTGTCCGGCTTGAGTACATTTGCCGTATACATACAGCGGACGAGCGTCTCAGCCTGCGGTTTGCTCACAAGCTTTGATAACTTTCCAATCAGGACGTCACTTTTTTCCTTCGTAATAAAGCGGGATGCGGCGACAGCGTCAATCAGCATCTTCACTTCCGGCACTTCGAAAATACGGCTCGCCATGTAATAAGAATTGCGATACTGTTTCGACGTGATGACATCATATCCCGCTTCTGTAAGAACATCGATGTCGTTTTTAATGGTCTTCCTGTTGCCGCTAGTCACATCGTCAGCAAACATTGCCACCAGTTCCTGATTGGTGACGGGGTGCTGCTCGTCTGTAAAATCGTACAAATATCTTAATAGGCGCAGGATGCGCTGCTTATTTTTTTGTGAGCTCATAATCTACTTTCGACTTGTGTCCGTCGTTTATTCCTAAGACCACCATTGTCAGTCTTTATCCTGAACAGTCCAACTCCCGCGGGTCCCGCCAATCCTTTGTATACGTCCTTCCTTTACCATCTGACCCATATATCTCTGTATTGTTGACCGCGCAACCCCTGTTTCTATTGCGAGTCTTTGCTGTGAAATTTTCGGATTATTAGTAATTATTTTAATAATTCTCGTTGAAAGACTCTCTTCACATCCTACATGAATAGCCCGATTTGCTGAACACTTTGAATCATTAGCCTCATTATTGGACCGATTAGCTTCATTTTTGACTTCATTAGCCTCATTATTGGGCCGATTCGCTTCATTTTTGGCTTCTTTGGCCTCATTATTAGCCTTATTTCTACTAGTTTCATTGTTTCTTATAGCCCGATAAATCGTCACCTTAATTCCATCACCAAATTCCTCAAATTTTGGGTCTGGCAGAGCCAGCTCCTTACATCTCCTAAAAAGTCTTGGTAGTCCTGTCCCCCACCCTTCAATAATCTTCATGTACTGAAAGGCCTCTGCAATAGCCTTATTACGGCATTTTGACTTGCCGCTCAAGGCATCTGTCACACTTAGACCGGCGCACAGCATTCCGGGAGAATCTATCTCAATTCGATCATCAAAGATAGACACCTGGATGCTTGCCTGATCTACATAACTGCGATGCAGAACAGCATTGGTGATGATTTCTCGAATAGCACTCACTGGAAGCTCATAAACATCCTGCCGATACAGTCCATCAATAACAGCTCCTTTATTGGTATGACGCAAAACAAACTGATGCGCTTCTTCTATCTGTTTCTGAATTGGACCGAAGAACTCTTTTCGATCAATAAAATCAACTCTGTCCGTACCTTTAAACAGTGCACATTGTATCTTCTCGTAACGTTCTCTTGGCTCTGTCAATAAGGTGAATGCCCGTGTAGGAACATAATCGCCTTCTTCTTTACGAAGAATTCCAAAGTCTTCCAGCTTTTCAATAGTCAGTTCGTGTAATGCGGCTTTTTCTTCCGGCGTTTTGCTATTGGATAATGCTGTATGATACATTTCATCCATCAAATGGTTGGTTGCTGTCTCGTCAAAACGCTGCCCAATCTCCCACAGAGTGTCATAAGATACATGCATGCCTTCCATTTCCAATTCTTTCAACCGGAATTCGCCAGCTGGCCGACTGGTACCGTTGATACGAATATAGGCCGATCCTTCCTTGCCTACTGACTTCAGGTAATAAGGTCTGTTTACTCCCGGAAAAACCTCTACCTCCAGAATTGTATGTTCATCTATCGTCTTTGCAGTGATATCCGTATAAATCTGCGGAGTACACGAATCTGAAATCATGTTAGATATCGCATCAGACAATTTAAACGGATTCTGTTCACCCAGACCAATAACCTCACCGGTCTCATCTTCCACACCCACAATCGTCTTGCCGCCGGAAGTGTTGGCAAATGCAATAATATCCTTCAAAAACTTTTCATGCTTCTTTGGAATCTCTGCCTTGAATTCGACATGCTTGCCTTCACCAAAAAGCTCTTTCTGAACGATCATACCCATCACCTCCTATTGCCTATTAAAAATATAGTTATATTACATGATATCAGCAGACTATATAAATCACAAGACGAAACGATTCTCTTTGGTCTTTTTTTTGCCCATTGTCCGATATTTGTCGAAGACCTCTGACAGAGCCTTTTCTTTACTTCTTTATATGATAATCCCTTCAAGGTGATCGCACTCATGCTGAATAATCTGTGCCGTCCACCCGGAATAAGCCTGACGGTGTTTCTTCCAGCTGCTGTCAAAATATTCAACTACGATATTCTGATAGCGCGTCGTCTTTCGGACGCCGTCTAGAGACAGGCACCCCTCCTCCGTCTCATACGGCGTATCTTTCTTCACAATGACCGGGTTATACATCACAACATTCATGAAGCCCATATTTACAATAATGATCTTTTTCTTAACGCCAATCATATTTGCCGCCATGCCTGCACAGTGGTCCTGATTGGCCCGCAGGGTATCCATGAGATCCTGCCCGACGGGCAGGTCCTGTTTTGTGGCGGCCTCGGATTTCTGGCTGAGGAAAAATATGTCTTTTACGATAGGTTTGATCATGTGATTGCCTCCGCTTTTTAAAAAGTCAAATATCCGAATCAATCTGCGTTCAACATTTCGTCTGCATTATCGAGACTGTCATTAGGTATTTGCAAATTAATCTGTATAAAATGTCTTGACGGGACTGGCTTCTCCACGTTTAAACAATTTGCTCACGTTTCTCCCGATATATTTCTTCCGGATTGGTTCCTCAGCAACCTCTCCTTTAAAGATAATACGACCTTGTTCGATCTTCGGATCAAAGGGCACAGTCTTTCGGATTTCATCCTGTGCGGAATACCACGCAAATATTCTATATACCTCTACAACCTCTCCTCTATATGCGGCTAATGCAAATTCGGCGCGATCAACGCTCTCGATGCGCCGTCTCCAGCCCCCTCTAGTGATATCGTATAATTCCTCACGAGACATACCATGTCTATAACTTCGATTAATCTTAATAATAATGATATTGTCCGTTATTTCTTCTCGTAGCAAATACTGATTATTCGCCTCTCTTGCCATATCATTCGTAAGCGTCTAACATAAAGTGTTGTATCTTCTGATTCTCTGATCTGTTAAAATCTTCCCACCAATAAAAGGGGGATATGGTCATGG
>JBGUHN010000089.1:0-3331 GCA_045112155.1 Lachnospiraceae bacterium
CCGCTCGATCAGGAAGAGAAAGACTGGGTCGCTGAGGGCATCAAGAAGTCCGGTCTCGGCAAGGTCGACATGACACAGTTCGAATAAATCCGGCCATCCGGCCGATAAGATAATCGGCCGATCCTGCAAATGAACACTGCTATGCATCTGCATAAATGACCGACAAACAGAGGGCGCATGGTACGCGAGTACGCGCATGGATTCGGGTCTGCTGACACTGACCCGAATCCTGCGCCCAGTCTCGCAAGCGAGACTTGAATAAATTGTGAACCGTGCGCCCTCGTTGTATCATAAAAATAACCCGTCCGTACCGGGATGTATGCACCATCGAAAGAGGTCCGGCCGGCACGGGTGCTGACTGAGAGGATTTGAAAATGGCAAATACAGACAATTTTGATCCCAAGAGCGTTAAAAAGCTCACCGCGATGGAGATCCTGAAAAGGGTCGGCCCGGGCATCATCATGACAGGCATCGTTATCGGCCCCGGCAACATCACGACATCCGCCATGCTCGGCGCAAACTACGGCTATGACATGATCTGGATCATTATCCCGATCATCCTGATGGCTATCATTTTCATGATGGTCTCCTATAGAATCTCCATGCTGACCGGAATGCCTCTTCTTCACGCGATCCGCCACTACTACGGCAACGCAGCTGCAGCCTTCTGCGGCGTCTGCCTGTTCCTCACCTGCTTCTTCTTCACGATGGGCAACGTCTCCGGAACCGGCGCAGGCATGCACCTTCTCTTCGGTATTGACTGGAAGATCGGCGCAGGCATCATGCTTGTCGTCCTGATCATCGTTTACTTTGCGAAGAACGTTTACTCCAAGATTGAGATCGGCATCACGATCTGCATCATCGCGATGATCGTCGCCTTCTATGTCACACTCGTCGGTGTCGGCGGTCCTGACTGGGGACAGCTCGGCCACGGACTCACACATTGGAACTTCAATAACGGCTCTCTGACAACAGCACTTGCATATATTTCCACCAATGCATCTGTCACAGCCGGTATCTACGGCACATACCTCGGACTTGAGAAGAAGTGGAAGAAAGAGGACCTCTTCAACGGCGCGCTGCTCGCTGACGCAATCACACACGTCGTCCTGGTCGTCCTGATCTCCGGCGCTATCGTTCTCGTAGGCGCTATCGTTCTGAACCCGACCGGTACAGCTATCAAGGCTCCGGCCCAGCTGGCTGAGCTCCTTGTCCCGATCATGGGTGTCGCTGCCCGTTTCATCATGGGCATCGCTCTCGTAGGCGCAGGCTTCTCATCACTGCTCGGCAACACACAGCGCGGCGTCGTTCTTCTCGGCGCAGGTATCGATAAGGAATACGGCCTTGAGACTAAGTTCGTCCGCTACGGCTGCCTTATCTGCATCGTTGTCGCTGCCCTGATCTGCTTCTCTTACGGCGGATCCCCGACACAGCTGATCTTCATCGCCAACGTACTTACATCCATCGCGACACCGACCGCAGGTTTCTTCATCCTTCGCCTGATCTTCCGCAAGGACGTCAACGAAGGTTACGGTACACCGAAGGTCCTCCAGTGGGGCATGGTGGTCTGCTACGTATTCGCCTGCCTTATGACGATTTCCGGTCTTTCGACCCAGATCCCGAATCTGCTTCGCTCCTTCGGACTGATCGCGTAATTCATAAAACAACACTAAAGGGCTGTCGCATTAGACAGTGTCACCAAAAAATTGGGCAGACATTTGCAAATAATGTCTGCCCAATTTTTTGGTGGTGCGCCTTAATGCAACAGCCCCTTTTGCGATTTTTACGTCGTCTCGCCCTCCAGCAGCGACGCATTGAACACGATGTGCTGGCGGGACGGTTTTGTCTTATCCGCGGCTTCGATCTGGTCGACGAGAAGGTGCAGCGCTGCCCGCGCCATCTCCGGCGAGGGAACGACCATGGAGGTCATGGCTTTCTCCAGCATTGGACCGAGGGAGAACCCGGTCAGAGAGACGACCTTGATCTGATCCGGGCAGGAGATGCCGAGCTCCTTGAGGGCCCGTATAGCTCCAAGCCCCTGCAGATCGGTCGCGACCAGAATGGCATCAAGTTCGGGATACTCCGCGATGAGCCGCTTGGTTCCGTTGAGACCGGCATGAAAACCGGGGACATTGATGGCATCTGTACTGTCGATAATCTCGGGCAAATGCAGCTCGCGGGTTATCTTCCGATAGCCTTTATAACGTTCTTCAAATGGCTTTACGTCCAGATTTGCATTCAGCATTCCGATGTGACGGCAGCCTTTCTTATAGAGAAAGCGAACCACTTCTTTTGTGGAATCATAATAGTTGGAGATGACACTGGAAATGTTCTCGTCCTGCTTGCGGATCAGCTGCACGACCGCCACGCCGTCATCTGCTATATCTCTTATCAGTCTGTTATTCTGGCCGGTGGACGCTATGATGATCCCGTCGACCATGCCTCGCAGCTCATTCAGGCATTTTGCCTCGTTGACCGCGTCTGCCTTCGTGTTGATGAGCAGTGTCTGATAGCCGATTTTCAGGGCTTCACGCTGAAGCTCGACGGACAGGTCGGAGAAAACGTTGAGGCGTATCGTGGGTGCGATGAAGGCGATCATGTTGCGCCTGCCGAGCTTCAGACTCTTTGCAATCATGTTGGGCTTATAGCCGAGTTCTTTGACTGCAGCCATGATTCGTGCCCGTGTATCCGGGTGGACCGGCGCGGAGTTGTTGAGCGCGCGGGAGACGGTGCTCACGTCGCAGTGAGCGAGTTTCGCCACATCTTTAAGTGTTGCCATAGTAGTATCCTTTCAGCCGGACGAATATCGTCCGGACTTTTTGCAGCAGTTCAGACAGGCTGCTCTCAAAGTTGGTTTTACCGGATCAAAGCATCTATCTTCGAGAGAAAAGCATTGTAAGTCCGACCGAGAGATCAGAAAATGCCACTGCATTTTCTAAGCTCGCAGAGAAGGACTTACGGCTTTTCGATGAAGATGATGTTTGAGCCGGTTTATGAAGCTTGGGTGCAGCCTGTCTGAACTATTGCGACTTTTTGCGTCTGCAATGCCTGCAATTATTTTATGCAAAAATTTGCATTAAATCAAGAGAAAAATGGAAGTTCATGAAATTAATTGCCAGCTATTTTTTTTGTATTGACGCAAAAAATCGGGTGTGATATAACTAAACCATCGAAAGCAAACGATTGCAGAGCACAAAACAAAACACCCCAATAAAGCACTAAATTATTAAGAAAAGGAGAGAACATCATGGCAAAAGTTAAGACATTCAAGACAATCTTCCCGGCAGTTTCCGTTCCGCTGAATGAGGACTACTCCATCAACGAGCAGGAG
>JBGUHN010000090.1:0-51314 GCA_045112155.1 Lachnospiraceae bacterium
ATATCAGCACTGTCGAAAGCGGCATCTCCAAGAAAGGTCACCGGATCGATCAGGGGATGCTTCCGGAAGAAATCCTTCAGTATGGGGAGGAGCAGCCTTGCGTCTCCTACGGATTTGTCCTCGTCAGGTGCATCTGTTTTCTTATAAAGCTCGATTTCCGGATGGGCGGCGAAATAATCCTTGTCATAGAACTCAATGGCCCGGATAATGCCGAGACCGTTCGTCAGGATCCCGGCCTTATAGGCATAGCAAAAATGGCCGTTGAGATACTGCTGTTTGATTTCCTCATTGGCTGACGCATGTGTCGGCATGGAGCCGTAAGCGGCCTTATAAGGATCATAGGAATCAAGGCCCATGGCCTTTGCCCATGCCTTGAGCTGGCGGATCTTCCGGTTGGCATATTTGGGATTATTCTCAGTGACATAAGCCTCCAGCCCGGTCGTATCGAAGATGGTCATGGAAGCCTTATCACCATCGATTTCCTGCAGGATCGGCTCGGTCAAGTCAACAAGGGAATCGAAGAACAGCTGCAGGTCATCGGTAAATTCCTGCTTGAACCGGGTGATCTTCGAAGCATCTGGAACTCGTGCAAACCCGCAGAATTCCCGCAGATCTTTTGAATACTCAAGGAATGTCAGGAGCAGTGAATCTGTCGGGATAGAGAAGATCTTCTGGAGTATGAGGGCCCAGAGCAGGGAAGTCAGATGGTATTCGCGGGGCCTGCCCGTGGAAGCATAGAAATGGTTCCAGAAGGAACCTGGGACAATTTCACAAAGATCAATGGTAGATTCGAGCAGTTTCAGGAATTCAGGTTTATCGGATTCAAATTTTTTCTGAGTTTCTGTAAAAACATCAGCCAAAGTCATCTGATAATATGGTATCATAATGGTGAGAACTCCTTTCTGGACATGGTTGATTGTTTCTCGACAACTCAATTTTACCATGAACCAGTGAGGAGTTGTTTTATTTTGTAACCAAAAGAATGCCGTATTTATGCGGCTTCTGGCGTTTCGCAAACGCCTAGAATACTATTAACAAGAAAGGTGGTAAATATGGCTAGATTGATCAGATCAGAAAACATTGTTGAAGAATCGCTTCTTCCCTGTCCCTTTTGTGGTACTACATCCAAAGAACATTCTTCTGAAGGTCTTTACACGTATCAGACAGTGATCCTGAAGAAGTACATTGAAGAACCTGCTTCTTATGGAATCCCCGAACCTATAAGAACAAGATACTTTGCAAAATGTACCAAGTGTGATTCTTGCGGTGGATCAGGTTACACAGGTTACAATACACTGATTGATCACACAACAACAGATGAAGAAGCAAAACAAATTGCTATTCAGAAATGGAACAGTAGGATCAAATAAAAGAAGGTCACTGGTAACTGCAATTACCAATGACCTTGAAGGTACATCAAACGAAAACCGTCAGATGACACACACAAAGATATTATACCATCTGACAGTTTTCAGCACAATCAAAGAAAGGATGGGTTATATCATGGCAATCAAACGAACAGACATAAAAGGCAGGAATCTAAAGGATAATGAAGATCAGCTTCCAGATGGAAGATACAGATTCAGGTACACAGATAAAAACGGAACAAGAAAAGCTGTCTATTCTTGGAAACTCACAGCAACAGACAAAGTTCCACAGGGAAAAAGGGATTCCCTTTCATTACGACAGAAGGAAAAGGAAATTGAAAAAGATCTTCAAGATGGTATTGATCCTTCTTTAGCTTCCAACATCACCTTGAATGATATGTTTGATAAATACATTGCTCTAAAGATCAATTTGAAGGAAAGTACAAAGGTCAATTACATCTATATGTATGATCATTTTGTAAGGAACAGCATCGGAAACAGGAAGATCAATTCCTTCAAATACTCAGACATTAAAGAGTTTTATGTTAATCTGTTGAAGAAGGAAGAAGTGAAAGTTAGCACACTTGATATTATTCACACTGTCCTGCACCCCACTTTCACATTAGCTGTCAGAGATGGGATCATCAGACAAAACCCTTCAGATGGTGTATGTGCTGAACTGAAGAAGGATTCTAAAAAAAGTGATCAGAGACATTCACTCACCATTGAAGAACAAACTTTGTTTGTTGGTTTCCTGAAGGATTCAACAACATATCATCATTGGTTGCCATTGTTCACCTTCTTCCTTGGTACTGGTTGCCGTGTCGGTGAAGTAATTGGATTGACTTGGAAAGACATTGATTTTAAGAAAGGGACTATTTCAATCAATCACAACACCACATACAGACCTGATGGGAATCATGGTATGATCATTTCTATCAGTACACCAAAGACAGAATCAGGAAGAAGAACACTTCCCATGTTTAAAGATGTACGTGAAGCACTACTTCAATTAAGGCGTGAACAGTTCCAATTAGGTTATCATTGTAATGATGAAATTGATGGTTATAGTGATTTTGTTTTTATAAATCGTTTTGGAAACATCCTTCTTCCACACGATATTAACAGAGCAATCAAGCGGATCTGCAAAGGTGCTAACGAATGGGAACAGGAAAGAGCAAAGAAAGAAGGAAGAACACCTGTTGTTATCAGACCTTTTTCTGTTCACAATTTAAGACACACTTTCTGCACACGACTTTGTGAAGTAGAAAATAATATTAAAATCATAATGGAAATAATGGGACATGCAGATGTAAAGACAACAATGAGTATTTACAACGAACTGCAGGAAGCCAAGAAGAAGGAAGCATTTGAAGAACTGAACAAGAAAATAAAAATCTCATAAACCTATTCCAAAATCACAAAGGACTGTGTTACACAGTCCTTTATTTAACCCATAATTTAACCCATTTCAAATCAATCAGACGAATTTAGACGAAATAACCAACAGACCAATATTCTGAAAAACCGCATAAATACAAACAAAAATAAAGGTGACGAAATCAGACGAATTATAACCCCTTGATTTCCCGACAATGAAGACCTTAGGCGGCAAAGGTGCATCTGACGCACCTGCTGAAAAGGCAGCCGAAGAGGCCGCACCGAAGGCCCCGGAAGCTCCGAAGGCAGTCGCTCCGGAGAACGCCGAGACAGAGCCGCTCTTTGAGGAAACCGTCGATTTTGAGACTTTCAGCAAGTCCGATTTCAGGGTCGTAAAAGTCAAAGATTGCGTCGCGGTCAAGAAGTCCAAGAAGCTCCTTCAGTTCACTCTGGACGACGGCACGGGCACAGACCGCACGATTCTCTCAGGAATTCACGCATTCTACGAGCCGGAAGAGCTCATCGGCAAGACGCTTGTGGCTATCGTGAACCTTCCGCCCAGACAGATGATGGGAGTCGAATCTTGCGGCATGCTCATGAGCGCGGTCCACAAGGAGAACGGCGAGGAGAAGCTCAATCTCATGATCGTGAGCGACGCGATTCCGGCAGGGGCGAAGCTGTATTAAGAGAATCACAGGGGCACTTTTCCAAAAATTATTTGGAGAAGTGCTCTTTTTACTATAAAAAAGACATCAACAGGGGTGGTCATTGTGAACCTCCTGATATTCACTGCGTATAGCAGCGTACGATCATTCGATTAGCAACAAGTAAAAACTACACTTTTGTGTAGGGCGCTTCAAAGAAAAAGTGTGTATACTATAAAAGCATAGGGATGTCGGCTCGTGAATAATATCAAAATGAGGGATCGGAGCGGTCAGAGACGGTAACACGCCTCTGCCTGCTCTGCCACTTTCTCTCCTTTGTAAATCGCGATCTCTGATTGCGCACGAGCTGCGCAGCGCAATTGCGTCTTCCTCTTCGATTCGTCGTGCCTAAGCATGTGTAACAATGCTCCGGTGGAGCATTGTGCAGCTGAGGCTCATTCTTCAGAGAAGTTGATATATGTGAAATGTGGGGCTGTCGCACTAGACGGTGTCACCACAACATGTGGCAGACATTTGCAAATAACGTCTGCCACATGTTGTGGTGGCGCGCCTTAGTGCAACAACCCCTTTTTTCTGCATACCTTTTGTGGCATAATGGACAAGACACCTGTATACAGTTCAGTAAACAAGAAAGGAGGCGCAGGCCATGTCCGTACGGAAAAGACAAGTCAGAATCAATGCGGCTGCCTTTCTGATTCTTTGCCTTGTGTCGTTATACAGACAGCTCAGTCTGCGATTTATGCCCGATGATTTCCTGAGGACCTACATACTGTATGCCTGCTACGTGTTCCTGATCACCCTCTGGAGTTATTCAATAATTAACCGCGTAACGCAAAAGAACATGCGATTTTATATGCTCTGCGAAGCGGGTATTATGTTTTTTGGCCTGACAGTTCGATTTTTACAGGATACCTTCTGGTGCAGGAACATTCCACTTGTGCGCGCGAGCGGCCTGTGGCTCGCAGCAACAATTACTCCCATGCTTCTTTTGGGGCTGTACGCCTCTTTCGGTATAGGCGAAATCAATCAATATCATATAGAGCGTAAATGGTTCTGGCTTCTTATCCCGGTGGCGTTCACGATTTTAATAATTGTAACGGATGAGCAGCGCCATTTCGTATTTTTTCTTGATCCCTCAGAAGCTCAGCCTAATCTGATGTTCCATCCGTATTACGGAACATTTCTGCTTACGGCTTTTGGAGTTTTCCTGATGGTCATTCGGGTAATCCTGATTTACAAAAGGAATAAAGGTATTCAGGAAAGCGGCCTTTTGAGATTCTTCATTCCATGTATTGAGCCCATCTTAATGGTCATATTCTCTTTTTCCTATTTTATGGCTTCCCTTAATATAATTCCCGCTTTTGCCAATTATGAACTTATCGAATTGTTTGCCAAGATTTATTATATGGAGGTTCTGACCTGGGAATTTGACATATACATGGGGCTTGTTCCGGTCAACACAGAGTATCAGAGTATTTTTGAGAAATCGACCGTAGGTATGCAGCTGATAGGCAGCGACAGCAGGCTTGCTTCTCATAACGCGGCACATGTGTCACCGGAACTATTGGAGGAACTCAAAAAGAAAAAGTATGTTTCTCTTGAAGATGGGCTTGAATTGCATTTGCATGAACTCTCTGACGGAAATTTTCTCTGGAACAAAGACATTTCCCTGATGACAAAGACCATAGATGAGCTGGAAGGGATTGCGGAACAGCTTGATCAGGAAGGTGTACTCCTAAGAGAAGAACTCAGAACTAAAAATGAAGAGGCCGGTCTTTTTGCCAAGAACCGGATTTATGACACATTGTCCGGGGAAGTTGCCGGCCAGCTTCGTAAAATGAAAGCTATTATAGCCCAAAGAGACCAAACTGCGGGACAGGAAAAAAATCTGTGCATGCTGCACCTTCTGGGAACGTATGTAAAAAGGCGTTGTAATCTCAGGCTGATTGAACAGGAGACAGGCGCGATCGAGACCGAGGACCTGATTATCAGTCTGGAGAATATGGTGCAGGCTTTGAACATCGCGAATATTCGAACTGTATTTGATCGGAACAACGCGGCAGAGTTTTCATCGGACTTTTCTATATTCGTTTTTGATACTCTTGAGAAGATACTGGAGTACGAAGTGTATCTGATCGATGAGATCCGAGTCCGGTTATGTCCTTCCGGGGCACGTTTTGAAATATCAAGAGCTGAAGGAAACCCCAATCAGGGAGTGCTTTCATTTGCTTCCGGCCAGTATACTTTCAAAATATCAGATACTTCGCAGGGTTATATACTGGACCTATTCGAGGGAGGTGCTGCAAATGTCGATGCGCATCGGTGAACGGCTTCATACGGCCATGTTGATCCGCGAGGCGATCAACACATATCCTGACGGGATCTGTTTTGCGACAGCCGGCGGTCGTCCTATCCTGGCCAACAGAAAAATCAATAATATCTGTTACAAACTGACCGGTCAGACTGTTGTGAATGCGGAACACATGTGGGGAGAACTGACGAAGCTTAAAATGACAGATATGCCTTCCGGTATGCATGCGGAAAAGACCGGGGATACGGAGCAGATCCTTTGCAGACTTCCGGATGGACGGGTCTGGCAGTTCCAGCGCAGAAGGTTACTCATCGACTCGTCTCCCGTAATCCAGTATGAGGCTTCAGATGTTTCCGAACTGTATCAATACAGGACCAGGCTTGTGGAGAACAACCGCAAGGCCGAGGAAATGCATAAAAGACAGCGGATTCTGCTTCAGAATATCGTCCAGAATAATATGGAAAAGGAATTACTCAGCGCAAAGATCAGGATCCATGATGATTTCGGGAGATTACTGGTCATGACGGGAAACAGAATAGCAAATGGCAAAGCGGGAGAAGACGACTCGGAACTCTTTCGGGCCTGGGAAGATGTCATAGCTGATATGGAGAATGCCAGTCGAAGAGAGCTTACGATTTCCGCTTCGCCCGAAAACGAATTGCTGAAAATTGCAGAAATGATAGAATGCCATATTGACATTGTCGGTGACAGGCCAAAAGAAAGAAAAACTGTTCTGCTTTTTAATGCCGCTATCCGGGAGGCCCTCACAAACGCAGTGCGTCATGCACATGCCAACCGGCTGAAAGTCGAAACGAAATACAGGGAAAACTGCTTTTTTGTCAGGATATCCTGTAACGGCCGGACCGATGTGACCACAATCCATGAGCGGGGAGGTCTGAGTGATCTGAGACGCCGTCTGGAGCAGGAGGGAGCCGCGCTTACTATGAAAATCGAGAACGGCATCGGGGTCGTCATGTATGTAACAATTCCGGGAGGTAAAAATGAGGGTTAATGTATTGATCGTTGAGGACTCAAGGGTATCCAGGGAAGCCTTTGAGAGAAAAATTACTTCTTTGCCTGAGTATTCCGTGGTCGCATCTATTGAAAATGCGGCAAACGCGGAAATCGCCTGTATGACGAATAAAATCGATCTTATTTTGATGGATGTGTGCACGGCCGATGACGAATCCGGTATCCGCGCGGCAACCAGAATTAAAAAGAATTACCCGTGGGTCAGGATCATTCTGATGACATCCATGCCGGAGCATTCGTTCATCAAAAAAGCACAGGACAGCGGATGTGACAGCTTCTGGTATAAGGAGTACGGCAATATTTCTCTGCGTGAAGTCTGCGAGCGAACCATGAAAGGCGAAAGAATATGGCCGGACAGTTCACCGCTCATCGTGCTCGGCCAGGCTAAAAGCAATGAATTTACAGATCGGGAACTTGCTGTGATCCGGGAATTGGTAAGGGGAATCCGGTACGAGGATATGGCGGAGGAACTGCATTTGTCAATCAACACTGTCAAGTACCATGTCAAGAATATACTGCAAAAGACCGGATTCCGAAGTACTATACAGCTGGTGGCTGAGGTCGTGGAGAAAAGGCTGGTGCTGCCAAAATATTAATAATTAACTGGAAATAGTGCAATGATAGCGTTATAATACCGATATTGCGGTTTTAGGAGTTTAACGTGATACTGCGCATTTGCTCCTTCGCATTCATTATTGTTACTATAATATAAGGAGAAGGATGATTTATTATGGAAAATGAACGAGCCCAATGGGGCAGTAAACTCGGTTTCATACTGGCAGCGGCCGGCTCGGCTGTCGGTCTCGGCAACATCTGGAAGTTCCCCGGCAGGGCTTTTGAAGGCGGCGGCGGATGCTTCCTGCTGATTTACCTCCTGATTGTCATATTCCTCGGCGCTCCGATGATGCTCACGGAGCTCTCCGTAGGTCGGGCAAGCCAGGCCAACATCGTCGGCGTCTTCCACAAGCTCGGCCACAAGAACTTTTCATGGGTCGGCTGGATCGGAGTCATCGGCGCTTTTGTCATCACATGTTATTACGCTCATGTCGGCGGATGGGTACTCCGCTATGTCGTAGGCTACGCGACCGAATCTCCCAGTATTTACTCAGATTCTCTCGGCTATTTCTACAACATGCTGGGGCTTCACAGTGACGGCACGACATCCATCCCGTGGGTGGCCATTCTCTTTGCGGCGATTTTCATGACATTGAATGCCATCATCATTATTCGAGGCGTGGAAAGCGGTATTGAAAGCTTTAACAAGGTCGGTATGCCCGCTCTGTTCATCCTGCTGCTGATCCTGCTCGTCCGTTCTGTCACTCTGGACGGTGCTGCGGAAGGTCTGCAGTATATGGTCTCTCTGGACTGGAGCAAAGTCAATTTCAGCACTTTCCTCGCAGCCCTTGGACAGGCTTTCTACTCCCTGTCCATCGGTATGGCCATCATGATCACGTACGGTTCATATCTCCCCAAGACGGAGAATATTGCCAAGAATACGGTGCTGATCTGCGCGATGGATACAATGGTCGCATTCCTCGCCGGCTTTATCATCGTCCCTGCGGTTTTCGCGACCCTCGGCGAGAGTGAGATCGGCAAGGGCGGCGGATTTGCATTTGTCTCTCTGGCAAAGGTATTCGATCAGATGCCGGGCGGAACGTTCTTCGGCGTGCTGTTCTATCTGCTGCTCCTCTTCGCTGCTCTTACCTCCTGCATCTCGCTGGTCGAAAGTATTGTAGCTTTCCTGACAGAGCATTTTTCATGGGAACGCACACGCACAACAATTATCGTCTGCGTGATCATGTTCCTCATCGGATGCCTGTATACCTGCACGCAGGCCGCAGTACCGCTGAAGGGCATCTGGTTCGACGCCGCCAACGGTGTCACCTATCCCGCATTCTGTGACTTCATGGAGTACCTGACAGACAGAATCATGATTCCCGTCTGTGCTCTTGGCTGCTGCATCTTCGTCGGATGGGTATGGAAGCCGGAGAGCGCCATCGAGGAAATCGAGCAGTGCGGCGTCCGCTTTGGTCTTGCCAAAGTCTACGCAATTCTCATCAAATATGTCGCTCCGGTCGCTATCCTGGCCATCCTGATTATGAGCTTCGCTGCCGGCATGACGCTGAGCTGAGAGTCAAAAATCAATTTCGAAGACAAACACTGTCGACAATAACATAAGGGGCTGTCGCATTATGACACGCCGCCATACTATATGGCAGACATTTGCAAATAATGCCTGCCATATAGTATGGTGACACCGTCTAGCGACAGCCCCTTATCTGACGTTATTTTTTGGACTTTCCCCAGCTCCGAAAATGGAATGAAGATGTCACGAGAGTTCTCTGCGCACTGGCGCACCATCGGACCCACCATGACCTGGGCATCCTGCTGGTAGATGCCCCGATATTTCAGCGACTTCCAGCTTCTTCTCTTTTACTAATAATTCCAGGATCCGGTTGGTGCGGTCTTCCTTTCTTCTCATAATACATTTCTCCTGTTTCAGTTCATTGGCATAAAAAGTATATCACAAAGCTTTCATTTTGGCGATTAATGCTTTCAAACATAAAGAAATCATATCTCAGTGTGTCTTTCCCCCGCAGTTCCGAAAAGCTCTTTAATACGATTATCCATTGACAAAACGAAATTAAGTCTCTATCTTCCATGTTATGAACTTTATGCGAAATCATATTGAAACATATATGAAACTTTATCGCAACCCTAAAAAAACAAAGTGTCAAATTGTGCACTTTTTATCTATATTCATTTTTTTAATTTACTTATAATTCGTTTATCAGTAAAAAATCTTTAAGGAGGAAAAAAGATGAAGATCGGATTTATAGGACTTGGCATAATGGGAAAGCCGATGGCAAAGAATCTGCTCAAGGCAGGTTTCGAAGTGGTGGCATACACGCACAAGCAGGCAACAATTGACGAACTGGTCTCATGCGGTGCAGAGGCCGGCACAAGCGGGGCAGATCTGGCAGGAAGATGCGACGCAATTGTCACGATGCTTCCGAACTCCCCGAACGTCCGCGACGCAGTTTTCGGAAAGAACGGCATCGTAGAAGGCGCTCACGAAGGACTTGTTCTTATCGATATGAGTTCTATCGATCCGACCGAGAGCAAGAAGATCGCAGCCGAGCTTGAAAAGAAAGGCATCGATATGATTGACGCACCGGTATCCGGCGGCGAACCCATGGCAGTTGCAGGCACACTTTCCGTCATGGTGGGCGGAAAGGAAGAGACTGTAGAAGCTATGAGACCTGTGCTCTCCGCAATGGCTTCATCTGTTGTGTACGTCGGTCCGATCGGCTCAGGCAATGTCGCAAAGCTTGCCAACCAGATGATCGTCGGCATCAACATCGCTGCATGCTCCGAGGCGTTTACATTTGCCAAAAAGATGGGGACGGACCCCGAGCTTGTCTATCAGGCTATCCGAGGCGGTCTTGCCGGCTCAAATGTCATGGACGCAAAGGTCCCGATGATGATCGAAGGCAATTACACACCGGGCTTCCGCATCAACCTTCACACAAAAGACCTCACGAACGCCCTAAACGCAGCTCACGCCATTAACTCTCCCGCTCCGTTCACTGCGTCAGTCATGGAAATCTTCCAGTATCTGAACGCAATGGGATGCGGCGCGGATGATCATGACGCGATTGTCAAATATTACGAGGCTATCTCCGGCACCTCTGTTGCCGCAGATAAATAACATGCTTGAATAACTACGGCCGCTGTGTCCCGATAAGGGACCGGTGACCGCTTTAGTAATGGAAAGGAGACATCATGGGAAGAATCTGTATTCAGATAACCGAAAAGGATAACGTAGCCATCGCGATCCGCGATATAGCTAAAGGAACAGAAATCATGCCCGGCGTTGTGACCGTGGAGGACATTCCCCAGGCCCACAAGATTGCCCTCACAGACTGCCCGAAAGGCACGGAAATCTATCGGTACGGAGTATGTCTCGGAACGACCGGATGC
The DNA here is from genome assembly GCA_045112155.1 of Lachnospiraceae bacterium. GTDB lineage: Bacteria > Bacillota > Clostridia > Lachnospirales > Lachnospiraceae > Chordicoccus. Next base: position 10,740 of record JBGUHN010000090.1, read on the forward strand.
GATGTACCGAAAGGCGGCTGGATCAATGAGAAGAACCTGATCATGGCCCCTGCCCCGGACCTCGATAAAATGGAGTTCGGGACCAACATCGTTACCAAACTGCCCGAACCGCCGGTAAAGACCTGGGAAGGCTACAGAAATCCGAACGGCGGTCCTGCAGGCACGAGAAACATTCTGGCTATCAACACGACAGTCCAGTGCGTCGCAGGCGTCCTCAATGTAGCTCTAAAGCGCATTAAAAGCGAACTCCTCCCCAAGTACCCGAACGTCGACGACGTCATCGCTATCAACCACCAGTACGGCTGCGGCGTTGCGATCGACGCTCCGGAGGCCAAGGTTCCGCAGCGCATCATTCGCAACATTGCCATGCATCCGAATTTCGGCGGTGTCTTCATGCTGGTATCTCTCGGCTGCGAGAAATTCACACCGGACCGCTTCTGCGAGTGGTGGCCTGAGAAGAATAATCCGGAGAACGTTATCGTTCTTCAGGACTATAAGGGATTTGCAAATGTCATGAATGCCATCATCGAGATGGCCGACAAAAAGCTGCAGATCCTCAACGAGAGAAAGCGCGAGACCCTGCCGCTCAGTGATCTTCTTGTCGGCATGCAGTGCGGTGGCTCCGACGCGTTCTCCGGCATTACAGCCAATCCGACAGCCGGCTACGCTGCAGACCTCATCGTGAGCGGCGGCGGCACTGTCATGTTCTCCGAGGTCACTGAAGTCCGCGACGGTGTTCAGTTCATCGCTCACCGCTGCGTGGATGAGAAAGTCGGAGCCCGCCTTGTCGAGGAGATGAAGTGGTACGACAACTATCTCTGCATGGGCGGCGTTGACCGCGGCGCAAACACAACACCGGGCAACAAGAAGGGCGGTCTGTCCAATATTATTGAAAAGTCCATGGGCTCCATAGCCAAGTCCGGCTCATCCCCGATCGTCGAAGTCCTGTCTCCGGGCGAGCGGCCGACAAAGCACGGAGAGATATTTGCAGCCACACCTGCGTCCGACCTCTTCTGCGGACCAAGCCAGCTGGCATCCGGTATGGGTCTTGAAGTGTTCATGACCGGGCGCGGAACCCCTTACGGGCTCGCTGCTGCACCTGTCATCAAGCTTTGCTCCAGGAACGAGATGAAGAACCAGTGGTATGACATCATCGATTTCAATGCAGGTCCTGCAGCGACCGGCGAGAGAACGATTGCAGAGCAGGGCGCAGAACTCTTTGAATACATCCTCGATGTAGCAAGCGGAAGGAAGAAGCCATACACGGAACAGTACGGCTTGTACAACGACCTGTGTATCTTTAACCCGGCACCGATCACCTGACATTGCCGGATCCCGCCTGAGTAGCTTTAATTATACTTGAAACATTCAACATATCTAAGGAATTGTAATTTATGGGAAAGATCGCTTTATTTGTACCGCGAACCGAAATGGCTGCGATTGCCCGAAATCTTCTAGCTGAAAAACCTTATGGAATATCGGACGTAAAAACGATCCGGACAGATCTCGCCGTCGGCGAGGCAAGCCTGGCCGCCGCGAACGGAGCGACAATTATTATCGCCCGCGGTCTTCAAGCCTCTCTGATACGCGAGAACATAAATGTACAAGTCGTTGAAATCGTTATGACTGCTCAGGAGATGGCTTTGCTCATCAAGGAGGCCAAGCGCCTCGTGAAGAAAGATCGGCCGGTCATCTCCGTCATCGGATTCGAGAACATGTTCAGCGACATGTCATATTTCAACGAAATCTACGACATAGAGCTGAGACGATACCTTGTCCCGATGGGTGAACGAATCGAAGATGCAGCCCGCATGGCGCTGGATGAAAGACCAGATGTCGTGATAGGCGGAGAACTGGTCGTAGAAATGGCTAAAAAAGACGGAGTTCCGGCGGTATTTTTCACTGCGACCGAAGACTCCCTGCGCAATGCCATGGAAAACGCGGTCATCCTTGACCGGGCGATGGAATCCGAGAAGAACCATGCCGCGCAGATCGATACTCTGCTTGACTACTCTTTTAACGCGATCGTTCGCATTGCCCCGAACAGAAAGATCCTCTCTGTCAACTCCAGAATGTGCGATATTTTGGAAGCCCGCGAGGAAGACCTGACCGATAAAAATGTCCAGGCTGTCTTTCCCGAACTGTCGGATGAGAGTCTTCGCCGAGTATTTGACAGAGGTGAGGAGTATGTGCTTCTCATGCAGATCAACAAAGTCAGAATGATCACCGAGCTCGTGCCCGTCTGGTCCTCCGGTCACGTGGAAAGTGCTGTTATGACAAGCCACCGCGTGCGCGAGGAGGGCGTAACGCGAAGCCCGATCGACCGGCACAACACCAACCTGCTTATGCCGGCGGCATCCTCACATTTTAACAACATCGTTCAGGAATCTCCCTCGATGAAGCGGACCATAGAACTCGGGAAAATCTTCGCGACATCCCCGTTCCCGGTACTTCTCGAAGCCGAAGCCGGCCTGCATGTCCGGAATTTCGCTCAGAGCATGCACAACATCGGCCCGAGACGCGGAAGACCGTACATCGAGGGCGACTGCAGGACAATGACAAAAGACGCGCAGATGGACCGCTTCTTCAGAGACGGCGGTCTTCTGGACACTGCAGGCGACGGCACACTGGCCATCCTCAATATCGATTCGGCGGACGAGCGTTTCTTCGCAAGACTTCTGCCGGTCTTTTCAAGGAGAAGGGTCAAGGTCATCTGCACTTCCAGAGTGCCTGTCGAAGAACTTTTCCGGAAAGGACTGATCGGAGAGGAGGCATACTCTTATCTGGCAGCCCTCCGCATACGTATCCCTCCGCTCCGCGAGCGTCCGGAAGATCTAGAGCATTTCATCACGCTCTATTTCCGACGGGCTTACGAGCGTCAGGGCCGCTTCCATGTCATGACCAAGAGCGCAAAAGAGTATCTCATGAGCTGCCTCTGGCCGGGAAACGAAGTTCAGGTCCATGTGTTCGCGGAACGTCTTGTGCTGACAAGCGCCAAGAGGTCGATCGACGAGATCTCTGTGCGTCAGGCAATGGATCAGTTCAACCACAACAAAGCGAATGACAGAGACATTCTCCTGCAGAATGCGGGGAGCTCTTTGGGGGATCACTCCGAGGAAAGCGGAGGCAGTCCCGCGCGATATCTCACATACGCAGACCGCGAGCGCCGAAAAATCCGCGAAGCCCTGCAGGACAACGGAGGCAACCGCCAGCTGACAGCCAAAGCACTCGGCATAAGCACGACGACTCTCTGGAGACGAATGCAGAAATACGGAATACGCCCGGATGAGCAGTAAATCACGCATCCACACGAGCCTAAGACACACTGCAATGAACTCCCCCACCTCAGCGGTGGGGGCTCCCACTATAATATCAGATAATACACCATGGCATCATTCACTGAACTGTTGAATCTTGAAGGTCTCATGTTCCTGTGTGCGGTCTGCGGCATAGTCATGAAGCGCAGAAAAATCCTTCCTGACAATGCCCGGGAAGTCCTCACGGATCTGGTCATGAACCTGATTCTCCCCGCCAGCATCATCCATTCTTTTGAAATGGAGTTCAATATGACCGTTCTCAAAAAGTTCGCGGTCATACTCATCATCGCTGCCGCCGCGCAGGTCATCAGCATGATCTGCGCGAACCTTTTCTGGAACAGGCAGCCTAAAAATCTCAAGGCTGTCTTTCAGTACGGAACACAGGTCTCGAACGCCGGTTTTCTGGGGCTCCCGGTCACTGAGGGTGTCCTCGGGGCGGAGGGACTTATGTACGCCAGCGTCTTCCTGATTCCCCAGCGAATTGTCATGTGGACCGCGGGCATCGCGTATTTCACGAGTTCGGCAGACTGGAAGGGTACTTTTAAAAAGCTGGCCAAAAATCCCTGCATTATCGCTGTCTACATAGGATTCTTCCTCATGCTGACGCAGTTTCAGCTGCCGGTCATGATTGAGAACACGCTGGTCAAGCTCGCAGCCTGCACGACGCCGCTCACAAGTATACTGATCGGAATCATGGTCGCGGACGTTGACTACCGAAGTCTGATCAGCCCGATGATGTTTGTTCTCGTATTCGTCCGTCAGCTGCTGCTTCCCGGCCTGGTCTTTCTGGGCTGTGCGCTGCTTCACATCGACCCGCTCCTCACAGGAGTATCCGTCCTTCTCGTGGGTATGCCGGTCGGCAGCACCGCACCGATCCTTGCGGCCAAATATGGGGGCGATTATATATTTGCAGGCAAATGTGTGATCCTGTCCACAGTGCTCTCGCTTTTCACGATACCGCTGTGGTGCCTGATAATGAGCATATAAAAGGAGCTGCCCAAGGGCGGCTCCTACTCTTATCAGAACTTCCCACTCATGGTTTTACGATGAGACTGTTCCGTGACTGCGTGTGGGAAGTTTCATTATTTACCAGTCAGCGAGGACTCTCTCGAGCTCCTCATAAGTGGTCACCTGATTGATCCTGTTGCGGAGAGCGGCCGAATCCCGATACCCCGCCGTGTACCACGCGACATGCTTCCTCATCTGGAGAATACCGAGATGCGCACCCTTCTCCGTAAGCTGCATTTTGGCATGGCGAAGCATTAATACCTTGCACTCATCAATAGAAGGTTTCGGCAGATGCTCTCCCGTCTCAACAAAATGCAGACAATCCGCAAATATCCACGGGTTTCCCTGAGCTCCGCGGGCAATCATCACCGCGTCGCAGCCGGTCTCCCGCATCATCCTGGCCGCATCCTCAGCCGAATTCACATCCCCGTTTCCAATGACAGGTACACTGACCGCCTCTTTGACTCTGCGGATAATATCCCAATCCGCGCTTCCCGTATAATACTGCTCGCGGGTCCTTCCGTGGACCGCGATTGCGGACGCCCCGGCATCCTCAAGCACCTTGGCGGCTTCCACGGCGTTGATCTCATTCTCATTAAAACCGGCTCTGATCTTTACTGTGACCGGTCTCGTCGAGACCGCACAGACAGCCCGGACAATTGCTCCTGCCCTTTTAAGATCACGCATGAGGGCGGATCCTTCATTGTTGTTCACGATTTTCGGCATCGGACACCCCATGTTGATATCCAGAATATCGAAAGGTTCATTGGCCAGCTGCTCGGCGGCAATGGCCATGGTCTCGGGGTCGGGTCCGAACAGCTGCATTGAGACCGGATGCTCATTCTCCGAGATATTGATAAATTCCAGGGTCTTTTTGTTTCCGTATTTTACGGCGTTGGCGCTGACCATCTCCATACAGACGAGGGCTGCCCCCATCTCATGGCAGAGAATCCTGAAGGGCTGATCTGTGACTCCCGCCATCGGACCCAGAATGAACGGATTATCCAGCGTTACATTTCCGATCTTCACTTTTTTAATACTCATTTAGTCTCCTCACTGCCGTCTTCTTCTCATATTCTCAGGGGTTCTCGCCCAGCACAATAAGACGGTAGAACAGGGACAGCTGTTCCATGAGCTCCCCTTTGTTCCGCTGAAGCTCTTTGATCTTAAGTTCTGCTCCGATCTCATCAAAGCGCGGGTCCGTCTCCATGTGACGCACCGTAAAGTGCGGCATCTTGTCCTCCTCAAATTCAAGTGTCAGCACCCCGCCGACATCTTCCGTGAATTCAACGCACATGATCTGAAGCTCGTCCTTGACAGACTTGGGCAGCTTGTCAAAGGCAGGGTTAAAATAGTATTTCTGTTCGTACCAGCTGGCACCGCAAAGTGTGATATTCTCCATGTTGTCCTCTCATCTATCGAAAAACGCAGGTATTGTCAAAGCATGGTTACCGAGATCACTGTCATGACTGCGCAGACGGCTGCGACCGCGAGGCAGATATAGCCCCGCTTCCTGCCCCGCGTCAGATTATTGACAGCCAGGAGTATGTTGAATAAGATTCCGAATCCGAAAAACGTGATCCGGGGAACCCCTTTCTCATCTGTCAGGAGCATCATCATGAACGATCCCAGTATAAGGATTGTCAGGACGACCGTGACAACAATATACAAAATATCTTCTGCCGAACTCTTATCTCTCATTCATTGTCCTCCGGCGATTCTCTGCAGCGCCCGCGGCTCTTCAGCTCATCCCAAAAGCCCAGGACCTGCCACTGTTCTCTGGCGCTTTGCCTCATACATCAATATGCCTGCTGCCATAGCCGCATTGAGCGACTCGACCTTGCCGGACATCGGAATCTTCATGAGCACATCGAGCTTTCCCGACAGTTCGTCCGAAAGCCCCCTGCTCTCATTGCCTATAAAGAATGCAGTGCCGCCGGTGTAATCCCCCTCAAAGTGCGAGATACTGCCTCTAAGATGCGCGGCGTAGGTCGTTATGCCCGCCGCCCGAAGTTTCGGCAGCAGTTCATCCGCAGATTTCACGACCAGATGCGGCATGCGGAAAATGCATCCCATCGTAGAGCGGATGACCTTAGGATTATAGAGGTCGACCGACCCTTCTGTCAAGATGACACCCGACACCCCCGCTGCCTCGGCAGTCCTGAGGATCGTTCCGGCGTTGCCGGGATCCTGCAGGTTCTCAAGTACAACGATCAGCGGGGCCGCTCTGCGCACCGCGTCCATGTCCGTCTCACTATCTATGCGGCCCGATCCTGCCTTCCCAAGAATATCCGGGAGTGTATACTTCTTTTTTCTAACGACCGCGATGATTCCCTGCGGGCTCTTTGTATCGGACAATCCTGCAAATCTGTCCGCACGTACGTCAAGTACACACTCTGTGCCGGCCGGAATCCTGGATATCATTTCCGGGTGCTCACCTGCAAATTCCGCTGTGGCAAACACAGCCTCCACCCTGTCCATCGGAGTCTCGGAAAATATCTTGATTCCTTCCGTCACAAAAAGGCCCTGCTCATCGCGGGCCTTTTTACTTTTTATAAGATTTTTGACATCTTTAAATGACTGTGTCACCTTATTACAGTTCCTCGTCCGCATCAAGAGCAGCTTCTTCTGTCTTGTAATAGTTGTGGGACAGGGAGCTGCAGATCTCGATCTGATACGGATCAATTTCCTTGGTCATTGCAAGAGCTTCGTTGATGTCATAGTCACGGAACTTGCCGTTGGCATAGGAAACAACTCTCTTTGTCTTGCCTTCGGCAAGGAGGTCAACAGCAAGGCATCCCATTGTGGAAGCATAGACTCTGTCCTTGCATGTCGGGCTGCCGCCGCGCTGCATGTAGCCGAGGATAGTAGCACGTGTCTCCATACCCGTTGCGGCTTCAATACGTCTTGCCATGGAAGCGGAATGGCCTACGCCTTCAGCGTTGACGATGATGTGATGTGTCTTGCCGCGTCTTCTGTTATCGATGATGTTGTCGATCAGCTTCTGCTCGTCAAAGTCATATTTCTCCGGAAGAAGAACGTCCTCAGCGCCGTTGGCGATACCGCACCACAGAGCGATGTAGCCGGCGTTGCGTCCCATGACCTCGATGATGGAGCATCTTTCATGAGAGGAAGATGTGTCACGAACTTTGTCGATGGCTTCCATAGCTGTGTTGACAGCTGTGTCGAAACCGATTGTGTACTCTGTGCAGGCGATGTCAAGGTCGATTGTCCCCGGAACACCGACAACGTTGATTCCTTCGTTGGCCAGCTTCTCAGCACCGCGGTAGGAACCGTCGCCGCCGATAACTACGAGACCTTCGATACCGTACTTGTTGCAGACTTCAACTGCTCTTGCGATACCTTCCGGTGTGCGCATTTCCTTGCAGCGCGCTGTCCCGAGGACCGTGCCGCCCAGGGAAAGGATGCCGGACACGTTGCCGGCCTTCATTTCAATAATTTCCTCGTCGATGAGGCCTGAATATCCTCTCTTGATACCAAAGACCTTCATCCCTTTTGTCAGACCGTGACGTACAACCGCACGGACCGCCGCATTCATTCCCGGCGCATCGCCGCCGCTAGTAAGAACACCGATTGCTTTAATCTTTTTCTCAGCCATTTTCATTGCCCCCTCGGGAGTATTTTTGTACAAATTACCGTTTACCGCACATATTTATCACTTAAAGCTGTGCATGTTTACCTTTTTATTCTAAAGCAAGAAGGTTGATTTTTCAACACTTTTTATAATAGATGCCTCAAATGCAGATATTTTTTTGAATATTTTTTATTCTCCCAACACTCTGCCCATAATCTGCCCAAAACCGATAATATTAACTCTGTATATATGTATCAAAGTCACATTCTTTTCTTCAGCTCACTGAATACTTCCGTTCACTGTTGGCATTCTTACCGCAGTTTTTCACTGCTTTGACGCTCTGACCGCCACATTTTCCTCACCGCAGATCTTCATGAATCCGTCCAGAAGTTCCGGGGCAGCAGAAATTTTCCCTCTGCCGGTCAGGTCTTTCATCTGCTTTGGGTTCCTTATGAACACGATGACTCTGTCATTTCCCCGCTCTGCCGTCGATAAGAGTTCGGTGAGCTCAGGCGCATACGCGTTCCAGGCATCTTTATCCGCAAATGCCAGCCACACATCCTTCGGTATCTCTTCAAACGTGATGATCTTGTCCGCGATCAGCTTGCTGGCCCGCTCATCCTCAGATGACACGCGGCCGGTCACGAGGACCTTTTTATCCTCCTCGATCGCGTCCCTGTAGTCCTCATACACTTTCGGGAAGACCAGGGCTTCCACCGATCCCACCAGATCCTCAACATTGATGAAAGACATGACTTTGTTGGTCTTCGTGTACTTGATCGTCTTTCCGGTGATCATACCGCCGATCGTCACTTTCTGGCCATTCCTGACTCTTGATTCCCCGGTCTCCTCATCGAGCAGGAAATCCGTCGAGTAGGCGTTCACCCGGCCTGCTAGCAGCGACTGATATTCCTCCAGCGGGTGGCCGGAAAGGTAGACTCCAAGCACTTCTTTTTCAAATGCCAACAGCTCCTCACGACTGAACTCTCCCACCGGCGGCAGGCTGATCTCATACTGCTTTTTAACCTCCGGCGCCATAAAATCAAAGATACTCATCTGACCGGCCATGTTGTTCTTGCTCTCATTTGCGACAGAATCGAGGATCGGCATATAGACCTGCATCAGCTGCTTTCTCGTTCCCTGAAGGGAATCGAGCGCGCCGGCCTTGATCAGATTCTCAATCGCGCGCCGGTTCAGGTCACTGCCGTAAGTCCGCTCAAGGAAATTCTTTATGGACTCGAAAGATCCTCGCAGGTCCCTCTCCGCTATGATCTGATCAATGACACCGCGGCCTACGCTCTTGATCGCGTACATACCGTAGCGAATCTTGCCGTTCTCCGTCGTGAATCTTCCATACCCGGTATTCACCGACGGCGGCAGGATGTCTATCTTCATGTCCCGGCAGTGCATGATATATTCGGCGCACTTGTCCGGATTGTCTATGACGGACGTCATGAGAGCTGCCATGAACTCTACCGGATGATAGCGCTTTAAGTAAGCCGTCTGGAATGCGACGACGGCATAGGCAGCCGCATGGCTCTTATTGAATGCGTAGTTCGCGAAATCCATCATCTCATCGAAGATGCGGTTCGCGATCGGCTCCGGTATGCCATTTGCAAGACAGCCCGGAACGCCCTCCTCTTCGTTTCCGTAGATAAAATTGCGGCGCTCCTTCTCCATGACGGATTGCTTCTTCTTGGACATCGCGCGCCGGACCAGGTCGCTTCTGCCCATGCTGTAGCCGCCGAGATCCCGCACGATCTGCATGACCTGTTCCTGGTAGACAATGCAGCCGTAGGTCGTCTCGAGGATCGGCCGCATCTCCTCGCAGTCGTAGGTGACAGTCTCGGGGTGCTCCTTGCCCCTGATATACTTGGGAATGAATTCCATCGGACCCGGTCGGTAAAGTGCGATACCCGCGATGATATCCTCAAGACTGCGCGGCTTCAGCTGCTTCATGAAATTCTTCATGCCGGTGCTTTCAAGCTGGAACACGCCCTCACACCTGCCGCGGCCTATCATGTCCATGACCGCGGGGTCATTGTAGTCGACTTTGGAAAGGTCCAGCGGGACCGCAGCGTGCTCATTTACAAGATTTACAGCGTCATTGATGACCGTCAGCGTGCGAAGACCGAGGAAGTCCATCTTGAGCAGACCAAGCTCTTCGAGCGCAGTCATTGTGTACTGAGTCGTGATCGAGCCGTCCTGAGCTCTCGATAGCGGTACATACTCGACGACCGGCAGGTTGGAGATGACAACTCCGGCGGCGTGCATGGACGTGTTGCGCGGCAGACCTTCGAGACGCCTTGCCATGTCGATGAGATAGCGGACATTCTCCTCCGCGTCGTAGCGGGATTTGAGTTCCGGATTCATTTGCAGCGCTTTATCGAGCGTGATATTGAGCTCTCTCGGAATCATCTTGGCGATCGCGTCCGCCTCAGCGTAGGGCAGATCGAGAACTCGCGCGACGTCGCGGATGACGCCGCGGGCAGCCATGGTGCCGAACGTGACGATCTGAACGACGCGGTCGCGGCCGTACTTGCGCACGACGTAGTCGATGACCTCCTGCCGTCTCTCGAAGCAGAAATCCATATCAATATCGGGCATGGTGATTCGCTCGGGATTCAGGAATCGCTCAAAGAGCAGATTGTAGCGGAGCGGATCGAGGTCGGTGATCCCCAGCGAGTAGGACACGACAGAACCTGCCGCAGAGCCTCGTCCGGGACCCACCGGGATTCCGTTATCGCGCGCAAATTTCACATAATCCCACACGATGAGGAAGTAATCCACGAACCCCATGTTCCGGATCGTCTCCAGTTCGTAGGTCAGTCTGTCCCAGATCTCTTTCGTGACCGGATGATAGCGCTCCTCTACGCCCTCATGGCACAGCTTGTTCAGATAGGACCAGGAATCATAGCCGGCCGGAACGTCGAATTTCGGGAGCTTTCTCTCGCCGAAGGTGATCGTGACATTGCAGCGCTCCGCGATTCTTTCGGTGTTAGCGACTGCCTCCGGCACAAAGCGGAACAGGGAGGCCATCTCCTCGGGCGACTTTACATAATACTGGCCGCCCTCATAGCGCATACGGTCCTCATCCATGACTTTCTTGCCGGTCTGGATGCAGAGAAGAATGTCGTGAGAGTCAACATCCTCTTTGTAGGTGTAGTGGCAGTCATTTGTACAGACGAGCGGAAATCCCTCCTCGTCGTGCATGCGGACAAGCTGCCTGTTCACATGCTTCTGTTCGGGAATGCCGTGGTCCTGAAGCTCAAGGAAGAAGTTGTCCTTACCGAAAATATCCCGATACTCATATGCCGCCTTCCGCGCGCCTTCATAGTCTCCGCGGGTGATCGCTTTCGGAATCTCTCCCGCGAGGCAGGCAGACAGGCAGATGATGCCCTCGTGGTATTCGCGAAGTATCTCCTTGTCCACGCGGGGCTTATAATAATAACCGTCCGTAAAGCCGGCGGAAACAATGCGTGTCAGGTTGGCATAGCCCTTATCGTTCTCGGCCAGAAGGACCAAATGATAGTATCGGTCCTCGCGCGTCACATTATCCCGGTCAAATCGGCTGTGCGGAGCCACGTAGACCTCGCAGCCGATAATCGGACGGATTCCCTGGGCTTTGCATTCCTTATAAAAATCAATACAGCCGTACATAACACCGTGGTCGGTGATTGCACAGCTGTCCATGCCCAGCTTTTTTACCTGGGCGACATACTCTTTGATCTTGTTGGATCCATCAAGAAGCGAATACTCCGTGTGGACATGAAGATGTGTAAAAGGCATCGTTACCTCATTCCTTTTTCGTATGCGTAAATTGCCAGTACATGCCGAAGATACCGATCAGCCCTCCGAGCACAAGGACAACAGCGGCCGTAGCCCCGGACGGATCCAGCGCCTTGATCTTCGAAAGCACGAAATCCGTGAGAATGTTGGAGAACATGATGCCGCCCGCAATCGACGACACCACGATCACGATCGGCCTCACGAAGAATGCGGCGAATATTCCAAGCAGCAGAGCTGTGACAAGGGCTGCGGGCACCAGATATTCACTCTGTACAAATGACGGAAGAACCGACATTGCAGCGCTGAAGACCGAGCTGGCCACGACCATAAAAAGTCCGACTTTGTAGAGAAAGAAACCGACCAGCAATAAGAGAACCGCACCCACCAGCATGAATACCAGATGGAACGTATCGTCAAGCTTCAGGAAATCCGCGATAGCAAGACCGACAAAAGCGCCGACCAGCAGACTGATGAAAGCGACGAAGCCTCTGATCAGTTTGTAGCCGAACATTGCGAAAAGCAGGCAGATGATCAGCGACACTGCAAGAATAACTATATCCTTCATAGTGAATTCCGGAATATAGCCAAGCCCCGTCTCGATTATATTACTGATAAACTCTTCCATGTGTCAGACCTCCCTGATCTCACCGTTCTCAAGTGCGATTTTTCTATCTTTATATAATTTTCCCACTGCTCTCTTGAAAGCTGCCTTTGACAGGCCGAATACCTCCCGGATCTTCTCCGGATCCGCTTTGTCATCAAACGGAAGTACTCCGCCATACTCATCATGGATCAGGCTAAGAACAGCCTCAGCGTCCTCATCCATCTGCTGATAAGCTTTCTTGTGAGCCGAGAGATCAAGCTTTCCGTCCTCCTTCACATTGGTCACGCGAAGTTCGAGAACGTCTCCGGGATATACGTCGGACGGCGCTTCACGCTTCGGGATCATGCCGGAGTACATATTGTCGACGGCGATGAAGAGGCCGAAGTTCGGTGCATACTGGTAAACAGTGCCCTTCACGCTGTCTCCGATCCTGTACGGCGGGTCCTGCCTGAGGTAGGGGTAAAGCTTCATCGTTGCTGCCAGACGGCTGCTCTTGTCAACATACAATGCGACCAGCACGTCCTCCCCCTCTTTGACTTTCTTTGTCTGTTCGTGGAACGGGAGAAGCAGATCCTTCGCGAGCCCCCAGTCAAGGAACGCGCCGATCTTAGTGACCTGGCTCACCTTAAGCAGGGCAACACCGTGGAGCAGGACCTTCGGCTGCACAGTGGTAGCAATCAGCCGGTCCTGCGAGTCGCGGTATACAAAAGCCCTGACCTCATCGCCGACGCCGCTCCCCTCCGGGATCTGCTTTGCCGGAAGCAGAATGCGGTCCTCCGGACCCGCTTCCTGAGTCTCACCAAGATACGCACCGTGATGTTCGATTTTTACAATAATCAGTTTCTGAAGTTTTCCTAATTCTATCATATGTCTCCTACCTTGCGCTCTCATAAGTCGACGCTCATATAAGTCCGTGTGTCAAAAACGTGCAGCAATGCCTCGGCAATACCCGGTAACAGTTCAGACAGGCTGCAGCGAAGTTCCATAAACCGGCGCAAACATCATCTTCATCGAAAAGCGTAAGTCCTTCTCTGCGAGCTAAAAACGCATGCGCGTTTTGATCTCTCGGTCGGACTTACAATGCTTTTCTCACGAAGATGAATGCTTGCTGCCGGAGAGCTGAACTGTGAGATGCAGCCCGTCTGAACTGTCACAATACCGTTCCTATTACGATATTATTCATGTTACAAAATGAACTGCATGACCGCACAGGCCTTCCCGTTCATATCAAGCCGGACAATATAGCCCTCTGTATCATGATACACTCTCGGCGCGAGAATGTCACCCAAATATGCCTGCGAAAGATATTCTACCCGCAGTTCCCGCACCTTGATGCCCGCCGGCAGATAGGCGAGCGCCATAGAGATATACTGCTCGTTGTTCACGTGCCCGTTCGTGTCGAGATTGGTCGCGCGCACTTTAAACGGCTGCTTTTCTATGATGCCCTCCGACGGCATCTTAATGTGCCGCGGCGCTTTCTCCATCTCAAATTCAGGGTCGACACCGTAGGCTCCGACTTCCAGCTTCGGGATTCGAATTGGCCGTCCCGCCTCGGTATCAAAGTAGATCCATCTGGAGTTGGCAAATGCAAGCAGCTCCCCCTTTTTATCCCACATAAGGAAATTGCGGTCTGCTTCGAACCCGTGAAAATTGTAAGCCTGGGTCCTCGTGCGGACAATCTCATTCATCTTCGGATATCGCTCCACAACGATCTGCCATGAGGCCAGCATCCAGGCGTAATGCTCCGCCTTCCATGTGGCAGGCCCGCGCCCGACATCCGAACTGTGGAAGACCGCGCAGTCCTGAAAATAGTTGACCAGACCAGCCAGCGAAAGCTTTCCGTCCGGAGCACATTCAGAATAGCGGATGCGTGAGTCAAATTCAAACATAAATTGCTTTCTCCAATCTGTCCATTAAAGAACGCTTTTTCTCCATTTGCCCGAGAGATAAAACACACTTCCGATCACGAACGGCATAAAGCCCGCCAGCGCGTCTCCGAACCAGAAGCCTCTGCATCTCATGCCCATTGCAAATCCCATAAAAGCCGCCAGACTTATTCTCGCTATCATACCGTCAAGCAGCGCAACCAGAAGATTCAGTCTGGAATTGCCGGAACCGTTGATGATAGAGAACGCTCCCGATCTTGTCGCGGATCCGTAAAAATTGACGACGATCGGAACCACAACGAGAGATGCTTCCGCAAGCACGGCCGCGTCACTTGTGAATATCTCGCACACAGCTTCCGGGAAAATCAGCATAAGGCAGGACACGGCTGTCGAAATCACGAGGCCTACCGAGAGCACGGAGATCAATATCTTCGGCACCCTGTCATACTTCTTTGCGCCCAGATTCTGGCCGACCATCGAGCTTCCTGCTGTCGTGAACGAGTTGGATACAATACCAATCATCATACCCGTCTTGTTGTAGATTCCCGACAGGGCGGAGTAAATGACGCCCTCTGCGTTGATCCAGGAGGTGAGCACGATCTTGGAGAAGCTGACCGCTGCCGACTGGATCGCCATGGGAATTCCAAGCTGAAGGAGCGGAACAACGATCCTTCTGTCGATCCTGAAACTTTCCGGTTGGAAATCGAAGCCGAATTCCTCCTTTCGCCGATACAGATACACGATTGAGACGATAAAGCTGACCGCCTGACCGATGACCGTCGCAAGGGCAGCCCCAAAGACCTCCATCCCGCAAAAGCCGACAAAGACAATATCGAGAATCGTGTTTAGCACTGCGGCGATCGCAATAAATGCAAACGGTCTTTTTGAATCTCCCATACCTCTCAGGATTGCGGAGACAATATTGTATCCGTAAATGAATATGAGACCCGCAAGACAGGTCACCATATAATCCATCGTGTAGTCGTAGGATTCCGGCGGGGTATTAAGCGCGTTCAGGATCGGTCCGCGGAACACATAACAGATAACGGAAATAGCTATCGCTATGAAAAGAAGAAGAGTGAACATGGTCCCGATCAGTCTTCTCACATTATCCATTTTCCCCGCGCCGACATACTGAGAGATCAGCACCTGGCCCGCGGAGGAAAAACCCATCGCGAGGAATGTGATCAGATGCAGAATATCTCCGCCGATCGAGACAGCCGACATTCCTGCTCCACCGATGACCTGGCCGACAACAATCATGTCGACGAGGTTGTAGAGGGCCTGGAGGGCATTTGCAACAAAAAGAGGCATGGCGAACATAAGAAGAAGCTTTGGAACGCTTCCCGTTGTCAGATCCGTCACCATTGTCTCTTTTTTAAGTCTGTTGCTCTCTGTCATCACTGTCTCCATGTGGATTAAAAAGGCTCCACGGCACCGCAAACTGTGCCGTGGAGCACTGCAAAGTTCAAGTCACTATCCTGCTGCCGTATTATTCAAGCCCCGTCGCTTCATCGATTCCAAGCATGATATTCATATTCTGGACCGCCGCGCCGGAAGCTCCCTTCCCGAGGTTGTCAAAAAGAGCTGTCACTGTCGTCAGCTCCTCATATCCGGACACAATGAGTTGCAAATGATTGGTGCCCGCAAGCACATTTGCATACACCGTCCCCTGCTTCGGATCATACGGCAGCACCGTCACAAAGTGCTCATCCTTATAATAGTCCGCCAGTTTCTCACGGATTTCCTCCGCAGTTGGCTGCCCGGTAAGCATGCGGTTATGCAGCATGATGGATGTCGCCATGCCCTTATAGTAGTCGTCCACGACCGGCATGAAGACCGGCGCGTTCGCAAGTCCCGTTACCTTCTGCATCTCCGGGATATGCTTATGGCGAAGTGTAAGCCCATAGATGCCCGGAGCGGAGAGCTTCTCCTCCCTGTCGGCTGCCTCGTACTGAGCGATCATCTTCTTGCCGCCGCCCGAATATCCGGTGAGTGAATAGCATGTGACCGGGTAATCCGCAGGAAGAATGCCCATGCGGACGAGAGGGGCAACAGATGAGATGAAGCCTGTGGCATGGCAGCCCGGGTTGGCCACGCGATGACTTTCAGCGACCGCCGCTCTCTGCTCCCGTGACAGTTCCGGATAGCCGTAGGTCCAGTCATCAGAGGTCCTGTGGGCGGTCGACGCGTCAATGACCCGCACGTTTGGGTTCTCGATCAGAGAAACTGCCTCGATCGCGCCCGCGTCGGGGAGGCACAAAAATACAATATCCGCCATGTTGAGGAATTTCTTCCTCTCATCAAGGTCATGCCGCTTCTCCTCGTCTATGCGGAGCAGTTCAAGATCATCTCTCTTCCCGATCCTCTCATAGATTTGGAGTCCTGTCGTGCCCGCCTGACCGTCGATATACACTTTTGTCTTCATTCCTGTCCCCCCTGTATATACTTGCGAAACTTCCTGCATGCAGTTGATGGAGCATTCTAGTCCTCCAGTCCTTTTTGCGAGGCTTGGCACGGGAAGTCTTAGTTACTTATTACTTTATAGGTTAATCCTTTTTCGGGACCGTTGCAAGTGTGATATTTTTCCTGCGTATCCGGCTGACAGGTATCTGCCGTCGGCTTCTCGCCTTGCTTCCGGCTGGCAGGCATCTGCAGTCGGCTTCCCACCCGCATTTAAGACAGAGTGTCTTTCGGTGCTTATTGTTGGCACATCCGGAAAATGCTATAATTTCTTTATATTTGTGATAGCCGCCGTTCGGATAATCGCTCGGCTGGATATTGTTCCACCGGGAATCTCTGCGCAGGTGTAATGTCCGGTGAACGTACGCTTTTACCCGAAGGGCACTTTACCCGCTGGGAATAAAAAAGCACCGACCAAAGCTAAACGGAAACATAACCACAGCACTTCTTTAACGATTCGGAGCACGACACATGATAGAAAAGCTTTCAATTATTGCCGCAGACATAGACGGTACACTGGTTGAAAAAGGCGGACAGCTCATGCCACGCACAAAGGCTAACATTCAGAGGCTGCACGAGGAGGGCGTTCTCATCGGGATCGCGTCCGGCAGACCTCTTGATAAGGCTCATACGATAAACAAATCCGCTTTCTGGGGGCTTGGATTCGAGTTCGATTTCGCCATCGGCATGAACGGCGGCGACCTCTGGACAAAGGAGACCGATGAAATCGAACATTTCTACCAGCTGAGCGCCGAGAACGTCCGAAAAATCGTGACTTTCATTATGCCCATCGACTGCAACATCATCATCTACGAAAAGGCATACGACCTCATCCGGGCAAGACGCGTCGATGATTTCATCCTCATGTCCCAGGCTCGAAATCATTCCTATGTCGAATATGGCGGAATCGATTTTCTGAGCGAGAACGCAACCGGAAAAATTGAAGTGCAGTGCCATCCCAGATATGAGAATCTCATAAAAGAGACCATCGCGAAAAATCCTTCGCCTGACTGGACCACCATGGTCACTTACCGCGATGAAGACCATTACACGATCGAGTTCATGGACCCGCGCATCGGTAAAGGACTAGCTCTCGAGATGTATGCCAAAAGACGCGGCATACCGCTCAGCGAGGTCATGGCTTTCGGCGATCTTGAAAATGACATCTCTCTCCTCGAGAAAGCCGGCTGGGGGGTATGTCTCAAAAACGGGTCCGACGAGACAAAGGCGACAGCCAATGATGTCACCGATTACGACGTGTCGATGGACGGCGTCGGCCGTTATCTGGACGATCATTGGCTCCGGGGCAGGTGAATCTGTCGGACACTATCCAGATGATCGTTGTTTCCGGGGCAGGTAACGCCTGCGGCCCCGTTATCGTTCGAATTTCAAGGTTCAAGTTGTCAGGCATCGAACGCCAAAGGAGCAATGATGACCGTCGGGCTACATTGCTTGCTTTCAGATGATTAAAGTGATTTCATTGAAAAGGCTGCCGCATCGCGGCAGCCCATATTTTATATTATCTCTGCTCCTTCAGCAGCTTCTCCCAGTCTTTTATAATTGACCGGTCCTCAAAATAGTTGATCCTCATAGCCCTCTGGACCCTTGCCAGAGTTTCATTTGTGACCTCCCTGGCCTTTGCACTGCCTGCAAGCGCGATATCATATACACTATCGATATCCTTCTCCCACTGCGCACGGCTTGCGCGTATCGGGGCAAGAGTCTCCTCAAGAATATTGATCAGGAACTTCTTGCAAGTGCCGTCACCGAGACCGCCTCTCATGTAGTGCGCCTTCATCTCATCCAGATTTTGATAATCCGGCAGATACTCTGCAAAATGCTCATCCCTGCAAAGCGCGTCAAGATATGTGAACACGACATTGCCTTCAAGATGGCCCGGATCCTCGATTCGAAGGTGCTGCGGATCAGTGAACATCTTTCCGTTGACCTGCTTCTTCACGGTCTTGGCTGTGTCGGAGAGATAGATGCAGTTGCCGAGAGATTTGCTCATCTTGGCCTTGCCATCGACACCCGGGAGACGTCTCTGCGTCTCATTTTCCGGTATGACAGCCTTCGGAAGAACGAGGGTCTCACCGTAGACGCGGTTGAACTTCTCGACGATTTCACGTGTCTGCTCAATCATGGGCAGCTGGTCCTCGCCTACAGGAACGATATTGGCGTCAAACGCAGTAATATCTGCCGCCTGGGATACCGGATAAGTGAAAAATCCTGCCGGAAGTCCTTCGTCGGCAAAACCTCTCATCGCAATCTCCGCCTTAACAGTAGGATTGCGGGACAGTCTGGCCGTCGTGACAAGATTCATGTAATAGAAAGTGAGCGCATGCAGAGCCGGCAGCGAGGACTGGATGCAGAACGTGACCTTATTCGGATCAAGACCCACCGACAGATAGTCCAGAAGGACGTTAACAATGTTGTCCCTGATCTTTCCGGGGTTGTCGGCATTGTCCGTCAGCGCCTGATCGTCAGCGATCAGAATATATATCTCATCAAACTTGCCGGAGTTCTGCAGTTCAACACGTCTCTTGAGTGATCCGACGTAATGTCCCAAATGCAGTCTGCCCGTAGGACGGTCTCCTGTTAATATAATCTGTCTGTTGTCCTTTATCATGAAAAATCCTCCTTGCGAAAGCTATGTATCCATTCAGTCCGGGTTTTGTGCCGTGCTCCCATTGACCGTCGGCCATCACTGCCTGCCAGGCAGCCCCTCGAGGTCGGTGGCTTTCATTGCTAACCTCGGCATTCCCTCGCGATCTATCTCTGACGCACTTTTCATTCGGTTTTTAGAGCACCCGTGTATCGATTTACGGCATCTTAAGGCCGTCACTGATTATTTTAACATGCCAAGCCCGCATCAACAACAAAATATCCAAATCATTCGCAGTTCGTCACAGCTACTGCTTCTATTGAGGTCGCACTGTACTAGCCGGCAGTCGATCTTGCAAAATAATACTCATGTGAAGTGCCTTATATAAGTCAAATTACAATGCTCAGGCAGTATATCTGACTCGTTTTTCAATAAATCAGCTTATCATCCAAAAAAATGCCCAGCTTAAAAGCAGTCACGTTTGCAGGTTTTGACACGGGATGACGGTATGACTTCCTTATGTCAGGTTTTTCCCAGCAGTAGATAAAAGGTGGTTTCTACAAACGCTACTGCCCTCCATGGCACCCGGGCAGTCGTGTTACGACGCTTTCACCTTTGATGACTGATTGCCTGCTTTCTTGCCTTCAGTCGACAAAGGTTGATTTCACCAAACGCGACTGCCCTCCATGACGAGAAGGGGGCATATCGACACCGAGAAGGTGAGCATATCGACACCCGGGCAGTCGCGAAACGCCGAACTGACTTATGATGACCGAATGGCCACCACGAAGAAAAACAAGGGGCTGCCGCAGCAGCCCCTTATAGCACAATATTATGTAAATCTTTCAGCAAATTTCCTTAAACTTCTACTTACCGATCCCCTGTCAACCGAAGATGAGAATGTTCAGAATGCGTTCTGCGGGAAGTTTTAAGCTTATCTCACAAGGCAGGGTTTCTTATGGTCATAGACCCAGTTCGGAATCAGATACTGCATAGCCTTGGCATCGTCGCGGTCGTGCGTCGGCATGCTGTTATAGAGGGCGTTGGCCTCCTCGACACGCTTCATGTTGAGGTGGACGCCAAGACCCGGAGCATCCGGAAGCTGCAGCTTGCCATTAATGATCTGCGGAGCGTCTAGCAGCAGATTCTGACCGTCCTGCCAGATCCAGTGTGTATCCATAGGAGCCGGATCTCCGACAGCGGCGCAGCCGACCTGTGCAAATGCAGCCAGCGTAATATCGAAATGATTATTGGAATGTACGCCCCATGTAAGACCCCAGGAAGTGAGCAGCTGAGACATGCGGATCGCTCCGTCAAATCCCCAGAAATGCGGGTCAGCAAGGATAATGTCGCATGCGTTAAGGCTCACTGTGTGATAGAACTGTCTCCAGTCTGTGGCGATCATGTTCGTAGCCACCTGGAACTGAGTGGCGTTCTTGAACTCGCGCATGATCTCACGGCTCGAGTAACCTGCCTCCGGTCCGCACGGATCTTCCATGTAGGTGATCACATTGTGCATATCGCGGCAGAGTTCTATCGATTCCGCAAGGCTCCACGCGCCGTTCGGATCGATGTTAATGCGCGCATCCGGGAAACGTTTCTTGAGGGCTTTGCAGGCTTCCATTTCCTCAGCTCCCGCAAGCACGCCGCCCTTCAGCTTGAAGTTCTTGAAGCCATACTTCTCTGTCAGCGCTTCAGCTTCCTCAACAACACGCTCCGGAGTCAGGATCTCCTCACGTCTCAGTCTGAACCACGGATCACTGCTGTCGCTCTCGTCGAGATACTGCATGTCACCTGCAGGAACTTTATTCTTGTCAGAGACATAGAAGAGGTAGCCGAGCATCTCAACTTCATCTCTCTGCTTGCCCTCGCCCATAAGAGAAGCCATCGGAACACCGAGGAACTGGCCGAAGAGATCCATCATGGCGCACTCGATCGCCCACTCGCTCTTGACAACGAATTTCAGCTTGGAGATATCCAGCGTCTGAATACCCTCACCATCGTCAGCGGAAGATCTCTTTGCGATCTTGTGGATCTTCTGAAGGACTTCACGGTAATTGGATACCGGCTGGCCTTCCACGAGAGGCTTCATTGCATTCAGGCAGTCACAGGTATAGTCACCGCCGTGGATCTCGCCGATGCCTGTATGGCCGGCATTGTCGTGAAGCACAACAAGATTGCGGGTAAAGCACGGTGCATGGGCACCGCTGAGGGTCATGAGCATACTGTCATATCCGGCAACAGGAATGACCTGCATCTCTTTAATAATAGGTGTGTTGGACATAGATGCCTCCTTACAATCTCATATCACCCGCTGGTCCGTTGGTCCAGCGAGGTCTGCACATCATCTCTAAGTCTCGATAACCAAGTAGGAGGGGCATCCCCTCCTACTTTACCGGCCGCCGTCCTCCGAGAAAGAGGCACGGCGGCCGTCATATCAAAACTCACAGGAGAACTGTTAGTATCAAGAACGCTCCGGCGTTCTTGCCGCGCCGCGCAAAGTGCGAAGCACCCTCCTAATTGCGCGGCTGCGATCCACCGGAGGTGTTGATCTCTGTGTCAGAGATTAACTCAGCGAACAAGGCACGGTTTCTTCGGGTCGAACTTCCAGCCCGGAATGAGATACTGCATGCCTACAGCGTCGTTTCTTGCGCCCTTGCCGAAGCACTTGTCCATATAGAGCTGATGAGCCTTCATAAGCTGATCGCGGTCGATCTCAACGCCGAGACCCGGCTTATTCGGAACAGTTACGCAGCTGTCCACGATCTGAAGCGGCTCTTTGGTAAGTCTCTCAATGCCTTCCTGCCAGATCCAGTGTGTATCCAGAGCATTGTAGAAGCCCGGTACGGAAGCGCCGACCTGTGTGAACATAGCGAGAGAAATATCGAAATGGTTATTGGAATGAGATCCCCATGTGTAACCGAAGTCATGGCACATCTGAGCGACGCGCACAGAGCCTGCCATCGTCCAGAAATGCGGGTCAGCAAGGATGATGTCGACAGCCTGGGATTCCAGAGCGTGTCCGACTTCTCTCCAGTCCGTAGCAATCATGTTGGTCGCTGTCGGGAAGCCTGTTCTGCGGCGGAACTCGGAAACGATCTCACGTCCGGAGTAAACGCCTTCAGCGCCGCACGGATCTTCGCAGTATGTCAGGATGCCCTGCATGCCCTTCACATACTCTACAGCCTGCTCGAGCAGCCAGCCGCCGTTCGGGTCAAGGTCGAATCTTGAATCCGGGAATTCCTTCTTCATAGCGCGGATGCATTCCATTTCCTGGTCGCCCGGGAGAACGCCGCCCTTAAGCTTGAAGTCTGTGAAGCCGTATTTCTCTTTTGTTGCCTTTGCAAATTCAACGATCTTGTCCGGTGTCATAGCCTCTTCGTGGCGGATACGATACCATGTGCAGTCTGAATCCGGCTCATGGAGATACTCAAGATCCGTCTTATTCGGGTCGCCGACAAAGAACAGATAGCCAAGCATGCGGACGCGGTCTCTCTGCTGGCCTTCACCGAGAAGTTCGGAGACTGTTACGCCGAGCATCTTGCCGAGAAGGTCAAGGCACGGAGCCTCGATCGCTGTCTTTACATGGACGCCTGTACGAAGGTCAAATGTCTGGTTGCCGCGGACATCTTCCTCACCCTTGGCTGCGAGATACTCCTCGACCTTACGGAGAGTCGTCTTATACTCTGCCAGGTTACTTCCCTCAACAAGGAACTTCACTTCGTTGAGCGCGTCGGTGATCTTTTCACCGCCCGGTACTTCGCCGATGCCCTCGTCACCGTTATCAGCTGTCAGAATAACAACGTTACGTGTAAAATACGGTCCGTGCGCGCCGGAGAGGTTGAGCTCCATACAGTCATGTCCGGCTACCGGGAAAACTTCCATTTTAGTAATAAGTCTTTTCATTGTTGTCTCCTTTGTATATCAGATGAGTCCGGCCTTCTCCATCTCTGCCTTGATTTTTTCATAAGCTGCCGGATGAGACGGTTTGCTCGGCAGATACGGTACGCCGATGTCGAGGCCGCGCAGATTAGCCATATCCTTCGCTGCTACCGGGAAGGAAGCCGCGTCCATGGAAAGGCGGACCGGGTTCACTTTGAACTGAGCCTCTTTCGATCCCTCAAGGTCGCCTTCTACAAACTTGTTATAGACGTCTGTGATAAGCTCCGGCATGAAATTGCCTGCCGTACACACTCCGCCGACTGCGCCGCAGCACAGAGAGACATAGAGCAGAGTATCCTTGCCGCCGAAGACCTTGAAATTGATGTCGCGATTGCGGCGAATAAATTCTTCCGTCTGTGTCATGTCTCCGGAAGTATCTTTCATTCCCACGATATTCGGGACCAGATGAGCAAGTCTCTCTACAAGACCGCCGCTCAGCGTATAGCCTGTGCGGCCGGGATTATTGTAAATGAGGACCGGAACATCCGGAACCGCGTCAGCGATCGTCTTGAAATGAGTATAGAGCTCATCCTCGGTCGGCTTCAGGAACATCGGCTGCAGGATAGAAATACCTGCCACGTTGTGGGCGGCTGCCATTTTGGCAAGACGCACGCACTTCTTAGTATTGATCGCGCCGATACCGAAATAGACCGGGACACGTCCGGCAGCCTGATCCATCATGATCTCAAGGCCGCGCTCCATCTCATCTTCTTCGATCTGATAGAACTCACCGTTGGAGCCGAAAGCAAGGATTCCGTGAAGACCGCCCTTAATTACGAACTCGACCTGACGGCGCATTCCAGCTTCATCGATCTTCTCATCTTCATCAATGACAGTAATAATGGGGACGATAACACCCTTGATATAATCTGTATTCATATTTTCCTCCATTGTCCGGGTAATGCCGTCCGCTTTCTATAAGAAAGGCAGTCACGACAGATAACTTCCGGAAACGTCTGCTATAAAGAACCGGCAGGCCGGGCTGGCTGTCCCGACCCGCCGGCTATTTATGTGCGTCAGTTCCGTAAGATAGCGGCACCTTTATGCAAGGCTGTCAGCGATCTCTTTGATTGTGTTGTACATTGTCTCTTCATTTGCAGCGGACTCTTCAGATGTCAGATAGAACGGCATGACCGGGAGATCTGTAAGAGCCTTCTGAGCTTCCGGATCCTCAAGGACCTTAGCTACGAGCTCATCATAGTAAGCGATGATAGCCGGGTCTGTGTCTGCCGGGAAGTAGAAGGAGTAGTCGCAGTCCGGATATACGAAGTCAATGCCTTCGTCTTTGAATGCCGGAACTTCCGGTGTGATGTCATATGCTTCTTCGTACGGAGCGCCGATGCAGACGAACTGGCCTGCTTCGATGTACTCTTTGCAGTTGAGGTATGCACCCGGCATAAGGTCGATCTGGCCGGAAAGCATAGCTGTGATCTTGTCGGAGTTGGAGCCTGCGTCTACGAGGTCAAGGTCGATGCCTGCAGCCTTCTCGAAAGCAAGGATCTCATAGTATGTGTAAGCGCCGACTTCGGTAGCAGCCTTGAGCTGGCCCGGAGCAGCCTTTGCAGCCTCGATGAATGCGTTGAGGTCAGCATACTTCTCAGCGTTGACGTAGAGACCCTGAGCCGGATTCTTAGCGAATGTCGGGCCAAGTGTGAAAGCGGTGTAGTTGAAATCTGTGATGCCTGCGATATTTGCAACGTTGACAAGAGTATGGCCATACAGGAATGTCATACCGTCGTTAGCGGACTGAAGTACCTGGTTGGATGCGACAGAGCCGGATGCGCCGTTGGCATTGACAACGATGAAGTCAACGCCTGTGAGGCCCTTGGCATACTGTGCAAATGTACGGGCTGTAAGGTCTGTGTCGCCGCCTGCGCCTGCAGGAACAACGATAGAGACTGTGCCGCTCGGTGCCCACTCAGATGTCATCTCAGCGCCGCCTGCTGCTCCTGACTCAGCGCCGCCTGCTGCGGGTGCTGCAGAAGATGATGATCCGGAGCCGCCGCATGCAGCGAGTCCGAGGACCATAGTTGCTGTGAGTGCAAGTGCAAATAATTTACGTTTCATTTTGTGCCTCCTTTTTTCTTTTAATACTTCCCTGCCGAGAAGATAATGAAACCTTTTTTATGTCCGACAGAACAAGAGTTATTCTGCCGCAGATCACAGTGGGGGACTTTCCCTCCACTGTGAATTTTGGGAGCCCGCCGCCTGCGTTGGCAGGGGGGCAGCCCAGATAGGGATATTAATCCTCGTCTACCTTCTTTGTGCCCTTGATCTCCTTGTAGACAGACCAGAGAACTACGCCGATCGCGATGAAGAAGAATACGTCGAAGATCGGTCTTGCGAAGAACGCGCCGAAGCTCTTGTACTGCATGATGCCTCGTCTCAGATATGTCTCAAGCATGTTGCCGATGAGGAAGCAGAGAACGAACGGTGTCGTCGGCAGCTTGAACTTGCTGTAGAGGTAACCGATAACGCCGAAGATCATGATTGACTGAACGTCGAAGATACGGTTGTTCGTTGCGAACGCGCCGACTGCGCAGAGGACCAGGATGCACGGAAGCAGGATGTGCTTCGGAACCTTGAGGACCTGTACGAAGCCCTTGATGCCGATCCACTCGACAACGAGCATGATGAGACCGCAGACCATACATGCGGCGAAGATACCGTAAACGACATCAGCGTTCTTGACGAAGAGCAGCGGACCTGCGGAAAGGCCGTGGATCAGGAAGCCGCCGAGCATCATAGCCGTAACGCCGTCGCCCGGGATACCAAGAACGAGAAGCGGGATCATAGCACCGCCGATCGTAGCGTTATTGGCAGACTCTGTAGCGACGATACCGTCCGGGCAACCCTTGCCGAATTCATCGCGCTTCTTGGACATGTTCTTGGCAGTGACGTAAGCGAGCATACCGGAAGTTGAACCGCCGATACCCGGAAGGATACCGATGCCGGTACCGATCAGAGCGGATCTGAAGAAGTTCGGCAGGTGGTAAACGAATTCCTGCATGGAGAAGCCGAAGCCCTTGACTTTCTCGACCGGAACGGTCTTGGCTGCACCGGCTTTCATCTTTTCAGCTGTCTTTAAGATATCAGCGACAGCGAAGATACCGATAAGAGTGGTCAGTGTGTCGAAACCGGACATCAGGTTGACCTGGCCGAAGGTGAATCGGGCAGTACCGTCGATCGGGGACATACCTACGACCGCGAAGACCAGACCGAACATACCTGCGAGAAGACCGCGGACCATGTTTCCGGATGAGAGGACAGCGACCATTGTCAGAGCGAAGAAGCAGATACCGAAGTTCTCAGCCGGTGTGAACTGAAGAGCGATATCAGCAAGCTTCGGAGCGAAGAATGACAGGATGAGGAATGAAAACTCTGAGCCGAGGAACGAGAATACGATACCAAGACCGAGAGCCTTCATGGCCTGTCCGTTCTGAGCCATCGGGTGTCCGTCGAATGTTGTAGCGATCGAGGACGCTGTACCCGGCATGTTCAGAAGAATAGCGGAGATAAGACCGCCGGAGATACCGCCGATATAAACGGCGACGAGGACGTTCATACCGAGGGAGGCTTCCATAGTGAAAGTGATCGGCAGCATCAGGGCGACCGCCATGGATGCGGAAAGACCCGGGATAGAGCCGAATACAATACCGATTGCGACACCGGCGATCATAAGCAGAAGTGACATCGGCTGGCATACGCTGAGGAATGCTGAGCCCATTAATGATAGTGTGTTCATAAATACCTCCTACTTATAGATTAATCGTGAATATACCTGCCGGGAGGACAATCTTGAAA
Source organism: Lachnospiraceae bacterium (assembly GCA_045112155.1). Lineage (GTDB taxonomy): Bacteria > Bacillota > Clostridia > Lachnospirales > Lachnospiraceae > Chordicoccus. The sequence goes on from JBGUHN010000090.1 coordinate 37,753, forward strand.
CCGTAGCGGAACAGGAAGAAAACAACGAGAACAAAGACGACGTCAATAATAAGGTAGAGAATGATGTCCTTCTTTGTGCGTTTCTCATCCGGAGCCAGAACGAAGATCTGTCCGAACAGATAGACAAATGTTGAAATAATGAAACCTACAGGCTGGAGTACGAACACATAGACCAGTGAGAGGATCAGGGATGACAGAACACGCTTGTAATCGCTGTCATCCGGGCCCTCGGCTTCCGCCTTGGCAACTGCCGCCTTCAGGCCCTTGATACTCTGAGCGAGAAGGATAGCGGAAAGTAAAACAATAATTACGCCGATGACGGTCGGCATGAAATCCGGACCGATTTCTACGACAGCACTCTTCGGGAACGCTCTGGCACCGATAATAAGAGCAATGCCGACTACCAGGAAAAAGATGCTGACGCAGATATCGCCATACTTTTTAACGAACATTGAGACTGTCCCTCCTTACTTGCCCGGACCGGCGCACGGCCGGCCGGGAACAACCACCTTTTAAGCCTTACTTATTTTTCCTTTACAACCGATGTTCCGGAGATAGCCTCGTAATATTTTACGATTGCATCATGATCATCAGCTCCGCAGTCATGAGCATTCAGGAACTGAAGGATTTCCATAGCCTGAGCTGTGAACGGAGCCGGGGAATTGATTGCATGAGCTGCGTTGAGGGCATTGGTAAGATCCTTTGTGTGAAGGACAATACGGAAGCCCGGCTTGTAATTGCCGTCGATCATCATCGGGACCTTGGCATCCATAACTGTGGAGCCTGCGAGACCGCCGCGGATAGCCTGATATACAAGTTCCGGATCTGTGCCCATCTTTGCCGCAAATGTAAATGCCTCAGCACATGCTGCAATGTTGATGGCAACGATCATCTGGTTCGCAAGCTTAGCAACGTTGCCGGAGCCGATCGGTCCGACATAGACTGCGGAGCCGCCCATGACCATGAGCATGTCATAGTACTTGTCAAATGTCTCTTTCTTTCCGCCGACCATGATGGAAAGGGATCCGTCGATCGCCTTCGGCTCGCCGCCGGAGACCGGAGCGTCAAGCATATCTACGCCGATCTTCTCAAGGTCAGCAGCAATCTTCTTGCTCTCGACCGGGTCGATGGAGCTCATATCGACAAGGACAGATTCTCCTGCCTTCATGCCCTCAGCAAGACCGTTCTCGCCGAAAACTGCCGCGCGGACATGCGGGCTGTTCGGAACCATTGTGATCACGACCGGGCACTGCTCAGCGACTTCTTTGCCGCAGCCTGCAGCTGCTGCACCGCAGCTTACAAGGTCATCTACTGCAGCCTTGTTGAAGTCAAAGACGACCAGCTCGTAACCAGCCTTCACCAGGTTCTTAGCCATCGGTCTACCCATAATGCCGAGTCCTACAAAACCAACTTTCATTTTAGTTTCCTCCTTGATGTTTTGATATGTATACTTAATTCCTTAAGTTCTACCGTGGTGATTAACATAAAGAGATTATAAAAAATCAAAGCGCTGAGAAATAGATAAAAAATGCACAAGATAATTTAATTATTTTCAGTCTTTTGTCATTCTTTCCCATTCATTTCCAAACCATTTCCAATGTTTTTCAAACCTGCAATTTTGAGTATGCGTGTGAAATATTCCTTGCAAATGGCACCTCTGAATCTTTGCATTATAAGTTCCCCAAAAAATAAAAAAGGCTGCCGAAGCAGCCTTTTACACAATATTCAATTGATGAATCTTCTTATATAGAAGTGGAAATATCAGGCAAAATGTCCCTCACGCACTCACGACATATGTCCGCATGCGCTCAGCCAGAATTCCTCCGACAGCGTTGCCCACTGTGATCACAAGCAGGCGAATGATCATATCCATCGACCAGGCACCTGCCACATGATAGTAGAACATGTCCGCCACGCAGTGTTCCGCGCCGCACAGGATGAATCCCACAACTCCCAGATAGATCGCGGCATATTTTGCGATCTCATGTTTGTTGTTCTTAAAACCGTCGACCGCAATGAAAATGAAAATGTTGCAAAGTATCCCCAGAAGGAACAGACTGAGATAGCTGTCGCCCGCCTTCACTTCGCAGATCGAAGCGGCCTTTTCAGCAAGATTGGCTGCGCGCGACAGCCGGACAATGACCGCGACGCCGCCTGTACCAATCAGATTGCCGATCCATATGAGAGGCAGCGATGCCGCATATGCCCCGTCATTCTGAAACGCGTAGCAGACCTTGCCGGTGAACAGGTGAAACCCGCTCGTGCAGATCACGAACAGTCCTGTCGAGAACAGGGACGCCCCAACGACCTTATTGTCAAGTGCCAGGAACAGCATACCGCCGAGGCCGATGCAGAAACCGGCCAGGATCGCGGATACCAGAATTTTCAAAGATTTCAATTTACGTTATACCTCCTCATTTGCTTCCATCTCTTTCCAGAGATCTTCCGTCTTACCTCTCTTAATTCCCAAAATGACCATAATCACACCGATAAGGACCAGAACGACTATAGCGCCGACGCTGCCCTCCACGCCAAAGTTCACATTGTAGAAAATGCCGTTTCTTGCGGACGCGGCATCGAGCCTGAACACAGAGTATGCGGAGACGATTCCGCTGTTCGGAAGTCCGAAGAAAATGCTCTGGCAGAAATTCCAGCCGGTATGCATCATGATTGCCGCCCAAAGGCTGTCAAAGTAATATACAAAAAGTGAGAACAGAATTCCGACGACAACGATCTGCGCGATGCCTACCGCCGTCACCCCGGGGTTGAGCAGGTGCAGACATGCAAATGCCACCGCGTTGCCGATGATGGCTATCCACGGATTTTTGTAACCTCTGCGAAGCTTCTGATACAGATAGCATCGGTCGACAATTTCCTCCGCTCCGGACTGGATCATGACCACGAAAAGGAAGGCAAAAAAGAGCGCAGGATTGAATCCGTTGAAGGAGAGAACAATGTCTCCGAGGATCCAGGACATGATGACGCAGAATCCATTTGCGGCAAAACCGAGAAGCAGGCCAATTGCTGCCCCGCGAAGGTTCACCCCGTCCCTGCGGAAAGCAAGAGACCTCAGCATCGGCCGGTTATTCTTAAAAATACCGGTCGCCAGGAAAAACGCGATCCATATGCCGAAAAAGTCAAAATACATGAGCAGAAATTTCGCCGTGTCCTCATCTCCCACGATTGCGGTAAGCTTATCTGTGGCTCCGGTCAGCGCGAGGACGCCACTGCCGATGAGCTGTCCCACAACGACCATAATATAGGCCAGCACCAGCGCGAACGGAATAAAATCCGACCACTTTCCCGTACTTCTTGTGATTAATCTCCGTTTCATCTTAATCCCCCTTAAATTTACATCTGCGCGGCTAAGCCGTGCCGTGTCTGCAAAGTTTCCTCATCCGGGTCGTTATGCAGTCTATTATTATAGCAGGAAGGTTTATGCGCCCAGACTTGTAACATATTATATCTATTATAGGAAGTTCCGCAAGGGGATTTTTGATCTCTGTCGCAGAGCTCCCGTGATATAAGTCTGTGAAGAAAGCGCAAAGTGAAATCCGCCGCTTCACGATTTGTTCACCAAAATGCGGTGCGGTTCTGCTATACTAATTATATAAGAAGCGAAGACCGCAGGGATTCGGTTTTGAAGATGTCAGCCGGGGATGCCCTTCATTTGCAGAGAGGACCCGCACCGCGGCAGCATGGCACATCTCAGAGGGTCAAATGTATGGCATATGTTGAATTCCGGAATGTGAAGAAAATATATAAGAGCGGGGAGGTTGATATCCCTGCGCTTAACGGTGCGGATTTCATCATTGAAAAAGGTGAATTCTGCGTGGTCGTCGGCGCTTCCGGAGCCGGAAAGACCACCATTTTGAATATCCTCGGAGGTATGGATTCTCTGACCTCCGGTTCCGTCTTTCTGGACGGAAAAGAAATCTCCGCCTACAACAGAAAACAGCTCACAGAATACCGCCGGTACGAGATCGGTTTCGTGTTCCAGTTCTACAATCTGGTCCAGAACCTCACTGCGCTCGAGAACGTGGAGCTGGCGACGCAGCTGACCAAAGATCCCCTTGATCCCGCCGAGGTCCTCACGCAGGTCGGCCTTAAGGACAGACTGAAGAACTTCCCAGCCCAGCTCTCAGGCGGCGAGCAGCAACGTGTCGCGATCGCGAGAGCTCTGGCAAAGAACCCGAAGCTTCTTCTGTGCGATGAACCGACCGGCGCGCTGGACTATCAGACGGGCAAATCTGTCCTGAGCCTCCTCCACGACACCTGCCGAAAGGCGGGAATGACAGTGGTCGTCATCACTCACAACTCCGCTCTGACCGCAATGGCCGACCGGGTCATCACCGTTAAGAGCGGAAAAATCGAAAACATGTATCTCAATTCGAACCGTGTAGACATCTCTGAAATCGAGTGGTAAGGGATGCTCCTGTCAACTGCCCATCGCCTTAAAGCAATGGGTTTCCTCCTGTGATAACCGGGGATCAATTTATGAAGAACTCGCGCAGAAAAAAACACATGCTGGCTACAATGACGATCCGCGAGATCCGCAATACTTTCGGACGTTTTTTTGCCGTGTTCGCAATTATCGGTATCGGCGTAGGCTTCTTCTCCGGCGTCCGGATCACAACTCCCGTCATGATCAACACGGTCAACAGTTACTATCAGGAGAATCAGCTCTACGATTACCGGGCCGTCTCTACCCTCGGATGGGAAGACAGTGAGGTGCGGCAGCTTGCCGACGCGGAAGGCGTGCGCTATGCCGAGGGCGCATGGCAGTACGACGTGCTCTGCGAGACGAAGGACGGTTCTAACGGAGTATACAAGGTCCACTCCATCACCGATGAGGTCAATTATCTGCAGATCATCGAGGGAAGAATGCCCAAAAAGGATTCTGAATGCCTGATCGACTCAGAGAACAGGCTGGATTTATCTCTCGGTGATAAAATCTTTTTTTCAGATGCAAATGAAACCGACACCCTTGACGCATTTGCACACACCTCCTACACCGTAGTCGGATTTGCCGAATCATCCCTCTATATCAATTTCGAGCGAGGGACCACATCGATCGGAAACGGCACCGTCTACGGCTTCATGTATTTGCCCAGACAATCCTTCAGCGCCGAATACTATACGGATATCTATGTAAAACTGGACACCGATGAGGTCATTTACTCCGACGCGTATAAAGAGCAGATGGACAGGCTGCGCCCGGTATGGGAAGACCTGATCCAGGCTGCCGCGGACAAGCGGTATGACAGGATCTACAGCGACGCCGAGAAAGAGCTGGATGACGCAAGGACCGAGTTCAATGACAAAAAAGCCGAGGGCGAGCAGAAGCTCTCCGATGCCGAGAAAGAACTCGCGGACGGCAAAAAGGAGCTTGATGACGCGGAGGCCGAGCTAATTGACGGCAAGAAGAAACTCGACGATGCCGCGGCGGAGCTGGCAGACGGCAAAATCAAGCTTGATAATGCCGCAGCCGATCTGGCCAGCGGTAAGAGCCAACTCGACGATGCCGAAGCTGAACTTGCGAGCGGCAAGAGCAAGCTTGACAGCAATTCCAAGACCCTGAGCTCTGCCAAATCGCAGCTCGATTCGACAAAAAAGCAGCTGGACAGCGGCAGGAAAGAACTGGATGCCGCCAAAGCCAAGCTGGATAAATCGAAAAAGCAGCTGGACAGTGCTAAGAAAGAGCTGGATGCGGGCGAGCCTGAACTGAAAGCCGCCGAAAAGCAGCTTGAAGCGTATGAAGCTAAGATTAAAGAGAGCGAGGAGGAACTGGGGCAGGCTGCCGATGAGCTTACCGCTGCCAAGGCTGCTCTCGACGAAAAAGAGCCTGAGCTTCTTGCTGCAGCTGCCGAGCTTGAAGGGACAAAGGCCCAGCTCGACGCAACATTAAGTGAGCTCTCCGCCGCCAAGGCCGAAATTGACGCCGCCGACGCAGAGCTTGACAGTAAACAGAGCGAACTTGAAGCCGCTTTTGCGGCAGAATTGATCGATGAAGCAGCTTACTCTGCCGGCATGGCTGAGATTGAAGCCGCCAGAGGCGGGCTTGAACCCGGCCGCCAGCAATATGAAGCCGGAATGGCCGCCTACGAGGCGGGACTTGCCCAGTACGAGGCAGGCAAAGCGGAATATGATGCCGGCAAAGCTGCCTACGACGAGGGACTTGCCCAGTACGAAGCAGGCAAGGCAAAGTACGAAGAGGGAAAGGCAGCCTTTGAGCAGGGAAAGGCCGAATACGAAGCGGGCAAGGCAGAGTACGAAAAATCCAAAGCAGCGTATGACAAGGGTCTTGCGCAGTACAAGGATGGTCTCGCTGAGTATAACAAAGGCAAAGCCGCCTATGACAAGGCGGAAGCAGAATACAAGTCCGGACTTAGCCAGTACAACTCCGGTCTTGCGCAGTACAACAGCGGCAAGGCCCAGTATGACGCCGGCGTCGCCGAATACGAGTCCGGTCTCAGCGCTTACAATAGTGCCAAATCCCAGTATGAATCCGGGAAAGCAGACTATGAGCAGGGAAAGGCGGATTATGAAAAAGGTCTTGCCGAGTACGAGGACGGTCTTGCCGAATATAACGACGGTCTCGCTGAGTACGAGGACGGTCTCGCTGAGTATAACGACGGTCTCGCTGAGTACGAGGACGCCAAAAAGACATTTGACACAGAGATTGCGGATGCCGAGAAAAAGATATCGGATGCGGAGGAAGATCTGGCTTCATTTGAAAGACCTGATACCTACTCCCTTGAGAGAACGACCAACATTGCCTACGCATGCTTCGAGAGCGATTCGGAGATTGTAAAGCAGGTCGCGCGTGTGCTGCCTCTCTTCTTTATTCTTGTCGCAGTCCTTGTGTGCATGACGACAATGACACGAATGGTCGACGAGCGCAGAGGACAGATCGGAATTCTGAAAGGCCTCGGCTATTCAAGGCGTGATATCATGGTGACTTTCCTTGCCTACTCGGGGATTGCCGCCGCGCTCGGATGCGTGGTCGGTTACGTCCTGGGCGTCATTCTCTTCCCCAGTGTCATCTGGTATGCCTACGAGATGATGTATATTGCCATTCCGATGCGCTTCATGACTAACTGGAAGCTGGCTATCTCCGTCTTCCTTGTCTCCATGATCTCCACCCTGGGGACCACGTACATGTCATGCCGGAGTGAGCTGATGGAGCCGACCGCGAGCCTCATGCGTCCGAAAGCCCCGAAAGCCGGCAAGCGGGTCTTCCTCGAAAACATACCTGCTGTCTGGAACCGGATGAAATTCATGCACAAAGTGTCCGTCAGGAACATCTTCCGCTATAAGCGCCGCTTCTTCATGATGGTCGTCGGAATCAGCGGATGCACTGCCCTTCTTCTGACGGGCTTCGGGATCAAGGATTCCATAGCTACATTTGTCGACACCCAGTACGATAATATTCAGGTCGCGGAGGTCGAGCTGGTCACTGATGAGATCGGCGGGGAATCGTCTGCAGGTGAGAACGATGGGGATACGGTTGCCGGCGAGAACGATGAAGACACGCCTGTCAGTGAGAGCAATGGAGACACGCTTGCCGGCAGGAGCGATGTGCATCTGCTTCCGGACGAACTCGACAAGGCTATGACGGATCTTTCCGCATCGGGATTCTTCTTCCAGCAGTCCTCGTGGGATCTGCTGATGACGACTCAGGTCAAGGGAGTCACTGTCATAGCGCCGGATGACTGGTCGGACATCGACTCGTTCTTCCGCCTGATGACCTTGCAGGGCGAGAAGCTCCCCGCTCCCGGAATCAATGAAGCCCTAATCAGCATCAGTATATCGCGGCGCTATGGCCTCGACGTTGGCGACGAGATCGAGCTTCGTAACGACGAGATGAAGACAATAAAGGCGACCGTCACAGGTGTATTTGAAAACCACGTCTACAACTATGTGGTCCTCTCGAAAGAGACGATAGCGGAGTCAACAGGGGAATACTACCTGAACGGAGCTTACGTGAACTTCCCGGAGGGAACCGACATCTATGAAGCCCAGGCAGCTCTTGCCAAATGCGACTGCGTCGTCAACGCGTCCGTTTTCGCGGATTTCCGGGAACGCATCGCCAATATGATGTCCAGCCTGAATTACGTTGTCCTCCTCATCATCGCGAGCGCCGCTGCCCTTGCCTTCGTCGTCCTCTACAACCTGACCAACATAAACATCATGGAGCGGATCCGCGAGATCGCGACCATCAAGGTCCTCGGCTTCTACCGCAGGGAGACCTCAGACTACGTGTTCCGCGAAAATATGATCCTGACTCTCATCGGCATGCTGACCGGCCTCGGGCTCGGCGTGCTGCTGCACAGTTTTGTCATCGATCAGATCGTCGTGGACCTCGTCTACTTCCGAAAAGAGATACGACCGCTCAGCTTCGTGCTCTCCATCATACTGACCTTCTCGTTCACGTTCCTGGTGAACCAGATCATGTCATTCAAGCTGGATCGAATCAATATGGCGGAGTCGCTGAAGTCTGTGGAGTAGCCTTAGGCAGGCTTCATTTGCGTCATCCTGCATCTCAGCATCTACCTCGGCAAATGAGGCAGCCTCTCAGCACGTGAACCGCGTGAACCCCCACGTGAACCACGTGAACCACGGGAAATAATATTGGCCCTCCCTCAGAATCCCTCGTATCTATAATTGTGAGGGCAAAAGGGAGCCCGATTAAAAAGAAAATTTCTAAAATTAATCGATATATTAAGGAGAAAAAATCATGACAGAAATGAACAAAATCAGTTTTGAGGCACTCGAGGAGATCACAGGCGGCAAGATCGTCACAGTAGCAAACGATGCAGTAAATTATGCAAATATCAGGCATACACCGGGCCTTAACGGCAAGGTCGCAGCTAAGGTCTATAACGGCACAAAGCTCAGAACAACAGGCCTCAAGGTCACAAAAGACGGCTATGTATGGTATGAAGTCACACTGCTGGACGGCTCCGACAATGCTTGGATCGCAGGCAGCCTGATTGGTTTTTAATCGCAGCCACATAATGACGAATTGACAGATGGCAGGTCCGCAGTATCGGATCTGCCATCTTTTGTAACAGTTCAGACGGGCTGCGCGATACTTCCTGATCCGGCGTCAACATCATCTTCATCGAAAAACGCAGGTCCTGCCCTCCGAGCTGTTACCATCTTTTATGCTCTTTGCAGAGAATTTCTGAAATATACACCAAGTTGTATATAATATTGGTATAATATTGGCGGGACTTGAATTCGACGAAGAGAGGAGACCGCCATGAAAATAATATGCTATGGGGATTCCAACACATATGGGTTCGACCCGCGGCTCGGAAGCCCGGGCAGACTCGCTAAAAATGAGCGCTGGACAGGCATTTTGGACAGCGAGCCCGATATTGAGATTGAAAATGAAGGCATGAACGGAAGATGCATCCCCTCCGCCTCCTACGAGTACCGCTCGCTCAAAAAGATCCTTGAGCGCCATTATGATGCCGATATGCTCATCATCATGCTGGGGAGCAACGACCTCTTTATGACGCGGGGCGCAACGGCAGAAAAAATTGCGGACAAGATGCGAAATGTGTTCGTGAATGTCCCGGAGCTGACCCGTTGGAAGACCTCCGGGACTACGGCTGCGGGGGATTCGGAGCCCGCATCGAAAAAGCGGATCCTGCTTGTCTGTCCCCCCGCCCCATCGGACCGCGTTCTCTTCTACGAGATGGTCGGGATTCCGATGTCGCAGTCGGCGGAGTCCGCCGCGCGCGTTATGAAAGAGCTCCCGGAGAAGCTTGCGGCGGTCGCGGCTGAGTTCGGCCTCGAGTTTGCGGACGCGACCAGGTGGAATATTGCCTGCCTCTTTGACGGGCTGCATTTTTCCGAGGAGGGTCATAGAACATTTGCTCAGAATATACTAAGGGTGATACGCGAATGAGATCGCGATTTACCGTGAATTCAGACCATACACATAGGCCAGGTAGCAGGCAAAGTCCCCTAACCTCTTTCTATGCAAGAACTCATCCAGCCCGAGCTCCTCGCGCCATGTAAGGTCCCAGCCTTTCATTTTCATACAGCGCCAGATGGCATTCAGGTGGCTGATGACCGAATCGTGGCATGCCGTGCGGGCATCATCTGTTTCCATCCTCTCCCGGCGCGAAATCATGTACCAGGTCGCTCTGATATTGGCATATCTGGCAGCAACTTTCACGAAGTCTTCCCAGAGCTCGGCGAAGTCCTCGTCTTCCGTGTTCGCATTGTCAATCAGCAGCTTATATATCCTGTCCGCTTCCTCGAATGAGAGTGAATCGGACATGCCCAGGTAATCGTCATATTGCATCGGTTTTGACATATTCTCTCCTCCTTTTTTCATCGGCTTATCTTTTTTGTCAAACAACCTGCAGTACAGAATTATAGCACATATTCAGAGAACGTTTCCATGTCCCTCCCCTGTTATATTTCGTATAAATATACAAATGGGCATATTTGAAGCCCGGATAAAATGAAAATTAACAAATCAATGAATTTGGAGGAACATAAAATGAAGCATTTTCTTTACTTTCTCAAAAAGCAGCCGCTTATTACCGGCATTCTGGCTATTGCAGTCGCGATAATATCTATTCATTGCATACCCACCGACGGCTTTCTGGCGGGCGGTCTCCTCAGGATGCTGCTCTCCGCTACAATGGCTTTTTTCCTGTATCTGATCTCCGGTGAGAAGACACTCGAAAACTGCGGACATGATGTAGGGTACACGATCAAAGTTATGATGCCTTACATCGTTATCGCAGTGATCCTCGGCGCGCTTTCCCTTTTATCCGCTTTCGCTAATAATACGCTCCAGGCAGACTGGTATATCCGGCTTCCGCTTTTATTCTTCGAGATGCTGTTCGTAGGCATTTTCGAAGAGGTTGCTTTCAGAGCAGTCATCAACGACGCAATTGTTTACCAGTTCAGGAACTTCAAGTACGTATTTGTCCTGAGCGCAATTGCAGTGACATTTCTTTTCGGTTGGGGTCATATTGCATTTGCTGACGTATCCACACCGCTCCTGCTTAGTCAGGCCGTAGCCAAGATTCTCAGCAGCGGACTGTTCGGTCTTGCCCTTCTCTTTATGTACTGGAAAACACGCAACATCTGGGCATGCGCCCTCGTTCACGCAATCTACGATTTCCTGCTCTCACTTTCCATGGCATTCTTCCAGATTGAACCTGTTACGAGCTATGTAAAGACAGGCGACGTTGGACTTGCAGGACTGATTGCAATGTCCCTTCAGACTATTTTTGCAGTAATCATCTGCATCGTAGTCTGGAAAAAAGTGGGCAGGAGCATGGATTTTGAAGAGATGAGACAGAACTGGTAAGTAACTGATAAAGACATACGGGGCTGTCGCATTAAGGCGAGCCACCACTATATATGGCAGACGTCATTTGCAAATGTCTTCCATACATAGTGGTGACACCGTCTAATGCGACAGCCCCGTTTTATTCTTTCAAATGCCGGCAGGCCAGCCTTCTCGTCTTCGAATCCCCGCGTAAATAATATAAGAGACAATAACCGTAAAGAAATCCGCCGTCACCTGCGTCCAGACAATACCCATCATCCCGAAAATCCGATTCATGATGAACAGCAGCGGAATGTTGAACACTACCTGCCGAATGACAGCGAGCCGGAATGACTCTTTTCCCATGCCGATCGCCTGGGTAAAATGGACCATACTGAAGCACAGGAACATGAGCGGTGTCGCAATACATCTTGCCCTCAGGAACTGTGTCCCGAGCCGCACTGTTTCCGCGTCACCTATGAATGACTGCATGATGACCGGTGCAAATGTAAAATACAATATCACACTCACCACGCCCACAATGAGCCCCATTGCTCTGCCGAACCGGAACACGGCATCCATTCGCTCTCTGTTCCCGGAAGAATAACTGTAGGCTACGAGCGGCACCATGCCGAGGCAAATGCCAATCCCGATATTGAGCGGCAGCCGCTCCGCTTTGAGAACGATTCCTATGGCTGCAAGATGTGTGTCCCCATAGGTCGATGACAGGCGGTTGATGACGATGTTGCACAGGTCAAAAAGAAAAACTGACGACGCTGCGGGAAGTCCAACCCCGAAAATTGATGCCATGGACTCGGAAGAAGGATATCGACCCTGCATTCGAACCCGAAGGATCGTCTCCGCACCAACCTTGCGATAGGTCATAATGAAGTAGGCGAGGACTGTCAGGTTGCTCAGCATGGTGGCGATGGCCGCACCCATGACCTGTTTCCCGTCCGGAAGAATGACGAACATGAAAAGCGGATCCAGCGCAATATTCAGCAGCCCGCCCATGCTGAGACCGAAAGAGGCCTGTGAGGACCGCCCGATATTTCGGAGCATAGATGACATTGTGTTGCTGAGTATGACCGGAATTCCTCCGATCACGACTACGAAGAACATGTACTGCTTCGAATACGGCAGCACATTATCGCTGGCACCTAAAAAGCGAAGCAGCGGAGTCATCCCGATAAGGCACAGGAATGAGAACAGAGCAGCCGATGCCAGTGCCATCCATAAGCAGGCGGCTGACACCCGTGAAGCCTCCTCGTTATCTCCTCTCCCGATCAGGCGGGCGATCAGAGTCCCGCCGCCTGTCCCGTAGATATTGGACAGAACGACGGTCAGCATGTAGACCGGCAGGACCAGAGAGCAGCCGGCTACCATTTGCGGATTATTGGTCCTTCCCACGAACCAGGTGTCCGCCAGATTGTATACCAGCGTTATGAGCTGGCTTGCGATGGCCGGCATTGCCATGACCCACAGCGCGTGGGGAACGCTGTCCTTCTCGAACAGAAATCTCTTATCTTCCATTAAAGTTAAATCCTGTCAGCCTTACATTTGCTGTAAAAGCTGCTTCTCCATTTAAGTCTCTTCTATATTGTATGTATCGATTCAGCCTGATATTCCGCGTTTCGTCTGTGCATTCTGTTGTGGCTCCATGCATGACACAGCTCCGCAGTACATTCAGTTTCGAATATATACATGACGAAGCTCCGCAGTACATCTGCTTCAATGTATACCCTATTCTTTATCAATAATCTGACTTCGTAATGACTACATTCCCTTCAGCATCGAGCAACGGCGTGATTCCGCCTGCGTATCCAGATTTCCATACAAGGTAGTGAACTCCTGTCTCCGTGTCCACCAGAATCTGACGTCTTCCGTCATCCCTGAGTTCACCGCCGTCTGCATAAACACGTTTGAATCTTTCATCCTGTTTCTTGTTGAACATAATTCAATCCTCCATCAATCCGGTCTTTATTTCGCGCTTGCTGTACAAATCGTAAGTCATGCTGCAAGCGCACACTTTAGGCAAGTGATTTATGTTTATTCTACACGTTTTGTGTATTGTTTCCAAGGTCGCGGACAATTCTTTCGTGAAGAAACAGTTTAGCGGTCGGGGGAGATGCGGGAAAACAAGGTTTTCTTCACAATCCCGAACGGAACACAGGTCTACACGACAGGCCGCAAGGTCAAGAAGGACGGTTATGTATGGTACGAGATCATGCTGGCCGGCGCTTATGACACTGGC